>NZ_JBIOOE010000001.1:0-860000 GCF_051712085.1 Enterococcus sp. DIV1537a | reverse complement strand
CTTGTGCGGGCCCCCGTCAATTCCTTTGAGTTTCAACCTTGCGGTCGTACTCCCCAGGCGGAGTGCTTAATGCGTTTGCTGCAGCACTGAAGGGCGGAAACCCTCCAACACTTAGCACTCATCGTTTACGGCGTGGACTACCAGGGTATCTAATCCTGTTTGCTCCCCACGCTTTCGAGCCTCAGCGTCAGTTACAGACCAGAGAGCCGCCTTCGCCACTGGTGTTCCTCCATATATCTACGCATTTCACCGCTACACATGGAATTCCACTCTCCTCTTCTGCACTCAAGTCTCCCAGTTTCCAATGACCCTCCCCGGTTGAGCCGGGGGCTTTCACATCAGACTTAAGAAACCGCCTGCGCTCGCTTTACGCCCAATAAATCCGGACAACGCTTGCCACCTACGTATTACCGCGGCTGCTGGCACGTAGTTAGCCGTGGCTTTCTGGTTAGATACCGTCAGGGGACGTTCAGTTACTAACGTCCTTGTTCTTCTCTAACAACAGAGTTTTACGATCCGAAAACCTTCTTCACTCACGCGGCGTTGCTCGGTCAGACTTTCGTCCATTGCCGAAGATTCCCTACTGCTGCCTCCCGTAGGAGTCTGGGCCGTGTCTCAGTCCCAGTGTGGCCGATCACCCTCTCAGGTCGGCTATGCATCGTGGCCTTGGTGAGCCGTTACCTCACCAACTAGCTAATGCACCGCGGGTCCATCCATCAGCGACACCCGAAAGCGCCTTTCACTCTTATGCCATGCGGCATAAACTGTTATGCGGTATTAGCACCTGTTTCCAAGTGTTATCCCCCTCTGATGGGTAGGTTACCCACGTGTTACTCACCCGTCCGCCACTCCTCTTTCCAATTGAGTGCAAGCACTCGGGAGGAAAGAAGCGTTCGACTTGCATGTATTAGGCACGCCGCCAGCGTTCGTCCTGAGCCAGGATCAAACTCTCATAATAAAAGTTAGAACAATCTTGCGATTGTTAAGCTCAATTTGTTTGCTAGCATATTGCTTGCTTGTTAAAAATGTTTGTTGTCTTGAATTGAATCAAGACGCCCTACACATTTGGTTCGTCTATTCTTTGTTCAGTTTTCAAAGGTCTACGTTACCTCGCAGCAACTTTTATATCATAACAAACTTTCGTTTGAATGTCAAGAACTTTTTTGAAAAAGTTTTTTTAAGTTGTTTTGCTCGGTCGTTGCCGTCTGTTGTGACAACCTCTATATCTTATCATTATCTCAGTTATTTGTCAACAACTTTTTAAAACTTTTTTGTTATTTTATAACAAGTTTTTTTGATCAAACGATTGATTTAAAAGCAATCTCTTTAACGACTTTGTTATTCTAACATGTTATTTATCTTTTCGTCAAGAAAAATTTTTAACTTTTTAAAACTTTTTTCTTAACGAACTGTTTGTCAGAACAGATATTAATATACCAAGGATTTTTCTAAAACGCAACTATTATTTTGCAGAAAAATAACATTTTTTTCAATTTCGAACGATGAATATTTTCTGCAAAGAAAACATTCGTTTCTTTATCTTATAATCCCTTTTCTCTTACTGAAATGTTCGTTAATCATTCGTAAAAAAAAGTGTGGGACAAAAATCACTTTGGATTTTTGCTCCACGCTCAAAAACTGATAAACGGCGGGAACAGAACCAACTCCTTCGGAAATAAGCCGAAATTATCCAAAAATTAAAGAGCAATTTTCGGAAATTTCTTCTTATTTCTCGGAGCTAAACGGTTCTGTCCCGACCTCCTCTTCTTTTATTCCAGCGATTGGAATAAAAATTCTAAAAATCGTTCCTTGATGCAATACGCTTTCTGCATCAATACGTCCTTTATAGTTTTCGACTAATTGTTTTGCAATCGATAGTCCTAAGCCATTACCGCCTTTATTTCTTGCACGGGCTTTATCTACTCGGTAGAATCGATCAAATATTTTCTCCAAGTCTTCTTCAGTGATTCCTTCACCAAAATCTTGCACAGCTATTTCAAATTCATTCATCGTTCGAGAAATGGAAATATGCACTTCTTTTCGATCGGTTGAATATTTAATCGCATTATCTAATAGAATAATTAGCAATTGTTCAAAGTGATTACGATAGATTTTCAGCTCAACTTCGGTTGGTAAATCGTCATCTAATGTGATATGAAACTCAGGATAAACCAATTGGAAGTTATTGAATACTTGGTAGACTACTTGTTTAGCATCTGTTCGTTCATTTGCATATTGGGTGTCCACTTGTTCAGCGCGTGAAAGGTCAAGCATTTCTTGGACCAAACTCTTCATTCGACTAATTTCTTGTAAACTGGCCTTTAATGATTCATCTAAAATTTCAGGATCGTCTTTTCCCCAACGATTTAAAAGGTTTAAATGGCCTTCCATAATCGCAACGGGCGTTCTTAATTCATGGGAAACATCTTCAACAAACTGCTCTTGTTGTTCGATATAGCGTCTCATACGATCTAACATTTCATTAAAGATTTCCGAGATATCTGCTAACTCATCTCTCGTATTAATCTCCGGCATGTGGACATCTGATTGCGGGTCTTTGCGGATTGTATCCATCGTGTCTCTCAATACTTTTAATGGTTTTAAGAAATAAGAAGAGAGGATAAAGCCTAAGACACTACTTACAATCAGAGAAATCACTTCTAAAACTACAAGTGTTAATAATAAATGATTACGAATTTCATAAAAAGAAGAAAGTTCATAAAACGCTTGAATATAGCCAATCTTTTCTCGTGTTTCTTTTGAAAAAATAGGTTCCACGGAATAAAAACCGGTTTTATCAAACACGGTTCGAACAACAGGTAATTGTCGATCCAATTGTAATAACTTATCATATTCATTTTGTGTTTTAAAAACTAGCTTTTGGTTTGTGTCATACACAGATAAATAAAGTTCTGGTTGTCCTAGTTCAGATATGAAACTGTCCATTTCCATAAACGAACCTTCTACTGCTGTATGCTTATTATAGTAGTTTTCATCTCTTTCACTCGGCGTTTTTAAATAGTCAAAAACGTCTGTTACCGTTAAATTTTCATTGGCATTAGCTAATCGATTTGTTACTTCTGCAATCGTTGCTTCGACATTTTCCTTTTCTTTGGCAACAATAAGACTGACAGAAGACTTATAGGTAATCACCGCAAAAATGGTAAAAACTACAAATATAAAGAAAGAACTTGCGAAAGCCCACTTTATAGTTAAAGATGGGCCTTCCAGTTCTTTTTTAATCGTTCTTTTCATTAATTAGTTCTCACGAACGCATAACGTAGCCAGTTCCACGGACAGTTTGGATGTAGCTTTCTTCTCCAGGTACGTCAATTTTATTTCGCAAGTAGCGGATATATACATCCACAACGTTTGTTTCTACTTCTGTTTCATAGCCCCAAACTTTATTTAGTAACACATCACGTGCCAAGACAACGTTCACGTTTTCCATTAGCGTTAATAGTAATTCGTATTCGCGTTTTGTTAATTCAATCATTTCAGAATTACGACGAACGACACGATTTTCTTTTTCAATTGTTAAGTCACGATATGTAATCGTTGTTTGTTTTGCAACGTTTTTATCGCCCTCAATATCAATACGACGAAGTAACGCACGTAAACGAGCTAACAGTTCTTCAATTGCAAATGGTTTAACAATATAATCATCCGCTCCATGGTCTAAACCAGAAACACGGTCAATTACTGAATCACGCGCAGTCATCATAATAATTGGTGTATTTTTCACTTGGCGAACACGGCGACATACTTCTAATCCATTCAATTCTGGTAACATCAAATCAAGAAGGATAGCATCCCATTCGTTGTTAAGAGCGGCTTCCAATCCTGTACGACCATTGTAGTGTACTTCTGTCGTATACCCCTCATGTTTTAATTCAAGCTCAACGAATCTCGCTAAGTTCTTTTCATCTTCAATAATTAAAATGTTGCTCATTTGATTAATTGTCCTTTCTCTTTAAAAGCTATACTCAAGCTCAACCTTTTTATTCCTTACTACTTATTAGAGAATTACTACTCAATCTGTCTGGTTCTTTTTTAAGCCACAGTAAAACCATGAGCATGGTGAGCCACACTCATGGTCTCCAGCGTGTTTATTCTTCGTTGTACCAGCTATAATGGTAGATTCCTTCTTTGTCTGTGCGTTCGTACGTATGAGCACCGAAGTAATCACGTTGTGCTTGAATTAAATTCGCTGGTAAGCGATCTGAACGATAAGAATCGTAATAAGCAATTGCAGATGAGAATGTTGGTACAGGAACACCTGCTTGAACAGCAATCGCAACAACTTCACGAACGGCTTGTTGATATTTTTTCGTAATTTCTACGAAGTATTCATCTAACAACAAGTTTTCAAGTGCTGGATTTTTTTCATATGCATCGGTAATTTTTTGTAAGAATTGTGCACGGATAATGCAACCTGCTCGCCAGATTTTTGCAATTTCACCAAATGGTAAATCCCATCCGTATTCTTCAGAAGCTGCACGGAGTTGTGCAAAACCTTGCGCATAGCTCATTAATTTACTAAAGTATAATGCTTCGCGAATTTTTTCAATCAATTCTTTTTTATCGCCTGCAAAGTTAAAGGCTGCAGGTTTTGATAAAATGCCACTTGCTTTTACGCGTTCTTCTTTGTAAGCCGAAATAAAACGTGCAAATACTGATTCTGTAATTAATGGTAATGGTACGCCAAGATCTAACGCACTTTGGCTTGTCCATTTACCTGTTCCTTTGTTGCCTGCTGCATCAAGAATAACATCAACGATTGGTTGGTCGGTTCCTTCATCATCTTTACGTGTCAAAATGTCAGCCGTGATCTCAATAAGGTAACTGTCTAATTCGCCTTCGTTCCATTCTTTGAAAATCTCTGCCATTTCATCAACAGATAAACCTAAGATTTGTTTCATTAAATCGTAGGATTCAGCAATTAATTGCATGTCCCCATATTCAATCCCATTATGAACCATTTTTACATAATGTCCAGCACCATTTGGGCCAATGTAAGTCACACATGGTTCACCGTCTTCTGCTTTAGCTGAAATTTTTTCAAGAATTGGCGCAACTAACTCATACGCTTCTTTTTGTCCGCCAGGCATGATAGATGGTCCTTTCAAGGCTCCTTCTTCTCCGCCAGAAACGCCAGTACCAATAAAGTTAATTCCTGAGTTTGCTAGTTCTTCATTACGTCGCATTGTGTCTTTGAAGAACGTATTACCGCCATCAATTAAGATGTCGCCTTTATCAAGGTGTGGTAACAATTCTTGGATTGTCGCATCTGTTGCAGGTCCAGCTTTAACCATCAACATAATTCGACGAGGTTTTTCAATTGCATTCACAAATTCCTCAATTGAGTATGTTGCTTGAAAGTTTTTGTCAGGATGTTCTTCAACCACTTCTGTTGTTTTTGATCCTGTACGGTTATACAGCGCAACTGTATAGCCTCTGCTTTCAATGTTTAAAGCAAGATTTTTTCCCATGACAGCCATGCCGACTACGCCAAATTGTTGTTTTGTCATTTTATGACCTCCTATATTATAATCAACGAAAATTCTATGAGCATTCTCTTATAATCCTCACTATTATAACGCACTATCTTTCATATGAAAACAATATAGTGCCAATAAATTTCCAATTTCTTCATATTTTCTTAAAAAAATACAAATCCCCTAGGCTCCATGGTTAGCCTAGGGGATTCAACATTTCAAAAAATGTTTTTATGCTTATGCTTCTTTAGACATTACGTCTTTTCCATCGTAGTGACCACATGCTGGACATACGTGATGGCTTTTTTTCATTTCACCACAGTTTGAGCATGCATTTAAGCCTTTGATTGTTAATTTGTAGTGTGTGCGACGTTTTGCTTTTTTCGCTTTAGAAGTTCTTCTAGCTGGTACTGCCATTGTTGTTCCACCTCCTTGTAAAGATGCGTGTATTTACATACACAATATATTCCAACCTAGCTGTTATCTTCCTCTTCAGCATTATCGCTGAGTAATTCTGATAGTTTAGCCAGACGAGGATCCACTGTTTGTTCTGCTGCTTTCTGCTTACTTTCCAAATATGCTTCTTCTGAAATCACTTCCCAGTCATTGCCACTTGGCATTTCTTGACTGTTTTGTTCTTCTTCTGTAAGCACTTGAATTGGAATGGACAATAGAATGTTGTCTTCGACAGATTCATCTAAATCAATTGTTGGCTTGTCCAATAAAATAATCTCTTCAGCTGCAAATCGTTCATCTCTTGTATCCATTTGTTCTTTTGTCATAAAGACTTCATCGACCGTGATTTGCATTGGCAAAGCCACAGGTTCTAAAGAACGGGATGAAGGAACGGTTACAGTTACCTGAATAGTGTAATGAAGTAAATATTCTGATTTATTGACTGCTAATAAGCCTTCTACTTTGATTGGACTTACATCCAACAAGGTATCATCTCGTTGAAGAAGCTCTTCTTTAAGATGCAATGTTTCTGAAAACACTAGCGGCTCTTCTTTGTATTTATTTAATTCTAACAAAGACCACTTCATAATTATCACTCCTAAGCAACAAAAGCTATTATACAGGGGTATGAAAGCTTTGTCAATGAAATTTTCTTGACAGCCCTTTCTTATTTCCTGTTTTTCTTTCGTTTTTTTTATAATTGTTTTTCTGTTGAAGATAACTTAGCGCTTATTTAATTAAATAACAAAATTTTTGTGTGAAATAACATAAATAATTTAAAACTCAGACATAATTTTACTATTTGCGCCCAACTCTTTATTTACTGAATACGTGTTTTCTGAACATTTCGTACTACTGTCTTCCTTGTAAAAAAAGCTGAGACAAACTGACGAATCGGTTTGTCCCAGCTTTGCGTCCGAGTACATATTGCTTAAAATCAAATGATTGAATTAATTAGACTTAGATAGCTGTTGTTGCTCCGCGGTAAACAATACCACGACGAGGATCAACAGTAATCACTTCGTCATTATTAATTAATGATGTTGCATCTGCAGCACCTACGATAACTGGAATATTTTGTGCAATCGCTACAACAGCTGCATGAGAAGTTAAACCACCTTCTTCAACAACTAATGCTGATGCTTTTTCAATTGCAGGCATGTATTCTTTATCTGTTGTTTTTGTAACTAAAATAGCTCCTTCAGTCGCTTTAGCAACTGCTTCTTCAGCAGTTCCTGCAACAACGGCTTTTGCAATAATTGCTTCTTCGCCGACACCTTGACCTTGAACTAATTTAGAACCGATCATTTGAATTTTCATTAAGTTTGTTGTGCCTTTTTCGCCAACTGGAACACCAGCAGTGATAATGATTAAATCACCTTCTGAAGCATAACCTTCTTCTTGTGATACTTTTGAAGCTAAATTAAACATTTCATCTGTGCTTGATGGTTTGTCAGCAACTGTTGCGTAAACACCCCATGATAATGATAAGCTACGTGCTTTTTGTTCTGAGAACGTAATTGCAACGATATGTGCTTTTGGACGGTATTTAGAGATCATACGTGCTGTATGGCCTGATTCTGTTGCCGCAACGATTGTTTGGATACCCAAATTACGTGCTGTATGGCCAACAGATTGTCCGATTGCTTCAGTCATATCTGTTTTGCTATATAATTTCAATGCGAATGAATCTTGGTTAACTAATGTTTCTTCTGTACGAACTGCAATACGAGCCATTGTTTGAACAGCTTCTAATGGGTAATCCCCTGCTGCAGTTTCGCCTGATAACATTACTGCATCTGTTCCATCGTAGATTGCATTTGCTACGTCATTTGCTTCCGCACGTGTTGGACGTGGGTTACGTTGCATTGAATCTAACATTTGTGTTGCAGTGATAACTGGTTTACCTAAAGCATTACATTTTTTAATTAAAGCTTTTTGGACAACTGGAACATCTTCTGTTGGAATTTCAACACCCATGTCACCACGAGCAACCATTAAACCATCAGAAACTTTTAAGATTTCATCGATATTATCGATACCTTCTTGGTTTTCGATTTTAGGAATGATTTGGATGTGTGTTGCGTTTTCTTCTTCTAAAATTTTAGTGATTTCTAAAACGTCAGAAGCACGACGAACGAAGCTAGCTGCGATAAAGTCAATTCCTTGACCAATTCCGAAACGGATATCGTTAGCATCTTTTTCAGTGATCCCTGGTAAGTTTACAGAAACGCCTGGTACGTTAACGCCTTTTTTGTTTTTCAAGACGCCTTCGTTTTTAACAACTGTTACGATTTCGTTTGCATCACGGTCGATATCAGTTACTTCTAAATCGATTAAACCATCATCTAAAAGAATGTGTGAACCTACGTTTACATCATTGATTAATTCTGGATAAGTGATTGAGAATTTTTCATTTGTTCCTAAAACTTCTGTCATAGAAATACGTACTGAATCACCAATTTTCATTGTGATTGCGCCATTTTCCATGTCATTTGTGCGGATTTCAGGACCTTTTGTATCTAGTAAGATCGCTACGCGTTTCCCTGTAATTTTTACAGCTTCACGAATGTTTTTAATACGAGCACCATGCTCTTCGTAGTCACCATGTGAAAAGTTCAAACGGCAAACATTCATACCTGCATTAATTAAGTTTACTAGCATATCAACGGATTCACTAGCTGGTCCAATCGTACATACGATTTTCGTTTTTTTCATTACTAAAACGCTCCTATTCCAAATTTGTTTATACAAAGCTAATAAGATTAGCTAATATACAAGATTAAAAAGAAATTTCATGATTTAACTCATAAAGAGATAAATCTGGTTTGTGTTTATTGTTTTCTAACGTGTCAATAATATCAGCTGCAACTACTTGGTTATCTAACATACCGATACATAAACCGCCTTTGCCTTCTTTTAGAAGTTCAACAGCATATGACCCAAATTTACTTGCTAATACACGGTCACGAGCACTTGGCGAGCCCCCACGAACCACGTGTCCTAAAATTGATACACGCGTATGGAAATCACCGTATTCAGAAAGTTTATCAGCAAATTCATTTCCGCCCATTACGCCTTCTGCTAAAATGATTAAGCAATGTTTTTTCCCGCGGTCACGGCCTTCTTGAATGCGTTTGGCAACGTTTTTCATATCAAAATCATGTTCAGGAATAATGATTTCATCTGCTCCGCCTGCCACGCCTGACCACAATGCGATATCACCAGCGTTACGTCCCATTACTTCGATAACGAATGTACGAACATGAGAAGTTGCTGTATCACGAATTCGGTCAATTGATTCCAAAACAGTGTTAATCGCTGTATCAAAACCGATTGTGAAATCTGTTCCAGGAATATCATTATCAATTGTTCCAGGAATTCCAACAGCCGGGAAACCACGTTTTGTCAAAGCCATTGCGCCATGATAAGAACCGTCTCCACCAATAACAACTAAGCCTTCAATACCGAATTTTTTCAATTGTTCGATTCCTTTTAATTGCCCTTCTTCAGTAGCAAATTCAGGATAACGAGCAGAGTACAAGAATGTTCCACCACGTTGAATCTTATCGCCAACGTCAGCAACATCTAAACGACGGATGTCGCCTGCGACTAAACCGGCAAATCCATAGTTAATACCGTAAACTTCGATTCCATCAAAAATACTTTTGCGTACGACTGCACGAATTGCAGCGTTCATTCCAGGGGCATCTCCCCCGCTGGTTAAAATACCAATGCGTTTCATTCGCTATTTCACCTCATATAATATACTTTCAACTGCCAAAAGAAACCTTTTCGCAAAAATTGATATACAAAAATATTACGTCATTCATTTTACCATTAAAGAACCAAAATGTCTTGAGTTAAGAAGAAAAAAATGAAAAAAGTTGAAAACAACTAGTATTTTTTACCGTAAATCATTTGAAAATGACGTTTTGCTCGCCTAAAACGTAAGCTAATTGTTGCTGACTAGCGCTTGTATGAGCGACCCAATTTTCTTCATTTAATACTATTTTCTTACCTGTTTTTTCAAAATAGACAATCACTGGAATGTGTCCAGCGTGACGACTGAGTACCTCTTTCATTTTCTGAAAAACGCCCGTTTGTTCGACATCTTTTGTAATTCTGATAAAACACGTTTCGTCACTAATTGATGTTTCTACTTGTTGCGCTTTTTCTATTCGTTGAACCAATATTTGCAATTCTTGATTGTACGTACTGCGTTCCACTTTTCCTTCCACATAATAAACTTGCCCTTTCTCGACACTCTGTCTTAACTGGCGAAAAACAGTTGGGAACAACGTTAGTGAAATACTTCCTGTTGTATCATCCCCATCAACAAAGGCCATTTGTTCTCCCTTTTTGGTCCGAATCGTCCGAATGTTTTTGACATAAATCAATAATTTCGTGGGCTGATTTTCAACAAGTTCATGAACAAGTTGCGTTTGCTTGGCTAAGCGTGTTTTTTTGAACTCTTCTGTCGGATGTCCTGATAAATAGACCCCTAAATATTGTTCTTCTTGTTCTAGTCGCTCTTCTAGCGGATAATCGGCAATTTCTTCTTCCTTGGGCTTCAACGTTTCTAACAAATCCATACTACCACCGCTGAGAAGAATACTTTGGATATTACTCTCTAAACCTACCGCTAATTGACGGCGATTAGGCGCAATTTCGTCAAATGCACCGATGGCAATCAATGGTTCGATATTTTCAACTTTCAACCACTTACGGTCAATTCGCAAAAGAAACTCATCGAACGTTTTGTACGGTCCATTTTCTCGGCGTTCATTTAAAATATTTTGAATGAAGTCTCGGCGGATTCCTTTTAAAGAACTAAAACCAAATAAAATTTGCTGTTGCTGATTTAGGTAAAAGCTGTAGTGACTTTGGTTAATTGACGGCTGCAAAATCGTCTGCTTGTTTTTTCTAGCTTCGCCAATATATTCTTTAATTTTTGTTGGATTATGACGAACAGAATGCAACAATGCGACATAAAAAGCACTCGGATAATGAACCTTCAAGTAAGCCATTTGAAAACCAATAAAGGAATAGGCAAATGCATGCGAGCGGTTAAAGCCATAATTAGCAAAGCGCTCAATATAATCGTACACTTGGTTAGCTGTTTCTTGGGGATAGCCTTGTTGTAACGCACCATTAACAAAATGATTCCGTTCTTCATCTAGCACATCTTTTTTCTTTTTACTAATGGCCCGACGTAAAATGTCAGCTTGCCCTAAAGAGAAGCCTGCCATTTTCGCAGCAACTTGCATAATCTGCTCTTGGTAAACAATAATTCCGTACGTATTTTCTAAAATGGGGGCGAGACTAGGCTCTGGATAACTAATTTGTTCCAAGCCTTTTTTCCGGCGGATGAAAACATCAATATTTTGCATCGGACCAGGACGATACAAGGCATTGACAGCAGCAATATCTTCAATGCTAGTTGGTCCTAATTTTCTTAATACATTCCGAATTCCAGCAGATTCAAACTGGAAAACACCACTTGTTTCCCCTTTTCTAAATAAAGCCAGCGTTGTTTCGTCATCTAATGGAATCTGATTTAAACGAATGGTTTGATTATAGACGCGTTTAACAGCTGTGAGGGTATCATCAATGATGGATAAATTTCTTAAGCCCAAGAAATCCATTTTCAGAAGACCAATTTTTTCAACATCATTCATAGTAAATTGGGTCAATAAAATTTCATTCGATCCTAGTTGTAACGGAACCAAATTCAAAAGATTTTCATCACTAATTACCACACCTGCTGCGTGCGTAGAAACATGACGAGGCAATCCTTCTAGCTGAACAGCTGTTTTATAGAGCAATTGATTATTTGGCGAAAAATTGACCAATTCTTGCATCCGTTTCGACTCTTGGTACGCTTCTTCTAACGTAATTTTCAGCTTGTTGGGGACAGCTGCCGACCAACGATTCGCTTCACTCTGTGACAACCCGAAAACACGTGCAACGTCCCGTAAAACCATTTTCGCAGCCATCGTACCAAACGTGGCAATTTGCGCCATGTGATAATGACCGTATTTTTGACTGACATAAGCTAAAACTTCCTCCCGCCGATTATCAGGAATATCTAAATCAATATCGGGCATCGTGTAGCGTTCTGGATTCAAAAAACGTTCAAAAAGCAAATCATATTTGATTGGATCTACATCTGTAATTGATAACACATAGGACACTAAAGAGCCCGCAGCTGAACCTCGGCCAGCGCCTGTAACAATTTGATTGTTATGACAGAAGTCCATCACATCCCAAACGATTAAAAAGTAATCATCAAAGCCCATATTGTGAATGATGGTTAACTCTTTTTCTAATCGTTTTTGGTAAACTTCATTTAGATGAGGCACTCTTTCTGGTAATTTTTCTAAACACAATGTGCGTAAATAAGAACCAGCCGTTTGATTATCAGGCACAGGAAAATGCGGTAATAATTTTTGATGTAAAGGAATGTCAACTCGGCAATTTTCAGCTAGCTGAATCGTATTCTGGACCACTTCTGCACCAGCTATTTGAAGCATTTGTTCCATCGTCGTCTCTGCTTCACGCAAGTAATTCAGACCTTCTATTTCCGGTGTTTGGCTTGTAATATTCAATTGATTATTTTCTTTGATGCTCTCAAGAACAGTTACGGCAAAGCCTTCTTCCCTTGTTAAATGACGTACCTCTTGCAAAGCCACGCCAGGTAATTGTTCTCTTTGGTAAAAAGAAAAGAGCGCTGGATTGCGTTGTTGATTCATTGAAAAAGAATGTTCAACAAATAACGACTGGGGATCAAAATATGAAGCAAGTTGTTGGAAAGCGTGAACCGCTTGTTGTTCATCTTCAAAAAATGTTTGGGCGACTTCTCCTTTAGCTGACAAAGTCACGGCAAATAAATCACTTAATAAGGATTGATGTTCTGCTAAGTAAAAGGGACCCTCTGTCGTCATTTTGCTGCTAGATAGTTGCATTAATTGCTGATACCCTTTTAAATTTTTAGCAAATAAAAGCAATTCGGAATGCCCTTCTTTTTCTGCTGGGGTATATTCTAATCTTAAACCGATAATTGGTTGAATTCCCGCTTCTTGGCATGCTTCATAAAATTCAACCGCCCCATGCAAGACATTGATATCGGTAATCGCTAATGTTTGATAACCTAACGCTTTCGCTTGTTTTACATAGGAACGAATCCTAACCGTACTAGATAAAAGCGAATAGGAAGTAACGGTATGTAATTGTGGAAATGACATTGGACAGCTCCTTTTTGAATCCTTGCTATTTTTTGCCTCTTCTCTTATTTTCCTATCGCGGATTCTTTACTTTTAAAGAAAATATGCTAAACTAAGAGCTAGAAAAGAGGTGCTCATATGCGTTATCTTGTTGTATTTTTCTGGACCTTCGCATTAGGCCAAGTCGTTGGATATATCGGCGGTGCATTATCTGGTGGTTCATACGACTTTAAAATGACAACGATTCTATCGTTGGCAACAGCCGGTATTATTTTATTAATTGCACACTTTGCAGTACCGAAAGAAACCAAACCTGTTAAATAAGAAAAAACCAGTTACTAAAGTTATTGTAACTGGTTTTTTTATCTTTTCAACTGTTTAGAGCTTTTTATTTAAAACTTTTCGGAAATTAAAGAAGGACAACCCAATGTTTCCTAAAACGAAACAAGCGGTTACCAGAAAAACAGAAGAATAGCCAAAACCATGGGCAACTGTTGACCCTACCATCGGTCCTAAAACTTGACCGAAATTACTACACATCTGATTGTAACTATAAACTCTACTTACGCCCTCCGTTGGCGTTATTTTACTAATTAACGTATTAATTGATGGCATTAATGCGCCTGTTGAAAAACCTAAAAGGAATCGTAAAACGCCTAACTGAAAAGGTGTTTGCACAAACGCCATGGGAATGTAACAAATAAAAGAAAGAATTAATCCGCCTAATAAAACTTTTTGGTTCCCAATGCGGTCCCCAATTTTTCCCAAAGTTGGAGAAGAAATAATTGCTGAAACGCCGGCAATCGAAACAATCAAACCACTAACAAATAATACATTCTCTGTATCGCCACTTAAAGATCGAATATATAGCGTTAAGATTGGGCTGATACTTGTAATTCCTAATTGTAAAATTAACGTAGTCACAAACAAACCAATCAATACTGAAACATGATCCATCTTACTAAAAATTTCTTTCGTCGTTAATAAATCCTTTTTCTCAACTGGTTGAAAATCTTCTTTAACTAAAAAGATAGTCAACAACGTTGTAATGAATAAAATAACGCCGGTAATAATAAAGACATTTTCCATTCCAAACCACTGTGCCAACGCACCGCCAATCGATGGCGCAATTAACGTCCCAGCAATTGCACCTGTTGATAATGTTCCTAGAGCCCAGCCATTTTTCTCTTTTGGCGCCTGCGACGCAATCATCGCTGTTGCGTTAGGAATATAGCCGGATAAAATCCCGTTCATAAAACGCATAATCAGCAGCCAGTATACATTAGGGACAAACGCTAACGCCCCCATTGTGATCGTCATTCCTGCTGCAGCCCGAATCATCATAATTTTCCGACCTTTTCGATCAGCTAAATTTCCCCAAATCGGCGCAACAATCGCAGCAGCAAATGCCGTGACAGAAATTGCCAATCCAGAAAACAACTCTACTTGACTCTTAGGCGTCCCTAATTGTTCAACATATACTGGAATAAACGGCATAACTAAGCTAATACTCGCCCCTGTAAAAAAGCAACCAATCCATGCGACTAATAAATTCTGCTTCCATTTTATTTTCATACTTTTATCCACCTTATCACCTCTTCACCTACCACTATACTCTAAAAGAGTGAATCTCTCAAAAGAAAATTCTTTTAAAAAAAAGTCTGGCAGACCGGTCAAAACGACCAATCTGCCAGACTTCTTAACACTTGGGCTTAAGATAAATAGCTGAATAAATGCAACACCTTCGAAGCTAACCGCTGTTATCTCAGCCTCACTTCTGTTTACTATAAAATAGCTAAGATTACAAAGTTTAAGATAAACAACGCATCAATGACCCAAATAATTGGTGAAACTTCTTTGGCTTTCCCTTTGACTACTTTCACCACTGCATAAAAGATGAACCCAGCAGCAATCCCATAAGAGATGCTATAACATAATCCCATGAAAATTGAAGCAAAAAATGCTGGAATCGCATCTTCTAAATCCGTCCAATTGATGTCTTTGAAAGAAGCTAACATCATAATTCCCACTAAAATTAACGCTGGAGCCGTAGCTTGTGCCGGCACAATAGCAATAAGTGGTGAAAAAAGACTACTTAGGGCAAATAGAATTGCTACCACTACCGATGTCAAACCTGTTCGACCACCCGCACCGATTCCTGCTGCACTTTCTACATAAGTTGTCGTATTCGATGTACCAAAAATCGCACCGATAGATGTTGCAATAGCATCTGCAAATAGAGCTTTGTCCATTTTAGTGCTAAAACCCTTACTATCTTCTAAAGCTAATTCATCTTCTTTAGAGAAAATTCCTGTTCGACGTCCCGTACCAATAAATGTTCCAATTGTATCAAACGTATCTGATAAACTGAAGGCAATAATGGTCATTAAAACTTGAGGAATTTTTGAAGAATCGCTAAACAATGACTGTAAGCCCTCAGCACCAAAAGCAGCGCCAAAAGTTGTACCTAATTCTTGAAATGAATTGCCCAACGAATTAGCATGCCAATCAACCGAAGCAGTGTCTACCACCCCCATTGGAATTGCGACTAACGTAGTAACCACGATGCCAATTAAAATAGCCCCACGAACATTGGTGACAACTAAAATCGTTGTTAAAACTAACCCAATTACCGCCAAAATAATAGCTGGATTATCAAAATTTCCTAAAGCGGGCACGATACTCGAACCATTCACAACACCATTTTGAGGTTCTGCTTGTACTGTGAAACTTAGTAAGCCAGCATTTTTCAACCCTACATAAGCGACAAAAATTCCAATCCCACCACCAATAGCATGTTGTAAACTCTCTGGAATTGCTTTAATAATCATTTTGCGAATTTTTGTCACTGTAATCAAAATATTAATCAAACCACAAATAAAAACCATTGCTAATGCTTGTTGCCAAGTATACCCCATCCCAAAAACGACCGTAAACGTGAAGAAAGCATTGAGTCCCATTCCCGGTGCTTGAGCGTAAGGTACATTAGCAAACAGCCCCATAATTAATGTACCGATGATTGAAGCAATAATGGTCGCTAAAAAAACAGCCTGAAAAGGCATCCCTGTTTCTGAAAGAATGGACGGATTAACAAATAAAATATAACTCATTGCAAAAAAGGTCGTAACCCCCGCCATTATTTCAGTTGATACCGTTGTCTTGTTTTCCTTTAATTTGAAAAACGTATTCATAATTGCACTTCTCTCCCTTAAAATCCATGTTTTCGAATAATTACTCTTTGATTATAAGAGAATCGCTATCTTTTTACAACAAAATATTAACTATTATATATATTTATCTATATAATGTTCGTATTTTGCGGATATAAAAAAAGAAAAAGCTTTACATTGCTTCTTCTTTTCCTAATAATTGGATTAGCCCAAACAACAGCATCTGTAGAAACATCATTAATAAAATAAACATTAATTTTTGAAGGGACCAGTCAAAAAAGATAATTTTCACTGTTTCAATTGGATTCATAAAAAGATAGACACTGTGTAATCGATCAAAACGTCCAACATAAATCGCCAAAGCAGACAAGAAATGAAGGCTGGCTTGAAAGCCTATAATTGTTCTATAGCCGCAATAACTTTGCAATTTCTGGCTAACAGTTGTTACTGTTTTCATCCCTAAAAGTCCATATATAACAATCCCGCTAGTTAAGCAAACAAACGCCCACCAATCACCAATTTGGTTTGCAAAAATCGTATTAAAGCCTCGATAAATAGATAGCGTTTCTAAATGAAAAAAATCCGTAAATAGGTACGGCGCATTAGGATAAAAAATTAACCAAGCAAAACCTATCAACCAATCCCTTTTACGTTTTTCTGCGTTTAAAAGATAACTAAGTTCAATTGGAATATAGGCTAACAACACGTTCAACGCCATAAAATGAAAATGCGTAGCAAATAACCACATATAGATACAATAGATTAAGGTGATCACTCGTAAATAATTTCTAGAATTTTTCAAGATGCTCTGCGCTCCTTTTTCAAACGGTTTATTTTAGTGTAGCATGCTTCTTAAGCTTTTTTTTAAACCTTATAAATGAACATACTTCTCCCCTTGATAATCTTCGGTTTTATGCTAGACTGAGTAAAAGGCATTTAGGAGGAATTTTTACTTGAAAAAATTAATTGCTATTGATTTAGACGGCACAACATTAAATGCACAGTCTTTAATCAGTCCAAAAACCGAACAAACACTAAAAAAAGCGATTGACAACGGTCATTACGTCAGTATTGCCACTGGACGTCCCTATAGAATGAGTCATCAATTTTACCAACAACTTGGCCTAACGACCCCTATGGTTAACTTTAACGGCGCTTTAGTTCACATTCCAGAGAAAAAATGGGACTTGGAAAGCGAAGCCAATATTGAGCGTGACCTAGTCTTTGACATTTTGGCACAGAAAAAAGAATTACAATTAGATTTTGTTGCTGCTGAAAACAAAGAAACATTTTATATCGATACGTTAGATGGGTTCGATCCGAAATTTTTTGCTTCCAAAGCAACCTTAGATAATTTACTTAATGCTAAAAATTTACGAACCAATCCTACCTCAATGATGGTTCGGACCACGCCAAACCAAGCTGAAAAAGTTGCTGATACATTGACAAAACAATATGGTGATTATATTGATGTCCGCACTTGGGGCGGTCCAATGCCTATTTTAGAAATGGTCGCAAAAGGAATTCAAAAGGCCCATGGCGTTGATCAAGTGGCGAACTTTTTATCTGTCAAACCAGCTGATATCATTGCTTTTGGCGATGAACATAATGACGAAGAAATGTTAAGTTATGCTGGTTGGGGTGTTGCTATGAACAATGCCACGGATAAAATTAAATCCGTAGCCAACGATGTCACTGAAAAAACAAATGATCAAGATGGTTTAGCAGATTACTTAGAAAATTATTTAGATCTATAAAAGGCTAAAATAAAAGTATTTCTTTAAAAAGAACTCACTTTGGTTTAGCTGATAATCTTAAGATTACAAAAGTAGGGCATAAGTCGAAACGACTTATGCCCTACTTTCGTTTTTCTTATTCCTTCAATGAATTTTGAAACGTGCTGATTTTTTCAGCCAATCTTTGATAAGTAGTAAAAGACGGATGCTGTAGCTCTTGTTCTTCGTTAACGGATAAAGTTTGTTGTGTCGTAATGGCCTTTGTTAGTGCATCTACAAAATGAATAAAAGAATTGTTGGTTTGTTTATTATATCCTGGTGAATAATATTTCGATTGACGATAAAAAGGCCGCAGGGCTGTTTCTGTGATTTTTTCCTGTTCATCTGAAAAGTATTCATCATAGCTGACATGTTTTATTTTCTGCTCTTCTGTTATCACTTGAAGTCGACCGATTAGGCCATTACCTAAATCTTCTGCGTAACCGATATACGTTTCTTTCGATGGCTCTTTTAGCCAAGTGTCCATCTCTGCTGCTAAAGGCATTAAACCTTCACGCGCAGAAGTTGATGAACCGCGTACCGTATAAAAATTACCTGTGACACGATTTTCGTCACGCATTTGTTTTTCTACATAAGTAATACCATTAACAACGGTGACTAACGTATCGTCTGTACGCGTGTTGCTTGCTTGAAATTCAGGATAATCCGACAGGCGTTTGTTGACACCCGAATAGCGTGTATCGTAATAAGGATCACTAGCAAACTCTGTAAACTCAACATTCAGAATCCGTTGCGTTTCAGGTTCCGTAATAATCTCTACAATGCCGTAATTTCCGCCAGTAAATACACCTTCATTTTTATAATAGTTACCCGTCATTAATCCCAAAGGCGGTTGATTGGACCAAAACATTTTTTCCTTTTTTTCTTCTGGTGTATATTTTGCTGGTGGGGTTGTCCCAAATGTCGTTTGTGTGGCCCCTGTAACCACTTCGTACGTGTATTCATGAGAATCAAAAGTTAATTGATTAGCAATCAGTTCGTCATTTTTAGTCGGCGCTTGTTTTTCCACCGCAGAAGTCGTTTGATTGGTGACGGTAACTTGCTTCACTTGCTTTGTCTCTTGCGGTCCACTTGTTGTTTGTTTCGTTGACTCTTGATCTGGCGCACAACCAACCAAAATAAATAATCCGATAAAAACCAACATTCCTTTAATATGTTTCATTCACTTTTCTCCTTTTTATAAACGCTTAATTTCCTCTTATCTCCAGTGTAGCAAACATTTATAAACCAAAACTGACGGAAAAATGAATAAATAATAAACAAAAACGCTAAGTCTCCTGCAGCTTAAGAGACTTAGCGTTTTTTTATTTAATTGCTTGGCGCTTTTGGCGCAACCACTCTTCTTTAATGTGTTCAGATAGGCGAATCATTCGTTTACCAACTTCACTATATTGGTTAGTAGCTAAATTGGCTAAAGAAATTCGAACTGACCATTTGTCACTCCCGAAAGCATCCGCTTTTAAAAGCATTAATTTTTCTTTTTCTGCTAAAGAGGTTAATACTTTTGTGATCGTCCACGATTTCGTTAAATAACTTGAAAATTCTGGGCCATAACGTTTTTCTGTCCAGTCTCTAAAGTTAATTTCACAATAGTATGCTGTATTTAAACTTGCTAAAGGCTCTTCAATGCCTAAGGTGCGAAACAAGAGCTTTTCACGC
The DNA here is from genome assembly GCF_051712085.1 of Enterococcus sp. DIV1537a. NCBI lineage: Bacteria > Bacillati > Bacillota > Bacilli > Lactobacillales > Enterococcaceae > Enterococcus > Enterococcus sp. DIV1537a. The sequence goes on along the minus strand of NZ_JBIOOE010000001.1, from coordinate 840,195 downwards.
GTATGACAAATATCCATCACTTCGTCTTTATATGCTTGACCGTCTTTTAACAAAGCATACAAACTAAATAAAGCCATCATCGCTTGCTGAATAGAAGAAAGTCCCGCTGCATGGTTCAACGCAATATCGCGGCTGTCTGCGACCAAGCGGCTGATAAAGTTAATTTGGCTTGTGTCTGCATTCAATGTAGCATAACGTGCCTGTAATTCTATTTTTCGAGCCACTGGCAATTCTTTTAATAATTGATCAAAGATGTTCTCTTGGCTGACCGCAATGGTCCCCACACGCCAACCGGTAGCGCCAAAGTATTTAGAATAAGAATAGATACAAGCTGTATTGTAAGGTAACTCCGTAAATAATGAACGGAAAGCTGGCACAAAGGTTCCGTAAACGTCATCTGTTAAAATCATTAACTTAGGGTTATCCGCTGCAACGATTTGTTTGATTTGTTCAATGGTAGGTTTTCCCATAGCATTAGCAGTTGGATTGCTGGGATTTACGACAAAAACCGCTTTGATGGACGGGTCTTTTAGTTTATCAATTTCCTTGTTTGAGTATTGATACGTCGTTTTTCCATCAATAATCATTTGCTCTGCTTTGATTTTAACTACGTCAAAATCATAACGTGGTAGTTCTGGAATTTCTAGATAAGGAGCAAACGTTGGTAATAACAACGCAATACGATCACCTTTTTCTAGTAAATAATTATTTGCCAACGTATCAAACAAGTAACAAATCCCTGCTGTACCACCTTCAACGGCAAAAATATCAAAGGGTTGTGCTTCACTGGAAAATAATTCTTGATTTAAATATGCTTTAATCGGTTGTTCACACGCCTTCAAGCAACGAACAGGATTCGGATAATTATCCCCAATCACATAGTCTAACATGGCATCTAACCACATTTCCTTATCCATCCCAAAATAGTTATGCTCTGCTGTCCAAATTTCTTGTAAGAAGGTTGCCCCTTTGCTAGGATTTTCTGCTAAAAAGTTTAAGAAGCGTTGCGTTCTACCAAAACTTGGCTGAATCATACCAGCCGTTTGTTCGCTCCCCTCTCTTAAGGTTTCTTTTGTAGCAAATTGACCTAATAAAAAAAAGGCTTCCCTTGGTGTTGGCGCCGTCCAATTAGGATTGCCTCGCCCTGCATTTAGCAATGTTTCTAAATTATGATTTTCTTCATGTAATTTCTTCTCTAAAAATAGACTTAATTCAAACGGACTAAGGTTTTCTGTCAATTCATCACTTGTTATCATTTTATCCTCCTGAAGCACACACAGTCATTTAGTATTTAGTATGTAGTCTATACTACTCTTCTACCTCCAGATGTCAACCATTTAAGCGGAATATTCTGACAATTAATAAAAAAGAAACAATCCTTTATAAAAAATAAAGGATTGCTTCTTTTTTGCTGATTAACCAAAGAACCGTTGCATCTCAATTTTTGCTGATTGGACAGAATCAGAAGCATGGATTAAATTTTTGGTGACAGACAACCCATAATCCGCTCGTAAGGAGCCACTTTCAGCATCTAACGGATTCGTTGCTCCAACTAATTTACGCACTTTTTTAACCACATTGTCCCCTACAACGACCATCACAACCACTGGGCCACTTGTCATATAGGCTAATAATTCAGGGAAAAATAGTTCATCTTTTAAATGCTCATAGTGTTCCTTCACTGTTTCTACTGTTAGTCGTTCGAATTTAAGGTGCAATAAGTCAATACCTTTATCTTCAAAACGTTGAATGATTTTGCCAACTAACTTTCGTTCAACGCCATCTGGCTTAATAATTACTAAACTTGTTTCCTTCATTTTTTCTTCCATCCCTTTCAAAACTTCCTTTTGCCCTTTCCCAAGGGGTAGCTACAGAATAAAATGAAAGCGGATACTTTGTCAATGATAAATTTTCTTTTCCTTTTGATTAAATAAAAAATTAAAGATTATTCACAAGGTTTGTGAATTGTTCTTTCAGTTCTGTATTACTTGTTTCTTTTAAAAACAAATAAGGTTGCTCTTCTACTGGCTGTTCTTTACTCACATAAACTTTGGCTTCACCATTCACTAAAGTAAATAAATAGACATGCTTCTGGGCAACTTGTGTCGCACTGTCAGAGTATACTGCCACCAGACAATAACCCCCTTCGTTGCCAGTTTCTGACCAATTTAACCAAATGGGATTGTTCCCAATAGCTGGTTGTATTTTAGGTTCATAACTCAATAAATCATCAGGCACTTGAATCGTGTAAAAAGCTACAGAGTGACCTGGTTGGTACGCTTGATAGTTCTGATTGCGTTCTTGACCCCAGGTTTCCATGTATTGTCCTAACTGTTTTGCTTTTTGCTGATTCCAAATCGTCCCTTCTTCTGTAACTAATTCAGTTAATTCTTGTGTTTGCGTTGTTTGCTCTAATTCCAACGCCGTGGTTTGACTAACTTCGGTTGCTGAAATTGCTCTTGTTTCTTCAGTATTTACATTGTTTGTTTGTACGGTTCGCACTTTCTGTGATTCCTCTTTCGATTTTTGCCAACCACAGCCAGATAAAACGCTTCCAACAACCGCTATCATAATAATCCCGTTTAGTTTCATTCCTTAAACTCCTGTTTTTATTTTTATTCTATCGAAATAAACCTAAAATCTCAATCCCTTTCTTTGGATAGTTGAAAACCATTTGGGAACTAGTAATTCTCCACAATTATAGTCCTCTAGTAATTGTTGGTATTGCTGTTCCATAGTCCTGATTTCTTTTTCACCAAAGCTCAGTGCCCAAACTAAAGAATAGAGTCCTGCGTGAAAAGTATAAAGCTTTTGAAACTGCCAAAATAAGGTAGGAACTTTCCCAGCAAAATAACCTTGTAATTGACCATAAGCAAACAATGGCGAAACCTTTCTTGAAAAAAATTGTAACTTGTAAAATTCTTCATAAGGATCCCCAAAATCCCATCGATTAAAATCAATCACACCGACCTGCCTAGTTGGCAAGTAAATAAAATTTCCCACATGGAAATCTCCATGCTGATAAACCACAGGCCGTTGTTGCAATAATGGTAATTGTTTTTCTAAATATGAAATTATTGGCTGCTGGTACGGCATACAAAATTGAGATTCCTTATACTTATTTAGTTGGCTCTGCTTTTTTTCGTATAAATTTTGCGCAATCTCTCTTTGACTAATCCTTTCAGGCAACAAAAGCTTATGGATTTTGTTTAAATAGCGGCCCGCTTCTACGCCTAAGTTCAGTTGTCTTTTGGGAGAAAGAGCGGGTAAAACATCGCTTAAGTCTTCACCTTCTAGATACGTTAATAACATGTATCCTTGTTCACTTTCAGGAATAGGTGCACATAAAAAAGGTTTAGAACTGGGAAATCCTAACGCCGCTACTTTTTTGATAAATTGATATTCTTGTTGTTTGGCTAATAACTCTTCTTGTTGAAAAATTCGCAATAAAAAGGTTTCTTGATTTTTGGTAACTTTAAACTTTAAATCAGTTGACCAACCACGGTGAATAGCTTCAACTTTTTGCCATTGCTGAAACGCTGGAATCTTCTCAAACGCCCTCATTACTTTCGCCTCCATTTCCCTATTGGTTTTAGTATACCAAAGAAAAAAGGCTGGAGACAATTGGGGATAAATTGTCTCCAGCCTTCACTGGTTATCATTTTCTAGTTTTCCTTATATAAATCGTTCCACTCGTTACTAAGAAAGCTCCTCCTAAAACAATCCAGAAAGTACTAGGTACTTCTGCACCTGCTTTTGGTAATACTTTTTTGGGAAGCTGTTCTTGTTTCCCAATCATACTTTTATTAGAAAAAGCATGCGTACTTTCTGTTGATTTGGTTCCCTGATTTACTGATGAATTCAGCGAATTATCTAAGGATGACTCACTAGTAGTTTTTCCAGCTTTGTCTGGGTTTTGGTTTTGGTTTTGATCTTTTCCTTCGATTGGTCCTTCACTTGTTTTTGTTTCTTTGTCTTTGTCTGGTTCGCCGCTTGCATCTGGTTCTTTGTCTTTGTCTGGTTCGCCACTTGCATCTGGTTCTTTATCCTTATCTGGTTCGCCACTTGCATCTGGTTCTTTGTCTTTTTCTGGTTCTTCTACATGTGGTTGATTTATCTTGTGGTTATTTTCAAATAAAGCACCTAATTGTAGCAATGTTCGGTCTTCATTTAATGCACTATTAAATTGAATCCCCAAAGGCAGTCCTTCTTTTGAAACGTAAGTTGGTACACTTAATGCTGGATGTCCAAATAAATTTGCTTGTTGTGTAAACGGTGTATATGTGAACGCCGTCAGCCATTGGTCATAAATCAATTGTTTTTGTTCTGCTGGTGACAATTGATCAATTCTTTCCATCTGCGCTGCATGTTCTGGCTTTAGTAACGGATTATCAATACTAGGTGCGGTGGCAGCCGTCGTTGGTGTTAATAAGATAGGATACTGTTGATAAAATTCGTCCATCGCTTGTGCTTGTAAAGCAATATCTGTCCAAGCCGCAGTTGTCTCTTCACTCGTTATATTTTTTCCTGTTTGAAAAAGCGCCCATGTTAACAGTTCTACATCATTTCGTTCAAGCGGTCTTTTCAATTTCTGCCGCGCCATAAAATCGGCAATTCCTGCTGAGCCAGCAGCTACAGTATAATAATTTTTCATTAGACGTTCCCCATCAACAGGGTGCTTCACTTCAACCAATGTGTACCCTTGGTCTTTTAAAAAAGCAACAGCTTCAGCGACCGCCTCTTTTGCTTCGGCACTTACAGGCGTTCCGGCAGGGGATTCTGTTGTATAAGCAATGGGTTGCGCTTGACTTAAATGTCCCGCAGGAAGATCTTTTTTGGTTAATAAGGTTTCAAATAATGCATTTGTATCTGCCACGGTTCGACTTAAACCAAAGTGAACAGTTTGACCTTTTACACTATTAGAATTACCAATGATTACTCCTCTAGAAGGTTTCAAGCCTACGGTGCCTGTCCAAGAAGCAGGGATGCGGATAGAGCCACCAGCATCACTTCCAGAAGCAATGGGAACAAATGCCGCGGCGACACTAGCACCCGCTCCGCCTGAAGAACCACCTGAATAATAGTTAGGATTCCATGGATTGACGGAAACGCCATATAACTTTGAATCTGAAATATTCTTCCAACCTAATTCTGGATAATTCGTTTGACCAATGATTATGAATCCGGCATTTTGTAGTGCTTTGACAAAGGTCGATGTCCCACCAGCTACTTGATTTTGGAGAAAACCAAAACCGTTCGTGTTGCTTTCACCTTTCAAGGATTGTCCTAACCCTTTTAGTAAGAGCGGCACACCTAGAAATGGTTGACCTGTATCTTGTAAAGCTTTTGCTTCTGTCAAAGCCGCTTCTTCTCGTAAAGTAATGACCGCATTTAATGTAGGATTTTCACGTTTAGTGATGGCCAACGCAATTTTTACTAATTCTTCGCTCGTCACCTTTTTTTCTCTTACTAAAGTTGCTAACTCCAGTGCAGTTGCTTGTTTATAATCTGCTTCTGAAAAAACACTCTCTGCAGAAACAGCTTTTCCATCTGTATCACTATTTTGTATCTCATTTGTGGTTTCAGTGGTTACTGCAACCACATTTCCGCTACTGCTTTCGGCGATTGCCGAAGAGGATTCTTTTTCCTGCATCACCGTTTGGCTAGTAGTTTCAGATTCCAAGTTAGCTACAGTCTGACTGGTTTCTGTTGTTACTGATTCCGTCTCTGTTTGAACGGTTGTTTCTAGTATACTTTCTTGTGCCAACATTGGTACCCCTACCAGTGTTTGGCTAATTAATAAAATAATCCCTAACTTTTTGAACAAAATCGACTTCTTCATAAGTCACATCCTTTATCTATTAATACAGTTAAAAAATCTGTATTACTTATAGCATAAATGAAAGCGATTAAAAAGTAAAGTTCTCTTGAAAATTCCAATGTTCAACTTTTAGGCTAGGTTCTTTTTATATGCTAAAATAGAATAGAAACGGAGGTTTTTTAATGGAATGGATTGAAATTAAGCACGCAACACAAAATAATTTGAAGAATATCTCTGTCAATATCCCTAAAAAACAACTAACTGTTGTTACTGGACTTTCGGGTTCAGGAAAGTCCTCCTTAGTATTTGACACATTAGCTGCTGAATCACGTCGTGAACTAAATGATACATTTAGTTCGTTTGTTCAAAATTACTTACCCAAATATGGTCGTCCAGAAGTTGAAAAAATCGAGAATCTTCCTGTTGCAATTGTCATTGACCAGAAAAAAGTAGCAGACAATTCTCGTTCGACAGTGGGAACGTATACAGATATTTATACGTTTTTACGTTTGTTGTTTTCACGAGCAGGTTCTCCATTTGTTGGTTATTCAGATACTTTTTCGTTTAATCATCCGGATGGAAAATGTCCAACATGCGATGGCTTAGGAAAGATTACCGAAATCAATCTTCATCAGCTAGTTGATTATGACAAATCATTAAACGAAGGGCCTATCGATTTCCCCACATTTACAGTTGGCAACTGGCGGTGGAAGCGTTATGCCCATAGTGGTCTATTTGATTTGGATAAAAAAATCAAGGACTATTCTCCTGAAGAGTTAGCATTATTTTTATATGCTCCACAACAAAAACTAGCTAATCCACCCAAAGAGTGGCCTCATACAGCTTTGTATGAAGGAATCGTCCCGCGCATGCAACGTAGCATATTGCATACAGACGAAGGTAAACGTCATCAAAAATACCTTAATCACTTTGTTACCGTAAAAAGATGTCCTGATTGTTTAGGAAGTAGAGTCAATGAACGTGTTCGTAGCTGCAAAATTAATCAAAAAAGTATTGCTGATGCTGTTGACATGCCACTCACTGAATTACATTCTTTTATTCGTTCGATGGGCCTTTCCTTAATAAAAAATATTCAAGAAGAGCTACTTGTACGTCTAGAAGCATTAATTAATATCGGTCTCTCCTACCTCACATTAGGACGAGCAACTGAAACACTTTCTGGTGGTGAAGCACAGCGGATTAAAATTGCTAAGTATGTAAACAGCGCCTTAAACGATATTATGTATATTTTAGATGAACCAAGTGCTGGCTTACATCCAAAGGACATCGAACGGATCAGTCGTGCGTTGCTCAATTTAAAAAATAAAGGAAACACCGTGGTTCTGGTGGAACACAATCCACAATTAATTAGAGAAGCTGATTTTATCATCGATATAGGACCTTTCGCAGGCGAAAATGGTGGCCATGTCCAGTTTTCAGGAACGTATGACGCATTTTTAGCCTCCAAAACCTTGACTAGTCAAGCGCTTCAAGAGCCGCTCCTTTTAAACGTCCAACCAAGAAAAGCAAGGAAGTCTTTAACAATCGAACATGCGACAATGCATAATTTAAACAATCTATCTGTCGAAGTTCCGTTAGGAGTTTTGACTGTTATTTGTGGGGTCGCTGGTTCAGGTAAATCATCATTAGCGGAAGAAATTTATCAAAAAGCCCAAGCTGATAACCAAGAAATTATTCATCTTTCACAAAAAAGCATTACCGCAAATTTACGATCCACACCAATGACCTATCTCAATATTTTTGATAAGGTCCGCAAACTGTTTGCGGAAGAAAATCATGTTAGTCCAGCTTTATTTAGCTATAATTCCAAAGGCGCCTGTCCTACTTGCAAGGGGAAAGGAATAATTGTCTCCGATATGTCTTTTATGGAGGATGTTACTAGTATTTGCGAAACCTGTCACGGAACGCGTTACAAAGAAGAGGTGCTTCATTATCTGTACAACGGAAAAAATATCGTTGAAGTACTAGCTTTAAGCGTTAAAGATGGCTATGATTTTTTCAAAGACCAGCCTTTTGCTCTTTCATTAAAAAATTTACTGGAAGTTGGCTTAGGCTACCTTAAACTCAATCAATCGCTCTCAACATTATCTGGTGGCGAATTGCAAAGGGTAAAATTAGCAGACACACTTCACCAAAAAAAAGCTATCTATTTAATGGATGAACCTACAGATGGCTTACACTTAATTGATATCCAACAAAGTCTTCAACTTTTCAATCGAATGGTAGAAGAAGGAAACAGCTTGATTTTATTAGAACATCACATTGATGTGATTAAAAGTGCCGACTGGTTGATTGAACTAGGTCCCGAAGGTGGAGAAAATGGCGGACAGCTTCTTTTTACAGGAACCCCAGCAAATATGTTAAATTCCACTCACTCTATTACTAAAGGCTATCTGTAAAATAAAAAGTACAAACGGTGCAAGCAACAAGCACCGTTTGTACTTTTTTTATTTCAACCCAACTTCCATCTTCACAGGTTGGTGATCTGTATATTTAAATTGTTCGTCCTTTGTTTTCACGCTATGAACAGCCACATTATCAGAAACAATAAAACCATCAATTACATACACTTGGGATGTTTCATAAGAGCCAGTGTAAGGCTTATTAAGCACCCGCACAGTCGGTTGTTGATCATCATAAGCAAGTGAAAAATGTTTAGGTAAGTCTGCAGGATCAATTTCTCCTGGTGCCCAACCAGCTTCCCCTAGGTCAGGATATCGATGACTGCCTTTGAAAACTTGATTAAAGTCACCTCCAGCAATTACATAGTTTCCTTTAGCGTATTCTTGGGATAATACGTCAGCTAACTTTTTGCTTTGAGCAATCTTCCCTTCCCCATTGTCATAGGCTTCCAAATGTAAGTTAAAAACCACTAATTCTTTGTCTGTGCCTTTAATTGGAAAGCGCGTTTCTAGAAGCGCTCGTTTTAAGTTACTAATGCTAACGGGCCAATGAAAGGGATTGGGTAAAGCAATGCGTTTGGCCTCTGTTATTTTTTCATTTGATAATGTTAATAAACCACTTTCTACTCGTCCAATCGGCGGCCAAGGAATGGGCACATAATCTACCTTAAAATTATAAGCAAATGCGCTGTTCAGCTGTAGCTGTTTTTGTAATTCTTCCTCTTGATTGACTTCATAAGAACGTTGCGAGCGACGATCGACTTCTTGGAATAAGTAAATCATCGCTGGTAAATCTTTCAAGGTTTCTTCAATGCCTGTTAAATTCTGTTGAACCATTGCCTTATTAACTGGTTGGACAGTTTTGCCACCGTCCATAAAAAAATCTTCTGTTTGTCCTAGGCCGGCATAGCCAAGGTTATACGTGACTAAAGAAATGGATTGCTTTTTTTCGATGGTTTGCTCTGAAAATTGTTTATTTATAGCAACTGGTTCAACCGCTCGTGGTCGAAACTCTCGGAAGGTTAAATATCCTATCAAAATTAAAGCTATGCTTAAAAGAAGGACCATCAAGCTACCGAGATATTTAAAAAAATTTTTCATTGATTCCGATGTTCCTTTCACATTATGTCAAACCAAAAGTAGCAATTATCTTCGTTGCTACTTCTTCTGGTGTCATGTTTGAATTATTTATTTTCGTTATTTTTACATTTGGAAATGTACTTTCTAGTTCACCTTCGTGGCTTACTAACCGATGTTCTTTGAAGGTATTGAGTAATTCTTTTCGAGAAAAGTCGACATCGCGTTTTGAAGGTTTTGCCTCTAGCCGCTCTGGATGAACATTCCGTTCTAGGCGGATTTCTGTTGAAGAGACGAGTTCGACGAAATAAACGGACTCATGTTTACTAAGAAAAATTTCTGATATTTCTTCTAAAAATTGAAAATCCTGTTCTTGATCAAAAGCAATCACCACTGTAAAAATAATGTTTTTTGTTGTATTTGTGGCTGGATTTTCGACAAAGGCATGAAAAAGTTCCTTTCTAACTGAATCAGACAATTGAAACGCACGTTCCGTATACCCAAGATAGTTTGCAAATAAGTCAATGGTTTGATGATTAAATAGTAATTTAGCATCTAACTGCTTTTCTAAAGCCTTGCCAACGGTCATTTTCCCGACAGCTTGGGCACCAATTAAAACGATTAAAGACATCAACTTTCCCTCCTCTACTCTAATTTTTAGGTGGCTATCTTCTACTATATCACACTATATTACAACACCTTACAAAACTGTTCGGAAAATTTTCTGTTTTTTATTACAAAAAAAAGACAAAAGACTCTATAATGAGAGAGGACTCGATTGATTATAGATGAGATAGGTGACGGAGAATGGCAATAGAAAAATATTTTGAAACAATAGATGGCAGTCAAATTTTTTATCAAATTTTTGGCAAAGAAACAAATTATCCCCTTGTGTTACTTCATGGTAATGGCAATGATCATACTTTTTTTAATTATCAAATTTCTTATTTCTCCAAGGAGTATCAAGTTATTGCGGTGGATACCCGCGGACATGGCCGTTCCACCAATACACAAAGTCAATTAACTTTTCCGCTTTTGGCAGAAGATTTAGCTGGTATTATTCAACAAGAACACTTAACAAAAATTAATTTATTGGGCTTTAGTGACGGAGCAAATATTGCCATGGTTTTTACCCATTTATATCCTGATTTCGTCAACAAACTCGTCTTAAATTCTGGAAATGTCACCATGTCTGGTCTGAAAAAATATGTAACGATTGCCACTTATTTTCAATATTGGTTTTGTCGTATTGGCGCCTTTTTTTCAAAAAAATTGCGCGCACGGCTCCCTATCGTGGCTCTGTTATTTGAAGATACTGGACTGACAAAACAAGATTTAGAACACATCCCCTGTCCTACTCTTGTTATTACTGGCAGTCGAGATTTAATTGCGCTTTCCCATTCACGGGCGATTGCTGATGCCATTCCTGCTGGCAAATTGGTCTTGGTAAATAAACAAGGTCATTTATTTGCCAAAAACTCACCAGATATTTTTAATAAAACAATCGAAAAATTCTTAAAGGAAATGAAGGTGTCTAAATGAAACAAATTATTCATTGGATCAAAACGCATACAGGATTACTAAAAACACTGTTTGTTATTGCGGTCTCAATTATTGTTGTTGCCCAACTTTTATCAATTGGTAAAACGATCTCATTTGAACAGTTAAAACAGATTTTTGATGAGATTCCGCTATGGAAATTGTTATTGATGATGGTTATCGGTTTAGTTTCCGTTACTCCGATGCTAAATTATGACTTAACATTAAATCGCATTTTAAACTTGAAAGTCTCAAAACGGGAACTCCTTGAATCTAGCTGGATTGTCAATACCATCAATAATATTGGTGGATTCGGTGGTTTGGTCAGCATGGGACTTCGTTCTGAATTTTATGGAAATAAAACAGAGGAAAAGAAAATTTTACCTGCGTTAACCCATATTTTACTTTTTGTGTTATCCGGTCTATCTATTTATAGTATTCTTTGCTTTTTCCTTGTTCAGTTTGATCCAAAGATGGCTTATTTACAGCAATATTGGATTTGGTTATTAGGTGGCGGTCTTTATTTCCCGTTACTTTATCTTATTTTACATTTCCAAAAAAATAGTTCCTTTGGTAACCTCGATGCAAAAAATCGCTTATCTCTAGTTGTTTCTTCGTTTTTAGAATGGACAGGTGTTTTAATTACCTTTATCAGTATTGGTTACTTATTAGATGTACCGATTCCTTTAATTGATATTGTTCCTTTATATGTAGCAGCTTCGATTATTGGGATTGCTTCGATGATTCCAGGGGCTTTAGGTAGTTTTGATGTCATGATGATTTTAGGACTGAGCAACTTAGGTGTCGATCGTGAAATTATTGTTTTGTGGTTATTGCTCTATCGTTTATTCTATTATATTATTCCTTTCTTAATTGGCTGTTTGTTCTTTACAAAACACTTAAGCCAAAAGTTGGATACTCATTATCGTCAACTGCTAAAACAAATTACTTTGGAAATTGCCCACAAGCTGGAAGTGGTTTTACTTTATTTTTCAGGAATCATGATGGTGCTCCTAGCCACTATTCCAGAAGCCTTCACTCAAGTGCATTGGTTAAGAGATATTAACCCCTTCCGTTCACATATTATTATTCAAATTCCGAGTATTGTTTTAGGCTTTGCATTATTAATTATGGGACGTGGGATTGCTGATCGTGTTAAAAGAGCCTATTATCCAACGATTATTTTATTAATTGGTGCTATCTTGTATTCATTTGTTGTTGACTTTAGTATGTTTTCCATTTTCTATTTAGCTATTTTATTATTTATCGTTATTTTTTCAAAATCAGAATTGTACCGTGAACAACTGGTTTACTCTTGGGAGTGGATGACGATTGATGGGTTTATCTTTGGCTTGTTGACTTTGTTATACCTGGTAATTGGTGTTTATAATTTACCGAACTTCCCACACCATCGTCATCATTTTGTGGAATTTTTCTTGTTCCCTTCCGAACGGATTTGGTTGTCAGGATTTATCGCTATCCTCTTAGTTATGAGTTTTAACTTTCTATTTGTTCGCTACCTCCAAGGGAAAAAACACCAAGTTGGTGAGTTTCCAGAAGATAGTATCTTGCATAATATCTTAACAACTTATGGCGGGAATATTGACAGTGAACTTGTCTTTCTTCATGATAAACAGGTTTTCTTATATCCCAAAGAAGAACCGACTGTCTTTTTACAATTCAACACCATTAATAATAAATGCGTTGTGATGGGCAACCCTTCTGGGAACAAAGAAGATTTTCCTGCGGCGATTGATGCATTCCTTAAAGAAACAGATCGTTTCGGCTATGTACCCGTCTTTTACGAAACCAATGAGGACAGCGTGATGTTACTACACGAATATGGCTACGAATTTATCAAAATGGGCGAAGAAGCCTTAGTTAATCTAGAAACATTTACGATGTCTGGGAAAAAATTCAAAGGTACCCGCGCAGTGTTTAATAAAATTACCAAAGTCGGCTATTCATTTGACGTACTCCAACCTCCTTTTAGTGCCGAACAAATGCACGAATTAAAAGCTATTTCGGATAGTTGGTTAGACAATCGAAAAGAAAAAGGCTTTTCACTAGGATTTTTCGATGAAGCGTATCTTCAAAGAAACCCAATTGCTGTTGTCCGAAATGCTGAAGGAGAAATGGTCTCTTTCGCTAATATCATTCCTAGTTACACAAATGAAGTTGGTACCATCGACTTGATGCGTCACCATAAAGAAAAAGCCCCTTCTGGAAGTATGGATTTCCTATTTATTCATTTATTTGAATATATGAAAACAGAAAATATTCATTATTTCAATTTAGGGATGGCTCCGTTAGCCAACGTTGGTCAATCAAGAAAAAGTTTTATTCAAGAACGGATTGCTGCGTTAATTTATGAATTTGGTTCAGAAATCTACTCCTTCCAAGGATTACGCGAATACAAGGAAAAATTTGCTAGCAAATGGCAACCCCGCTATACACTTTATTCTAAAAGTAGTTGGATTGTCTACGTGATGATCGCTTTACTCATTGTCGATCAAAAAAATATTGACTAACAAAAAGAAGCCCAATTAAGTATAAAAAGCTTGGCAACTTCACTGAAATTTAGTGAGGTTGCCAAGCTTTTTAATTTCTTTCATCTAGTTTTTCTTTAATTAAAAAGGCTGTTTCTTCGACAGATTTTGCGGTTACATCAATCACTGGGATGCCATACTTCGCAAAAATTTCTTCAGCATAAGCTAATTCTTGTTCAATCCGTTCAACATTGGTATAACTGGTCTCATTACCTAAACCTAAGGAAGCCAACCGACTGCTACGAATCTGTCCTAATGTTTCTGGTGAACAAACTAAACCAATCATTTTTTGTGGATCCATTTCTTCCAAAATTGGCGGCAATGGAACTTCTGGAATTAATGGTAAGTTAGAAACGCGGTAGCCTTGATTCGCTAAATACATACTGACTGGCGTTTTTGAGGTCCGCGAAACGCCTAACAACAATATATCAGAATCAAGAAACCCTTGAGGATTTTTGCCATCATCATATTTTACAGCAAATTCAATCGCTGAGATTTTATCAAAATAGGCACGATCTAGTTGGTGGCGTCGTCCAGGCTCTTCAATAGGATCTACTCCGGCTTTCGCTTGAATTAATTCAAAAAATGGCGCCATTAAATCTAAATATAACAACCCTGTTCGTTCACTAAATTCTTTCGCCGCTGTGATTAGTTGTTTACTGACTAATGTACTGACAACTAAGGCTTTATCTTTTAAGGCATCTTTTAAAATCTCTAATAATTCTTCTTCTGTTGTGACAAAAGAAAAATTGTATCGATTAAGAAAAGAAATATCTGGATATTGTGCGCTTGCTGCAGCTAACAATTTTTGTGATGTTTCTCCAAGTGAATCGGAAATAGTATAAACAATGATTTCTTTTTTCATAATTAAGCTCCCTTATCTGTTTTGTGCGGCTTCTTTCGCTTGTTGCGTAATATAGGTTAAAATTTTCGTTTTCGTAATTTTTCCAATAACTTTTTTGGGATTTTCTTTTTCAACGACTGGCAAAGAATCCACTTCGTATTTTTGCAAAGTGTCAGCAGCTTCAAGAATAGTAAATTCTGGTGTGCAGGTTTTCACATGTGGCACTCTTGTCATACAAACAGCAACAGGTGTGCCATCAATATTTGTATTTAAAGAGGCTCGTAATAAATCTTTTCGTGACAAAACCCCTAATAATTCTTTTGCTTCATCCATGACATAAAGAGAACCGACATCATACATAAACAAGTTGGTAATCGCATCTCGAATTGAGGTGTCTTGGGCAACCATCAATGGTGGACTCATAATCTCCTGAACTTTTGTTTGAAAAACATCAAAAAAGAAAAAAGCCTCCATATTATCACTTTCGTAAGTATAACCAACTTTCGGACTTGCTTTTAAAATTCCTGAAAGTGTTAAAAAAGACAAATCAGAACGCAATGTCGCACGTGAAACGGCTAGTATGTCCGAAATGCGTTCACCACTAACTGGCTGATGCTCTTTTACAACAGCGATAATTTGCTCTTGTCGTTTACTTAATTTCATCATTTCCTCCTCAATTCCTCTTAAACAAATTGTGCATTCGCTTACAATTATACACATATTTATTGTTTTTTCAACATATTGACAAGAAACTTTTTCTATTGACAAACTTATTTCCGTCTATTATGATGTTTATTGAACATATAAGACACATATTAAACGGAGGTCACGCATGAAAAAGTTTATTTATTCTTTTAACGAAACACACAATGAAGGTAAAGAGACTCTTGGTGGTAAAGGGGCGAACTTGGCAGAAATGACACGCTTAGGTTTGCCGATTCCGCAAGGATTCACGATTACAACCCGTTGCTGTATGGACTATTTGGCAGATGCTACTTTCTTTGAAGAACACTTACAATCAGAAATTTTGAAAGCGGTTAAAAACTTAGAAACTGAAACAGGCAAATCTTTTACCGCGGACAATGAGATTCTCTTAGTTTCTGTTCGCAGTGGTGCTGCCTTCTCGATGCCTGGTATGATGGATACTATTTTAAATTTGGGTTTAAATGATCAACGTGTGAAAAAATTTGCGACCTTAACCTCTCCTGGTTTTGCTTTTGACTGTTATCGTCGACTTATTCAAATGTTTGGAGACGTCGTCTATCACATTCCCAAAGAATTATTTGACCAACAAAAAGAGCGCTTGGAACAAGAGCTAAACAAAAAAATTACCGCTTTTCAAGAAGCAGATCATTTCGCCTTGATTGTCCGCTACCAAGAAGTTTTTGAACAACATCAGGTGGTCTTCCCGCAAGACCCTGTCGCACAACTTTTTGAAGCAATCAAAGCTGTTTTTGATTCATGGAATAATCAACGTGCGGTGGTTTATCGAAACTTACATCATATTGCACATGATTTAGGTACAGCTGTCAACATTCAAGAAATGGTTTTCGGCAATCGTGGACTAGACAGTGGCACTGGCGTTGTTTTCACTAGAAATCCGGTCACAGGGGAAAATCAATTGTTTGGAGAGTTTCTTTTGAACGCGCAAGGAGAAGATGTAGTGGCTGGTATTCGGACGCCAGAACCCATTCGTCGTTTACGTTTGACTATGCCAAAAGTTTATCAAGATTTTCGCCATTACGCAGAACTGTTAGAATATCATTATCGTGACATGCAAGATATTGAATTTACCATTGAAAATGAAAAATTATATATTTTACAAACAAGAAACGGGAAACGAACCGCCGCAGCTACGGTTAAAATTGCTTTAGACTTAGCCAAAGAAAATCGCATTACTAAACAAGAAGCACTGTTGCGTGTGACACCTGATACGATTGATCAATTAATTCATCCCGTGTTTGATCAAGAGAAACGACAACACATGGAACGCTTAGCTATGGGACTTCCTGCTAGTCCTGGTGCAGCAAGTGGCCAAATTGTTTTTACAGCAGAAAAAGCCAAAGAACTGACCAATCTAGGAAAGAAAGTCATTCTTGTTCGTCAAGAAACTTCACCAGAAGATATTGAAGGCATGGTTGTAAGCGAAGCAATTGTGACCAGTCGTGGCGGAATGACTTCTCATGCCGCTGTGGTCGCACGAGGAATGGGAACTTGCTGTGTGACTGGTTGTGAAAGTTTAACCGTCAATGAAGAAGCCAAACAACTACACTGCGGGCCACAGGTCATCTTAGAAGGAACAATCATTTCCGTCGATGGCTCAACGGGGGAAATTTATCTTGGCGAAATTCCTACAATTTCTGCTGATAATAACGATGACCTTCAAGAGCTCTTGTCTTGGGCAGATGCATATGCTGATTTAACTGTTCGTGCCAATGCAGAAACTACACAAGATTTAGAGACTGCTATCCGTTTTGGCGCAGCGGGGATTGGTTTAGCGCGAACAGAGCATATGTTTTTCGGTGAAGAGCGTGTCTTGGAAATGCGTCGCCTGATTTTAGCAGAGTCTGAAAAGGAAGCAACCTATGCGTTGGAGCAACTTCTTCATTTTCAACAGGAAGACTTTTATCAAATGCTGAAAGTAGTTCAAGACAAACCCATGGTGGTCCGCTTGTTAGATCCGCCGATGCATGAGTTTTTACCTCATGAAAAGAATGATATTCAATTATTGGCGAAGCAACTACAACGGTTCCCGGTGACCATCGCCAAACAAATTGAACGGTTACAAGAAACCAATCCAATGTTGGGCCATCGTGGTTGTCGCTTAGGTGTGACCCAACCACAAATATACAAAATGCAAGTTATAGCCTTATTTACTAGTGCCATTCGATTAGTCAAAGAAGGAATTACTGTTTATCCAGAAGTGATGATTCCTCTAATCGCCGAAAAAGAAGAACTTCTCTATCTCAAACGCATTTTAAAAGAAACGATTGACGGTCTCTTTGAAGAACATAAAATGACTCCTTTCCCTTACGAAATCGGGACAATGATTGAACTACCTAGAGCTTGTCTGATTGCGGATCAGTTAGCAGAAGAAGCAGACTTTTTCAGCTTTGGAACAAATGATTTAACACAAATGACCTATGGTTTTTCTCGTGATGATATCGGTAAATTCATTAATACGTATCGGGAAAAGAAAATCATTACCCAAGATCCGTTTCAATCACTAGATCAAACAGGTGTTAGTCAACTGATTCAATTAGCTGTAGAGAAAGCGCGTCGCACTAAACCAAACATGAGTATTGGCGTATGTGGAGAAGTCGGTGGTGATCCGCAATCCATCACATTTTTCCAAACACTTGGCCTAAACTACATCTCTTGCTCACCTTATCGGGTACCTATTGCGAAACTCGCAGCTGCCCAAGCCAAAATTTTAACCGAACCGGCTGTGACTGAAGAACAAATGGTCCTTCTTTAATTTAACGTGTGTAACAAATGATTCATCCTTACAAGATAAAAAGTGCTAGGAACATCAGTCGAAACGATTGATGTTCCTAGCACTAAATTTTAAGATCAATGATTGCACTCTGGTTATTTTCTTATAAACGCAGCATCTTTTGTCAAGGGGTCTGTTACATCTGATACATATCTTTCTACTTTCATATGCAAATCATATTTTTCTCTAAGTTCCGTAATACGGGTCATCATTGGAGAAGCGTGGTGTTTGTCTAATGCTTCCTGATCTGTCCAACTATCAATCAGCAGAACTGTTTCTTCATCGTCCATTGGAAAAAAGTATTCATAGCGACTATTCCCTTTTTCTGCACGAATCGCCTCTACAATTCCGCTGGCAATCATTTCTTTGGCAAATTCTCTTGCACGTCCATTTGTCCCACTATAATAAATATTTATAGTAATCGCCATCTGTCTTCCCCCCCTAAATTTACTTGCCTTTTTACGTTCCCGACTGGAATTGAACCAGCGACCTACCGCTTAGGAGGCGGTTGCTCTATCCTACTGAGCTACGAGAACAATCTGTTTTAATTTTAGAAGTCTTCACTACATCTGTCAATAGACAAAAAGAAAGTATCCCGCATAAACAATTATGCGAGATACTTTCTTTCAGTGAAACACGTCGTTCTTTTATCTATTATTTTTTTTGCCGCCGATCAAGAATCATTTTTCCTAAATAATAAAGTCCTGTCGCAATAGCTATATATTGCCCAATTTTATTATTGCGTGCAACTTTTTCTTGTTTCGTTTTCGCCATTGTCCCCATCACCTTTCTAAAATAATTCTTTTTACATTTTTATTATAGTAGGTTCTGTCATTTTTTGCGAATAAACACACTTTTAAAAATAATCTTCTAAAATTGGCATGCCTTTGACTAAACGTTGGCCTAAACGTTGAGCTGTCGTTGCGTCTCCTTGCAAGCGTTCATAAAAAGATAACGTCTCTGCTGAACGATAGCCCAAGAATAGTTGCGTCCACGTTTGGATATCTGCTTTCAAAGCAGCAGTCCCTTCTTTTTCCACAGCACCTTTAGTCACTGTCGCTTTTCCTTGTTCGTCAATTATTATTGTCCAAATACCTTCATTCCATGGCCCATAGGAATCTTCAATCTCTAAAGAATACGTTTCTTTTTCTCCTGATTGAAATGGATACTTTTCCAGAAATGTTTGTAACTCAACGATTCGTGCCATCATGTAAGGTAAAATTTTTACAGAAGCTGCTGGCGTTGGCATTAAATCATTTAAATCTTTTCCAGCAAAACCATTAATCCAATGGAACGATTGAACGGAACCACTATGTGAGCCAATAAACCCAGCTAAAGCTTTAAAAGCTGTATTAGTTAAATAGTTCCATTCTACGATTTCAAAGGTGCCAGCAGCTATCCGATAAATCACATAGCCTTCTGCTTTCCCTTCTGACGAATAATAAATCGCTTGATTATTTGGTTTACTGGCACGATTCAGCGTATAATCCAGCCACCAAGTTTCACGGATCACACCACCAGAGTGCGCTCTTTGATTTTCAAGGTATACGTCTTTAATGACCTCTTTACCGTCAGCCCAAGAAACTCGTTTAATGGTACCCGGAACTCGTTTAACACGTGGCCAGTCTTCCGTTTTAATTGTATACTCTGCTTGTTCAAATGTTTGTTCATAACCATATTGACGATAAAATGGATATGAAAACGGTGCTAAGTAAGAAAGGGCAACCTTTTGTTTCGCTAAATCAGCCAACATTTCTTTCATAATAGCAGAGATGCCGCCTTCACCACGATATTCTGGATAAGAAGCCACATAGCCAATTCCAGCCATGGGATAGCGGACACCATGGAAATTCACTTGAAAAGGTGTCGCCATCACTTGACTTGTTAATTGCTCATCAATTAGGAAGCCATAGCTTTGCGTATGTGACAACAATTTTTCAAAACGTTCTTGGCGTTCCGCCGTGGGTTCCTGATTAAAAGCATAGATGACAAGATCAAACATCTCTTTCATTTCTTCTTTGCCCATTTTTTTGACTCTTCTAGTTGTCATTTTCTTTCCTCCTCGCACATTGTATCAATTCATTTTATCACAGAAACATTTCTCTTTCTAAAAGCCGTTATTTGCTGTCATTTCTTTGAACCAACGACCGCTTTTCTTAATGGTCCGTTTCGCATCATCATCTAAATCCACAGCGATGAAGCCGTAACGATTTTTATAGGCATTAAGCCAAGACCAGTTATCCATACACGTCCACATATGATATCCTTGAACATTACTACCTTCTTGAATCGCTTGATGCACCCATTTCAAGTGATCTTGCACGAATTCAATCCGATAATCATCTTCAATGACTCCTTGTTCATTGACAAAGCGTTCTTCTCCTTCTACGCCCATGCCATTTTCTGAAATGTAGCAACGAATGTTGCCATAATTTTCTTTTAAATTCATTAATGTATCATAAATGCCTTTTTCGTAGATTTCCCAGCCACGGTAAGGATTCATTTTTTTGCCAGGCATATCGTAGACATCATAAAAATCTTCTGGAAGTAAGCCTTCTGGTCGTGTTTCAACAGGTGTTTCTTTTGCTTTGGCACGACGTGGTTGATAGTAGTTTACTCCTAATAAGTCCACAGTATTTTCAGCAATTATTGCTAAATCTTCTGGCGTTGTTTCTGGCAACAAGTCATTTGCTTTCGCCCAAGCAACCATATCTTCTGGAAAATGACCTTTAACAGCCGGGTCTAAAAACGAACGGTTAAAGAAACCATCGACAAATTTAGCCGCATTTACATCGGCTTCGTTGTGCTCATCACGAGGATAAGTCGGCGTTAAGTTTAAAATAATGCCAATTTCACCTGATAAGTTCATAGAGTGATAGACGGCAATCGCTTTGGCACTAGCTAAAGCTTCATGATAGAGTACTTGAATCCCTTCTTTTAGATTCACTTTATCAGGATAATGCCAGCCATAGAGATAACCACCTTCAACTGGTACAATTGGTTCATTGTGCGTAAACCATTTTTTCACGCGATCGCCAAACAATTCAAAACAGGTTTTGGCAAAGTCGACATACAAATCAACCACTTCACGGCTTTCCCAACCGCCTTTTTCTTGAAGTACCATCGGCATATCAAAATGATACAAGTTCATAAAGGGTTCAATCCCGTGTTCTAATAAATCATCAATCACTTGATTATAAAAATCAACTGCTGTTTGATTGACTTTCCCTGTTGTAGGATCTGGAATTAAACGGCTCCATTGAATGGATGTTCGAAAAGAGTTATGTCCCGTTTCTTTCATTAACTGAATATCTTCTTGGTATTTTTTATAAAATTGTGAGGTCTTATCTGGACCGACTTGTTGAAAGAATTTTTCTGGCGCTTCTTGATACCAAAAATCCCAAATGTTTTGACCTTTACCATCACCTTCAAAAACGCCTTCTGTTTGAGGACCGCTGGCTGCAGACCCCCACCAAAAATTTTCTGGAAATTGATATTTCATGTTGTTTGCTCCTTTACGATTTAATCATTAAAAAAAGGATTGAACCCTCCGTAAGAGTCCGGACGATTCAATCCTTCGATTTTTTACTCAGCTGCTTCTGCGGCTGTTTCTTGTTTCAAGTATTGATCTGTTGCTACTTTTACGAAAGGCATGTAGATCAAAATAGAAATCAATAAGTTAACAGCTGCTAAAACTCCGCCGGCGATACTCTTCGTTGCTAAAAATCCGCCAATAATTGGTGGTGTTACCCAAGGTGGCATAAAGGTTGCAGCTGGCACTAAACCAGTTGCTGTCGCCACATACGCAACAGTTACAAGAACCATTGGGACTAAAATAAATGGGATAAACATGATTGGGTTTAAAACAATTGGTAAACCGAACATGACTGGTTCATTAATATTAAATAGTCCTGGTGCTAAACTTAAGTTTGTAATGACTTTGTATGGTTTGTTACGACGACCTACGATAAAGATAGCAATTAACAGACCTAATGTTGCCCCTGTTCCACCTAAGTTTACAAATGAATCAAAGAAAGGTTTGTTTACAATATAAGGAATTGCTTTACCTGCTTCTAAAGCTTTAATGTTCGCATCAATCGCTGGTACGTTGATTGTTTGCATTAATGGGTCAACCATGTTGGCACCATGTAAACCAAAGAACCACAAGAATGGTGTAATGAAAGCTAACAATAATGCTGATGGGTAGCTGTTTGCAAGTCCCATAAATGGTTGTTGAACTGCTTCGTAGAATGAAATAACGATATTGTCAATTCCTAAAGCAAATAGAATTGATGTGATTAAACTAAATAAACTGATTGTAATCATTGCTGGTAATAATGCCGCAAATGATTTTGCTACTGCTGGTGGTACACCATCAGGCATTTTGATAACTAATTTAGGATTGCCAGATAAACGTTGGAATAGTTCTCCTGAAATAAGTGCAATAATCAAAGCAATAAATAATCCAGTTGCGCCCATACCTTCTAAGCCGCCAACTGCGAAGAATGAAGCTACAGAAACTGTACCGGCTGCAATGCCGTCTTTTCCATAAGATTTAACTAAATTGTGTGCTACTAAAAAGGCTACTAAAACGGCAAAGATTGCGAATGTACCGTTCCAAATGTTACCACCAAAGCTTTTCCAAATTGGTGCATCGTTATACATCATTGGGAAAATTTTGTTTAAAAAGTCCTCATATCCTGGAATTGGAATATTATTAATTAATACCGCCAAAGCCCCTAAAATCATTAATGGCATCGTTACGACAAACGCGTCACGAATTGCTACCAAGTGCCGTTGCGCTGCGATTACTGACGCTTTCGGCATAAAGTGTTTCTCCATCCATTGAACAAATCCGTCCATTGTTATTCCTCCTAATTAACGCTTTCTCAAGCGCGTTTTTCTTATAAGACGCATTGACAACGAGATTACTCGTTATCAATACGGCGATAAAGATCGATAATTTCTTTTGCTAAATCTGTAAATGCAATCGCAGTCATTAAATGATCTTGACTGTGCACTGTTAACAATGTTACTTGCATGTTATTGCCTTTTGCTTCTTCTGTTAACATTCCTGTTTGCGAATGATGTGCATGTACAAGTGATTCTTCTGCATCTGCAATTTTTTTGTCTGCTAATTCAAAATCCCCCGATTTTGCTGCGGCAATCGCTTCCATTGCATCGCTTTTAGCATTTCCGCCATACATGATTAAACCCATGATTGCTTCTAAGTTCTGTTGTCCGTCCATTACCTCTACCCCATTTTCTGCTCTAGTTTGATGATCCCATTAATGAAATTGCTTGATCTAAAACTTTTTCGCCATTCATCATGCCATAGTCCGCCATGTTAATTACATCTAAAGGAATCCCTTTTGGTTGTAATTTTTGTTCAAATTGCCCTTTCATGAAACGAACTTGTGGGCCTAATAATAAAACATTTACCTCTTTATTTTCCAAGTTTGTATCTGCTTCAGAAGCCGATACTGCAAAGATGTCTGCTTCCATACCACGATCTTCTGCTGCTTTTTGCATTTTTGTTACTAATAAACTTGTGCTCATTCCTGCGGAACAAACTAACATAATTGTTTTTTTTGCCATTTTCCTTCATCTCCTAAATTCTCTTTGTTTTGCTTTACACCTTTATATAAGCAAGAAGCGTGCCAAGTTTTAACATATTAAAAACCTTGATATGACAACATTTCTTGATATAGAAAGCGTGTACACACTAAAAATAAAACGATTACACACAGCTTTTTTGTGTGCGTTTCCAAAATAATAGGGCAACAAAAGAAAGTGAGCGATAAGTCGAAACGACTCATCGCTCACTTTCTAAAGCTGAAGAGAATCAACTGGACAAAAGCCGCTTTTTCCCTTTAAGCAGTTTCCATCATTTTAAGCATTTTATAAAACTGTTTCTTTTTAAAATAACTTAAAAAGATACCTAATACTGCGTCATTCAGTTTTTGTAACGCCCCATAAGAAACCATTGTTTCTGTATAACGCAGTTCACAGCTTTTTTCATCAATTGGCTGGAGCTCATACCGCACCGAGAAATCATTTTTAGTTGTGGATGTTCGAAATTGATAGGTCTTATTTTCTACAGCTTCTTCAATAACTATTTTCGCGCGACTATTTTTACTATATTCTTTGATATATTCAAACTTACGTAACTGCTTTCTTGTAAGAGTTTTGCCTGTTTGCTTACGGATATCAAAAATAACAGAATTCATTAATTGCGTGTAAAATTCATCTGCTGAAATAGTTAATGTTTTCGTAATTTCCATTACCGTTTCACCTCATCCTTTGTCGCCTCTTCTTCAGCAACTTTTTTTCCTTTAAAAAACAGGTAACCACCAAGTCCAATGAAAAAAATCCCCGTTGTCAGACTTAATAAATCATAGTTTAAGGAGCTGGGATTCAACGAATACAAAACAATCAAGAAGCCAATACTACATAAAAATAATCCATTTCTAATCATTTTCATCCATCCTATCTTTTTAGACTACCGTTGCTTGGAAGTATAAAACGCCACCCCAAGGTTGTTCCTTAATCAGCTGTTTTGCAACTTGTGCAGCAGTTTCAGGGTCTCCTTCAACTTCAAAAAATAACTTAATACCATTCTTTTCTTTAAAAGTAAATGTTTCATTTTCCCCTTGATATGCCTCTAATAAAGTAATAATTTCCTCTTGCTTCATTGCGCTTGCAATCGAAATCATGCCGCTCGCTCCTTTCTATACAAGTAATTGCTGTTTTTATTGCCTATTGCTCACTTTCGCCTAATGCAGGATCCATTTTGTTAGCAGCGATAACAAACGGTGTCCAAATCAAGAAAGTGACTACCATACATACCAACGCTACGATTGGTGCGCGCCAGTCGGCACCTGTCGCTAAGAAAGATAATAGCAACGGCGGTGTCACCCATGCGACTTGTTGAGAAACTGGGGCGACTAGCCCAAGATACGTTGCAACCCAGCCAATTGTAGTAGCAACTAATGGCGCAATTACAAATGGAATAAACATAATTGGATTCAGAACAACTGGTAAACCAAACATAATCGGTTCATTGATATTAAAGATCCCAGGTCCTAATGATAATTTACCGACTGTTAAATAATCTGCTCGTTTGGAGAATAACAAGATTGCAATAATTAGGACAATTGTACCGCCTGAACCACCAAACCAAGCAAAAGCATCAAACGAACCACGGACCCACATGTAGGCTTTACCGTCGTCAATAGCGGCTAAAACCGCAGCTGTTCCTGTTTTTCCTTCATAACCTTTTTGGAAAATATCAATATTGATTAATTGTGCTTGTCCCCAAATTCCTTCAAGAACTGGTGCCAAAACGTTTGGACCGTGAATACCAAAGAACCAGAAAATTTGAACAAAAACCGTTACAATTAACACAGCTCCTAGTCCTTGTGATAACCCAAGAAACGGTTCCGCGATATATTTTTGAATTAAGTCAATTAATAATTGACCGCCTGAAAGTTTTGACACCGTAAAGTTAATAATTGCTACGACATACAACGCGATTGTTGCTGGTAAAATTGCCGCAAACGCTTTTGAAACTGCTGGCGGAACAGAATCAGGCATTTTTATTGTTAAATCCGCTTGCATTAATTTACAAAAAATAATGGTTGATAAAGCGCCCATAATCATCACTGTAAAGAAAGCGTTACCATTTAAATGATTGAGATTTAACCAACCCCATGGATTGACAGTCAATTGATTATTAGCAATTGATGCACCAATTTCTGCCCCATTAATTGCGTTGGCAATATTTTCTGGCACTTTTACAGCTAATTCAGCTGTGTTATTTGGTGCAAAAGCAACACCTGAAATTAAGGTAGCTAAACTGACAATCCCACCAGCTAGCTCATTCACATTGTATGCTTTCGCTAAGTTATAGCCCCAAGAAAAAGCGAAAATCAAACCAGCGATAGCCAATGTACCATTCCAAACAAAACCATTAATCCCAATGATGACATTCAATACTGCAAAAATACCTTTGTCTGCTTCCAAACTTGCCGCATAAGTTGAGACAAACTCTTGGGGAAGATCTCGAATAATTGCGTTAATCATTACGGCGACTGATCCAGCCATTGTCGCAGGTAATGTACCAATAAAAGCATCCCTTAGTGCCACCAGATGTTTCTGTGCACCAATTTTTGCGGCAGTTGGTAAGATATATTTTTCCATCCATGCCATTAATCCGTTCATTTTTATTCCTCCTGTATCCATTTATATTTATTAAAAAGGCAGTAGCCTCATTAAACGAATGAATCGAGCGTACAAAATAAAACCTTTGGTAACATGCACTATCCTTGTTTGCTATTCACTTTTCTTAAACGTTTTAATTCCTTATCCCATTAATGAGATTGCTTGATCTAAAACTTTTTCGCCATTCATCATGCCATAATCTGCCATGTTAATGACATCTAAAGGAATCCCTTTTGGTTGTAATTTTTGTTCAAATTGCCCTTTCATGAAACGAACTTGTGGACCTAAAAGTAAAACATTCACCTCTTTATTTTCCAAGTTTGTATCTGCTTCAGAAGCCGATACTGCAAAGATGTCTGCTTCCATGCCACGATCTTCTGCTGCTTTTTGCATTTTTGTTACTAATAAACTTGTGCTCATTCCCGCGGAACAAACTAACATAATTGTTTTTTTTGCCATTTTTTCTTCATCTCCTTAAAAGTTATGACGTTATACACTTTATTTATAGCAATAATTGTGCCAAGTTTTTTCCTCATTAAAATACTGATATAACAGCTTTTGTCATCGAAAAAAGCGTGCACACACTAAAAGAAAACGCTTACACACATGAAATTGTGTGTAACTTACAAAAAGAAAACATCAAGAAAAAAGAGAGCGTTTTCTCATTTCTTGATGTTTTTTTATTTATTATTGTTTACTTTTAATTTCATTTTCTAAAAACATTTGGGTAACATGCGCAACTTCTGCTTCCGGGATCGTCACACGATACGCCCGTTCAATTAACATAAAATTCGTGCGTACGACATCGATTTCTAAACGATGTGTTTTAACATATTCCGCTAAGTTTGGAAAAGTTCTTGCTTCTTCTCCTTTAATTAAAGCATCTACCAGAAAAGCCAAATGAATCATGATTCCGGCATCCACCCCTGGTTCAACAATAATATGCATGTCTGTTTGTATTTGATGAACTGTTTTTTGTAACATGAGAATTAATTTTTGTAAGGAGTCCACAGAAGTAATGACGCCACTTAGTGAATGAACAATTGTATCAATTGCCACTTCATCACTAGCAATCCGTTTCAATACATTTAATTTTTCATCATCAAAAATATCATAGACGGAAAAGAAGGGAATATTTTGATATTCAACATCCACAGTTCCCGCAATGGCCTTAATTTCATATTCTTCCATCAAGTTGTCGATATGCTTTTTAAACGTTTCTCGTTCAATAAATTGCATTTGAATCAGTTCCACTTTTGTTTCATCAATAACTGGTAAGATTCGTTGGTATAGTTTTGCGGCGACCCCTTCTCCTGTAAAGCACGTCACGATTACTGCTTTTTTTACGTTTTGACGTTTTTGCAGACTAGAGCGAAATTGTTCTCTCACAACGCTTTCAAAAGAAAGTTGAATATTTTGGTAAATGTCCTCTAAACTTCGTCCCACGCTTGCCATTCGAATAGCTTCTAAGACAATCATTGTGCTCGCCATTGTAATCGCCTTCGTTCGGATACCTGTTTCTTCAAACAACATATTTCCAAACGAATTTAATGAACCCATATCCGTCAGTAATAAAATCCCATTGTTTAACGATTCTTTTTGCGTAATTACTTGGTTTCGTAATTGTTCATACATTGTTTGAACTTCCATCGTTAACGGCATATTCATCGCTGTTCCGATTGACGTTCCTAAAAGTTCTTGGGCGGTTTTCAACATACTTGAGGCAGTAGAATCCCCATGCATTAAGACGAACACACCAACATTATTTTCTGGAGTTCTTTCTTCTTTACCGACATTAATAGATAAAAACATACTAATAAAGCCAATTTCATCGAAAGGAATCTCTATGTTGTTCTCTTCTTCAATAATAGAAGATAAATCTAAGGCTACTTGAAATTCTTTTTTCATATTTTTACGGACATTATTTAAATCAGGATGGACAATCACGTGACCTTCTTTGACACGTTCAATCGTACTTTGTAAATGAAGCGCAAAGGCAAAGCGCGCTGTTTCGTTGTACGTGTGTTCCAAACGCTCTTCTGCGATATCATAAAGACGATTCGTTAAGTCCCAAATAGCTTCTGGTAATAACTCCTTATGTAAAGAATGTTGGGTTAATTCTTCGACATAATTTTTAAAATACGCATTCATATCTTTAGAAATCAATTCTTCTAAATCAACATTTTCTAAGTCAGCTTCAGACAAGTCAGCGACTTTTTCTTCGATTTCATTGTAAACTTGCATGTCTCTAGCTGGATCTTGCGACCAAACAATTTTGTTGGTACCTGGCTGGAAAGATAAATAATTACTTTTACTATCGACAAATTGATCCAAGCGCTCAGGTACTTCTTTAATTTTTAATAATCCTTTTTGGACAGGTAACGACAAATCCCGTTTACGGATAACCAAATGTTCTAAATTGTGCGTCCGATAATAAAGAAATGACTTAGCACAAACTAATTTTAAGTCCCGCTTCACCTGACCAATATTTCCTTCTGCATCGTATAACATAAAAGCCAAAACTGCTTCGCGTTCGATATCAATTTGTTGGCCCAAACGTGTTGCCTCTTGCTGAATAAATAACGAAATGATGGCATAACGCTCATCTAGCGTCCGTGCATCTAAAGATGGTAATGTAATCGACATCGGAATCCGCCGATTAAAAGTGGTTAAAAAGTTTTCTGAGGATTCCGTTGTCGCACCAATAATTTGAACAGAGGCTTCATAGGTTTGACCACTTTCTCCTAATGGACGGTACACGCCTTTATCAATAAACGTAAAGAGCATTTCTTGACCTTCTGGCGGTAAGCGATGAATTTCATCTAAAAAGAGAATCCCGCCATCTGCTTTTGCCATTAAGCCTGGACTATCTTCATTCGCACCAGTATAGGCGCCTTTTTTTACGCCAAAGATATGACCAAATAATAATTGTGGGTTTTGTGCATAATCAGCACAATTAAAAGAGACAAAAGGGGCATCTTCATCTAAGGTTTTTGAATCAATGGCAAAACGGTACATACATTCAGCAAAAAGAGATTTCCCTGTTCCTGTTTTCCCAAAAATAATCGTATGCAAACCTCTTGGTGGATATAAAATAGCCGCCTTGGCCTGCTGAATACTCACTTTTAAAGAATCATTGGCACCTACTAATGTGTCAAAACTAACAGAGGTAGACTCATCTACATGGACTTGTTCTCCTTCATTGATTGTTGGCACTGAATAGATAACAGGACGTCCAGTACTTCTAGTAATTTTCTTTTCTTTGAATAATTCATTTAAATAACGGCTGGCATTACTGCGATCAATCATTAACTGTTCTGCTACCGCTCCTGCCGTTAAGCCAGTTTCATTTTTTTGAAGTAACGCTAAGATTTCTTCCTTCCGAGATTTCATGGAATCCTCCTCGATACAACGTTCTGCTTGAAGCTCGTAAAGCGTTATTTCTTCGCTTTACGAGCTCCTTTGTTTTTCGTGTTTTTCTTTTTGTTTTTCTTCTTTTTGCGTGTTTCTTGTGGTTCTTTGACAACAGAATTTACTGTTTCTGGTTTTCTTTCTTTCGTACTCTTTTTTTCTGAATACGTATCTTTGGCTACGTTCTTTTTTTCTAGTTCATCTTTGGCTTTTGGCTGCTCATGAAGTGCACCATCATATAAAAAGATTTCCTGACAAGGAATGGCCAATTGTTTCATCAAACGTTGATAATCCCTTTTGGTGCCATCGTTGATAAACGTAATCACTGCCCCTTGTGCACCCATCCGGCCAACGCGACCAGAACGATGAATATAGCTCTCTTCGGTTAAAGGAACATCTACGTTTACGACGTAAGGGACCCCTGTGAAATCTAAGCCCCGTGCCGCAATATCCGTGGTTAATAACAACTTCACTCGTTCTGCTTTAAATTGATCGATCGCCAATTTACGCAACTGTTTACTTTGATCTGAAGCCAGACCAATAGCTGGCACATTCTCATAAACTAATTTTTCTTCTGCTGCACCTAAATCAGCAACTTGATTGAAAAAGACCATGCTTCTGAATGCTTCTGTATGGGCCAAACGACGTAAGTAATCAGCTTTTTTTCTTGGTGCTAACCGAATAAAGTAGTGGGCGACTTGACCTGCTGAAGTATCTTCTTCCGTCACATCAATCACCTGTAATTTTTGGCTTAAAGATTGCGCTTGATTCACGACACGATCAGCAGTCGCTGAATAAAAAACAAGTTGGTATTCGGTTGGTGTGTGTGTCAAAATTTGCTTGGTTAAACTTAGCTCTTCCTCTTGGAAAAGTTGATCAACTTCATCCATTACGATTGTTTTTAACAACTGAGCTTTGACTTTTTTATTCTTCATTAACTCTAAAATCCGACCTGGTGTTCCGATTAACACTTCGGGACGTTTTTTTAACTTGTCAATCTGGCGTGAAACATTTGCCCCGCCGATTAACGTTTGAACCGTTAATTGAAGTGGCTTAGCCCAAGTCCGAGCAACTTCAGCAATTTGCATAGCTAATTCTTGAGACGGAGCAATAATCAACAATTGATTTCCCTGTCCTTTTTCAACAGTTAAGAGTAAAGGCAGCATGTAAGCAAGTGTTTTTCCAGTTCCTGTCGGCGAAATTCCTAAAACATTTTCTCCTTCGCGAAGGGGCGTAAAACTTTTTTCTTGAATTGTTGATGGTTCGTTAAAGCCAGAAGCTTGCCACTGTTCTTGCCAAGCCTCTGGAAGTTGTTCTAAAAATCTCATATTGTTCCTTTCCTATCGCTTAATTCTTATTTATCAGCATCAAAAATAATGCCGGCACTATGACGTAAATCAGTGACTACTTTATTGACATTTCGAGCAAGCTCAACCCATTCTTCATACTTGGTGCCCCAATACTTATCTGTTGGGTTATTTAAAACTGCTGCAAAATCACGGGCTTCTTCAATCATTGGATTATCGGCTACTTGAATATCTAAGACATCACGTTCTTCATGTGCGCGATCATGGTACTCAGCCGAAGAAATAGCATTGACACTATCTAAAATCAAGGTCCCGTTTTCAAAGTAAATTTCGGATGGCGCAAAAGAATCACTAATTTTCCCAGTGCTTAACGTCACATCAAACTGATCATAACGTAAAATAATTGTTCCTAAGCCATCGACACCTGTCGCAATTTTACTAGCAAAATAATGGCTTTCGTTTGGTACGCCAAACCAGCCTAAGGCTGCATAAACTAAATAAACGCCTAAATCTGCTAAGGCTCCCCCAGAAAAATGAGGAGAAAAAATATTTGGCTCTTTGCCTTCTAATACTTGATCATAGCGAGAAGAATATTTCATATACGTAAAATTCGCACCTAAAATTTGGTTTTTTAATGGCAATAATTCAGCAATTTTTTGGAAACTTTGCTCATGAATATTACGGGCCGCTTCAAAGAAATACACACGATTTTTATTCGCTAATTCAATAATTTCTGCCATCTCATCAGGCGTTGAAAAAGCTGGTTTTTCAACAATTACATTTTTTTTCGCTAAAATTGCTTGTTTCGCTTGTTCAAAATGTAATGAATTTGGTGAGGCAATATAAACCGTATCCATATGTGCAATACCAAAAAACGTCTCTAAATCAATTGCATATTCCACATCCCCATAGCGAGAACCAAATTCTTGTGCCGTTGCTAGTTTCCGAGAATAAACAGCCGTTAAATCATACGCACCCGTTTCTAAAGCTGCTGCAACAAATTGATGACTAATCCAATTGGTACCAATTACGCCTAAATGTATCATAATCAAAAACCTCCATTTTTTGTTTATTTACTCTCTTTATAATAGTAATCTCTCGTACAAAAGTCACGTAATTACCCTGCCTTAAAGCGCTAGGAGTTCTTCAAGTTATTTATTAGGATCATCAAATGCCTGTAATAAATCAAAGGTTACCTGTGACTTAAGTTCAATCGTTGCTGGTGTTACGTGGCAATTGTAAGCAAGGACTTGCACACCTTGATCAATTGCAGCACCCAGATTTTCAGCAAAGGCAGGTTGCATCTCTTGGTGAATCGTTGCTTGCTTAATTTCTTCAAATTGGACCACAAACAAAATGTAACAGCGGTAACCCGCTTTAGTTGCAGCTATTAGTTCAGTGACATGCTTCAAGCCACGAAGTGTTGGCGCGTCAGGAAAAGCACCGATGCCTTTATTTTCTAAAGTCATGCCTTTCACTTCGACAAAAGCTTGTTCGTCCGCATCCGTTTCCACTAGAAAATCAAATTTTGAATGTGCAAATCGTTGCTCACGTTTAACAGTTTGGATCGTACCAACTAAACCAGGAAGCACAATTTGACCATTTTTTAACGCTTCATTGACTAATGTATTCGGTACTTGGCTATCAATATTAATCCAAAAAGAACCTTTTTTTACTGCAATCAAATCGTAATCTGTTTTTCTTTTAGGCGATGGTTGATAACTAAGCGCCACAACAGCACCTGGTAAAAAAACTTCTTTCCCTCTGCCAGTATTTTTGACATGTGTGATTACTTCTTCATTCGTTTCCATTAAACGACAGTGTGCAATAAACCGATTGGGTCGTTCGATAAAATAAGCAAGTTGGACATTCGGGTACTTCATACACAGACTTCCTTTCTTACACACTATACCATAAAAAAACAAGGAAAAGTATAGACCAAAACCAACAATTTTACTATCTTGTGTCAATCATTAAATATTTGTCAATTCTCAGCGATTTAGTCGAATATTTTAGACAATTTCTATATAATAAAGGTAACGAAGACGAATAAATGAAAATGAAGGTTAGGAGGAATTTCTTTGAAAAAACATTGGACTTTCTTGGTTGGTGCATCTTTACTTACTGGATTAGCAGGCTCTATCCTCTGGAAAAAAAATAAACAGCTCCCTTCCCCACAGGAGCTTCAACACAACTATACTGGGCATTGGTGGTTTGTGGACGTGAAGAAAGCCACGCAACACACCTTAGAAATCACCTCATCTTTCAATGTTTTCATTGATGGCAAACAAACGCATGCCTTGCTTGTTGAATTAACCCCTAAACGCTTAGTTATCTTAGACAAGTTAGGTTACCATTTAATCATTCAATGTGAAAATGGTGTCCCTGCGACGCTTTACGATGAAGCCGACGACGAAACCTACACACTAGAACGGGCCATTTACAATTAATAAATCACCCACGACACATAAAATGAAGTATGTGCGGTGGGTGATTTATTTTTTTACATCCCTTGCAAAAGCATTCAGAAAGTTTTCTTACAACTTGAATATTATTAAATAGTCAAATGCGCCTTTTTCTGATAAACTTAGGATGATGTTTTTTTGAAAGGATGAGCCCCTATGACACCAAATCGCGAAGACTATTTAAAATTAATTTTTGAATTAGGTGGCGACGAAGTTAAAGTGAATAATAAACAAATTGTTTCTGGACTCGATGTTTCGGCAGCTTCGGTTAGTGAGATGATTTCAAAGTTAGTAAAAGAAGATTTGGTTGAGCATTCTCCTTATCAAGGGGTACAATTAACTGAAAAAGGCTTAAAAAAAGCGAGTACGTTAATTCGCAAACACCGAATCTGGGAAGTCTTTTTAGTAGAGCACTTAAATTACACTTGGAATGATGTGCACGAAGAGGCAGAAGTTTTAGAACATGTTACTTCACAGACGCTTGTGAACCGTTTAGCGGATTATTTAAATC
The DNA here is from genome assembly GCF_051712085.1 of Enterococcus sp. DIV1537a. Taxonomy (NCBI): domain Bacteria; kingdom Bacillati; phylum Bacillota; class Bacilli; order Lactobacillales; family Enterococcaceae; genus Enterococcus; species Enterococcus sp. DIV1537a. The sequence continues at coordinate 806,529 of NZ_JBIOOE010000001.1, read as the reverse complement.
ATCCAGAATTTTGTCCACACGGTGGTGTTATTCCCGAAGATAATCAACCCATTCATGAGGAGAAACGCCAAACGTTAACAGACTACCCTGTTGGCACAAAAGTTCGGATTGCACGTGTCTTAGACGAAAAAGAATTACTGGATTATTTAGTTTCCATTGATTTAAATATTCAAGAAGAATATACGATTAAAGAAATTGCTGCATATGAAGGACCGATCACCATTTATAATGAAAACAAAGAATTATCCGTCAGCTTTAAAGCAGCAAACACAATTTTTGTTGAGCCGTTGATTAGAGAAAGTGAGGAAAACTAATGAATGAAAAAGTAGCATTATTTACTATTTTCGGGGGGACAGGTGATCTTGCCAAACGCAAATTGTATCCTTCCCTGTTCCGCTTATATAAAAAAGGATTATTAGCTGAGCGTTTTGCGGTGATTGGTACCGCACGTCGGGAATGGACAGACGAATACTATCGTGAAATCGTTCGTGAAACCATTCAAGACTTAAATCCCACGGCCGAAGAGGCAACTGAATTTTCTAGTCATTTCTATTACCAATCACATAATGTGAATGATACGGAACATTATAATACCTTAAAAGAATTATCTGATCGACTAAATGAACAATACCACTTAGAAGGCAATCACGTTTACTATTTAGCTATGGCCCCTCAATTCTTTGGAACCATTGTTAATCACTTGAAATCACAACATATTATTTCGGAAGAAGGCTTTGATCGTCTAATTATCGAAAAGCCATTTGGTTCTGATTATGAATCTGCCTACGAATTAAATGAAGAAATTCGTGCTGCATTTCCTGAACAAGATATTTTCCGAATTGACCATTACTTAGGCAAAGAAATGATCCAAAATATTTCAGCCATTCGTTTTGCCAATAATATTTTTGAATCACAATGGAACAATCGTTACATTGATAATGTCCAAATCACCTTCGCTGAAAGCTTAGGTGTCGAGGATCGTGGCGGCTATTACGACCACAGTGGCGCACTAAAAGATATGGTTCAAAATCATATTTTACAAGTCGTTGCATTGCTTTCTATGGAGCCTCCTGTTGCCTTTTCTGAAAAAGAAATTCGGACTGAAAAAGTAAAAGCTTTACGTGCCATCCGCCTTTATTCTGAAGAAGAAGCCCTTCAAAATTTCGTGCGTGGCCAATACGGCGAAGGTCAGCTAGCTGATCAAACATTTGCAGCCTATCGTGATGAACCGAATGTGGCAGAAACTTCATCTACTGAAACTTTTGTTGCTGGTAAATTTTTAATTGATAATTTCCGTTGGTCTGGCGTCCCTTTCTATGTTCGCACAGGTAAACGATTAACTGAAAAAGGTACACGCATTAACATCGTCTTTAAACAAGTACCTATTAATGTCTTTAAAGATGATACGTGTGAAGAATGCGATAAAACCGATTTACCACCGAATGTTTTAACTATCTATATCCAACCAACTGAAGGATTTTCATTAACCTTAAATGGAAAAGAAATCGGTCAAGGGTTCAATACAACTCCAGTGAAACTTGATTTCCGTCAAAGTGCTGAAATGACTGAAAATAGTCCAGAAGCATACGAAAAACTTCTATTAGACTGCCTAAATGGCGATAGTACAAACTTCTCTCATTGGGACGAAGTTGCCCAATCTTGGCGCATTGTTGACATTATTCGACATGCTTGGGATAAAACAGACGTTTCTTTCCCTAATTATGCCGCTGGCACAATGGGCCCGCAAGCTGCCTTCGACTTATTAGAAAAAGATGGCTTTACTTGGGAATGGCAACCAGATAACTGGTACCGTGACCGCGGTCAACTTGATCAATAAATAAGCCAAAAAAGATCCGCTAGTTAACGACTAGCGGATTTTTTTCCTTGTTTATTCGAATCCTTCAGCAACCGCTTCTGGATAATTTTCTTCAACAATGTGTGCACAACGGCCACAAAGTGTTGGTAATTTTTCATCTGAGCCGACATCTTGACGAACGGAACGACAACGGTCACACGTTTCGCCTTCTGCTTTTTCAACTAAAATAGCCATGTCTTCAAATTGAACAGCTTCACTAGGTGCTACTTCTTTTGATACTTCAAAGTCGGAAACAATTAGTAATTGAGCAATATCTGCATCAACAGCTGTCATTAATTGACGAATTTGTTCATTTGGATAAACGGTCACTTTAGCTTCTAACGATTTACCGATTAATTTAGAATGACGAGCTTCTTCCAACGCTTTTAAGACATTGTCACGGAAATCCATAAAGGCTGCCCATGTATCCATCAATTCTTCTTCATTAGTAAACGTTTCGTAACCTGGGAATTCAGCTAATTGCACATACTCTTCTTCTTCTTGTAAGAAACTCCAAATTTCTTCCGCTGTATGTGGAATAATTGGTGTCAATAATTTTGTTAATGAAACCAATGTTTGATAGAAAACAGTCTGCATACAACGACGTTGATAATCGTTTTCAGCTTCAATATAAACGACATCTTTCGCAAAGTCTAAATAGAAAGAAGATAAATCTACAGTTAAGAAGTTCATAACTGTCCGATAAATATGCATGAAATTATATTTTTCATAACCATTTTCACGGATTTCTTGAATGACTTGATTTAAACGAACCGTCATGTATTTATCTACAGAACGTAAATCAGCATAAGCTACAGTATGCTCAGCTGGATTAAAATCACTCGTATTCGCTAACAAGAAACGCATAGTATTACGGATTTTCCGGTACACTTCAGATACTTGGTTTAAGATATCCATTGAGACACGCACATCGGCTTCCGCGTCAACACTACTTACCCACAAGCGTAAGATATCTGCCCCCATTTGATTGATAACTTTTTCAGGTAAGATAGTATTGCCTAACGATTTACTCATCTTACGGCCTTCGCCATCGAGAACCATCCCTTGAGAAATGATTGATTTATAAGGCGCTACCCCATTGATAGCAACACTTGTTGTAATACTTGAGTTAAACCAACCACGATATTGGTCAGAACCTTCTAAATACATATCTGCTGGGAAAGTTAACTCTTCTCTTTCTCGTAAAACTCCTTCATGTGAAGAACCTGAGTCAAACCAAACGTCCATGATATCTGTTTCTTTGGTAAACTCGCCATTTGGTGAACCTGGATGTGTAAAGCCTGCTGGTAGTAACTCTTTTGCTTCACGCATAAACCAGATATTTGATCCATGTTCTGCAAATAAATTCGCTACATGTTCAATTGTTTCTGGCGTAATGATGGCTTCCCCATTTTCAGCATAGAAGATCGGTAATGGCACACCCCACGCTCTTTGGCGAGAGATTACCCAATCACCACGGTCACGAATCATATTATACAAACGTGTTTTTCCCCAAGGAATTAGCCAGTCAACTTTCTCAACTTCATCTAAAATATCTTGACGGAATTTAGAGATTGAAGCAAACCATTGTGGCGTTGCACGGTAAATAACTGGTTTTTTGGTACGCCAGTCATGTGGATAACTATGCGTAAAGAAATCTAATTTTAATAACGCGCCTTTTTCTTCTAATAACTCAGTAATCATTGGATTCGCTTTGTCATAGAAAATTCCTTCAAAACCAGGTGCTTCATCTGTAAAGACCCCACGGCTGTCAACAGGAGAAATAACAGGTAAATCATATTTACGGCTAACGATATAGTCATCTTCACCATGCCCTGGTGCGGTATGAACTAAGCCAGTCCCAGCATCTAGCGTCACGTGGTCGCCTAGCATAACAAGTGATGTTCGATCATAGAATGGATGTTGAGCTGTCATACGATCTAATTTTTCACCAGAAAATTCTCGCAAGACTTCTACTTCTTCCCAACCAACCGCTTCTTTAACTGTTGCTAATAAATCTTTAGCAATTACAAATTTACGACCGTCTGCCTTCACTTCAACATACGTAAAATCAGGATTAACTGAAATACCTAAGTTGGCTGGTAATGTCCAAGGGGTTGTCGTCCAGATGACGAAGGCTGTCTCGTTATCTAAAAGACCTTTACCATCGGCCACATTAAAAGCTACGTAAATAGAAGGTGATTTTACATCTTTGTATTCAATTTCTGCTTCTGCTAAAGAAGATTCACTTGAAGGAGACCAATAAATTGGTTTTAAGCCTTTATAAATATAGCCTTTTTCTGCCATCTTACCAAAAACACGAATTTCTGCTGCTTCATACTCTGGATCTAACGTAATATATGGATGTTCCCAATCGCCTGACACACCTAAACGTTTAAAATCGTTACGTTGTTTATCGACTTGTGATAAGGCATACTCTTTACATTTTTCGCGATACTCAGCGACAGTCATTTCTTTACGTTTAACCCCTTTATTGGTTAACACTTGCTCAATTGGTAAACCATGGGTATCCCAACCAGGCACATAAGGAGAACGGAAACCAGACATTGATTTTGAACGAATAATAATATCTTTACTGATTTTATTCAAAGAATGTCCTAAATGAATATTTCCGTTTGCATACGGAGGGCCATCATGTAAAACAAAGGTTGGTTTTCCTTCGTTTAATTTTTGACGTTGTTCATATAAGCCTTTTTCTTCCCAGTCTTTTTGCCATTCTGCTTCACGGTTTGGCAAGTTCCCACGCATTGGAAAAGCTGTTTTTCCTAATTGCAATGTTTCTTTCATTTTCATATGCATTTGCCTCGCTTTCATTTTATCGATTTAATTGTGTTAGTTCATACTAAAGATGAACGATAGCTGATAAAAGTAGATAAAAAAAGAGTACTCCATCCCAAGGGACGAAGTACTCGTGTTACCACCCAAATTCAAAGTAGAGTTGCCCCTACTTTCTCTGAAATTGATAACGGTAATTATCCGGCAGTTCCTACTCAAGTGTTCAGAACTGCATCTAGGATAGAGGATCTGTTTAATGCCAGTGTCTGTCAAACTTTCACTATCATTGACTCGCTGCTAAGAATAAACATTAAACGTTCTGTTCTATCTATTTTGATTCTTCTTCAATTGTTTCTTCAGTGACTTCAATTACAGGCTTTTTTTCTACTACAGCATCTGTGTTCTCTTCAGAGTTTACAACAGTTTCATTTTCGTTGTCAAGGTCTTGTTCATCAAGAATTTCCTTAACTGCTGTATGTTTGTCTCCGACATAACTAGAAAAAGGCTTTAAAATCTCTTCCCACTCTTCACTCTTTACTTGCTCTAATTGAGTTTCAAGCATTAAGCTTAAGCGTTGATGGAAGACACGTGTTTTCTTCTTCAAGTCTTCTGTTTCCCCAGCTAATTGACGGGCACGTTCAATTGCTTCTGCTAAGATTTGTGTTGATTTCGCTTCAGCATCTGCAATCATTGCATTTGATTTACGTTCAGCTTCTACCAAGGTTTCTTTGGCTTGGTTATCTGCCGAAGTGATAATCATTTCTGATTCTTTATTGGCACTTGATTTCACTTTATCAGCGGTATCTTGTGCAACAATAATTGATTGGTTCAATGCATCTTTCAATTCATTGAAGTATTGTAATTTTTCTTCTGCGTGTTTTAATGATTTCTCAAGTTCACGATTTTTTTGTAATGCATCTTCATAATCACGTGTGACTTGATCTAAAAAGTCATCTACATCGTCTTGGTTATAGCCTCTCATTTTTGTTGAGAAGTCTTTGTTTTGAATATCTAATGGAGTTAATGCCATATTCCTTCACCTCTTTGGATTATTTTTGTAAAACCCCTTATGAACACATTCTCATACTAATCCTGAAATAGCAAATATCTTACTTTTTTTATTATACACAACTTCGTCTGAATGAACAGCCAAAATGGTTTTCTTAAACAAAAGTTCGAGATTATTTTCTCAATACCCCTAAGAGGACACGAAATTTTTCTTTCTTTGTTTTTCCTTCTAATTCTTGAATCTGAAGGCGCCCAAATCCTCGTATCGAAACAATATCTAATAAGCCTAAAGCAAAATCTGGTCGTGTCGTTTCTGTCCAATTGACTTTTACTTTACCAGATTCGATCAATTGTTTTGATCGCTGCCTTGAAATATTAAATACGGCGGAAATCACACTATCCAGCCGCAAAGAGCTCATAGTCGTTCGCTCTTCTTGCCAACCATCCTTCGGTATCAAAATTTGTGTATAATCCCGTTCTTCTAAGCGAACAGTAATTTTACCAATTTTGTCGACTTGGTTAACAACGAAGCCAGCTACTTCTTGTGCTATAAAAACCTGCCACTTATCACCATCGGAAATAATATCTCCAAAGGCTTCCCTACGAACCCCAACATTCATCAAGGTGCCTAAAATTTTCCCATGAGATAATGTCGCAAATTTAGATGGATAAATAATTTCAAATAATACAACACCAAAATCTGTCTCTTCTGGTATGTAATACGCTGGATAAATCAAGCAGCGTTTTCGTTCTGCTTGCTCATAACCACCATAAAAAGTAAACGATAAATCACTGTTTTGTCGAATCAACGTTTCCAAAATATACGCCTGTCTAGGATCAAGAAAGTCTGTCAAATAAGGCGCGTATTGCATCTCTACTTGCTCTAGCCAATCCCCGACAGTGTCAATAAAAGGATGTTCATCTTTGCGGAAATGTTGATACACATTTGCGTTCATAGATAAATCATCCTTTCTAAAAGTTATTAATAAACAATAGCTCGTAAAATGACTGCTAAGCCACCCGCTGCTAGGTTAAGGATAATAATCCCTACCATTACGTTAAATCCAACCATTCCAATCCTTAAATTCAAACGGTCAAACAAACTTAAGTATGGTTCACAAATTCTAGAGAGCAAACGCCCGAAAGCAGAATCATATGCTCCTGGAAACCATGAAAGTAGCGCGTAAATCACTAGTAATCCTGAATAGATTTGAACGCCTTTGTATAATAGAGTAATCAGTGTTGCGATAATAACACCTCCCTAAGGCTTAGAAATCAAAGAATTGTTTGTTGGCTAAAGATTGTGCTGTCGCACTATCAATTTCCATATTCGCTGGTGTGCATAAGAAGATTTCATTGCCAACGCGCTGAATATCTCCGTCTAAAGCATACACAGTACCAGTTAAGAAATCAACGATGCGTCGTGCTTGGTCTTCTTCTACTAATGTAAAATTAACTAGCACAGCTTCTTCAGCAAATAAATGTTTCGCAATGCTCATTGCTTCTGAATACACACGTGGTTCAATAATAGTAATTTTATGTGTTTTTGCATTGGCGGTGCTTTCTTGTGCTCGTCTTGTATTCGTAGTCGCTGATTGATTAGAACTACGCATAGAAACCACTTTTTTCTCTGTGTAAGCAGCTTGTTGTGTGTCTCTTTCTTGATGCGCTTCAGCAGAACGATAGCGTGCAGAAGGTTTTTCAACTACAGGCTCACTTTGTTGTGTATAAGCTGGCTGACTGTAACTTTCCTGTTGTTGAACAGGGCGTTGTGGTTTAGGCCGAGCTGCACGACGCGGTGGTTCATTAACTGCTTTGCGCTCTTCATATTCTTCGTAGTTATCATAATAATCATCTTCTTCGCCAGATAAGCCAAAAAAGCTCGATAACGCATCCTTGTTAAAAATTGACATAAATTCCTCTCCTTTACGCATCTCTGAATAACGCTGTTCCGATTCGTATAAAAGTTGCACCTTCTTCAACTGCGATTGGGAAATCGTTACTCATTCCCATGCTAAGTTCTGTACAAGGAGCAAAAGATAAATGTTTCTCATTTACGGTCATTTGTAGCTCTTTTAATTCTCTAAATGTTGCATGTAATACTTCTTCACTTGCCCCAAAAGGTGCCATAGTCATTAGACCGACGATTTGAATTTTGTCCAAATCAGCAAGTTCTTGAATGAAAGGTAAGACGTCTTCTTTACGAAAGCCGTGCTTGCTTTCTTCCCCAGTTATATTCACCTCAACAAAACAACGAATAACTTTCGTTGCTCTTTTTTGAATTTCTTTGGCTAGACTCAGACTATCTAATGCATGAAAATAATCTATCTCATTAATAATTAATTTTACCTTCCTACGTTGTAAATTACCAATTAAATGCCACTGAATATCATTAAATTTTTCCAATCCAGCTTTCTTTTCTAGTAACTTATCTACTCGGTTTTCAGCTAAATTCTGGACACCAAGCTGAACAAGCTCTGCTGCTTCCTCAATTCCTACTGATTTAGTGACGCCAATCATTGTCACATCAGCAACAGAGCGCTGTGAGCTTTTGCATGCTAGCTGAAGTTGATTATTAATATTTGTTAAGTTTTCAGCTATCATTTCTAATCGATGCTCCTTATCGTTTTCTGCGGAAAAATGGTGGCGTACTTAATTCGTCATCATTGTGATTTGGTTCTTCACGGTGGAATGTGTCAAATTCTTTTTTGTCTACTTGTTCTAATGAAGATTCATCAACTTTTGGACGTGTATTTTGTTCTCTGCGAATATCCCAATCGCCAAAAGCACTTGCTTCTTCTTGTGATTTTGGTTGATCCATTTCCACAGATTGAGTTGTTTGTTGCATTGGTTGAACCGCTTGTCTTGTTTGACGGTGCGGTTTTCTATCCTTTTTTGATTCATCAATACCTGTAGCGATAACTGTTACACGAATTTCGTCGCCTAAATCTTCGTTGATTGATGTACCTAGGATGATGTTCACATCACCTGAAGCAGCATTTGTAACGATATCTGAAGCATCTTGTGCTTCAAACAAGGTCATGTCTAAGCCACCAGTAATGTTTAATAAGACTTGTTCCGCACCATCGATTGATGTTTCTAACAATGGTGAAGAAATAGCTTTTTTCGTTGCTTCAATTACGCGTTCTTCGCCGCTCGCTACACCAATCCCCATTAAAGCTGTTCCTTGGTTTTCCATCACTGTTTTCACGTCAGCAAAGTCCAAGTTTACGTAACCTGGTGCAGTGATTAAATCCGAAATCCCTTGAACACCTTGACGTAATACATTATCAGCTTCTCTAAATGCTTCAAGCATTGGCGTTTTCTTGTCAACGACTTCTAATAAGCGGTTGTTTGAGATAATTAATAGTGTATCAACGTTTTCTTTTAATAAGGCAATTCCTTCAGCGGCAAAACGACCACGTTTTGGACCTTCAAAACTAAATGGACGAGTTACTACACCAACTGTTAAAGCGCCTAATTCTTTAGCGATTTTTGCAACTACTGGGGCAGCACCTGTACCAGTTCCGCCACCCATACCAGCAGTAATGAAAATCATATCCGCGCCTTGTAATGATTCTGAAATCACTTGTTCACTTTCTTCTGCAGCTTTTTGGCCAACTTCAGGTTGTGAACCGGCACCTAAACCACGAGTGTATTTAGGGCCTAATTGAATCACTGTTTCTGCTTTTGAATGTTTTAATGCTTGAACGTCTGTATTGGCTGTGATAAATTCCACGCCTTTAACGTTTTCTTCGATCATACGGTTTACAGCGTTTCCGCCGCCGCCACCTACACCGATAACTTTAATGACTGCACCGTTGTTAATGTTATTGTCTAATGAAAATTCCATGATATCGTATCCTCCTGTTTGTGTGATTAGTCGAAAATGTTCGAGAAGAAGTCTTTGATTTTGCCTGTCACTTTTTCACCAGACTCACGTTCGTTGAATTCTTCGTATTCTTCTTGAGGCTGTTCAGCATATGTGTCATAGCGAACTTCTTGTTGGACAGCGACTGATTGTGCTGGTTTCGATTTTTCACCAGGGATTGCATATTTGGCAATGTGATAAATATCGTTTAGTTGCGCTGAATATTCCACAATGCTAATGACATTAGCAAAGACTGGGTTACGTAAGCCCATGTGATTTGGTACGTATAGTTTTACGTTGGCTTCAAAAATCTCTTGCGCCAAATCGACAATACCTGGCATACTAGCGGCGCCACCAGTTAACACAACGCCTCCAGGTAATTCAAACGCATCAATTTCATCCAGAACTTCTTTTGATTTTCTCAAAATTTGTTCCACACGCGCTTCAATAATTTCTGAAAGGTAACGTTCGTCCACTCTTACAGGCTCTGACTTACCGATAACATCAACAGGAAACTCTTCGTTTGCTGAAGTTCTTTCTGGATAAGCATCCCCATAATTAATTTTTAAGGCTTCGGCGTTGTTAAAAGAAGTATTCAATACGATTGAGATATCTTTCGTGATGAACTCGCCGCCTTCTTGGTTAACATGAGTAAATTTCAATTGTTTGTCGTGGATAACAGATGTCGTTGTTTGACCGCCACCCATATCAATAACAATTGTTCCAAAGTCTTTTTCGCCATCTGTTAAAATTGTTTCTGTTAAAGCAAGCGGTGTAATCACTAATTCGTTAATTCCTAAGCCAGCTTTTTCAACACATTTACGGATGTTATGGATGATTGTTTTTGGTCCAGTATAGACAACGCCAAACATCTCCATGCGAACGCCAAGCATTCCACGTGGGTCTTTGATGCCTTCAAAGCCGTCGACGGTAAAGTCTTGCGGTAAGATTGCAACAATTTGACGTTCAGGAGGAGTTGAACGAACCAAAGCTGCAGATGCGACGTTGCGCACATCCTCATCTGTAATTTCTTTTGATTCACTGCTAACAGCTATCATTCCTTGACAGCTTTCTACTTCTAATAAATTCGCTGGTAATCCAACATTTACGCTTTTAATTTGAATGCCGGCTTTTTCTTCGGCTTGTCGAACGGCCCGTTGGATTGCTTGAACTGTTTGATCAATATCGACGACAATCCCTCGATTCAAACCGTCTGATTTTGCATTTCCAACGCCGATGATGTTCATTTGACCTTCAATATATTCAGCGACAACTACTTTGACAGAAGTTGTACCAATATCGAGGCCTACATACATTCCTGTTTTTGCCATGAACGGAATTCCTCCTCCTATTAATTCCAATATCTAAGCGGACAAAGGCGTCCGTTTAACTATCTCTTTTTTAGTATTATTCACTTCTTCCAATTTTACCATAAAAATGGGGGTTTTAGAAAGCAGATTATACGAATTTGTTCGTTAATTTTTGAAACATTTTTGTAAAAAACTTATTCTGCTTGTTGCACTTCTTGATTTTCTCCATTTGTCGGCGTACCGTTATTCGCTTCATCCGTTGCTACGCCTGCATTTGGGTCCGCAACTTCTTGATTTTCAACCGCTGAATCTTCGGAAACTTCACTGCCCGTTTCTTCACTTTCTTTTTCATACGGATAAGAAAAAATGCCGACTTCCATATCAACGATTCCAGGTTTGTCCATTTGCTCGGCTACTTGTGAATAATAAGCCATTTTTTCACTTAAATCAGAAATATTAACAATCACTCGATTTCCATCATTCATATAGACATTAATCAAGTCTTTATTGGTTTTGGATGGTGCATATTTAATTTCTGAAATTCCTTGTTTAATTTCTTGAGGTAATTTGTTGTAAGAGGCCATTAATTCAGGGATTAATATATCCTCTTTGAAATTCTCAAAAATTGGTTTGCCACTTTCAGCAGCTTTGGTGGTCTCCGCCAAAGTTTTACCATTCTCTAAAATCGGATGATAGCCGCCTTTAGTCGCAGCAAGAGCGACAATTTGATACTCTTGAATATCAATTTTAAATGAATTAATACCATTTAACTTAATGTTCGCCTTTTTTATAATTGGAAACTTTTTCTGAATATTTGCAGAAAAATAATTTCTATTTGAATACTGCTCCCATAAGCCACTGCCCGTTTCAAGTTTTGACTGCTGAATAATCGCTTGACTCTCCACACTTTTGTTACCTGAAACTGTTACTTCACTCAATCGACTAAGAGGCGAAACAAAATACAATGCCACTAAAATGGCTGTCCCTAAACAAGTTAAAATAAAGGCTAAACGCCTATATAAGCGCTTGTTCCGTGTTTTCTTAACGTTCGGTAAACGATCTGCAAAATGCTCCTCTTCTTCCACTGTTTCTTGTGGAAGATGTTGTTGAGGCTCTTCTTGACTTTGTTCTTGTAAAGTGATGGTGACTTTTGCTTGTTCGTTTTCACCTTTTGAAGCAGCTTCTTCCGCTTGCTTCTTCAAATATTCTTGGTTTTGTTTTTGCCAAGGTGTCAGTTCAGGTTGAGACTCTTCCGATTTTTTTGGAGGTAATGGTTTTCTTTTTTTGAATATATCGTTCTCGTTACTAATCTTCCACACCTCCTATCTCAGACTAACGTTTTCACAACTTGATACAAACGATCACTTGCATCTGGGATGCCTTCCCCTTTGGACGCCGTTGCCATCTGTTGTCTTTTTTCATTGTTTAATAAAATATCATCAATTGCCGCAACTAAACGAGCGCCGGTCAATTCTGTATCTGGAATCATTTCAACAGCACCAACTTTTACTAAGCTTTGCGCGTTTTTCGTTTGATGATCATTCGTGACGTAAGGACTCGGAATTAAAATTGCTGGTAATCCTAATGCGGTGAACTCCGCAATTGAGGTTGCTCCTGCACGTCCCACCATTAAATCGGTATTAGCCATCACTTCAACCATTTTATCAATATACGGTTGCACACTTATGTTTGTCAATTTCTTTTCAGAAAGCTTTAGACTTTCTTGAAGTTCCTGATAATATCTTTCTCCTGAAGCGTATAAAACTTGATACTCTCTCTCTTCAAACAAAGGAAAGGCCTGTTCAAACGCTTGATTGATTTTCAAGGCGCCACGACTTCCGCCAAATAAAACCACCGTTTTCTTTGCTGGATCCAAGCCAAACTCTGATAAAATAGCTGACTTTTCCACCGTTACGACTTCTTGTCCCCGCGGGTTCCCTGTCAAAATTGTTTTTTCTTTCGGGAAAAAACTAGCGACATCCGGAAAACAAATCGCAATTTTATCCACATAACGACTTAAAAATTTATTTGTCATTCCGGGGATACTATTTTGTTCATGAATAATTGTCGGTATTTTTAATTGGTGGGCCGCATAAACCACTGCACCAGAAACATAACCGCCTGTACCAATGACCACATCTGGTTGAAATTCACGAATAATTTTTTTTGCTTTATTAATGCTTGTTAAAAATAAATAAATTGTTTTAAAATTTTGAGGACTTAGCGAACGCTTGAATCCTTGAATTTTAATCGTTTTAAATGGAATTTTCGCCTTTGGCACAATTTGACTTTCTAGACCATTTTCTGTTCCCACATACAAGAATTCTGTAGCAGGTGCTTCTTTTTTGACGTGTTCGACGAAGGATAACGCAGGATAGATATGCCCACCTGTGCCACCACCAGTTACTAGTATCTTCATTTTCTCACATTTCACTTTCTTTTAATTGTTGAACAGCTTGCATAAAGGCTTCCCCGCGTACTTCAAAATTCGGGTATTGATCCCAACTTGCGCAAGCAGGTGATAGTAAAATAGTATCATCTTTTTCCGAATAATCAAAGGCAATGGTAACCGCCGTTTGAACATTTTCAGCAAATAAAATTGTTTCAATGTTCGCTTTTTTAGCAACTTCCGCCAATTTTTCTTTAGTTTCTCCAAATAAAACAATTGCTTTGAGTCCCAGCAGAGCAGGAACCAATTCATCAAATGAGTTACCGCGATCCAAGCCACCCGCAAGTAAAAGTAGCTTTTGGTTGTCAAACCCACTTAACGCCATCTCTGTAGCTAAAATATTGGTTGCTTTTGAATCGTTATAAAAACGTCTTTGCTGAACTTCGCCAACAAATTGCGTTCGATGGGGAACGCCCGAAAAGTTTTTCAAAGTTTGTCTAATCTGAACATTCGATACATTTTTTAATTTAGCTACACAAATCGCTGCGAGTGCATTTTCAATATTGTGACTGCCAGGAATCCCTAGCTCATCGGCGGGCATAATATATTCTTCATTAAAATATAATTTCCCATCTAAAAGATAAGCCCCTTCTACTGCTTCTTTCGTTGAAAAAGGCAATACGTTGGCAGCTGTGGTTTTGGCTAACGTTTGAAGCTCTACTTGATTCCAATTTAAAATCAAGGTGTCCTCTGCGGTCATGTTTTTTTGAATGGCCCATTTTGCAGCAACATATTCTTTCCGCGAACCATGATAATCCAAGTGTGCTTCAAAAATATTTGTAATTACTGCAATTTGTGGGTGAAACGTCTCAATTCCCATTAACTGAAAACTAGAAAGTTCCATCACAAGATCATCCTTGGCCGTTGCTTCTTGAGCCACCGTACTCGCTGGAAAACCAATATTTCCCGCCAAACGTGCCTCACCAGCCGTTCTGTCAGCATTTAGCAGTAAACCAATCATCGTGGTCGTGGTTGTTTTGCCATTGGTGCCCGTAATGCCGACAATTGGACATTCGGCAATTTGACCTGCTAATTCCACCTCAGTTATGATAGGAATTTTCCGAGTTAGTGCTTCTGCCACAAGTGGATTTGTATAAGGAATACCAGGATTTTTAACGATTAGTTCAAATTCTTCATCCAACAATTCAATTGGATGCCCCCCTGTAACAACACGAATACCCAAGGTTAATAAATCTTGGGCGTCAGGGTTTTGATCAAATTGTTTTGCGTCATTAACGGTAACGAGCGCACCTAACTCATGTAAGAGTTTCGCTGCGCTGACACCACTTTTAGCTAGTCCTAAAACCAACACTTTTTTGTTTTGATAGGTTGTTATTTTTTTCATTGTCAATTTCCCCTTTGATAGATTAGAAAAGAATCCATAATGTGATTCCTGAACAGATTAAACCGACAGACCAAAAGACAAAATCAATTTTCCATTCAGACCAACCACACATTTCAAAATGGTGATGAATTGGTGACATTTTAAAAATCCGTCGACCAAATAATTTAAATGAAGCAACTTGTAAAATAACACTTGCTGTTTCACAAACGTAGACAAGTCCAATTAAAAGTAGCGTCCATTCTTGATGCAAAATAATTGAAATTGCTGCTAACAATCCACCTAATGCTAATGAACCAACATCACCCATGAAGATTTTTGCTGGTTTTCTATTATAAGGGAAAAAGCCAATCAGACCACCAATCACACTTAGGCAGATAATCACAACATCAAATTGTTGTTGTTTCCAGGCAATAATTGCATAAGTACCAAATGAAATTGTTCCTAAACCAGCAACTAAGCCATCAATCCCATCTGTCAAATTCACGGCATTAGAAAAACCGACTAACCAAAAAATAATAAACACGCCATAAAAAATACCTAACGGAACTTCTGCTACTCCAAACAAATCTAAGGTGTCTGAAAAGCCTTCACTTCGATAAACAAAGTAGAAAACCAACCCACCAAAAATTTGACCAATTAATTTTTGACGAGAGTTCAAGCCCATGTTCCGTTTTTTAAAGACTTTTATGAAATCATCTAAATAACCTAGCAAACCGTATAATACTAAAATAAATAGAATAATTAGTAGAGACGGCGTAAATTGGTGGAAAAACAACCCCATTGCTAATGAAGTAATCAAGCTGGCTACAAGGAAAACGACTCCCCCCATTGTAGGGGTACCTGTTTTCACGCTATGCCAAGTTGGGCCATCTTCACGAGTAACCTGCCCTTGTTTTTTCATTTGAAAATAGCCAATGAATAGTGGCATTACGCTCACTGTAATGGCAAAACTCACCACTATGGGAATAAAAATCTGTGTCCACTCCATGTTATCTCTCCTAATTATTCTACGTTATTATTCTGTGCCTTCTAAAGTCACGGTTAATTTTTTCTCCGTAATTTCAGTTTCAGCAGCGATACTTTGTTTCGTCACATAGCCTTCACCTTTAAACTCGACAGTCAAACCTAATAGATCGCCAAACTTGGTAACATCGCTCTTCGACCAGCCGGTTAAATCAGGCATATAGTTCGTTCCGTTTGTGATCAAAATCAATTTTTGATTAGGCATTAATGTTTGACCAGACGGCGTTGATTGTTTCTTGATTTTTTCACCATCGCCGATAATCACAGGATCCACCCCGTTCACTTTGGCATTGGCCAACGCTTCCGCTGGCGTCATGTTTTTATAATCAGCAACTGTGACTTTATCAGAAGCTACTTTCGTTGTTTCCGGATCTGTCTCTTTAATGTCTAACGCTAATTTCATTAATGGGTTTGCAATTGCCGCCATTGCTTCTGAAGGCGAACCTGATTTTGCTTGTCTAAGTGTAATATACAAAACATATTCAGGATTATCCGCTGGGACCATTTCCACTACAGAAGACAAGACTTGACTTGCTCCATCAACGTACCCTTTACCATCTGAAATCTGGGCAGTTCCTGTTTTGGCAGCAACATGATAGCCTGGTACTTTATAAATATCATACGCAATCCCGTAAGTCGGGTCTTCAACAGTATCAATCATGTACGTACGAATCTGTTGAGCTGTTTGCGCTTTGATTGGGGTTCCTACGATTTGTGGTTCCGTAATCGTTTCTTTTCCTGTATTTTTGTCAACAATTTTGCTGATGTAATGAGGTTGCAACATTGAACCGTCATTTGCAATAGCTGAGAAACCTTTCATCATTTGGAAATTAGTAACCGTAATCCCTTGACCAAAAGCTGAATTGGCCCGATCAACAATATTATTATCTGGAAGTTTCCCAGTGTGTTCTGAAGTTAAACCTGAATGTGTGCTTGAACCAAACCCAAATTTTTTCAAATATTCGACCCACTTGTCGCCACCCATTCGTTGTTCCAAGTTCACCATTCCGATATTACTAGACCAAGAAATAGCTTGACGATAAGTTAAAGACGTTTTGTCTTTTAAATTGCCGACATCATGGTCGTTAATTGTCCTATCACCAACAGTGATGCCACCTACGCGGTTAAATGATTCATTTGGATTAAACAGTCCTTGCTCGATGGCCGCCGCTGACGTAAATAATTTAAGCGTTGAGCCAGGTTCATATGGGCTTTCGACCAATAGGTTCTGCCACGTGCCATTATTGTCTAATCCTTGTTTCGTTTCAGGATTAAATGTTGGCCGTTGAGACATGGCTACAATTTCGCCTGTTTTTGCTTCCATTAACATAGCAGTCATGGAAACTGGTTCATATTTTTCATTAACTTGCGTCATTAAATCTTCTAAGGTATTTTGCAAGCGACTATCCAGCGTTGTGTAAATATCTTGACCATCCACTGCTTTTTTCTCTTCCGCCACAGTTCCTGGTAAGGCATTGCCGTAAATATCTTTTTCAAAATACACACGGCCATCGGTTCCACTTAAAATATCATTATAGGCCTGTTCTAGTCCCATCGCGCCTACTAAGCCTTCTTTATCATCATCTGGATTGGCTGCTTTTGTATAGCCAATAAAGTGAGAAGCAAACTGCCCATTGGGATATAATCTGGCTGGATGTTCATTGAAATAAACACCTGAGATTTTTTTCTTTTTCAAGTCTGCTTCAATTTTTTGGCGTGTTTCCAAGGTGATGTTTTGACCACCCGTACCAAATTCCACTTGATATTGTGTTGACCCATCTTCATGGATCCCATTATTCAAGTATTTCAATGCTGTTTTTTTGTCTAGTTTGGTATATTTCGCTAAAATTTCAGCAATATCATCGAAGTCTTTTTTCTCCGCATATAGCTTTTCATTATTTTGTCCCGTATATTTTTTTGATAATACGACATATAACGAATAGGAAGTAGCATCTTCTGCGATTGGATTACCATATCGATCTAAAATTGATCCTCGCTTAGCTTTTACCACTTGGCTTCCTTCATATAGAGAAGCTGTTTTTTCCTTTAGTGATACACCTGCTACTTTGCCTGTTGCCACAATGTATGTCGTTCTAAAGGCAAATAAAAAGAACAATCCAATACTCGTAGCGAATAAAATGATGCCTACTTTTTTACGATTGTTCATCGGATTTAAGTTTTTCTTTTTCATGAATTGTTTAAATTTATGTCTTTTACTCATTATTTAACAGTCCTAACATTGTCGCCGTTATTTTCTAGTCCTTGTTTTTTAGCGACATCTTTGATTCGATCTGATTTAGAAAGTTCGCTTCTTTCTTGTTCCAATTTCAAAGCGTTATCTTCCTTTTCTTTAATGACTGCTTGTGTTTCTGTAATATCGTTCATGGTTTGGACAATTGTCGTTCTTACTTGAATTGTCGCAATTGCAATACCAATCGTTGCACAAACTAATACAACACCGATTAATTTTTCTAGTAAAGAGACATTTTTTAGTTTCTTTTTGGGTAATAGAGCGGGGACAGGTAGTGTTTCCTCTTGCATTTTTCTGTCTTGCTCTGTTGCCACAGTTGGCTGATCCATTTCTGGTGCTTCATAATGGAAATCATTTACTTTCTTCAATTCAGCCATGTGTCTACCCCTCTCTCTAACTAGATTTTATTTTTTCGGCAATGCGTAACTTCGCACTTCGTGAACGATTATTCTCAGATAACTCACTGTCACTTGGTAAAATTGGTTTTCTGGTAATTACTTTTAATTCTGGTTGAAATTCTTCTGGTACCACTGGAATGCCTGGTGGCAAATCTTGTACCGTACTGTATTCTTTAAACATTGTTTTAACAATACGATCTTCTAACGAATGGAACGTAATCACACTGATTCTGCCATTTTTCGCTAGCAAATCAATTGCTTGTTCTAGCGACTCTTCAACTGCCCCTAATTCATCATTAACGGCAATGCGAATTGCTTGGAAAATTCGTTTTGCAGGATGTCCACCTTTGCGTCTTGCTGGAGCTGGAATCGCCGTCTTAATAATCTCAACGAGTTCACCTGTTGTTTCAATTGGTTGCTTTTCGCGAACACGTTCAATTTCTCGAGCAATCTGTTTCGAAAATTTCTCTTCCCCATAACGAAAGAAAATTTTTACTAACTCACTATAGCTATACGTATTCACCACTTCGCGAGCCGTCAAGGGTGCGTCTTGATCCATGCGCATATCTAAGGGCGCATCTTGATGATAGCTAAAACCACGTTCTGCTTCATCTAATTGTGGTGAAGAAACACCTAAATCGTATAGAATTCCATCAACATGGAACACCCCGTGTTCTGCCAATTCTTCTTTAATATTTCTAAAATTTGATTTGATGAAGGTCACTTGACCTTTGTCTACATATTTCTGCAAACGAGTCTTAGCATGTGCCAACGCTTTTTGGTCTTGATCAAAGGCATATAAATGACCGTGCTCATTCAATTGTGTCAGTAAGTATTCACTATGTCCGGCACCACCGAGTGTGCAATCTACGTATACGCCATCCGGCTTCACTTGTAATCCATCCACTGTTTCTTTTAAAAGAACGGTGTAATGGCGAAATTCTTCAGTCATCATTTGCCTCATTCCTAAAATCCAAAATCAATCATTGTTTCTGCTAATTCATCAAAGTTTTCTTCAGCTTCATCAGAAAATGCATGCCAACGTTCGTCACTCCAAATTTCAATTCGGTTAGAGACGCCGATAACAACACAGCCTTTTTCTAAACTGGCATGTGTTCGCAAATTCGCCGGAATATTGATACGACCTTGCTTATCAATCTCACATTCTGTTGCAGCGGAATAAAAGAATCGTACAAAGGTACGTGCATCTTTCTTAGCTAAGGGCATTTCTTGAAGTTTTGCTTCAAGTTGTGACCATTCATTTAAAGGATAACCAAATAAACAGCCATCCATCCCTCTCGTTACCACAAATTTTTCACCAAGTTCCTCACGAAACTTTGATGGAACGATTAGGCGGCCTTTGGCATCGATATTATGTTGGTATTCACCCATAAGCATAGCCAATACACCCGCTTTTCCACTTGATAGAACAAGTCTACCACATCCCACCACTTTCTACCACTATAAATCTAAAAACTTCTATTTTTTAACTGTTATTTAAAATTTCTGTAATATTTACAGGGTTTTATGTAACAAGCATCATCCAACAAAAAATGTTATTATAACAAGGTTTTTACTATGTTTTTTATCAAATAACCCCCAAAATAACAAAAAAACCCCACGGAGTGGGGAGTTGTGGGGGACATTTTCCCACAGCGTATTTCCCCTATTGTCTCCACGCTTTATTACAGTAGATAATGACTGATATTTAGCAAGATAAGCAACACATACAACACAAACGTTAGTAAAAACGTCAACCGCCAAAACATCTTGAAATATCGTCTATATAAAATCTCTCCATAATAATAAGCTTGAAACAGGGCAACAGCGACTCCTAATAACAAAATAGAAATCACAAAATACGGCATAATCGATTCATCATAACTATCTTTGGATAACTCATGGATCCCTATGAATAAAAACGGAATGGCCAAATCCGGTGCTTTTATTTTCCAACGTTCCGTTAGGGAAAAAGTGGACACGAGAAAATTGCACGCAAAGAGCACAATTACCGGAAAAATATACCAAAATAACATTATTGCCGAAAACGACACCATTCTCTCAACAAATCCTTTCATTCCACCTGCTATAACTATACTTCATCAACGTTACACAGATGTTTCATTTCGTTTAAATATATGTGCTAAAAGCCCTTTTTGCTTGCTTTTTCATATAAAAAACGGATTACTTATCAAACCATTCTCAAAACGAGGCCTCACCTATCGCGGCAACTTATTTTTGAATGTTTTTTATAAGCTTTTCTTCTCGTATTGTGTCATACTTCTATTATAATGGATTTAGAACAAAAAATGTTGATTCGGGGTGAATCTTTTGATTAATTATTTATTATTGAAAAATGACTATTTTGAACCTTGTTCACCAGACGATGAAGCCCTAAGTTGGATTTCGGTAGAATCTCCTACAGAAGAAGAAATCGAGCGTCTCGTCAATCAATACCACTTACCAACAGATTATCTTACCGGCGTTTTAGATGATGAAGAAAATGCTCGAGTGGAAGGTTTCCGCCACGAAAAATTACAAACGCCTACGTTACTTTTATTTCGTTATCCCAAAGCTAGTATCAGTCCTAGTGGCTATCTGCAAGTAGAAACGGTGCCGATTGCTTTAATCGCAACCGTCGATAACAAACTAATTACTGTTAGCAATGGGCCTAACGACATCGTTCATGGGATCCAAAAAGAGGCGTTCACGCATCAAGATCTTTCTATTGAGAAGGCCTTAATTTTAGCCCTTTCATGGAAGATGGCCCTTTCCTTCAATAAAAACTTACAAGCACTTATCCAACAAACAAACAAACTTGAAGGAGAGCTCCAAGTAGCCACAGAAAATAGTCAATTGTATCAGATTATGGACATTCAAAAAAGTCTAGTTTATTTCGAAGCAGCTTTAACGGATAATTTAAAAGTATTAAAACGTTTATATAGCGCTGAAATTTTTAATCATCCAGAAAAACATTTGCCATTTTTAAGGGATATTCTGATTGAACTAGAACAAGGACTGAATACGACTAAAATACAACTAAAATTAGTTGATAACATTAGTAATACTTTTTCAGCAATCGTTTCAAATAACTTAAATAATGTCATGAAAATTTTAACATCCTTAACAATTGTCTTGACCATTCCGACCATCATCGGAGGAATTTACGGCATGAATGTGAAACTCCCTTTTGCAGAGCATGAATATTCCTTTTGGATTATTTTTGCCATCACTACCTTAATCTGCGTAATTAGTATTCGAATTTTAAAGAAAAAGAATCTCTTATAACTTTAGGTTGCTGTTTTCAGGAAAAGGTTGTACACTATTAGCAGAAATTAAAAAGGACGTGTCATTTATGAACGACAAAGAACAAAGTCGCTTTTCAAAAATCACGAAAGTCGTGGTTTGGCTAATGCTGATCGCAATTGTAGGTTCAACTGTTTTAACAGCAATTCTTAGTCTTTAAACTGGAGAACTTTTTCACACATTAAAAGTAAAAAAACAGTCCCTTCAATTGATAGAAGGGGCTGTTTTTTTTACTTGCTCAAATAGAGCGGCTATTTTTTCGCCATCGCCAACAGCTCTTGTGCATGTTCAATGGTTAATTTCGTAATTTCACTTCCTGCGAGCATACGCGCAATTTCGTTTACTCGCTCTTTTTCAGATAAAATTCGGACGCTTGTTTCTGTCCGACCCGCCACGATTTCTTTTTCAATAAAATAATGTTCATCGGCAACGGCCGCCACTTGTGGCAAGTGCGTGATACACAACACCTGCGAATTTTCTGAAATTTGATAAATTTTATCGGCAATCGCCTGTGCTACTCGGCCACTAACTCCTGTATCTACTTCATCAAAAACAATACTAGTGATCCCTTGCGTTTGAGAAAAGATTGTTTTCATAGCCAGCATCACTCGCGAAAGTTCTCCGCCAGAAGCCACCCGAACTAACGGTTTTAATGGTTCCCCTGGGTTAGTAGTAATATAAAATTCTACTCCGTCTAAGCCATTTTCTTGTAAATGCTCAAGTTCTGTAAAGCGGACTTCAAATTCCGTTCGCTCCAAATATAGTTCTTTTAATTCGGTTAAAATTTGTTGTTCAAGCTCTTTGGCTAGGCGCTTTCGTTCTTTTCGTAAAGCTAACGCTTGTTGATGAGCCGCTTGTTGTTTCTCTGCAAGCAACGCTTCTAAGTCACCTGTACCACCTTCCAAAAAATCAGCCTCTGCTAACTCTTTGGTGATTTCTTCATAGTAAGATAAAATCGTTTCGATCGAATCACCATATTTACGTTTCATTTGACGGATTAATTCCAAACGATTTTCTACTTCATTCAAGCGGCCTTCATCTAGTTCTAAGCCATCAATCAACCTAGAAAGATCTCCACTAGCTTCTTGTAGTAAGTAGTAAGCATTTTGAACAGTATCTGACAATGATTTATATTCTGGATCAAGGGATTCAATCGAAGCGAGTTCATTCATACTTGTTCCGATTTTATCCAAACTACTATCGTCTTCACCATTTAGCGCGGCATAACTAATCGTCAGTGCATCAGCAATTTTTTGAAAATTGTTCAGTTTATTGCGTTCTTCTAGCAATTGTTCTTCTTCGCCAGCGACTAACTGTGCACTAGCAATTTCATCACTTTGAAAATGAAGCATGTCCATTCTTTGGGCAAACTCTTTTTCATTTTTTTGTCGCTTTCTGACTTTGGCTTCGAGTGCGCGATACTCTTGATATGCCCGTGTATATTTTTCTTTGACTGCTAAAAGTTTTTTCCCACCAAATTCATCTAACATATCAATATGGCGTTCACTTTGCATCAATTCTTGATGTTCATTTTGGCCATGTATATCTACTAAATATTCCCCAATTCTTTTTAAATTAGTAATGTTGACAATTCGTCCGTTGACACGGCAAACATTTTTACCAGAAGCGGAAATATCTCGTTGAATCACTAAAGAATCTTCTTCTGTTTCAATACCTAATTCTTCTAATAATTGCTTTAATTCTTGACTTTTCGGCATTGAAAAAAGTCCTTCTAAGGTGCATTTATTTGCTCCTTGACGAATATAATCACTGGAGCCGCGTCCGCCTGTGAGTAATCCCATTGCATCAATAATGATGGATTTCCCCGCACCCGTTTCTCCCGTTAAAACGGTCATACCCATTTGAAACTCTAATTGTAACGAAGAGATAATCGCAAAATTTTTCACGGAAAGTTCTTGTAACATCTTGTTCACCTCATTCTTTATAGATAGCTTAGCAGCTCTTTATGAAGTTTTTCTGCCGCCTCCTCAGTTCGTGCAATCATGAGAACACTATCATCATCGTTGATGACGGCAAAAAGTTTCTCTTGGTAATTCTTTTCGATTAAACTACCACACGCCGCCGCATTGCCAGGAATGGTTCGTAATACGACATATTTTTCCATTTGTTCTGCAGCTACAAAGGCATCTTTTAAAAGCTTTGCAAGTTTAGCACTCGTATTAGCTTGTGTTTCTAATGGAAGGCTATACCGATAACCCCCTTCTGCAGAAGGAACTTTAATTAGTTTCATATCTTTAATGTCGCGAGAAATTGTTGCTTGTGTTACAGCTACGCCCTTTTCTTGTAAGTAGTTGACAAAATCTTCTTGCTTTTGAATATTTTTTTCAGTCAATAAACGTGTAATTAAACGGTGTCTATCTTGCTTTCTCATGGCGCCGCTCTCCTTTTCAGTTTACTCTTGCCCTCATCATAGCTTATTTTTATGCATTTTAAAAGATGAATTACTAGATTTATACAAAAAAGAAGCTTTCACCTATAGGCGTCCACTTCTTTCTTCTAACTTTTCTCATCATTCCGCTAATTTTTGATGCGCATGCGCGACAACTTCTTCAATGGATTCTGTTGCTTGATAGGATCCTTCTCCTTCAACAGAAACTAAGTGTGCCAAAAATTCAATGTTTCCTTCGCCACCAGTGATTGGTGAAAAATCTAAGTTTTTCACATCATAACCGTTATTCATGGCAAAGCGTGTAATTTCCTCCACAACCATTTGATGGGTTTCTGGATCACGCACGATTCCTTTTTTCCCAACAAACTCTTTGCCAGCTTCGAATTGTGGCTTAATTAACGCCACCACACTACCGCCTTTTTTCAAAATATCATGAAGAGGTGGCAAAATTAAGCGTAATGAAATAAAGGAAACATCAATCGTTGCAATATCCGGCACCCCTTCGGTGAAATCTTCAGGTTTACTATAGCGAAAATTGGTACGTTCCATTACCACCACGCGTTCATCTTGCCGAATTTTCCATGCTAGTTGGTTGTAGCCAACATCTAAAGCGTAACTCAAACGAGCCCCATTTTGTAAAGCGACATCGGTAAAACCACCTGTGGAGGAACCAATATCTAGCATTGTTTTGCCTTGAACGTTGATTGCAAAAACATTTAGTGCCTTCTCTAGTTTTAAGCCCCCACGAGAAACATAAGGCATTACTTGGCCCTTAGTATGTAAGGGTGTCTCCACAGAAATTTTTTCCCCTGGTTTATCTAAACGTTCATTTTTATCATTGTAAACCAAACCAGCCATCACGCTGCGTTTTGCTTTTTCTCGTGTTTCAAATAGTCCTTGATTAAACGCCAAGACATCGACGCGTTCTTTTTTCATAAGTGCCTTCTTTCTATCTCAATTGTAACTGAGTTAACAAGTTTGCTAAATGTTCTTCTGAAAAGTTGGGAACATTTGCTTTGATTTTTTCTAAAACAGCGCTGCCCTCTGCTAATTGATGTGTTAGCGCATCTTTCGCACCGGCAATCCCTAAAAGAGCTGGATACGTACTTTTATTCAACGCTTCATCTCGGCCTACTTTTTTACCTAAATCTGCTTCTGTACTTGTGGCATCTAATAAGTCATCACGAATTTGAAAAGCCAAGCCATAGTGATGCGCAAACTGTGTCAGTAAACCAATGACTTCTTCTGTTTGATTGGCTAATATGCCCCCAGCAATTAAGGCGAATTCAATTAGCGCTCCGGTTTTCTTTTCATGAACAGCCGCTAACTCTTCTAAAGTCAAGCTGACTTTTTCTCCTTCAATATCACCCATTTGGCCGGCAACCATGCCTTGATTCCCCGCTGCCTTTGCCAGTTGTTGCATCAGTAAAACTTTTTCACTTAAGCCTAATTGGCTCAAAGAAAGTAACTGAAATGCGCCTGTTAATAAGCCGTCCCCTGCTAAAATGGCAGTCGCTTCACCAAACACTTTGTGATTGGTTGGTTTGCCACGACGTAAATCATCATCATCCATTGCTGGTAAATCATCATGAATTAATGAATACGTATGAATCATCTCTAAAGAGGCAGCCACTTGATAGTCTTGTGTTTCCATCTCTTTTTGAAAAGCGGCCACTGTTGTTAGCACTAATAGCGGGCGTAATCGTTTGCCACCTGCGTGTATTGAGTAGAGCATTGCTTCTTTCAAACGCTCATTTTCAGTATATTCTGCGATAAAATCGACCATGACTTTTTCAACCAACGGTAAATGCTGTTGACTAAAATTCGTCATTACGCTTCCTCGCTCTCTTCAAAAACAATTTCTTTATTGTTTTCTGTCATCATTTTCGTTAAAGTTTTTTCCGCTTTTTCCAATGTATCTTGACATTGTTTACTTAATGCCATGCCCTCTTGAAAGGCAACTAAGGCTTCTTCCAAAGGAACATCTCCTCGTTCTAAGCGCTGAACGATTTCTTCTAAGGCATTTAATGATTCTTCAAACGTTTTTTCTTTTGCTGGCATGTTAAAACTCCTCTTTTTTCGCTGTTATTGTTTCGACGTTTGCTTGAACTGTACCGTCAGCATAATGAATCGTTAATTGATCTGCTGGCTGTAACTCGGTAACAGTTTTAACGACACGGTCCTCTTTTGTAGTATAACTATATCCTCGACCCATAATTTTGAGTGGGCTGAGTAAGTCTAATTGTTGAACAGCAGACGTGAATTGCTTTTGTTTGTTTAGGAACAATTGTGTCATTTGTGTTTGCAAGTTTCGTTGTAAAAACGCCAACTGTTGCTGACTTTCTCTTAATTGTCCCTTTGGTGTCTGTTGTTGCAATTGAGCGATAATTCCTTGGGCTTGACGTTGTTTTTGGTGATGAATCGTTGTCATTGCTTGGAAAAGACGTTGCGTCATTCGATCTAATTTAATCGTTTGACCTTCATAAAGTCGCTCAGGTTGCTTAAACACATAAGAATTTTGTAGTCGTTGGAAACGTTCTGTTCGTTGTTGTAAGAGATATAAAAAGCTTTGTTCTAAACGACTACGCCGTTCACTAATTCTTAATAGTTCTTCATTTAAAACTGGTACCGCTAGTTCCGCTGCTGCCGTTGGCGTTGCTGCACGAACATCTGCTACCATATCGGCAATTGTCACATCTGTTTCGTGACCAACCGATGAAATAATCGGTGTGGTGGCAGCATGAATGGCTCGAGCCACTTTTTCTTCATTAAATGGCCATAAATCCTCGATTGAACCACCGCCACGGCCGATGATCATCGTATCAAAATCGCCTTGCGCATCGGCTCGCTGAATGTTCCGCACAATGTCATCCGCCGCCTGCTCGCCTTGGACCAAGGTTGGAAAAAGGACCAGTTGTGCAATCGGATACCGTCTTTTAACTGTCGTAATGATATCCCGAATAACAGCACCACTAGGACTTGTAACCACAGCGATTCGTTTGGGATAACGAGGCAACTGTTGTTTAGGCCCTTCAAAAAGTCCTTCTTTTCCTAGTTTTTCTCTTAATTCTGCCAATGCTTGATAAAGTGCACCTACACCATCTGGTTCCATATGTTCAATATAAATTTGATAGGAGCCGCTGTTTTCATAAAGCGAAATACGCCCCACCACCATGACTTTCATGCCTTCTTTTGGTTGAAACTTCAATTTTTGAAAGGCTGATTTAAACATAATTGCAGAAATCTTCGCATGGTCATCTTTTAAACTGAAGTACTGATGCGCGTTCGCTCGGAAGCGAAAGTTCGAAATTTCACCTGTTAAATAGACACGTCCTAAGTAAGGGTCTGCATCAAATTTACGTTTTAAATACTTCGTTAAGGCTGTTACTGTTAAATACTGTTGCGTCATTTTTTCACCTTACTTTTGTTTTTTTGCTGCCTCGACTGTTTGATACATTAACATGGTAATCGTCATTGGGCCAACACCTTTGGGAACCGGCGTGATATAGCTTGCAATTTCAGAAACTTCATCGAATGCTACATCACCAATCAGTTTTCCTTCTTGATTGCGATTCATGCCCACATCAATCACTACCGCACCTGGTTTCACGAACTCTTTGGTGACAAAATGCCCGCGTCCAATTGCTACAACTAAAATATCCGCTTCTTTTGCAACTTCTGCTAAATGTTCAGTTTTAGAATGGGCAATCGTCACGGTCGCATTTTTCATTAACAATAATTGTGCCATTGGCTTGCCAACAATATTGCTTCGACCAATAACCACCGCACGTTTACCTGTTAAATCAATATCATAAGCTTCAAACATCTTCATAATTCCATACGGCGTGCAAGGAATCATTTCAGGTTTGCCTACAAACAAACGGCCTAAATTCATTGGATGGAACCCATCTACATCTTTTTTGGGATCAATCGCTAATAAAATCTTTTCTTCATCAATATGTTTTGGCAAAGGTAGTTGTACAAGAATGCCATGAAAGCGTGAATCTTGATTATATTTGTCAATCTCAGCCAATAATTCTTCTTCTGAAATAGTTTCTGGCAGTTTTTCGACCTTTGACAGAATGCCAATTTTGGCTGCTGCACGTTCTTTATTTCTCACATACGTTTGGCTGGCAGGATTTTCCCCAACTAATAAAACAACTAATCCTGGTTGGATGCCTTGTTGTGTCATCTTTTCTACATCTTTTTGAATCTCTGCTTGCATTTGATCTGCTAATTCACGACCGTTAATTACTGTACTCATTCCTTCGCTCCCTCTATTGTTTCTTTACTTCTTTAATAGTATTTATTTTAGCATATAACCCAGTATCTTAACACCAGTTAGATAGTAAAAAAAGATTCAGAGCTTACGCCTCTGAATCAATTTCTTTCATTACATTTGATAACACACCATTAACAAATTTACGTGAACGGTCGTCACTGTATTTTTTACTTAACTCAACGGCTTCATTTAATGCCACAATGTTTGGCACATCTGAAACGTATAACATTTCAAAAATAGCTAAGCGTAAAATAACAATATCTATTTTTGCTAAGCGTTGCATAGACCAGTTATTACCTAAATGGTTCGTAATCACTTCGTCTAGTTCTGCTTTGCGGCTACACACACCGCCGACAAGTAAATCTAAATACGTAGGGACTAGGTCTTCGCCATCTTCACTGACGATTTCCCGATTATCATAAGCCAATGCATAATCAATGGCATCTTGTTTGGTTAAATCAGCATTAAAATCTAAAGGAAAAAGGGCTTGGAGCGCTTTTTCACGAATCTCGTGACGGGTTAATTCTGTTTTACTCATTCTCTTCTCCATCTTCATCTTCTGGGAATAATTCATTTAAGTCTGGTTGAGGGATTTTTTCAGGTACTACCGCTACAACATGAATATTCACTTCAACTAAATCAATATCTGTCATAAATAAGACTTGTTGTTTCACACGGTCTTGCATTTCTAACGCAACTTTTGGCACAGAAACACCGTAGTTCAAGTAACAATAGATATCGACTTTTAAGCCTTCTTCTTCTGTTCGTAAATATACACCTTTGCCGTGTGCTGCACGGCCTAATAATTCATTCACATTATTGGCGAACGTGCCACGCATCCCATAAACGCCCTCTACTTTTGAAGCAGCGATTCCGATAATTACTTCAATGACTTCAGGAGCAATCACGATTTCTCCTAAAGAATCGTTTGCATTGATTACAAGATTTTTTTCTTCTGACATTTGGTTGTCCTCCTTATCTATTACGCACAAAATCGTTCAATAAACGATTTATTTGATGAATCACTAAGTCTCTTAAGGATTCTCTTTTAAGCAACGGATGATTCTTAAAAATTAAAACAACACTGGTTTCTTCAGTTGGTTGTGAAAGAACGTCCAAATTTTGCTTATCAATACTCGTTCTTAGTTTATCATTAATTAGCCTATTTCGCTACCAGAAAAGCTAAGTTCTGACTAAAAGAACAGATAATTTCTTGTCATAAATTTCTAATCCAAGCCTTTAGACGTAAAAATAAGAAAGACCAAGTAATTTTGGCTTTCTTATTTTTGCGTCTTTATTCTTCAGGATAACGTTCCATTAGTTTCGTCCGATGCTTTTGCATAATCATTTCTAAAGAGATGTCATATTTATCGGCTAAAATAAATAAATTATCCAACACATCGCCTAACTCTTCCGTTAAATTTTCCAGATTCTCTTCATCCGCCAAAACTGTTTCATCCGGTCGATCACGGCCAATTTCAATTGTCCGAATGGCCCGACAAACTTCGCCGACTTCTTCTGTTAAAAAGTTGGAACGAATAAACGGATCATATTGATACCAGTTACGTTTTTTATAAAACGCGCTAATAAACCGCTGATACTCTTGAATATCCATGTTCTCCCAACCTTTATAAAATGATTAATTCTTTCGGTGCATGCGTTAATACACGATTACCTTCAGCAGTAATTAATAAATCGTCCTCAATACGCACGCCACCAATTCCTGGCAAATAAATTCCAGGTTCGTCCGTAATCACATTCCCTGGTACAAACTGTTTGTCTGCTCGGAATGAAACATTTGGTCCTTCATGAATTTCTAACCCAATGCCATGACCAGTGCTATGACCAAACGCATCACCATAGCCATAGGAAGCAATATGATCCCGTGCAATCGCATCTAATTGAATGCCCGTCAAACCAGGTTTAGCTTCTGCTAACACTTTTAATTGTGCTTCTAAAACAATATCATAAATTTCTTTTAGTTTTGGCTGAATACTACCAATGGCAAATGTCCGTGTCATATCAGAAACATAGCCTTCATAATAACAACCGAAATCTAAAGTGATTAACTCACCTTTTTCGATGACTTTTTGGCTAGCAACGCCATGTGGCATCGCCGAACGTAGACCGCTGGCCACAATTGTCTCAAAAGAAACACCGCTGGCTCCTTTTGACCGCATGAAGAAATCTAATTGATTAGCCACTTCAATCTCTGTCATTCCAGGTTTAATCATCTCTAAGACAAAGGCAAATCCTTGATCCGCGATGGCACACGCTTTTTCAATAATCGCTACTTCTTCTTCATCTTTCACTTCTCTTAATTCTTCAATCAAACCCATTACAGGAACTAATTCACATGGTAAAATTTCTTCCAATAAGCTATAATCAGCGAAACTAACTTGCGTTTTTTCAAAAGCTAAATTATCTAATTGCAAACGTTCAGCTAAATCTGCTACTTCGTCAAAAATATGTCCTGTGTTTTTAACGATAGTAAAACCAGTTGCTTGTTCCGCAGCTTGTTCCGTATAACGAAAATCCGTTACAAAAAAAGCTTTATCTAATGTAATCATTGCCAAGCCTGTTGTCCCAGTAAAATTGGTTAAATAACGTAAATTATACGGACTTGTCACTAAAAATCCTTGTAAATTATTTTCTTTCATTAACTCCCGTAACTTTTCGACTCTTGCCATCATTGGTTCGACCTTCTTTCTTTTTTCTCATTTTTCATTATAGCAAATTTACTTCAGAAAAGCATGAATCACCAAAAAACTTCATCGAGAAAGTTTACTGAAAATTTTACCTTTCCTTATTTTTTGCTTAACACTTTTGTAGTAAACTAATTTAGCGACTTCAAGGAGGAAATTATGAACGTTTATTTATTTCTGGCACTATTTTTCATTATTATCGGCATTTTAAGCTATAGTTTTTTTATTGAACCTAACTGCTTAGTCATACACAAAAATCAAATTAAAGTAACAGAATCAGGGAAAACCTTACGGATTGTTCAACTCTCTGATATTCATTTAAAAAAGAATTATTCTGTGAAATCCTTAAAACAGATTGTTGAAAAAACAAATACATTACAACCAGACATAGTCGTTTTTACAGGAGACTTATTTGATGATTATGCCCGTTTCGGTATCGAAATTCAGGATGAAGTGATTCAACTTTTCCGTAAAATTAACGCCCCTTATGGCAAATTCGCTATTTATGGCAACCACGAGTATAGCGGGTTAGATACCAATTTTTACGAAACAATCTTAGAAGCTGCCGACTTTACCGTACTAAAAAACACGGGCAAATTACTGCCTGTCTCACACCACATCTCCTTGTACGTCGCTGGTTTAGAAGATTCGTTATATGGACAAACCGACTTAGCTGCAGCTTTAGTCAACCGCCCTACTGGAACGCCCACTCTGCTACTAACCCATGAGCCAGATGTCGCAGACTCAGCAGTCAACAAAAACATTGACCTCATTTTAGCAGGACATAGTCACGGCGGACAGATTCGCTTGCCTTTTTTCACTTACAAAAATCAGCTTGCTAAAAAATATACACATGGGCTTTATCATTTAGAAGATGAAACGCCGCTAATTGTTCACCCAGGAATCGGAACCACTAAAATCAGCGCACGCTTTGGTGTCTTACCAACGATTGAACTGATTGAGTTAACTATTTAACTATGCATTAAAAAGACCGCCCCACGTTAGAGAAAAATTCTCACGTTGGACGGTCTTTGATTATGTTCGATTAATGATGAAAATCTTGCTCGTGATCTTCTTCTACTTTCGCTTTTCCTAGCGTATAAAATTTGCTGCCATTTAACCCGAGAATAAATAGCACAACCACTAGTAAAAGAATTGATAAAGATAACAATAAGGTCTGCAAGCCATCGCCATGTGCAACCATTAATTGACGTAAAATTGCGGTTAAACAAATTAAAATCAAATAACGAATCGGAATATGGTGTCCTTCTTGAATATAGCGAAGAATCATCATAATAAACTCAAATAACATAAAGAATGAAATAATTTCTTGCATGATAACTGAAAAATTATCCGGCGTCATTGGCTTCATGAGATATGTAGCGAGGTCAACTAAATAACTAGCCATAAATACTAATAAGAAAACTCCTAAAATCCCTAATACAATATCCAAAATCAAATTCACGTACTTCTTTACTACACTAAAATTCTTCTGCATAATACCCTTCTTTCTTTTGACTCAATTATTTTATAACATGCTTGTTATTACATTAAATATATCATCAATTAACCTTGTCAGACAAGCAGTTAAACCCAATGTGAGATTTTTTTTATTTTAAGATCTTCCTCTATTTCCGTCTAACCCTTTAACAAGACAAAAAAAGCTGAATCCGCAGATTCAGCTTTTTAATCATATTAGTTAGCTACTGGATAAACTGATACTTGTTTTTTGTCGCGGCCTTTACGTTCGAAACGTACCACACCGTCAACTTTTGCAAATAACGTATCGTCGCCACCGATTCCAACGTTCACACCTGGATAAATTTTAGTTCCGCGTTGACGGTATAAAATTGAACCACCTGTAACTGTTTGGCCATCAGCACTTTTAGCGCCTAATCGTTTAGATTCAGAGTCACGGCCGTTTGATGTAGAACCGCCACCTTTTTTATGGGCAAATAATTGTAAATTCATAGTCAATAACATAGTCTGCACCTCCTATTTCTCAGTGATTGTTTTTATTTGAATAAATTCAGTATTTTCGTTCTCTATTGATTGTAAACCTAATAAAAGATTTTCTAATAGAATTTGGGCAATATTTTTTTGTTCCTGATTGACAGTTGTTAACATCTCGACATAAAGGTAGCCACCTTCTACATCATCAACTTCGACAATCGGTTCAAAACCTGCTAAGGCATCAATCCCATTGACTGTGCTAATTGCTAAGGCAGAAACTGCCGCGCAAACCACATCGCTGCCATAAGGACCTGCTTCAGCATGCCCGGTTAATTCGAATGAAACGATTCGGCCGGAGCCTGTTCGTTTAAAAGAACCTTTAATCATTGATAGGCCTTCTTTCCTGTCAACAAGAGAGATTAAGCGTTGATTGCTTCGATCATAACTTTTGTATACGGTTGACGGTGACCTTGTTTACGGTGAGAGTGTTTTTTAGGTTTGTATTGGAAAGTCACGACTTTCTTTTGTTTGCCGTGTTTTTCAACAGTTCCTTCAACAGTTGCGCCTGCAACAGTTGGCGCACCAACTTTTGTAGATTCGCCACCTACTAAGATAACTTCGTCAAAAACAACTTTCTCGCCAGCCTCAACGTTTAATTTTTCAACGTAGATTGCTTGACCTACTTCAACTTTCACTTGTTTACCACCAGTTTTGATAATTGCGTACATGCTATACAGCACCTCCTTCTTCTAGACTTAGACTCGCCATCCCAAGTGATGATTACTCATGCTTAAAAACTTGTTCTGTGCGGTTGTAGCTGTGGAGACCACAATTACAACACTAACTATAATAACAGAACCAGAAAACCTCGTCAATATAAACTCTCTATTTTCTTCACTTTCTCTCTCCAAAAAAACTTCTTCTGTTATTTAAATTTCCGATTGACTTTCTAACACTACTTCCATTATAATTAGCTTTGTTGTGTTACAACTATTGTCATAGTAGCTCAGCAGGATAGAGCATCCGCCTTCTAAGCGGACGGTCGGGGGTTCGAATCCCTCCTGTGACGTAACAGACTGACAAAGACAGCGTTACCTTTAGAGGTGACGCTGTTTTTTTAGAGTTTATCCAATTCTTTTCGATATGTCCTCGTCCATTCACGTTCTTTTTCCTCTAATTGTTGTCTATAACGATTTCCTTCTTGACGTATCAAGTGATCACTTTGTTCCATTGCATGGTAAAATTGCTGTTTGTGCCATTGATCATTTTTCGTTAAATAATTGACTTTATCTACCAATTGTCCAGTTTCTCTTCTAAAGTTTACTAATTGATTACTCAGCACTTCTTGTTGGCGGTGAATTTTATTTTTTTCTTCATAATATTGTTCTTCTAAATATTGCCGTTTTCTTCGCTGTTCCTCCATTTGTCGGTCACTCTCCCTTGACAGGTGTTTTTAAATTTGGTCTCTGGCTTCCTTTTAAAAATTTTTCTGCTGATTCTGCACTTTTCCCCTGCAAAGCTCCGTTCAAGGCATTAGGTAGGGCACTATTTGTTTGTTGAAACATGGCTTCTGAAAGTTCTTTCAAACTTGCGGTTGTGTTTTGTTTGGTTGTAGCAATTCGTGTTTTTTTAGCAGTAATTACTGTCTGGATTGCTACTCGTTCACGAGCTTTTTGTTCTACTTCTAATTTTTCTTGAAATTCTCTTTCATCCATAGGAAAACCCTTTCATTTATTATTTTTGAAATAAACTACTTCTTGCTTGTTGATCGTATGCTTGAATATTTTCAGCAACAGTTGTTAATTTTCCGCTAAAATCAGTTAATTTTTGCTTGTATTGCTTGGCTTGGTTGCTAGTATTTGTTGCTTCAGCGCTATCCCAAAGACGACTTTTTTCGTAAGGAGCAATCATTGCTTGAACTTCTGCATAGGATAGATACTGTCGGATACTCATTGCACTTTCACGAATTTCCTTTGAAACTGTCTGGACTTCATCTTCTGCTTCTTGGAGGATATTTTTCACAAGTAGTTCGTATTCTTTTCCAGCTTGCTGAGCTTGTTTTGCAACTAGTTCTGCTAATTCACTACGTAATTCAATCTTTTGACTACCTGAAGCACTGGCTAAACTTTTCTGAATACGACTCACTTTCCCTTGCCATTGGCTGGCAATTTTTGCTTCGTGAATGATTTTTTCATATTCTTTGATGATTTTCTGGCGATTTTCTTCAGATAGCAGACTTAACAAAAATTGGAGACTGTTTTTAGCCAAGGATTCACCTGAAGCACCCATGATTTTCCCTAAATATTTATCAATAAGTTTGGAAACTTTTACTCCTGCCGCAAAAATATAGCCATGTTCCTTTAGATTGGCTTCTTTGGGCGTACCATCAGGATTTAATTGATACTGACCAAAATCATGACTAGAACCGTATTTGTCCGTCAGATCAAAAGTAGTGGTGAACGTTTTCGGTAATAGATAATGCACCCGACCAATTTCATCTACCCCTTTTTTATTTCGATTCAACATGGAGACAATATCAAACGCATTCACATAATAATCGATTTTCCCTTGTTCTTCTAATTGTTGAATATTTTCCTGAGCTTGTTGAGACATTTTATTAATGCTTTCTCGCGCATCAGGCCCTTGAAACAATACTACTTTATCAATTTTAGCGAGATCTGCTTGGGGGAGATTGGCCACCGCTTGAATAGAAATCATGGTTCCTAAAGAATGACCTGTAATCGACATAGTCGCATTAGGGGCTTTAGCACTCATCTCCATTATCTTTTGATGCATGGCTTCATTGGCTAATTTTGCTTGAGGCAAATAGGCATTGAATAATGTAAAGGATCCATTATTATTGACCCAGTCATTCAAATTATTCCCTGACCAACCTTTTTTCACGTCCATTGAAACGCCGTCACTACCGCGAGTGGTAAAATATGTATGCTGCGTTTTTGGACTCAAGGTCGGCGTATCTGTTACATAATAAGAATTATAACCAGCTTTCTCATCTGTTAATAACCCTTTTTTATAAACCTTTTCCCTACCTACCCAGTTTTTTTCTTTGATTGTTTTTACAGTGTTGTCGGGTTGGAGGTAGACAGTACTGGCGTCATTTCCGTGGGCGTCTTTGGCGTTGGGAAAATGGAATGTAGCATATTTTTTTATTTCCATTTCTTTCAATTGATTATCGTCAAGTTTAGCTAACGATTTAGACTGAGGTCGCCCTTTATACGAAGCTTGGGATAAATTGGCATAAACATTATAATAATTTGCTAAATCACTCATATATATTCTCCTTTAATTTATGTTACTAATTTTCTTAGGATCTCTCACATTGTCTACAAAAATATTAATCCAAAAACCATTTATTTTTATATTTCTTCCGTCATAAATATTGGTTTTAATTGTTAAAAATTCTTTTGTAAATGCCATGCCTTTATCTGATTTAACCGTATTCCAAAGGTACTCAACACTGGACACTTTATCTAACTCTGATTGTTTAATATAATCCGTCATTTCCTCTTCATGCTTTTTCAAAAAAGCAATTTGTCTTTCTTTTTCTATTGGTTCGTTCATTTTTTTCACTCCAATCGTGCCGATTATGGCTATTGCTATTATTGTTGCGATTAATATACTAAATTTTATTCGCTTTTTATTTTTCACTTTTTCACCTCCTTATTATGTATGGGGAATAGTTGCTATGTGATTTTTTCTATTTTGATTGTTTTTGATTGACTTTTCCTATGTTAATAACCCTTTTTTATAAACCGTTTCCCTACCTACCCAGTTTTTTTCTTTGATTGTTTTTACAGTGTTGTCGGGTTGGAGATAGACAGTACTGGCGTCATTTCCATGGGCGTCTTTGGCGTTGGGGAAATGGAATGTAGCATGCTTTTTGGTTTCTATTTCTTTTTTCTTTTCAGGTGTTAATCGGTCATGAGGAAAAGAGTATTTTTGAGGTCTTCCATTATAAGCTCCTTGAGCTAAATCGGCATAGATATTAAAATATTCCTTTAAATTAGCCATTGTTGTCACTACTTACTTAAATATTTAGTATCTTTCAAAATTTAATATTTTTGTCGGCTTCTTTAATGAGTCAACATCAATTAACAGTTCAAAGATTTCTGTATCATTATACAAACCAGTAATATCAATCGTATAAACTTCATAAGGAATTCCACCTGCATCTCGTTGATACGTACTGTAGTTTTCATAGTCAAAACTCACTTTTTTTACTTCAGGTTGTCCTTTTTTATTTTCTGAAGTAATATAGAATTTCTGAGATTTAATGTACTCCGTCATTTCTTCTTCATGCTCTTTCAAAAAAGCAATTTGTTTTTCTTTTTCTGTTGGTTCGTTCATTTTTTTCACTCCAATCGTGCCGATTATGGCTATTGCTATTATTGTTGCGATTAATATACCAAATTTTATCCGCTTTTTGTTTTTCACTTTTTCACCTCCTTATTATGTATGGGGAAGAGTTACTATGTGATTTTTTCGATTTTGATTATTTTTGATTGACTTTTCCTATGTTAATAACCCTTTTTTATAAACTGTTTCCCCTACCTACCCAGTTTTTTTCTTTGATTTTTTTTTACAGTGTTGTCGGGTTGGAGGTAGACAGTACTGGCGTCATTTCCGTGGGCGTCTTTGACGTTGGGAAAATGGAATTTGACAGATCTTCCTTCCTCAAACCTTATTCTCTGTTTCTTTGTAAGAAAATCATTGCTAAAATTTATAGGTCTCTTAATATATGAAGCTTCTGATAAACTCACATACAAATTATAATAATTATCAAGATTTTTCATGGATAGCTTCTCCTTGTTTCCAATTTACTAAAAATAGTCCTTTTATTTCATCCAGTTTTTTTACATCTACGTCAATCACTAGAGAATAGGTATCTGTTTCTAAATCATCTTTACTTTTTATTTCAACACGTAATGATA
Source organism: Enterococcus sp. DIV1537a (assembly GCF_051712085.1). Classification (NCBI taxonomy): domain Bacteria; kingdom Bacillati; phylum Bacillota; class Bacilli; order Lactobacillales; family Enterococcaceae; genus Enterococcus; species Enterococcus sp. DIV1537a. The sequence goes on along the minus strand of NZ_JBIOOE010000001.1, from coordinate 768,615 downwards.
GATTTTCTTTTGTAAATACGCTACTAGATGACTTTTCTGTAGTATCCCAAAGATAATTTATATTCTTAATATTTGATGATTTCGATTTTACATACTTTGTCATTTCTTCTTCATGCTCTTTTAAAAAAGCAATTTGTCTTTCTTTTTCTGTTGGTTCGTTCATTTTTTTCACTCCAATCGTTCCGATTATGGCTATTGCTATTATTGTTGCGATTAACACACCGAATTTTATTTGCTTTTTATTTTTCACTTTTTCACCTCCTTAATATGTATGGGGAAGAGTTACTATGTGATTTTTTCGATTTTGATTATTTTTGATTGACTTTTCCTATGTTAATAACCCTTTTTTATAAACCGTTTCCCTACCTACCCAGTTTTTTTCTTTGATTTTTTTTTACAGTGTTGTCGGGTTGGAGGTAGACAGTACTGGCGTCATTTCCGTGGGCGTCTTTGGCGTTGGAGAAGGTGAATGGAACTGATTGATTTTTATCTAATTTTTTACTCTCTTTTTGCAAAAGTGATTTGTAAGGAAATGGTCTCGGTCGACCTGTATAAGTACTTTGAGATAAATTTGCATATATATTAAAAGTATTTTTTAAATCAATCATTTATATCCTCCTGAATCGAAGAATAGATTGGGTCATTTAAAACTGTTAACCCGTCTATTTTTTCTAGTTTTTTCACATCAGTTTTAATTCTTAAAACATATCCTTGATTGTTATAAACTGACTCAGAACTATCACTAATATCAAATTTAATAGTCAAGACTGGTTTAGAAAAGGCACTACTAGTATCTACTGTCACTGTATCCCAATCAAATACTACTTGTTCATCTTGAACACTGTATTCCTTAATATACTCCGTCATTTCTTCTTCATACTCCTTCAAAAAAGCAATTTTTCTTTCTTTTTCTGTTGGTTCGTTCATTTTCTTCACTCCAATCGTGCCGATTATAGCTATTACTATTACTGCGATTAAGATACCAAATTTTATTCGCTTTTTATTTTTCACTTTTTCACCTCCTTAATATGTATGGGGAAGAGTTACTATGTGATTTTTCTATTTTGATTGACTTTTCCTAGTTGTTGGGGCAGAGGTAGACAATTCCATTATTGGGGAGATTTTGACCTCCTTTAGTTAATTTCCCACTAATCTTCTTATCTTTTGAAAAGTCAAATTCCCTTTCTGTTTTCATCTTTTGATAATTAGGGAACGGATTAGGTCGGTTATTATAAGAACTTTCTGCCAAGTTAGCATAGATATTATTGAAATTCTCTAAATTACTCAAAAATCTCACCCCCAATATACAAAGAACTTAGCAAGCCTACCGTATCTAGCTTAGGCATTTTTTTAGTATCAAGAGCAAAGCTTACTATAAAATTAGATTCTTTTATATTATTAAATCCTCCTTTAATAGTAAGTAAATTCCCAGCTCCTATAGGTGTCCCGTTACCAATAGTTCCAACCTCTACACTTTCCCAATCATATTGAACACTGTAAATCTTTGAATTTTGAGATTTTACATACTCCGTCATTTCTTCTTCATGCTTTTTCAAAAAAGCAATTTGTTTTTCTTTTTCTGTTGGTTCGTTCATTTTTTTCACTCCAATCGTGCCGATTATGGCTATTGCTATTATTGTTGCGATTAATATACCAAATTTTATTCGCTTTCTGTTTTTCATTCATTTAGTCTCCCTTTGTATCTACATACAAGAATTAATCTTTCGCTTTCTCCTTTTATTCCATTGATTTATCAAGATTTTTACAGCCAGTTTTTCTTTGTTTACAGTTTATCAAAAATCAATCTGGCATTTTCTCAATTTTTTTAACGTTAGATTAATTATTAGAGAATATTGCTGTATTTCTATGACACACTAACTTTCTATCTCCAATTTTTTACTGTCTTGTTGATCACTACAGGATCATTGGTATTTTACTTCTATTGTAAAATAAAAAAAGTGGTACTCATCTCTGAGCACCACTCCTTACTACATTTCTTTTTCTAAAATTTCTGTTCGCTCTTCAAAATTTAGTTCTTGGTTAATTTGATGTACCATCCACATGTAACCAAATGGATCAACAAATAACGAATTTTGAATAGCTCCTTCCATCATTTCTGTAACTGGTTGCATCTCAATGCACTTATTCGCTAAGGCTTTTTTATGAGTTTGCACAATATCTGCTACCGTTATATTAAACCAGATAGTATTGGGATGTTCTGAATCTGGTGCTTTTAAACCAAATTCTTCATTAGCATCTAACATATGGAACCGAGTATCATATAAGTTAAACACTACTTCATTCCTTCCAACAGGATACTTTGTCGCTTCAACTACATGAACCTCAAAGATTTCTTTATATAAAGCTAATGCCTTTAAACTATCACTAACAATAAAATCAATTTCTGTGCCTGTAATCATTGATTGTTCCTCCTTAAAATTTTTTGCAGCAGAAAGCTACTTTTTATTTCTGTTTTCCGCAAACCCTTCAGAATTTCTTAATACTGGCTATTTTCCACTTCGTTATTCTTTTTTAGAAGTTCTTCGATTCATTTGTTTCAACACTTATTTTTCTGGCACTGGATATTTCACCGCATTTTTCTTCAACTTTTCTTCGATAATTTCGTCCAAATCAAACCCTAAATTATCAGCCATCATGTAGGAGTAAATGAGAACATCAGCCAATTCTTCTTTGATTCGTTCTTCTTGTTTGATGCCTTCTTCTGCTGTTTTCCATTGAAAAAGTTCTAACAATTCTGCTGCTTCTAAACAAATTGAGAGTGCCAAATCTTTTTCATTATGGTGGGGGCGCCAATTTCTTTCATCTCGAAATTGATTAATTTTTGCCATTGTATCCATCTGTTTCCCTGCTTTCTTATTCATTTGATGGCAACTGAAACCCATCGAACGTTTCACCATCATAGTATTTTAATAACTGTTCTGTAGACAATAACGAGGAAGTTATTTCTTCCTCTTCAACAACTGCTTGATTCTCTTCTCTATACAACAAATAAGCCTGTAAAAGCTGTTGGTAAAGTTTTTTTCGTGAAGAGGCTTCCGCTGAAAGAAACGTTAATTCTTTTAAGTGTCCGCGATAGACAGGCAAATCATCAACGAATTCGATTGGTAATTCTACTACAGTTAACTGAAATTCTTCAAAGATTTCTTCGTACATCTGCCATTCCTTCTTTCTGTCGATATTGTTTTGGGGTCATGCCCATTTCTTCTTTAAAACGTTTATAAAAAAAGGCTTTGTCTTGATAGCCGATTCGTTCAACAATCGTTTGAATCGATAAATCTGTTTGCTTCAAGTAGTTTTTCGCCAATTGGATTCGGTAGGCTAAGACAATTTCCGTAAACGTTTTGTTTGTTTTTTCTTTTAAAAAATTCGATAAGTAATTCGGATGAAAATGAAATTTAGCGGCGACTTCTGCTAAAGTGACATGTGCAATCTGTTGCTCAATATACGCTAAAATCACCTCAACACGTTGATGATTCGACAAATAATTATCTTGCATCTTTAAAGCTTCTCTAGGCAGTTGACCTAGTTCCACCATCAGCAAAACAAAGGCCGCTTTGGTCACTTTATTATTAAAATAGGCCATTTTCACAATTTGTTTCAGTAATAATAGCGAATAGACGTGAACATCCGAATTTGGCTGGCTGGCAAAAACGAAATATCGAGGAATGTTTTCAAATTCACTGCTAGCAATTTCTGTAAAAAAACGATACATGACTGGCTCTTCCGCCAGCTGATTTAAGAGCGTATCAAGAAAATAGTGCTTTTTAAAATAAAATATAATCATAGACATTCCTTGCCCCTGATAGCTAACAGAGGTGGCCTCATTGACAATCATGACTTGGCCAGCCGAAAACGAACACCTTTGTTGATCCAAATAAGCATTGCCATCTTGCTCTAAACAATAGAGCATCCGAATAAATCCTTTCGGAACGTCAATGGTTTCCGAAGATGCCAGCATAAAGCCCGCAATTTCTCGATGCGGATTTCCCTTAAATTGCGCTACTTCATTCTCAAGAGCATTGGTAGTGGTTAAATAGCAATCTAAGGTCTCTAAAAACTGATAAAATGCTGCATATTGCTCTTCTTTGCTTGCCAATTAATCACCTCATAATCCAACACTTTTTACTTTACTCCCTCTATTTTTTTCTTTGGCGTTTCCTTCTATACTAGATACATGGTAACACGAAAAAAGAGATTCAACAGTTTTTAGGAGGAATTTTTTATGAAAATTAGTTTTATCGGTGCTGGAAATATGGCATCCGCCATTGCCAAAGGTGCGCTAAAAAAGCAATTTATTGCCGCAGAAAACCTTTATTTTTATGATATTCAAGTCGAAAAAACCGCCGTTTTTACAAAAGAAATTGGTGCACACGCGGTTGCTTCACCACAAGAAGCTATTGCAGTAGCTGACTTAGTTATTTTAGCGGTGAAACCGCAATTCGTTCAAGCAGCTTTACTTGAAGCAAAAGAAGCAATTTTAGACAAGCAACCGTTAATTGTTTCCATTGCAGCAGGTACGACTATTGCAGAATTGTATCAACTGTTTGAGACTACCCAACCGCTTCGTCTTGTTCGTGTGATGCCCAATATGAATGCATTGATTGGCGCAGGTGCAGCAGCTATTTGTGGCAACGTTTTTGCATCCCCTGAAGACATCCAGACTGTTTTATCGTTGTTTCGAGCAGTTGGCCAAGCCTGGGAATTAGAGGAACAGTATTTTTCGATTTTTACTGCTATTGCAGGTAGCACTCCTGCGTATGCTTTCTTATTTATTGATTCGATTGCCCGAGCAGCCGTTAAAAATGGTATGAACAAAGAGTTAGCCTTAGAAATTGCCACACAAGCTGTACTAGGCAGCGCTCAAACTTTGGCAAATAGTACAGAGAATCCTTGGACTTTAATCGACCAGGTCAGTTCTCCTGGTGGAACCACGGTTGCTGGGATTGTCGAATTAGAAAACAATGCGTTTATTTCAACAGTCATCAAAGGGATTGAGGCCACCATCCTTCGGGATCAAGAATTAGCCAAACAAGACTGAGAAGAATAGTTACATGAGCGAATAAATAAGAAAAAGCGCTGAAAATTCAGCGCTTTTTCTTATTTTAGTTGAATGAGTAAGCCAAAATGATCACTGACTATCGGTGTTTTCCTACCATCAAAAATTACTTCATATTTTCGTACGTGCCACTGTTTTGGAACAAATGCGTAGTCAATCCGCAAGGCTGCTTCATTTTCTTCCCAACCATCTATTTTTTTCTCTACTGTTGCTTCACCGCTTGTCTCTTCCGCTACAACAAATGCATCTTGAATCGGCAAGTAACTATTTTCCACTAATTGATAGCCAGTTGTACCAGCTGGATTGTTTAAATCGCCTAAAATGACTAACGGTTGTTGCCCCATCGCTAAGTATTTCTCTAATTGTAGCCATTCATAGGCAAAACCTGTACAGGGTGTTTCCCACCAAGAAAAGTGACTAGAGACAACAGTAAGCGGACCTTTTGAACTCTCTGTCTCCGCTACTAAGATTTTTCTTGTTCGATAATTCGTTGGTTCTTGGCTTTCTGAAATAAGGAGAGCTTCACTAGTCAACGGACATTTCGAAAGTAGTGCGTTTCCTTCTTCATAAATAGCATAACCAATGTGGCTCATTTCCCAACTCCAATAATAGTGTTGGCCTTTTTCAGCTAGATATTGAACGATTAGATATGCAAAATTATCTTCATGGATCGGTGTTTGGGTCGCCACGGGACAAAAAGTAGTTAACTGTTCTAACGGCACTTTCTTGGAAGCGACTTTCTGATTCACTTCTTGTAAGGCAATTATTTCACTTTCAGAAGATAAAATCACCTTGGCAATCTCCTCTAATTTTTTTAACGGTTCTTCTTCTAACCAGCTATGAGTATTGATTGTTAAAAGATTCATCTTTTCCCCTTCTCTTACATGTTATTAGGTCTGTGAGTGGGACAAAAATCACTTTGGATTTTTGCTTCACGCGCAAAACCTGATAAACGGCGGGAACAGAACCAACTCCTTCGGAAATAAGCCGAAATTATCCAAAAATTAAAAAGCAATTTCCGGAAATTCCTTCTTATTTCTCGGAGTTAAACGGTTCTGTCCCGACCTCATACCTAATCATTTAAATTTCAATCTGTCCGATCACAGTTCCCGCAGTGGTAGTTCCTAGTTGATTAATAACTACTTGTTCCACTTTGTCGCTGTTTGTAAAGGCGACAATAATCGTTGTTTCTTTGCCAGCTTGTTCAATCACATCCAAATTCATTTTAGCTAGTTTCGTCCCAGCTTTCAATGATTGTCCTTCTTTAACAAAAGATTCAAAAGCAGGTGTTGCCATTTCAACTGTATCAATTCCCATATGGACAAGTACTTCAATACCTTCTTCTGTTTGTAGCCCAATCGCATGTTTACTTGGGAAAACACTTAGGACTTTCCCCGAAATTGGTGCCACCACCTCTCCTTCTAGAGGCTTAACTGCAAATCCATCCCCCATCATTTTTTGTGAAAAGACAGGATCATTGACTTGCGCCATTGGAATAACTTCCCCTGTCGCCACAGCCACGAAATCTTTTTTCTTGCCTAAGAAATTCGTCGTTGGCACTCCTGCTGTACTTTCTGCTATAACTGGTTCTGGAATGTCAACGCCGGAAGCTAGTAAATCTTCAATATCGGATTTTAAAACATCGGCTTTTGGTCCATAAACGGCTTGAACGCCATTATCTTTCACAATCAAGCCCATTGCACCTGCCCGTTTCCACGCCTCTTCCGAACCGACTTTTTCTCGATCCTTTACACTGACACGTAAGCGTGTCATACACGCATCAACTTCTTTGATATTTTGTTTACCACCAAGTAAGTAGACAATTTGCGCGATTTGCTGATCGACGACGCCTGAACCATCCGCGCCAGATGCGATTTCTTCACCGTTCTCATTGTCATAGTTTCCATTTCTTCCAGGTGTTGCGTAATTAAATTTTTTAATTAAGAAATTCGCTAAGAAATAAGTGACAACACCAAAAATGATGACCATTAAAACAAAATTGATTAAATCGCCACCTAAACCAGCTTTTATCGCTAGCGGTGTTCTTGTTAACAATTCAATATTTCCAAACGAATGCACACGCAATGGTAAAATATCAGCCATTGCAAAAGCAGCACCTTGGATCACGGCATAAATCACATAAAGCGGCACTGCAGCAAACATAAACATGAATTCTAGCGGCTCTGTCACACCAGTTAAGAAAACAGCTAAAGCAGCAGAAAAATACATTGATTTATATTTAGCTTTTTTATCTGCATCGACATTACGATACATCGCCAAAGCCATCCCCATTAAAATTCCTGAAGAACCAATCATTTGGCCTACTTTGAATCGAGCTGGTGTCCAATTTTCTAAGACAAACTGATACTTGCTCATATCACCGGCACCTTTAAGATTCACTAAGTCTGTTGCCCAAGCCAACCATAAAGGGTCTTGACCAAAGACTTGGGTTCCAGCTTGTGCGCCAGATAAAATTTCATACGTTCCACCTAATTGTGTATAGTTGATTGGAATCGTCAACATATGATGTAACCCAAAAGGTAATAACAAACGTTCCAACGTTCCATATAAGAATGGCGCTAAAATAGGTGCACTGTCTTGAGATTGCGCAATCCATAACCCAAAATTATTAATTCCCGCTTGAATATTTGGCCAAATAAGTGCTAATGCAATTGAGACAATTGTTGACCACAAAATAACGACAAATGGGACAAACCGTTTACCATTAAAAAATGATAGCGCATCTGGTAATTTCCGATAATTGTAATATTTGTTGTAAGCCATCGCACCGACAAAACCAGCAATAATCCCTACAAAGACACCCATATTTAATGCTGGGGCTTCTAAGACACTTGTAAAGAATCCCTTCACCATAATCTTGGTGCCAAATAAGGTATGCGTGAAAGCTTGTTCATCAGCCAACATTTCATTTGTTACACCAAAAATGGCTCCAGTAATACGGTTGATTAAAACAAAAGAAATCCCCGCTGCAAATGCTCCACCTGCACGATCTTTGGCCCAACTGCCACCTATTGCTAACGCAAATAGTAAATGTAAGTTGCCAATAATTGCCCAACCGATACTCTCTAGAACTCCGCCTGTTGTTACTAACAAGCCTAAATTAGGATCGATTAAAGGAAGCGATTTCCCAATACTAATCATTAAACCCGCTGCGGGCATTACTGCCACAACGACCATTAAAGCTTTCCCGAATTTTTGCCAAAACTCAAAACTAAACATTTTTTTCATTCTTGCCACTCCTTACGCAATCGGTTTCGTTATGTTGCCATTATATACTCATGTTTCCTTTTTGTAAATGCTTTAATTTCAAAAATATTGTGGAAAACAACTCCCTACTACTTAATCCTTTTTTATTTTGTCTTTTAATAAAGCAAATAAAGCTCCTTCCATCCTACCTTTGTTTCAGCTTTTATTCATAAGATTGCACTTTTTAAGCATTGACTATTGACTAATGCAATCGGTTGCGTTTATGATAGACCTATCAATAAAATCACTGAGGGGGATTCTCATGAAACAAATCAAACGTTTATTCCAAATTGATCCTTGGAAAATCCGTACTACACACTTAGATAAAGAAAATTTACGTTTACAAGAATCATTAACGAGCATTGGCAATGGCTATATGGGGATGCGGGGAAATTTTGAAGAACACTATTCTGGCGACCATCACCAAGGAACCTATTTAGCAGGTGTTTGGTATCCAGACAAAACACGTGTCGGTTGGTGGAAAAATGGTTATCCTGAATATTTCGGCAAAGTGATTAACGCAATTAATTTCATCGCAATGGACTTACAAATTGATGGACAAACAATTGATTTAGCCACTACACCTTACGAAGATTTTTCTTTAGAATTAGACATGCAAAATGGGGTCCTTTCTCGGCAATTCACCATCCAAACACCGAAGAACAAAGTGCGCTTCTCTTTTGAACGTTTTTTAAGCTTAGAAAAAAAAGAGGCAGCTTACATCCACTTAACAATTGAAATGCTGGAAGGTACAGGCACAATCACTCTTCATTCAAAATTGGATAGCGATGTTCAAAATGAAGACAGCAATTATGAAGAACATTTTTGGGAAGAAATAGCTATTGAAACACAAGAAACACTTGGCTTTGTTACGACTAAGACCATTCCTAACAACTTTGAAATAGAGCGTTTTACAGTGACTGCAGGCATGCGCCATTTCATCGATGGAGCCTCTGTTGTGCCTACATATACACAACAGCGCTTGGCTTTAACCGCAGAATTGACGGTGTCTTTAAACGAAGGCGAAACGACCGCCATCACAAAAGAAGTGCTTGTCGTTACCAGTCGTGATGTGCCAGAAACGCAACAAATCACACGAGTAAACGAATTATTTGCAGAAATGACTATCTTGTATCCTGAAGCAAAAGCTGGGCAAGCTGCCGCTTGGGCAAAACGTTGGCAATTAGCTGATGTTGTTATTGAAGGAGATGACGAAGCCCAACAAGGCATTCGTTTTAATCTTTTCCAACTTTTCTCAACCTACTATGGCGAAGACGATCGTTTAAATATCGGACCAAAAGGCTTTACAGGCGAAAAATATGGCGGTGCCACATACTGGGATACCGAAGCATATGCTGTCCCACTTTACTTGGCGTTAGCTAAGCCCGAAGTTACTAAAAATCTACTGAAATATCGCCACAATCAATTGCCTCAAGCCATTCATAACGCCCAACAACAAGGGTTAAAGGGTGCCCTTTATCCAATGGTTACTTTTACTGGTGTGGAATGTCATAACGAATGGGAAATCACTTTTGAAGAGATTCACAGAAATGGTGCGATTGCTTATGCGATTTATAATTATGTCAACTATACAGGAGACGAAGATTATCTAAAAGATGCTGGTCTAGAAGTACTTGTGGCAATCGCTCGTTTTTGGGCAGATCGGGTCCATTTCTCCCAACGTCATAAACAATATATGATTCATGGTGTAACAGGGCCAAATGAATATGAAAATAATATCAACAATAACTGGTATACCAATACAATTGCTGCGTGGGTTCTACGTTACACCCGTGAGTCTTATTTAAAATTCCAAGAAGAAACAACGCTCAAAATTGCAGACGACGAATTAGCTAAATGGGCAGACATTGTAGAAAATATGTACTTCCCAGTGGATAATGAATTAGGCATTTTTGTACAACATGACACTTTCTTAGATAAAGATTTAATGCCTGTTTCTGATTTACCACTTAGTGAGCTGCCTTTAAATCAACATTGGTCATGGGATAAAATTTTGCGGTCTTGTTTCATTAAACAAGCCGATGTTCTTCAAGGAATTTATTTCTTCAATGACGCCTTTTCTTTAGAAGAAAAACGCCAGAACTTTAATTTTTACGAACCAATGACTGTCCATGAATCTTCCCTTTCACCAAGCATTCATGCTGTGTTAGCTGCTGAATTAGGCATGGAAGAAAAAGCAGTGGAAATGTATCAACGAACAGCGCGCCTTGACTTAGATAATTACAATAATGATACAGAAGATGGCTTACACATTACCTCAATGACTGGTAGTTGGCTAGCGATTGTGCAAGGTTTTGCCCAAATGAAAACGGACCATCAGCAACTAAAATTTGCACCCTTTTTACCAGCGACATGGACAGCCTACTCATTCCACATTAATTATCGGAATCGTTTACTATTTGTTGAAGTTGCAGCAGACCAAGTGGCCTTCACTTTACTCGACGGCCCTGCAATTCCATTAACTGTTTACGATCAAAAATACACATTAAAAGATCGATTAGTTTTACCGATCAGAAAGGAAGAAGTTCATGTTTAAAGGCGTTTTGTTTGATTTAGATGGCGTTATTACTGATACAGCAGAATTTCATTACCACGCTTGGAAAAAATTAGGAAACGAAATTGGAATTTCCATTGACCGTGTTTTCAACGAACAATTGAAAGGTGTAAGCCGTGAAGATTCTCTGCAGTTACTGTTAAAATACGGAAAAAAAGAAGGCACGTTTTCTTCTGAAGAATTTGCCCAGTTAGCGCAACGGAAAAACGATTATTACTTGGAAATGATCCAAGCAATTACGCCTGAAGATGTCTATCCAGGAATTCTTTCTTTATTAACGGAATTACGTGAAGCCAATATTAAAATCGCCTTGGCTTCTGCAAGTAAAAATGGGCCTTTCCTTTTAGAAAAAATGCAATTGACGCCCCTTTTTGATGCCATTGCTAATCCAGCAGACGTTCAGGCAGGCAAACCCGCTCCAGATATTTTCATTTTAGCTGCGAAAGAAATTGATTTGACACCAGCAGAATGTCTTGGCATTGAAGATGCCAAAGCTGGGATTCAAGCGATTCTTGCTAGTGGAGCGCAGCCTGTTGGCGTTGGCCGCAAAGAAGAGTTAGGCGAAGGGTTGCCCATCGTGCCAGAGACGAGCGCTTTAACGTTTGATTACTTAAAAAAAGTGTGGCTTGATCATGAAGGATAATCGTATCACCGTAACCGGTATTCCAAACACAAACTTAAAAAAAATTACTTTGAAGAACGACTTTTTAGAAGTCGTTCTTCTCAATTATGGCGCGCGCCTACATCAACTTTTGATGCCAAACAAAAATAATCATTGGGAAAATATCCTTTTATCGTATGATTCGTATCAAGATGTATTAAAGGATCAAAGCTTTTTTGGCGCCACTGTTGGACCAGTTGCTGGACGTATTCGTAATGGCCATTGGCAAAATGGAATATTAGAACAAAATAGCGACGGTCATCATATCCATGGTGGCTCAAAGGGGTGGTCTTTTCAATATTGGACAGTCGAGCCCTTTGAAAAAAAGGATATCATCGGCGTTGCTTTTCATTTAACCGACACCCTTTCTGGCTATCCCGGACCAATTGAGGCCACCATCACCTACCAGCTAGAGGATAATCATTTACGAATGATCAGTACTGGACGGAGTAAACAGGAAACACTTTTTAATCCTACAAACCACGCCTACTTTAATTTATCTGGCAATGGAAAGTTAGACATTCTGTCACATTTGCTATCTTTGAACTGTCAAGGTATGTTAGAATTAGACGATAATAAGCTGCCTACTGGACGGATTTTACCAGCTTCTGAACTATCCATACGTTTTAATGAACTGACACCTATCGAAACAATCCTCCAACGCTATCCAACTGGGTTAGATGATGTTTTCCCCTTAGTTGGCTCTGACTTAAGACAGCCACAATTATGCTTACAAGAACCTACTTCTGGAAGAAAAATGACGATAGCAACAACGAACCAAAGTATGGTATTATTTTCTACGACTGGTTTTGAGGCTCCTTTTTCTATTAATGGACAAGCGATGCATTCAAACTATGGCTTAGCAATTGAACCTCAAGAGTATCCAGACATTGTTCATCATCCTCAGTGGGGCTCTATTTTATTACCAGCCAATAAAAAGCAAACCTACCAAACGGTTTATCAATTTAACCTTCTATAATCACTAAGAAAGGCGTGGCAAAAATGGCAATTACAGTAAAAGATGTCGCTAAGAAAGCGGGGGTTGCAACTTCAACCGTTTCGCGTGTCATTAACGATCATCCAAGTATTTCTGAATCGACAAAAAAGAAAGTGCGAAAAGTCATGGATGACTTAGGCTATGTGCCAAATATGACGGCACGGAATTTGGGTAAACGAATTTCAAGTGCCATTGGCGTAATTTTACCTCCTTTAGATTCGAAAGAACGGTTAGGGAATCCATTTTATTTAGAAATTATGGAAGCCATCAACGAGGAAGCCCGTCTTTACGATATGACTACTGCTATTGCAACTGCCAAAAGTTTTGATGTACTATTGGAAAACGTTAAAAGAATGCATCTTCAAAAACAAGTGGACGGTTTTATTCTTGTGTATTCAGATAGTAAGGACCCCGTCATTGATTACTTATACGAAAACAACATTCCCTTTACTTTAATCGGTCAACCTTACCAACATGAAACGGAAATAGTTTACGTGGATAATGATAATCAATTATTAGGGAAACAAGCGACAGAATTTTTAATTGAAAACGGCCATAAAAATATTTTATTTGTGACCAATACAACGCATGAAAGTTTGTACTTTGAACGTTACTTTGGTTATCAAAAAGCAATGATGATGCAAGGATTAACTGTTTTACCAAGCGTTGCGTTAGAAAAACCTGAAGATTACATGGCTTTCGATGACATTCTTCATCAAAATAATGCCACGGCGTTGGTGGTGATTGATGATATCTTTGCTTTGCGGACGATGCAACTTGCGCAAATCTATGGTTATCAAGTTCCTGAAACGTTATCCATTATTAGTTTTAACAACTCAATCTTTTCAACATTGACACATCCTTATCTAACAAGCATTGACATCGACACGTCAGAATTAGGTCGAATGGCGATGAAAAAATTATATGAATTAATCCATGAAGAATTGACGAATGGTGTCCGTCTCGTTATTCCTCACAAATTAATTAAGCGTGAAACAGTTATTCCTATTCATTAAAAAAGAAGCGTAAGCAGTTTGACACTGCTTACGCTTCTTTCTATGTGTACGCTCTTATTCGTATGTATTACTTTTATAAAATAACTTTTTGCGAAATTTTTTTCCAAAACGTTTCTTCTTTTGCATCAAATTGAGCTGGTTCCCCGTCAGACAATTTTTCATTTAATAATGATAATTTTTCTTGATGTTTTGCATACTCATCTTTTTTTATTAGCTCTAAACGATACGCACGATCCAAAATCGACTCTCGATAGTTAACATTCATTTTCGTCGCCTTCGCCATTTCTTACATTCCTTCCCAAAATAAATTTTCATTTTTTCGTTAAATTCTTCTATAATTATAACAAAAATATCAGAAAAATAAATATGAAACAAACGATAATTGCGAAAATTTTGTTTTTTCATGCAATTATCGTTCGATTATTTAAGAAATTAAAATTATTAACCAATAATTAATCAATCAGCAAACGCATTAAATGAACATCTAAAAATTCACCTTGGTCTGTTTTGGCGCCTCGAGGCATAATTGCTTCTGTTTCAAACCCTAATTTTTTATAGACGTGAATCGCTCGTTGATTGCGATCCTGTACCGTTAATTCCAAGCGACGAATAACATGACTTTCATGCGCCCAGCGAATAAGTTCTTCCATCAGGATACTGCCCAGTCCATAGCCCCAGTACTCTTTTAAAATACTAATGCCAATTTCACCAATATGCTCCATCCGCTTTTTAGAAGAAGCAGACACAGAAGCGGTCCCAATGATCGCTTTTCCCGCTAATGCCACCAATAAAACATTATTTGGTGATTCATAGAGTGTTGCTAGATTTTCAGCCAATTCTGTTGTCGACATGGCCATTCCTCGCTCATCCATTACCAAATAGGGCGTTTCACTCCCAATTTTTGACATCACAGATAGTAATTGATCCGCATCAGTAGGCACTGCTTCTCGAATAGAAAATGTTTGTTCAGTCATATTCGCGAGCCTCCCACACTTGTAGAATCTCTGCTATTCTTTCTTCTGCCAACGGGCCAGTTCCGCGGAATTCAAGAACTCTCTTGTCAGCTTCTTGAGAATCTTTATTTAAAATAATTTCTAAATAATCTTCTGGCAATTCTTCTTCAATCAAGCTGCCCCATTCTACAACGGATAGCCCATCTCCTTCAAAATACTCATCTAACCCTAATTCATCCGCACCCTCTTCAACACGGTAAACATCCATATGGTATAACGGAAGTCGTCCTTGTGGATATTCGCGGATAATCGTATAGGTGGGACTTTTAATCATTTGGGAAATGCCTAATCCTAAAGCAATCCCTTTCGTCATTGTCGTCTTACCGGCCCCTAAATCACCAGTCAGGACAATTACATCACCAGCTTGTGCCTTTTGTCCAATGATTTTAGCAATTGCTTCTGTTTCCAATGGATTGTTCAGGACAATGTTCATTTTTTTGCCTCCCATCTGCAAGAATCTATGTATGAAAGTATACCGAAAATTCAATAAGTTGACTAGTGGCAGCTTCAAAAAAATAAAGTTGAGGCCCAAGTGTCCTGGGAACCTCAACTTCTACTTTGCTTATTTATCATGCTTTGACATAGTTAATTAGTCGTTCATTAATGTTTGAGCAGCTGTAATGATTGATAATTTATAAACATCTTCTTCGTTTGCACCACGTGATAAATCAGAAACTGGTTTGTTCAATCCTTGTAAGATTGGGCCAATTGCTTCAAAGTTACCTAAACGTTGAGCAATTTTGTAGCCAATATTTCCTGATTGTAAATCTGGGAATACAAAGACTGTTGCTTCTCCAGCCACTTTTGAGTTGGGCGCTTTTAATTGTGCGACAGAAGATACATAAGAAGCATCAAATTGTAATTCACCATCAATCGCATATTCAGGTGCTAATTCTTGCGCAATTTTTGTAGCTTCAGCAACTTTTGTTACTTCTGGTGCTTTTGCAGAACCTTTTGTTGAAAAACTTAACAATGAAACTTTTGGTTCAATGTCAAATAATTCAGCTGTTTTGGCACTATCAACAGCAATTTCAGCTAATTCTTGTGCAGTTGGGTTCACGTTAATCGCGCAGTCTGAGAATAAATATCTTTCTTGGTCACGACCACGAATCATTAAGAAGGCACCACTTGTACGGCTCACACCTGGTTTTGTTTTAATAATTTGTAACGCAGGACGAACTGTATCACCTGTTGAGTGGATAGCACCACTAACCATACCATCAGCAATACCCATGTAAGTTAACATAGTACCGAAATAGTTGACATCTTTTAAGATTTTTTCAGCATCTTCTTTAGTAGCTTTTCCATTACGGCGTTCAACAAATGCTTCGACCATTTCATCCCATTTTTCATAATCATTGGGGTTGATAATAATAAAGTTTGATGTGTTGATTCCACGAGCCATAGCAGCATTTGCGATATCTGTTGGATCACCAATTAAGATTGGTTCTACTAATTCATCAGATTTTAAGCGGGCAGCAGCACCTAAGATTCTAGGATCTGTTGCTTCAGGGAAAACAATTTTGATATTACGGCGTACGACTTTAAATTTTAAGCTATCGAATAATTCCACGATAAACCCTCCAGTTTTATATTTACAAAATCCATCATACACTATTCTCAAAGAAAATAACAGTTTTTTCTAGCTGTATTAGTCAAAAAAACCAATAATCCGATAAACTTTTCACAAACTAACTCTTCTACACTATAACAGCATACACTGTTACACTACACTGTTTCAGGAAGTTGCCAATCAATCGGCGTTTCCCCTAAACGTTCTAGAGCAGCATTCGCTTGAGAAAACGGACGTGAGCCAAAAAAACCACGATGCGCTGACAATGGACTTGGATGTGGCGATTTGATAATCACATGCCGAGTCGTATCAATCATTTTAATTTTTTCTTGAGCTGGACGTCCCCATAAAATGAAAACAACGGGTTTTTCACGCTCATTCAACTTTTCGATAATGACATCTGTCAGTTGCTCCCACCCTTTACCTCGATGGGAATAGGCTTGACCTGCCCGAACGGTCAACACAGTATTTAATAATAACACGCCTTGTTTGGCCCAGCTTTCTAAAAAGCCATGGTTGACGGGTTGGTACCCTAAATCAGCTTGTAATTCTTTGTAAATATTCGCAAGAGATGGCGGCACTTTCACACCTGGCTGGACAGAGAAACTTAGTCCGTGTGCTTGATTGGGTCCATGATATGGGTCTTGTCCCAAAATCACTACTTTTACTTCTTCAAAAGGGGTTAGTTCTAACGCTGAAAATAAATGATACATATCTGGATAAATCGTTTGTGTCTGATATTCTTTTTTCAAAAATTCCCGCAATTCTTGATAATATGGTTTTTCAAATTCAGCAGATAAAACGGTTTGCCAACTATTGTGAATAATTTCTTTCATAATGCTCACTCCTTCGCTCTCTAAGCATAACGAATTTCTCCAAACCTGACAAGAAATTTCTGGGTACTTTCTCTTGGAAAAACGTGGTAAACTATAGGTAAGCTTTAAATAGATAATGAGGTGTAGAGAATCGATGATTAAATTAATTGCTTCAGATATGGATGGAACACTTTTAGATGCAAAAATGAGCATCACAAATGATAACGCTTCAGCAATTCGCGAAGCGGAACGTTTAGGAATCGAATTTATGGTTGCTACTGGCCGCGCATATACCGAAGCGAAACCCGCGTTAGAAGAAGCCGGAATTGACTGCGCCATGATTACTTTAAACGGCGCCCAAGTATTCGACAAAGATGGACACTCACTTTTCACGGCTGGGATCGAAAAAGAAACAGTAACAGAAGTACTAACTATTTTGAGTCAACACAATGTTTACTATGAAATCTCTACAAATAAAGGTATTTTTTCTGAACATCAAGAAAAAAGAATTGAAAACTTTGCCGCTCATATTGCAGAATCCATGCCCCATTTAACTTATAAAGTGGCGATTGCCATGGCTTCAGCACACCTATCTTTATTGCATATTACCTATGTTGATCGTTTAGACGACATTTTAAAAGATGATTCGATTGAAGTCCTTAAAATTATTGGCTTCAGTATGGATGGGCCGAAAGTATTAGGTCCTGCTGGGATGGAAGTAGAAGAACTAGATGATTTGGTTGTCACCTCTTCTGCGCTTAATAATATTGAAATTAACCACCGCCTAGCACAAAAAGGGATTGCGGTTGCGCGCGTCGCTAAAGAACGTGGGATTCCCGCTGAACAAGTCATGACTATTGGTGATAATTTAAATGACGTCAGCATGATTCAATGGGCTGGGGTAAGTTTTGCAATGGGCAATGCCGAACTGGAATTAAAAGAATACGCTAAATATGAAACAGCCACTAATTTAGAAAATGGTGTTGGCGAAGCCATCCTGCGTGCAATAAGAGAAGATTTGTAATAAGCACTACCAGTTACAGCACTCATTTATATATAGAAAGGAGATCGTGTCGTGTCTGAATTTTTTATTCAAGAACAACAGTTAGGAAAAGTTACGCGAACCATCGTGAAAGACCAAGCAGGCCGTTCACTTTTTCTATTGGTGGGGCGCTGGGGCACACGAGGAGATGCGCTTTCTTTATATGCAATGAACGGAGAAATTTTAGCCAGTATTAAACAAGTTTCTTGGACTTTTGGTACACGATTTGAGTTATATCAGCGTTTTGAAAAAGTGGGTACTCTACGAAAACTGTTCAATTTGAATGCTGATTTCTATTATGTTCAAGGCCTTCACTGGGCAGTTGTTGGTGATATCAAAGCGCATCAATATTCAATTTATCAAGTCCATAAAAAAATTATGTCAATGGATAAAACCATGCTTTGTACAGGCGACTATTTTGTTTTAACTGTTGCCAATGATGAGGACGCACCGTTGTGCATCTGCATAGCAGCTGTCCTTGACTACTGGTTGTATAATAAGAAAAAACAAAAAACTTCCGATGATTTTGGATTAGATTTTGATCCTTTAACGGATTAATGAAAAATAACGAAGCTAAAGTGATTGACTTTAGCTTCGTTATTTTTACACTTCTTTTTGCATATGATTGTATAAGTGACCACTAATAGTCATTGTTGTGACATCTTTAAAGCCTTTGCTTGCGTATAACTTTCTCGCCCCGGGATTGTCAAAATCAACATTTAGACCCAAGGCTTGCTTCCCGCTAGCTTTGGCTACTTCAGGTAAAGCATCTAATAACTTAGAACCAATTCCCATTCCACGGAAACGTTCATCCACAGAGATCGTGTCTAAATACCATTCATTAGGCAAGGTTTCTTCTTCAATAAATAGCCGAACATCTTCTGCTAAGCCATGTTTTTTAAAGACTTCTCTTAAAGGTTCATCAATAATCTTTTCATCTTCCGCAGGATAGCCGACAGCAATCCCTGCAACTTCACCTGCATGTTCATAAACTAAAATTCGTTGATAGCCATAGCGATAGGTTGGATACGCCGTTGCCTCTGCTAACAGGTCAATCATTTGTTCTTCTGAGACTTCTTCTAAAATTGGTAACTCCATATCTTTTAAAATAACTAGGACCAGCCGAGCAATCGCTTGACCGTCTTCTTTTGTTGCCGAGCGAATCATTGTAATTCTCCTTTACATTTAACTAAAAAAGAACTGGCTACTATCATTACTGACTTAGCCAATTCCTTTTATCTTGTCTTTAGTATAACAAATTTATTATTGAATTTCTACTGTAACCTGACGTCGTCCCCAAAGACGGCATTGGTCTACTGAATCAAAATGAACATCAATAATATTTCCTTGAATAGCGCCACCTGTATCTCCAGCAATAGCAAAGCCATAACCAGAGACTTTCACTAATGAACCTAGAGGAATTACACTTGGATCGACTGCAACTACATTGCTTTCTTTACTTAAGTCAATACCAGTAGCACTTAGATTACTTGCACCAGCTTCGCGCCAAGAATAAGCAGTTGATTCCATCTGAAGCACACGACCAGAGCCAGTTCCTGGTGTTGATGATTCGCCTGTCGATGATTCTGGCGTTGATGACGATTCGGATGAACTAGCTGAACTTGAAGATTCAGTGCTACTGCTTTCCGTACTTGTAGAAGAGCTTGATGCTTGACTGCTTGACTCTTCAGCAGCTTCGGCTTCTAGTTTAGCCGCCGCATCTGCTTGCGCTTGTTTGTCGGCAGCTGCTTGTTTCTTCGCTGCTTCTGCTTTGGCAGTTTCTGCCGCACGTTTTTTCTGTGCCTCAGCTGCTGCTTTTTCGCTGACTAAGCGTTGTTGCTCTTTCTGTTTGTCTGTCGAAATTTGAGCCAATAATTCTTCATTATTCGCCATTTTTTCTTTTAACTCAGAGACTTTATTATTCATTGAAGAAGCTTCAACTTGTAATTTCTCTTCATTTTGTTTTAAAGTTGTTTGCGTATTTTCAACTTTTTCTTGTAATGCAGCTAACTTTTCTTTTTCGCTAGTTAAGCTTTCAATCTTTTCCCGTTCAAAGTTTTGTAAAACGGTCATGGCGTAGGCCCGATTAAAGAAATCTGATAAATTTTCTGCATCTAATAAGGCTTGCCAAGTACGTTGGTCGCCATTTAATTGAATATCCTTCATACGATCGCCAACAGCTTCTTTACGACGAGAAATATTTTTTTCTGTTTTTTCTATTTCCTCTTTCGAAGTTTTCAACGTATCTTCCGCTTTTGAAATTTGCGTTTTTAAACGTTCGATTTCCGCATATTTAGCATTTACATCGTCTAAGGCTGAATTGATTTCTTTACTAATTAACTCCCCAGATTGTTTCGCTTGCGCTTCTTTTTCTTGCAACGAATCAAGTGATTCTGCTGCCGCAGCGACTGGAAGTCCAAAATTGATAAGCATCATTGTTGTTAAAAATGGTATCAACTTTTTAACCTTCACTAAATCCAACACCTTTCCTAACTTATCTAAAACACCTACTCATTATACTAGTCAGGAGGGCTTGTTTTATTTCAATCATGTTACAATTTATTACAATTTAAATGCAACTCTTTTTTTATCCTGCGTTTATTCATTAGTCCATTTCTATCTCAATTCTTTAAGAATTTCTTAAGACGGCTTAAAAACTAGCTTTTGACGATTTTTCTTTTTTTCATCCCATTAGACCATTGATTGAAATATTTTGTAATATTTTTTGTTAATTATTGGCCCTTTTTCTTCAAATCTTCTAAGAGATGCCGAACTTCTTTGGAATTTTTAATGTTTTTTAAAGTTAGTTTTGGGTAATTGTTAATAAAACGACGTTGTTGGAAATTTAACCGATTTTGGAAATGCTCTTTTTTGGTTCGTTCTTTTAACTTCTGCCAATCAGCTGTAGCGATTTCCATTTTTGTGTTCAACCGTTGCTTAAATTCTTGTTGGTTCGTTTCCAGCGTTTGGCCCATCTCGGTAATAAGTTTTTTGAAACCTTGCATGTTCAGCAACGTATAAATTAAGTCAAGCCCCATTACAATCACTATGCAAAGTGCTAAGTAGTTGCCAAAGGTTGCTTGTAAAAAGCTGACAACTTTGGCGATTTCTGGTTGAATAACTTTGACAATCAAGACACACCCCAATCCCCAAAAAAGAGAAACCGGTAAAGCCACGCGACCGTTTAAATTAAAAGGTACATCATGATAATCCCACCAAGAGGCATGGAACAGTTTTTCCAAGCCATAACTAGTGACATATTCTAAAATCGTCACTAAAACAGCCGATCCGACATACAATACCAAGAGATTGTTCTCAAAGGGTTCCACAAAATAGAGAACGCTTAAGACCCCAAATCCATAAATAGGACAATAAGGCCCTACCAAAAATCCTCGATAAACAAATTTTTTGGCTTTTAATGAACAATACACTGTTTCCCATAACCAGCCGATAAAGGAATAAATAAAAAATAACAAAATAACCTGACTCATTTTTTCCACGTTTCTGTCACACTCCACTTCTTTGCGCTTTTCTTCTATTTTAACAGAAGTTGAGAAAATGTAGCGAACAACTTTCTTTCATTGAAAGATTAGGCTACAATGAGAGCAGCAAAGGGAGGAATCTTATGTTTGGTTTATTGAAATACGCAAAAAATTATCGAAAACAAATTATCCTCGGTCCAGTCTTCAAATTTTTAGAAGCTTGTTTCGAGTTAGTCTTGCCCTTATTCATGGCTCACTTAGTCGATGTCGGTATTCGTCAAAACGACCGACAGACTGTCATAGAAATGGCCCTCTGGATGCTTGTTATGTCGTTAGTTGGTTTATTTTTTGTCATGATTTGTCAATACTATGCTTCAGTCGCTTCGCAAGGTTTTGGGACGGAGCTAAGAAATCAATTAATGAAGAAAATTAATCAGCTTTCACACAAAGAATTGAATAGTTTTGGTACAGATACCCTCATCACCCGGATCACAAACGATATCAACCAGCTTCAATTAGCTTTAGCGATGTTTATTCGGTTGGTCATTCGGACACCTTTTTTAAGTATCGGTTCTGTGGTCATGGCTTTTTACATTGATGTGCAGATGGGCTTTCTTTTCCTATTACTTTTACCAATTTTTAGCCTTATTCTCTTTATTATCATTAAAGTGACTGTGCCTTTATATCAAAAAGTCCAAGAATATTTGGATCGGTTAAACCGTCAAATCAGTCAAAACTTAAGCGGTGTCCGTGTGATCCGTGCGTTTGCTAGAAAGGAAACAGAGCAACGACATGTTGATAAAGCTTCAGATGATTTAGGCGATATTTACATTCGTGTATCGAATGTTTCTGCTTTATTAACGCCTTTAACCACTTTGATTATGAATGTTGGAATTTTATTTTTACTTTATTTTAGTGGCTTAAAAGTTTCTTTTGGTTCCTTGCAACAAGGGGAAGTTTTAGCCTTGATCAATTATATGAATCAAATGATGCTCGCTTTAATTGTTGCTTCTAATCTCGTGGTAATTTTTACACGAGCCGCAGCTTCCGCAAACCGTGTCAATGAGGTTTTAACTGTAGAAAGCCAGTTAACAGATACACCAGAATCAGCAAAAACATCGCCACAATTTGGTGATATTACCTTTGACCATGTAGATTTTCGCTATGAACCAGAGGCCGGTTTGGCTTTGGAAAATATCAATTTTACGATTCCTAAAGGCTCAATTCTCGGCATCACAGGACCTACCGGCAGCGGAAAAAGTACCTTAACCCAACTCATTCCCAGATTTTATGATGTGAGTGCAGGAAACCTTTTTATTAATGGTATAAATGTGCGCGATTGGCCGCTCTTTACTTTACGCCAACAAGTGGCAAGTGTCCCACAAACTGCCGTCTTATTTACAGGGACTATTCGAGAAAACTTACAATGGGGCAAACCAAATGCAACTGATGAAGACTGTTGGGAAGCATTAGCTATCGCCCAATGTAAAGAATTTGTTGAACAATTAGACCTAGGGTTAGACACGCCTGTTAACGAAGGCGGAAAAAACTTTTCTGGTGGACAAAGACAACGGTTGACCATTGCCCGTGCCTTGATTAGGAAACCACATTTACTTATTTTAGATGATTCCTTGAGCGCCCTCGACTATCAAACAGATTTGAACCTGCGCCGTGCTTTACAAAAAGAACGAGCAGAGACAACCGTTATTTTAATTTCACAACGCGTGAGTTCGATTGCAACGGCGAATCAAATTTTAGTCCTAGATAGTGGAAAAGTCGCTGGCCTTGGCACCCACGAAGAATTACTTACTTCTTCTAAAGAGTATCAAGAAATCGTTGCGTCACAGGAGGAGGATACCCATGCAAACTAAAAAAATTCATTTTGGCGCCTTCTCACGTTTTAAGCCGTATTTACTACGCTATCCAAAAGAAATTATCGGCGCCTTAATCCTAGGAATTCTCAGTGGTTTTTCGACTGTCCTCATGACTTATTATATAGGTAAATCCGTTGATACAATGGTTGGTAAAGGACAAGTCAATGCTGCGCAACTCATCAAAATTTTAGGTTTATTAGCAGGGATTTTACTCGTAACCGTTCTAAGTCAATGGCTGATTCAACGTCTCGGTAATCGCGTGTCTTATTTATCGACCACACAGCTGAGAAAAGATGCCTTTGCCCATTTAAATCAATTACCGTTAAGTTATTATGACCAAACGTCACACGGAAATATCGTCAGTCGCTTTACCAACGATATTGACAATATTTCAATGGCTTGCTCGGCTGTCTTCAACCAATTATTTTCTGGCATGGCCACCGTCGTTGTTGCTTTGCTCTTTATGATTCGGCTAAGTCCTCTGCTCACATTAGTGGTTCTTATCAGTACGCCGATTATTTTTATTGTAAACTGGCTTGTTGCAAAAGCTTCACAAAAAAACTTTGCTGCACAACAAACGATTGTTGGTGAAATTTCCGGCTTCGTTTCAGAAATGGTTGGCAACCAAAAAATTGTTAAAGCCTTTCAACAAGAACAAGCTACGCAAGAAACATTTGAAGCATTGAATCAAACGTTGTATGAAAAAGGACAGAAGGCTCAGTTTTCTTCTTCCTTAACCAACCCACTTTCTCGATTTATCGATCATTTATCTTACTTATCGATTGGATTAGTCGGTGGCTTGTTAGTTTTAAGTGGCAACCCTTTAGTCACAGTTGGTGTTATTTCCAGTTTCACCATTTACTCTAGTCAATTTTCTAAACCTTTTATTGAACTCTCAGGAATCACCAACCAAATCCAAGCAGCCTTAGCTGGATTGGAACGTACCTTTGATATGATGGATCAACCAGTTGAACGTCCTGATGCCCCGAACGCAATTGTTTTGAAAGAAGCGCGAGGCCGTGTTGAATTTAAAGACGTTGATTTTTCTTACACGCCGACGCGACCTTTAATCGAAAACTTTAATTTAATTGCTGAACCAGGAGAAACAATTGCCATTGTTGGGCGAACTGGTGCGGGTAAATCAACATTAGTGAATTTGTTAATGCGCTTTTACGAGGTCGACCATGGTCAAATTACGGTTGATACTCACGACATTACTCAAATTACTCGGGACAGCTTACGAAAAAGTTTTGGTATGGTTCTCCAAGATACTTGGCTATTCGATAGTTCCATTCGGGAAAATTTAACGTACGGGAATCCTGAAGCCTCTGACGAAGAAATTATAGAAGCCATGAAAAAAGCCCATATTTTTGATTTCGTCATGCGTTTACCTCAAGGACTAGATACCGAGATTGGTTCCCAAGGCGTTAAAATTTCTGAAGGACAACGACAATTAATGACTATTGCACGCACGATGATTAGTAATCCGCCGATGCTTATTTTAGATGAAGCGACCAGTTCAGTTGATACATTGACCGAGCAAAAAATTCAGGATGCTTTTTTACAAATGATGACTGGCCGGACCAGTTTTGTTATTGCCCATCGCTTAGCAACAATCAAAAGTGCTGAAAAAATTCTAGTTATGGACAATGGTCAAGTAGTTGAAATTGGCGCCCATGACGAATTATTGCAAAAAGAACAGGGTTATTATCGTGACCTTTACGAAGCACAGTTTAATCAAAAAGCACAATAAAAAAGAGTCACTTTTCTGGGATGATGAAAAGTGACTCTTTTAATTTTAAATTTATTGATCTAATTCAGATAATGGTTTCCCAAATAAACGTTTAAAGGGAATTTTATTGCCTAAATAATAAGTGGCAATTACTTGAATGGGAAAGAAAATAACTGTTTTAATTAAGCGTGGCACCCACCAAGCAAAATTTGCTAGATTGACGCCATACATTAAACTTAACCACAAAGGAGTTAAAATGATATTAATTAAAACGGTGACCAACAATGTCGCCAAAATCACTCGTTGCCATGTCATTTCTCTCTTATAATAGAAATAACCATAAATAGCACCAGCCAAAAAGGCATTTAAAGTAAACCCAGGAAAATAGCCTGCCTTTGGAAAAAGCAGCATTCCTACCACATCAGCCACCGCCGTGCCGATTCCAGCCCAAAAAGGTCCGAAAATCATCCCAATCAATGATTCTGGAATAAACGTGAAACTGATTTTTAAAAACGTTGTTTCATACGCAAAAAAGCGTGAAAAGACAACGACCACCGCAATGAGTACGCCCATTAACGCAATGGATTTTGTGCCAAATTTTTTCTTTGTCATTTTTAGCATCTCCTCTAAGAGCTGCTACATGACGAACCATGCAGCGAATGCGAAAACAAAACCGCGAACATTAAAAAGCTGAACGTGTTGTTCTGATGATAAGCAAAGTAAGAACCTTTGCTTTCTAGCAACACACTGTTTATGTTCTTCGTCCAAAAGGCAACATCCCATCCTTTTAGCACTTAACGCTTTGTCTCCTACTCTGTTATTTTATTTGGACAAAAGTCCTCATAAAATATACCACAAAATAGTCAAAATAACCATTAAGGTTCTCTAAAAAGCTAACGGTCGACGATCCCCTTCATGGATGACCTCACGGAAGTCCGCAAACCCCGCCTCGACACCTCTCAAAAGAATTTCAGCACTGCCGATATTGGTCGCTAAAGGAATTTCATAGACATCACTTAGACGAATCAAAGCCGTCACGTCTGGTTCATGCGGTTGCGCGGAAAGAGGATCTCTTAAAAAAATAACTAAATCAATGTTGTCTTCTGATATCATTGCGCCAATCTGTTGATCCCCACCTAATGGCCCCGATTTAAAGCAATGCACGGGTAAGCCAGTTGCTTCCATCACTTTCATGCCTGTCGTTCCCGTTGCATACAATTCATGTTTTTCTAAAATATGTTTATAAGCGGTTGCTAGTTTGATCATTAATGTTTTTTTACGATCATGAGCGATTAAAGCGATTTTCATGTTATCCAACTCCTGTCTTTGTTATATTATAACAAAAGTTTATCGATAAATCCGCTGAGAGTGTTTGTCCTTTGTCACCTTGACGAAAAAGTCTTCTTTTTCTTGTGCAACTCTCCCTTGCTGAAAGATAGCGTTTTCATTTAAACTATGAGTAACAAATCAAAAAGAAAAGAGTGACGTATCAAATGGTGGAAATGGCGCTGAGAAATGTGTATAAAAAATATGACAATGCAGAACATTATTCTGTTACAGATTTTAACTTAGAAATTACAGACCGTGAATTTATCGTCTTTGTCGGACCTTCTGGTTGCGGTAAATCAACAACATTGCGCATGATTGCTGGCTTAGAAGATATTACTGAAGGTGAATTATCAATTGGGGACAAAGTCATGAATGACGTTGCACCGAAAGATCGTGATATTGCCATGGTTTTCCAAAACTATGCGCTTTATCCGCATATGACTGTTTTTGATAACATGGCTTTTGGTTTAAAACTAAGAAAATATGATAAAGCTGAAATTAAAAAACGGGTGGAAAATGCTGCGGATATTCTGGGCTTAACAGAGTACTTACAACGTAAACCTGCGGCGCTTTCTGGTGGACAACGCCAACGTGTTGCACTTGGCCGGGCAATTGTCCGTGATGCCAAAGTCTTTTTAATGGATGAACCTTTATCAAACTTGGATGCAAAATTACGTGTAGCCATGCGTGCTGAAATCGCTAAACTACACCAACGTTTAGAAACTACGACAATTTATGTGACACATGACCAAACCGAAGCGATGACCATGGCTGACCGAATCGTAATTATGAAAGATGGCTTTATTCAACAAATTGGTTCACCAAAAGAAGTTTACAATACACCAAAAAATATGTTCGTAGCTGGGTTCATCGGCTCACCTGCCATGAATTTCTTCAAAGTTACCTTAAACAATGGGGTTATTTCTAACCAACATGGCTTAAAGCTAGCAATTCCTGAAGGAAGAAACAAAGAGCTTGTTGAACATG
The DNA here is from genome assembly GCF_051712085.1 of Enterococcus sp. DIV1537a. Lineage (NCBI taxonomy): Bacteria > Bacillati > Bacillota > Bacilli > Lactobacillales > Enterococcaceae > Enterococcus > Enterococcus sp. DIV1537a. Next base: position 741,175 of record NZ_JBIOOE010000001.1, on the reverse strand, counting down.
GTTATGAAGGCAAAGAATTAATTTTCGGTATTCGTCCAGAAGATATTCATAGCGAACAAGTGGCTTTAACGGCAATGAAAGATGCAGTGATTAAATCTGAAGTTGTTGTTTCTGAATTATTAGGGGCTGAATCCATGCTTTATACAAAAATTGGTGATACAGAGTTTATCTCAAAAGTAGATGCTCGTGACTTCCACCATCCTGGTGAAATGATTGACTTAGCTTTTGATATTAACAAAGGACATTTCTTCGACCCTCAAACAGAAGAAGTCATTAAATAAAAAAATCTCGAGGCATCCGTCGCAATGACGGATGCCTCGATTGCTTCTCTTTATGCTAATTTAACCTTCTTCTTTATCACTTTGGGTTGTTTCGCTTCTGTAAAAGTTGGAATATCTACATGTTTACTTAAGGTACTTGCTAAAAAGTAGGCAATACTGAAATCCACCAAACTATGAATTAATCCACCAACGCCCATCAAAAGAAAAATAGAATACATGAAGCCGGCTGTATAATAGGTTCCTGGCAAGTTGCCCATTGTGTAAAATACAGAAACAACCACTAGCTCGGCAGCGGAATGAATCACTCCAATTCCCACGTTAAACAACTGTAATTTCCCATTTAATAAAGTGAATTTCCCCTCTTTATTGATTAAAATTTCTGGATGCTTTTGTAAAATCACTGCGCCAATGACTGCAAAAATCAAATGAGATAAGGCCCGCAAAGCAATAATCGGTGTTGCGGATAAGAAAAAACCAAAACCTGTTCCTAGACTAACCGCAATTGCCACCACTGGAGAAATAAACATGGCAATAAAAACTGGGACGTGACTTGCTAATGTAAAACTGGCTGGACCAATGGTAATTCTTGGCATAACCATTGGAATGATAATCCCCATTGCAATTAAAAGTGCTGAAATTGTTAAACGTTTTACTGAGTTTGTTTTCATTAAAACTGCCTCCTAAAGGTGTCATGACACCTTTTTGTTTTTCTCAAGTGTAGCTGAACAGCCGCAATGTGTCAAGACACATAAAAGAACTTTCTGTTATTTCTCATAAATAACAGAAAGTTCTTTTTTATACTGGTTTATTTTTTTCTAAAGCATTACTTAAACGAGCGAATTCTTCTAAAGACAATGTTTCACCACGTCTAGAAGGATCAATTTCTGCTTCAGCTAGGCTCTCTTTTAGCCAAGCCACCGTTTGTTCATCTTTCCCATAAAAATGCGTTAAGTTATTCCACAATGTTTTACGTCTTAATTGGAAACTGGCTTTGGTTAATTTAAAAAATTCTTTTTCATTGGTCACTGTCACTGCTGGTGTAGCACGGCGCGTCAATTTAATAATCGCCGAGTCAACATTGGGCTGCGGCACAAAAACTGTTTTTGGCACAATAAAGGCGACACTTGCTTCCATAAAATATTGAACAGCAATTGATAATGAGCCATAAGCTTTCGTTCCTGGTTTAGCAGCAATTCGATCAGCGACCTCTTTTTGCATCATCACAACCATTTCAGCTACATCTAAAGAAGATTCTAAAAAATGCATCATAATTGGCGTAGTAATATAGTAAGGTAGGTTAGCCACCACTTTAATCGGATACTTCTCTTGAAAAACTTGGTTGGTTGTCTCGACCAAATCAGCTTTTAAAACATCCTGATGCACCACTGTTACATTATCATAGCGACTTAAGGTATCTGCTAAGACAGGAATCAAGCGATCATCAATCTCAAAAGCCACAACTTGTGCCGCGTTCATCGCTAATTGCTCTGTTAATGCACCAATTCCAGGCCCGACTTCGACAACATTTGTCTGCTGATTGATTCCCGCTGTTTCTACAATTTTTCTTAAAATATTAGGCTCTGTCAAAAAATTTTGACCTAAACTCTTTTTAAATGAAAATCCATGCTTTTTTAGTATTTCTTTGGTTCTGGATGGTGTGGCAATTTCTTTATAGTCCGTCACGCTTGTTCCTCCATGTAGTTATTCTTCGTTTGCAAGTTCTTTTAAAATACGTGTCATGCTTTCTTTCAATTCTGCTTCTGTAATCCGAAACATGCTTAACCGTTTGACTAACTGTTTGCTATTTGTATAGCCAATTCTTAGGTCATCTCCTAATAATTCACGGTATTTTTTGGTATTTGCTCCCGCTATTAAACCATATTCAACTAGTGTTTGTCTAGGAATTTCTTGATAGTCTTCATCAGCTTGAACAGGTGTTACGACTTTTTTTAAGGCTTCAATAATTGCTTCATCACTAGCATGTTCAACCCCTAGGCTACCGCCATTTTTTTTAGGAACTGCAACTTTTCTTGATAAAAAAGCATGCTTTGCATCAGGAACGACTTCCATTATTGTTTTACGAATTTTTTCGCCCGAATAGTCTGGATCTGTAAAAATAATCACGCCTCTCGTTTCTTGTGCGTGTTCAATTTGTGTCAAAATTTCATCATTGATAGCAGAGCCAATCGTTTCAATCGTATCCGCTGCAACTACCTCTTGAATGCGGCGTGTGTCGTCTTTTCCTTCAACGACAATGATTTCTGCAACTTTCATTTTTTCTTTCATTTATCTATCCGAAACAAGCGATGAGCGTTGACTCTCGTTTGTTCTGCCACTTCTTCAAAGGTTAGTTGTCGTAATTCAGCAATTTTTTCCACTACGTATCGTGTATAGCCGGGTTCATTCCGTTTACCACGATAAGGAACAGGGGCTAAATAGGGTGCATCTGTTTCCACCAACATTCGTTCAAGTGGTACCGCCATCGCCGCTTCTTGAACATCCAACGCCTTTTTAAACGTTACGACTCCACTAAAAGAAATATGCAGACCTAAATCTAAAAATTTCTTCATCCACTCGGCATCACCACTGAAACTATGCATGATTCCACCAATATCTGAAATTTTTTCATCTTTTAAAATTCGATAGGTATCTTCTAATGCCTCTCTCGTATGCACACTAAACGGTAAATTCATTTCCCGAGCAATCGCAATTTGACGGCGAAAGACTTTTTCTTGCACCTCTTTAGGATCCTCCATCCAGTAATAATCAAGACCGATTTCACCTAATGCTACAATTTTTGGCAACGTTAATTGTTCTTGTAATCGTCGTTCAACCTCTGGCGTATAGCTACCCGCTTCTGTTGGATGCCAACCAATGATACTATAAATATTGGCATATTCCTGACTAAGTAAAAGAGATTTTTCAATCGTTGGTTCATCAAAACCGACCACGGCCATCTCTGTAACACCCAATTCTTGGGCATGTGCAATCGTTTCTGGAATATCATCATTAAATTGTTCTGCATTCAAATGTGTATGTGTATCAAAAATCATTATGATTGCCTCCTTTATCTCCTCTCTACTTTATCATATTTCTTGAAAAATCTGAATGACTAGGCGACAAGATTCGCCATTTCCTCATAAACAGCGCTTGCATTTATGCTAAAAGTAACGTATACTATTCAGTCATGTTATTAAAAGGAGGAATCTCCATGACCGATGAAAAAATTTATGAACAACAGCATTTAACAACGGTTTATCATGAGCTGCAAGCGGCTAAAAAAGTTTACGAAGAGCAATTGGCGAACACAATGAAAGATGGCAAACATATGCTAGAGGAATTTGGTCGCGATTCTAAGCTGAATTTTGATAGTTATGCCGATAATCTAGAAACGTTTGCCATGTTGGAAATGAAGAACCGTGAAATTGATCAGTGGAACTTAAAAAATGAAGCAACGGCTAAAAATTTAGACAAAGTGAAACGCCTATTACAAGTTCCTTATTTTGGCAAAATTGGCGTGACTTTTGAAGACAGCCCTGAAGAGCCAGAAAACTTTTATATTGGCGTAAACGATTTTACTTCTTTAGAAGAAGAAACGCGCATTCACGATTGGCGCTCACCGATTGCTTCGTTATTTTATGACAATGTTTTAGGGAAAACAGCCTACACGGCACATCAACAAACCATTCCTGTACAACTTGATTTGAAAAGACAGTTAATTATTGAAAAAGATCAATTAATCAACTATTTTGACACAACCATTGCGATTCAAGATGATGTGTTATTGCATTCTTTAGAAGAAGATGCTTCTCCTTATATGAAGGACATTACGACAACCATTCAACAAGAACAAAATCAAATAATTCGTGACGAAACGCAGCCACTCCTACTAGTCAACGGGATTGCTGGTAGTGGGAAAACGTCTGCGATTATGCAACGGATTGCTTATTTACTTTATCAACATCGAGCAGAAATTACAGCGGATAATATTTTATTACTTTCACCAAATTCAACATTTATTGATTATATTTCTCAAGTTTTACCGAATTTAGGCGAACGAAATCCCTTGAATTTGACTCTTTTACAATTTTTGCGCTTCACTACCAAAGAATCATGGCCAATGGAAGAAGAAACGGACTATTTCGAACGCATTACTCGCTCTGAGGCAACGGAGCAAGAGCACGTTATTCGTTCAAAAGAATTTGCAACGTTTCTTTTAAGCAATCCTGAAAAAGCGGTTGTGCAGCCACATTTTTTCCGTCCTTTAACTTTTAAAAAGCAGACCTTATTTACTTCAGAAACAATTTTTAAACTTTATCAAGAAACACCAGCTGACTTGAGTATTCGCCAACGAATTTCAGCCACAAAAGAAAAATTAACCAGTCTTTGGACACGGTACTTATTAAAACAAGCCCATTCTAAAAAAATGTTGGATCAATTCCAAGATTTAACAGAGGCTGAACAAGTTCGTTATTTTGGCACAGTGATTACCGAAGATAATGAAAAACATCTGGCTGATTTTGCTTTAAAACGTTTGAAGAAAAAATATCGCTCTATCACTGCCGCTATTAAAAATGATGCTTGGCTAGATCAATGGGCCTTTTTTGAAACGTTTTATTCTTTATTCACTGAAAAATCGTATCAAAAAGAGACAGCTGTTTTCACAGCCGATGAAATTGTGGCCCTTATTTTGGTGAAACATGCATTTATTGAAAACCTCGCCAACCAGCAAATGGCTTTTATCCTAGTCGATGAAGTCCAAGATTATACAGAAGCCCAATTATTATTACTGCTGACACTTTTCCCTAAAGCTAGTTTTACTTTAGCTGGTGATGAAAATCAAGCCATTTTTAATACAGCCATTGAATTTTCTGAAGCCCATGATTTATTGGTTAACGAAACCAGCCGTTCTGTTGGAACCTATCAATTATTAAACAGCTATCGTTCAAGTAAAGAAATTACACGACTCTTCCAAACATTAGGCACTCAACCAGAGCAATTAACCATTGTGCCCATCCGGCATGATGGAGAAAAGCCGACATTTATTCCTTGTGACTCTGCGTCTGACTATCTTAAAGCAATCGTCACTTCCATTACAACCTTTGATTCGAAAGAAAGCACCGCCATTATTACTAAAACTTTTGCAGAAAAAGAACAATTAACAAAAGAACTCTGTGCTTCTCTTTCATTGGAAGAGCATCCGTCACTGCAAGTTTTATCAATTGATATGGCAAAAGGTCTAGAATTTGATAATGTAATTCTTCATAACCCAAATGTTAATCGTTATTCCGACAATAAACGAGATAAAAAAATCCTGTATACTGCTATTTCTCGTGGAATGAAACGGGTCGTTTTACCTTATACCGGCACACTTTCCGAATGGTTTACACCTTACTTGGCAGCCCAGTAACTGAGACTTAAGGCGGATTTTATTTTTAGAAAAACCACTTATAATAGACGAGTAGGCACTGCTTTTTAATTAGCAGACCTACTCGTTTGTTGTCTCTTAAGTTGAGAGGAGCGTGAGAAGGTGAAACAATCACCTGATTTAGAAAATTTTTTTAAAACCTCTATCCAAAAAAATGTAACTATTGAGCGAAAACAACAAAACCAAACCATTTGGCACTGGCTACTGCTTATTTTATTTGGCTTGCTAACCTTTGGCTCACTGACACAGCAGTTACTCCTAATTGGCTTGTTTACACTTATTGCCGCTATTGTTAAAGGTCCCTTAATGCTCGTCTGGGGAACCATCTATTCGGCGTTAGTGGCTTTGTTTCCACCTTTCGCTTTAGTCCTATCTTTACTTTTTTTTATAATTAATTTAGGCACCGTTATGAAAAGTTGGCGTATTACTTTAACAAGTGCTTACTTTTATCTAGTTCCTTTAGGTTTTAGTCTCTTGAAAACGACCAACTGGGTATCAACGCCTTATTTCCTGACAGGCTTGGCTTTGTTAAGTATTTTAGGGCTGCATTTTATATTAGAGTGGCTCTATAAAAATAATAGCTTAGGCCGTTTACTCACGTGGCAAATTATCAGTGTCCCTTTTTCACTCTTACTGATCATTTTACCAAGTCGCCTAACGAAAGGCCGTTTTGGTAAAAAACGAATACCTAAAAAAGTGAAACTCTAAAATAGAAAAGCCTAGGAAAAATCGCAAATGATTTTTTCTAGGCTTTTCTTCGATTCTTTTAATTTAAAAATTCGTTGATTTTCGATTTTAGGACGTCGATAAAACTGGAGAAAGAGAGTTCATTTGTTTGTGAATATGTCCAATGAGCCAATAACAGAAAAACTAAAATAACCAGTATCGCAACCACTAAAAAGGTTCTAATTCTTGCCCTTCTTTTTCTACGTTGTACTGTTAGCCGTGCTTGTTCCCTTACTCTCATAGCTTCTAAATAATACGGACGCCATTTAGGATCATTTTTTCGTTGCTCATAAAATTTAAATTTATGATAAGCCATCAAACTTCCCCCACATCAAATCACTTTTCTTCTAGTATACAAAAAAAGTAGTAAAGATAAAAGGTTACAATTCACCTTTTATCTTTACCACTTATGCTTTTATGCGATTCCTGCACCATTTGGCATTTCTTTTGGTGCTTCAACAATTTGAAGTTTCCCTTCTGGTGATTCAGCTGAAAGAATCATTCCTTGGCTAATTTGACCACGCATTTTTCTTGGTTTTAAGTTAGCCACAATGACTACTTTTTTGCCAATTAGCGCAGCTGGATCTGGATAAAATTCAGCAATACCTGAAAGAATTTGACGATGGTTTTCATCTCCAGCATCTAAACGGAATTGCAATAATTTATCTGCTCCTTTGACTTTTTTACAGTCAATAACTTCGGCAACTTTTAATTCCACTTTATCGAAATCATCGTACTTAATTTGTTTTTCTTTCGTTGAAACCAACGTTGTTTCTTCTGGATTCCATTTAATATCCTCTTCTGTAGCACTTTCGCTTTGGGACATTTTCTTTTGAATATACGTTACTTCTGTTTCAATTTCTAAACGTGGGAAAATAGGTGTTCCTTTACTTGTTACTGTTACGTCTGTTGGGAACTCACCAAAATGAATATTTTCCATGTTCATTGTTTCTGGATCTAAGCCCAATTGTTCGAAAATTTTCCCTGGTGTTTCTGTCATGACTGGTTGCAATAAAATTGCCACAATTCGTAAGCTTTCCGCTAAATGGATCATGACACTTTCTAATTCGTTGCGTTTCTCTTCTTCTTTAGCCAATACCCAAGGCGCTGTTTCATCAATATATTTATTTGCACGAGAAACTAGCGTCCAGATTTCTGCAATGGCCGTATTAAATTCCATTTTTTCCATTGCTTCATGATATTTTCCAATAACATTCGCCGCAGTTGTCGATAGTTCACTATCAAATGGGGTAACTTTTGAAGCATAGGCTGGTACTTTGCCATCACAATATTTATTAATCATCGCAATTGTTCGATTCAACAAGTTTCCTAAGTCATTAGCTAAATCATAATTTAAGCGAGAAACGAAATCTTCTGGTGTAAAGACGCCGTCACTACCAAATGGAATTGCTCGTAATAAATAGTAACGTAACGCATCTAGACCGTAGCGTTCTACTAACATTTCAGGGTAAACAACATTTCCTTTAGATTTAGACATTTTTCCGTCTTTCATCAATAACCAACCATGTCCAAAGACTTTTTTCGGTAATGGTAAATCCAAGGCCATTAACATAATTGGCCAATAAATCGTATGGAAACGCACGATTTCTTTCCCAACCATTTGCACGTTCGCAGGCCAATATTTTTGGAATAATGAATCATCTTCTGAGCCATAACCTAGTGCTGTAATATAGTTTGATAACGCATCAATCCATACGTAAACCACATGTTTTGGATCATTTTTTAATGGAATTCCCCAAGAGAAAGTCGTTCTTGAAACGGCTAAATCTTCTAATCCTGGTTTGATGAAGTTATTTAGCATCTCATTTTTACGAGATTCTGGTTGAATAAATTCTGGATGTTCTTCGTAATATTGTACCAAGCGATCCGCATATTTACTCATGCGGAAGAAGTAGGATTCTTCTTTAACTAATTCGACTTCGTGACCACTTGGTGCTTTCCCACCAATGACATTGCCTTCATCGTCACGATATACTTCAGCTAATTGTGTTTCAGTGAAAAATTCTTCATCAGAAACTGAATACCAACCTTCATATTCTCCAAGGTAGATATCTCCTTGTTCTACTAAACGATCAAAAATTTGTTGCACGGCTGCCATGTGATAATCATCCGTTGTCCGAATAAATTTATCATAGCTGATATCTAATGTTTTCCATAATTTTTGAACATCTGCTGCCATTTTATCAACGTACTCTTTTGGTGTCACATTCAACTCAGCAGCTTTTTTTTCAATTTTTTGGCCATGTTCATCCACACCTGTTAAATAAAATACATCAAAACCCATTAAACGCTTGTAACGGGCCATTGCATCGCAGGCGATTGTTGTATATGAATTCCCAATATGTAACTTCCCACTTGGGTAATAAATTGGGGTGGTAATATAAAATGTTTCTTTCTGTGACATACAGAAAAAACCTCCTTTAGTCATTTTCCTAAACCCTCAGGATTTACTCCTAAACAGTATACCATAATTAGACATTATTAAACTATATTTCTTGTCGGTTTTCTCTTGAAAATGAAGAAAATGCCAGAAAGAAAAGAGAGAAACACCTGTCTATTTGACAAGTATTCCTCTCTTTTTTCGTTCATTTTTATTCTTTTGTCTCGAAACGAACGATACTATGGTGACGTCCATAAAAGAAATAAATAGCCAAACCAATCACTACGGCTACGCCAAATACTTGCCAAGTAGCTAAAGACAATTGGAACATCAGAGCGGCGCAAACCACGATTGAAATTAATGGTAGAACCGGCACAAGCGGTACTTTAAATTCACCTGCTTGCGGTTCTCCTTTCATTGTCCGTAATTTGATAATTCCTAAAGCGAGAAACATCAGATAAAAGAGTGTCACGATATTTGTAAGTTCAGCCAACATCTCCATTGGAACAACACCAGCAAAAACCATTGCTAAAAATCCAGCTACATAGGTTGCATTCTTAGGTGTGTGCCGCTTCTCATCGATTTTGCTCATAAACTGCGGCAATAATCCATCTTTACTAATCGCATAAATCACACGGGCTAAACTGTACATCATCGCAATCGTCACTGTTAATAAGGTTAAAATAGCACCAACTGAAATGATTGTCGCAATTGCGCCATGATTAATGAAGCGCATCGCAAAAGCCACCGGATCCTTGACCCCTAAATCCGTAAATGGAACAATCCCAGTTAAAACTAACGTAACAACAATATATAACAATGTTGAAATAATAATGGAACCAATAATCCCTTTTGGAATATCTTTTTTCGGATTCTTCACTTCCTCCGCGGCCATGCTGACCGCATCAAACCCTAGAAAGGCAAAGAAAACTAAAGCAGCACCACTGAAAACGCCTGAAAAACCATAAGGAATAAATGGTTGCCAGTTCGTTGGTTTCACATAAAAGATTCCCACGAGAACAAATAATAAAATAATCCCAAACTTCACGAAAACCATTAAGTTATTTAAACGTAACGCTGTTTTCGCTTCTAAAGATACCCAAAAAGTTACGGCTACAACGACCAACATGGCAATCAAATCAATATATGTACCATTTGTTGGATTATAAGCGCCACTTAACGCTTGCGGTAAAGAAAAACCTAAGCTATCCAAAAAGCCATGAACATAGCCTGACCAACCTGAAGCAACGGATGAAACCGCCAAGAAAAACTCACAAATAATCATCCAACCAGTCATCCAAGCCACAATTTCTCCAAAGACCACATACATGTAGGCATACGGCCCACCAATGACCGGAATACGTGATGCAAATTCTGCATAGCATAAACCAGATAAAATAATCGCGGCTGCTGCTACCAGAAATGATAAGACGAGCCCTGGACCTGCATAGCGTTCCGCTGCGACACCTGTCACAACAAAAATCCCTGTTCCTACTACAGCCCCAATTCCTAGAAAAATTAAGTCCATCGTCTTAAGATTTTTTTTCATCCCACCACTGTCATTGACAGGCACAGTGATTTCTTTTTTTCTGAAAATAGACATGTGTTTACCCCCGTAAAAAAAATAAGCGTAAATAAACTATTTACGCTTTCATATACCCTAAAAGAATACCACCTAGAATAACAAAAATGCAACCAAAAATAACATAAAACATTTCTTTTTTTGATTTTCTTTCGCCTAAAAGGAAGATGCCCCCAAGAGTCGAAATAATAATCCCCATTTGTGATAAAGAGAAGCTAATAGCTAAGCCAATTTCACGCATGGTTAATAACATACAAATATTTCCTAAGCCCCAAAGCAGACCCGTCGTCATATTCATCCAAACAAAACGATCAACTTTGACTTTTTTGAAGGCAAAGAAACTAGCCCCCACTAACATACCAATACTTTGTGGCAAAATAATTCCCCACGGATCTAAACCAGTGGCATTAATAATGATGGTATAGACACCATACCCAACTGTTGAGAAAATCAACGCCCGAATCCCTTTATTAAAATCTAACATACTGTTTGAGGTTTTCGGTTGACTATCATCATCTTGTCGAGCTGTTAAATACACCCCAAAAACTAAAAAGGCTAAAGCGATAAAGCCCACAACAAAGTCTTTTGTTTTTGTCCATTCATGGAAAAAAACAGCCCCTGCAACGGTATTAACAACTAACTGCATCCCAGTTGAAATTGGTAAGCCAACTGAAACGCCCATATATTTCATGCTATGAAATTGTTGATTCTGTCCCAAACTCCAGAATAAACCAGATATAAATCCAACAATTAATGTGGCTGTCGTCAACGTAGGCTGGATGACAAAAAAGACAACAATTGAAAATAGTAATGCGCCGATTGTCATACCTAACGTTTGTTGATTGGCGCTTCCACCAATTTTACCGCTGACTAAACCAATACTGCCCCACGCAATCATGGGCACTAAAGCGATAAGTAAACTCATAATATTCTCCTAATAAATTTATTTCATTTCATTCTAACAATAAAAACGTTTTCTAAACAACTAAGAAGAGTAAGAGAAGTTAGCAAGAAAGTTTTAATAAATAAAAAAAGGCCTATCACCTCTTTAGTTTGCTGATAGACCTACTTTTTATTTCACTTCATTATAATAACTGAGGGAAGGGAAAAACAATGTCATCGTCGTACCTTGCCCTTCTGTCGATTCGACTGTTAAATCATGACCTAACTTTTTCGCTAAGCTATGGGCCAAATACAGGCCAAGACCAGTCGAATGCTGTTCACTTTTCCGCCCGTTTTCACCAGTAAATCCTTTATCGAAAATGCGTCGTTGATCTTGTGTCGGAATGCCAATCCCAGAATCTTTTAAAGATAAATAAATACCTTGTTTATTTTTGGAAATTAGGACCGTAATCGTGCCGCCTTCTGGCGTATACTTGACTGCATTACTTAATAATTGGCGGAAAATAAAAATGACCCATTTTCGGTCGGTTAAAACCGCTTCATCTTCCCCTTCAATTGAGAATTGCAATCTTTTTTGGATAAAATAATTTGCTTGCGTACGAACAACAGATTGCACAATTTCTTTTAAAGAATATTCTTGGAGTAAATAATCTCGAGAAAAGCTGTCCAGTCTAGCATAATATAGGACTTGCTCGACATATTCATCAATTTTACCTAACTCATTTTCCAATAGATAATATTTTTTCTCTGGAATATCATCTTCGACAGATTGTACCAGTAACGTGATAGCCGCTAGGGGGACTTTGATTTCATGAACCCAAGAGTCAATGTAATCTTTTTGGTCCTGTTGGTTGTTAATTGCTTGCTGCATGGTTTGTTGGTGCTCTTGCAATAAACCGTTAATATACGTTTGGACAAGTAGTTCTTCTTCTTTTTCTGCTGTATTCAAATATTCTTGTAAAGAAGGCGGCTCTTTTTCCATTGCCAACGAAAGCCACCACTTACGTTTTAAATAATAATCAATTGTTAAAAATAGCGATAAAAAAACACTTTGCAGTAAAAAGATATAGCCAACCACTGTCCAATCTAAGCGGACATTAGGAGCCAACCATAAAATAAAACAAGTTAAGAACAGAAAAAATAACCAACCAATTAGTAATAACCAGCGATCTTTTAAATACTTTAGAATGGTCATTGTCTACTCCTATCTAGGGCACCATATAACCGACGCCCACTTTGGTTTCAATATAGCCAGCAATCCCTGCTTGCTCAATTTTTTTTCGTAAACGATTGATATTTACCGTCAACGTATTGTCATCCACAAAACGTTCATCGTCCCATAAAGCGCGCAATAGTTTTTCACGTGTTAAAATTTTTCCGTGCTTTTTCATTAAAAGATACAGTAATCGGTATTCATTTTTACTTAAATCGATCATTTCGCCTTTGATTTCCATTCGTCCATTGTCCACATTTAAAGTAATGCCATTATGTGAAAGCACTTCACTATCCGTATCGGAATAGTTATAAGAGCGGCGCAACAAAGCATTGATTTTAGCAATTAAAACATCTATCTGGAACGGTTTTGTAACAAAATCATCCGCGCCCATGTTCATCGCCATAATCATATCCATATTGGTACTACGACTCGAAATAAAAATAATTGGTACTTTAGAAACTTCACGAATTTTTTGACACCAATAGTACCCATCGTACACAGGTAAATTAATATCCATCAAGACTAATTGGGGATTCTCCTCTTGAAAATCATCCAATACATCATTAAAATCGGTTGTTCCAATCGTTTCAAATTGCCATTTTTGTAATTCCTCGCTAATTAATTCTCGAATGGTTGTTTCATCTTCGACAATCATGATTTTAGCCATGCAATCCCACCTCTTTTATTTCTAAATTTTCATCTTTCTTATCCTAACAAACTTCATTCTTTTTGGATATAGGACTTTATGATGATTTTTACACTATTTCAAAAATAGGCGCTAATAATTCCCATTCTGATAACATGATGAATTTGCCAACGAAAGCAAAAATACCATCTAATAATAACACAGACATATTAATTCCTAATACAATAGAAGCTTTTTCGACAATTGGCATGGACTTTTTATTTTTCAAAATAAGATATAAAACAAAGTTCGTTCCATAAGTAAAAACTGTTAACAACACAATTAACTCAATCATTTTACCACTTCCTATTTTGGACTTTTCATTTTTCCTTCAATAATTTACTACTCTTAATTATAGCATAATCTTATAAAAAAATCGGCAGAGTCCTAACCATTAAGTAAACAACAAAATAGAAGTAGCCTCTTTGGAACTCGCAAGAATCGAGCCTTTTTTAAGAGTTGAAGGTCTTGATCCTTAAAAGACAAGTCCTTCAACTCTAGTATGTTCCATGCATAGGAATTGATACCAACGTACCAAAGTGTAGTCGATCAGACAACCTCAGTTTTTCTAATGATTCTATTTGTCATACACTTCTTTTAACTGGTTTAAATCTATTTTTTTCATTTGGTACAATTTTTTGGTCACTTCATTTGCTCTAGCTGGATTTGAGTCAGATAAATAGCTTTTCAGTTCAGGATTGCCTGTTTGCCAACTGATCCCAAATTGATCTTCCATCCAGCCACACGTCCATTCTTTCCCTTTAGCAGTCACTTGTTGCCATAGCCGATCTATTTCCTCCTGATTTTCACAATCAATATAAATGGAGAAAGCCATGGTAAAATCAAAGTCATGTTTATCTCGTGCATCCATTACTCGAAACGGTTGCTCCTGTAATGTGAAAAGTGCTTGCGCAATGTTCCTATCTTCATATTCAACTTTTTCAATTATTTCGCCTGGACCGAAAATCGCCAACCATTCTGATAGAGCTTTGGCTGCTTCGCCATATTTTTCATTAGCAAACATAAAGGTTGGTACAATTGTTTGTTCTTTTCCTGAAAAAGACACTTGCCAAGAGACACCAAATTTGTCCACTACCCAACCATATAAAGGACTAAAAGGATATTCCCCAAAAGGCATCAATATCTGTCCATCTGTTGTTAAATTTTTCCACAACGTTTCTGTTTGTGATAATGTTTTACATTCAACAAAAAATGAACTAGCTGGCGTAAAGGAAAATTCTGGTCCGCCATTTAAACCAATGATTGTTTGGTTCGCCAAGGTAAATTCAACGGTCATTAATGATGTTCCTTGAGGTTAGTGCGCCTCATTAACGTAGTTCGTTTTACTTAGAATTGCACCTTTTTCAAAGATTGTTGTATAGAAGTTAGCAGCTTCTTCCGCTTGTGTGTCAAACCATAAACAAGGTGAAAATTTAGGCATTGTGGTTCCCTCCTTCGTTTTCTTTAGTGTAGTCAAAGATTGATAAATAAACAAAGAGAACGTTTTAGTATTTATTCATTTCCGTCTGATAGAATCGATAAATTGCTTGTTTTACTTCTTGAAGCAAGGAGGATTTTAAATGTCCTCGTGTCAAAAAATAAAAGGAACGCCAATACTTTTCACCTAACGTTTGGAAAGGAATTTTTTCAGTAATCGCCTTTCTTGAAAGCAACGATTGCCCCATGCCCAATTCCAACATTTTAACAATCATTTCATTATTTTTAACCGTCATGAGTGTTGGGCTTTGATTACTTTCTTCTAAATACTGTTGGGTATAATGAAAGACCCCAGAATCCTTTTCACGTACCAACCAATTCTGATTGGCAGGGTCCCCAGCTAAAACCAATTGATCCTGAATAATTTCTTCACGAGAGGCGCCTTTTGTAATTAATGGTTTTTCGATAAAGCCAAAATCAACTTGATGTTTTTCAACTTTTTCCACTACTTCTTCTGAATTGTTCATTTCTAAAACAAAATTGATTGTTGCATACTGTGTCTGTAAATGCTGCATCAGTTGCGGCAAATAATAAACTGCAAAAGTATTAGACGCAGCAATTCGGCAAGTTTCTTTAGGTAATCTCGCCTGATGAAGAGCTGTTAATGTTTCTTGCCAATCATCAGCTAAATTTAGCAAACGATTATACAAGACTTCCGCTTGCCTAGTAGGAACTACATCTTGTCGACCATTTCTTAAAAACAATGAACAGCCTAATTCTTCTTCTAATTGTTTGATTTGATTAGAAACGGCTGGTTGTGAGATATATAAGCAGGTAGCTGCTTTGGAAAAGTTCATTTGCTCATACACAATTTGAAAAGTCTTTAATAATTTAAACATAAGTATCCTTTCGATAACTTTCTATTATAAATATTATTTTAACTATTTATTTCTCAAATGTAAAAAATTTCGTTATACTGGAAGTAATGAACAAGAAAGAGAGATTTTTTCAATGAAAAATTCAGAAAATGATTATATCCAATCTTTATTCCAAATTCTTCCCGGCTTGCTAACAGCTTTCCTTGTCGCCTGCCTTAGCAAGTTTCTTGCCATCTGGTTACCTAGCTTAGGCGCCGCAACGATAGCTATTTTACTAGGAATCTTTTTGGGAAATACCTTTGTTCGCGGTGCCAATTTAAATCGCGGAACCAAAGTAGCCGAAAGTAAATTACTAGAATTTTCTGTTGTTTTATTGGGAACCACCGTGACCTTTCAAACGATTGCCCAAATTGGCTTACAAGGTGTCGCATTTATTCTCATTCAAATGTCGCTGACCATTATTTTTGCCTATTTGATCGGTAAAAAACTGGCTTTTTCTGATAATATGTCTTTATTGATGGCTGGTGGTAATGCCGTTTGTGGATCTTCTGCCATTGCTTCGATTGCTCCAGCAATTCAAGCAGATGAGGAAGAAAAAGGCCAAATCATTACTTTAGTAAACTTATTAGGAACCGTTTTAATGTTGACCTTACCCATTTTAAGTGGGATTCTCTATGGTACCAATTTGTTGGCTCGTAGCGCACTAATCGGAGGAACTTTACAATCAGTTGGTCAGGTTGTCGCCAGTGCCAATATGGTCAATGAGAACGCAGTTCAACTAGCGATGCTCTTTAAAATTATGCGGATTGTCCTACTCGTAGCAGTTGTCTATTTATTTGGACGTTTCAAGCAAAGTAAGACGGCAGAATCAGAAGCTGAGTTGGTAGAAGTCACCAAAAAAAGCAGCGCCCTACCTTGGTATGTAGTTGGCTTTTTCATTGCCTGTGTCTTTAATAGTTTGATTCATTTCCCCGTCGTGATCAGTGAGACTGCTCATTTCTTTAGTTCTTGGTTTGAAATTACTGCCTTGGCAGCAATCGGGTTACGACTCGATTTTAAAAAGTTTTTCCAAGAAGGCAAACGTTTCTTAATCTATGGTTTATCAGTAGGAACTGTTCAAGTCGTCCTAGCCATTTTGTTGTTGGCACTGCTACAGTTCTAATAAAAAAGTTTGACGTTAACACGTCAAACTTTTTTATTTCAGCTTATTCATGCTATTATGAATAAGGTTTTATTAACTTAAAGGAGTTTTTCGATGTTATTTAGTATTAAAAAAAGCGAATGGTTAGGTAATGAACGAAATGATCTATTTGCGGGTCTCGTTTCTTCTGTCGCCATTTTACCAGAAGTAATCGGGTTTGCGATTATTGCTGGTGTTCACCCGCTTTCTGCAGTGTTTGCTTCAGCAGTTACTTTACTTGTGATTACTTTTACGGGCGGCCGTCCGGCAATGGTCACGGCGTCTGCTGGTTCAATGGCCTTAGTCCTTGCAGGCTTAATTCAAGCACACGGTTTGTCATACATGCTTGCTGCGACTATTTTAACAGGCTTTCTGCAATTTATTTTAGGTTATTTAGGTATCCACAAATTGATGCGCTTTATTCCCAAGACAGTGATGTACGGATTCGTCAATGCGTTAGCTATTTTAATTTTCATGGCGCAAGTACAACAATTGCCTCATCAAACACTGTGGTCCTACGGCATGATTATCTGTAGTATCTTACTTATTTATCTATTACCTAAGTTTATTACAATTGTGCCTCCTGCTTTAATTGTTATTTTATTCATGACTATCCTGTCCTATTTTTTAAAAGGTCATTTGCAAACGGTAGGTGATCTTGGTGAAATGAGTCAGTTTCATCCAGCGATCCGTTGGCCTAATGTACCCGTCAACTTAGAAACGTTGTGGATTATTTTACCTAGCTCTGTTGCCTTAGCAATGGTCGGGTTAATTGAATCTTTATTGACGATCCCCATTGTGGACAAAATGACAGCGAGCCAAAGTGATAGCCAACGAGAAGTTAAGGCGCAAGGACTCGCTAATATAATTACCGGCTTTTTTGGTGGCCAAGCTGGCTGTGCGATGATCGGGCAAGCGGTCATTAATGTTAAATCTGGAGGACGAAAACGGCTTTCTACTTTGATTTCAGGTATTACCCTCCTTCTATTCATTTTTGTTTTTAAATCCGTGATGGTAGCCATTCCTACAGCTGCATTGATTGGGATCATGATGACAGTGGCAGTCGACACCTTTGATTGGGAAAGTTTGCAGCTTTTCCGAACTTTTGAAATTACTGAAATTGTTATTTTACTCGTGACAGTGGGTGTGATCGTCTATACGCATAATTTAGCGATTGGAATTATTCTAGGTGTTCTTTTAAGTGGTCTTCTTTATCATTTTTTCAAAAAAGAACCAAAAAAAAGTTGCTAGCTTTAGCAACTTTTTTTATTTTTCCCAATATTTCTTCAACGCTTCTTTTTCTATTTTCTTAATGAACGCATCTTTGCCATCCATATATTTATCAATGCTATCGGGGTGTGCTTGGGCCAATTGCTTTTTTAATGTACCATAGGTTGTAGCAATTGACGGATTTTCTCGTAAATAATTTCGAAAAGCAAGATGGCGCAAAATTTCTTGCGTATTGTCAAACTGATAAATATGCACATGATGTGTTCTTTTTATCGGGCCTTTTCGTAAATAACGACGTCCTGATAGCCCAAATTCCCCCATATATTCATAACCGATTCTTTCAAATTCCCCTTGTAACAGGTCTACTTTTTCAATTTCTTCAACAATGACCAAAAAATCAATAATTGGTTTGGCTGCTAAATTAGGCACAGAGGTACTACCGATATGTTCAACTTTAAGACAATTTTCCTTTAGAATCTGTTTCAACGCTTGGGCTTCTTCTTCAAACTGTTCCACCCAGGCTGGTTGGTATTCTGTAACGATTACTCGCATGGTTTCTCCCTTCTTTTCTATATCCGTTTCATATGTAAAATAGGAAACGGATTTCCTTGAGGATCTTCCTTTGATTCACCAATTACTTGAAATCCTTGAGATTGATAGAACTTCACTGCCCCTTCATTTTGTTTATTAGCATCAACAAAGACAATTGATTCTTGCTCTATTAACTTTTGGATAATTTCTCCACCATAGCCTTTACGAAAATAGACTGGGTCAATAAATAACATTTCCAACGTTTGTTGATTTGTTCCACTAAAGCCCACACATTTCTGTTCTTCATTTAACCACATACTTAATTGAACTTGTTGAAAATAATCAGGTAAAACCACTTCGATTTTATCAATATCTGCCTGACTCAAAAACAAATGGGTAGCTTCTACTGAAGAACGCCATAGAGAAATTAATTGAGGATAATCAGTTTTTTTTACTTCTTTTTGGTTCAGCATTTTTAATTCCTCCCTATCTAATAAACAAAGTATACCACATTTTGTCTCTCTCAATTCCATAAAAAATAGTCAAATCAACCGTGTTTTTTCTGTCGATTTGACTGTCTCTCTCTATTAACTCTGATGGCTAAACAAGTAAACTAATCAAAGCCACGATAGCTAAACCGCCTTGTGTTAAAATGATTTTTTTATCACTAGTTAAGCTACCGTACGCCGCCACTAAAATAATATAAATCAATAAAAATTTTGTCATCTCCATCGTTGCTTGCGCAAAATAGACACTATAAATAAGTCCTGCACCGATTAGTCCATTATAGATTCCTTGATTTTTAAACAATGTAGTGACTGATTTTCTTTGTAACTCTTGCCTATCCATTTTAAAAACACGGCTTGTTGTCTCAGATGTTGGTACAATCGTTTCTAAATACATAATGTAGAAAAATTCTACAGCCACCAAGGTTACTAAAATTGTTGAAATTAATGTCATCTGCTCCCTCCTCCCATTCCTTTGAACGAAGTAATTTTATGTAATTTTTGCTATGATGTAAATAGATATGCCTAGCCTTAACGAAAGGAAGAAACCTATGACTTTTCAAGAAACTATTAGCGCCTATATCCAAGAACGTTATCAGATAACGCCCGATTTTCCTTTTAAAAAACACCCAGACTATCTCGTCTTTCGTCATCCTAGAAATGCGAAATGGTTTGCTTTAATTATGCCACTGGATGCACAACTGCTCGGCGCTACCGAGAATAAGCAGCTCACTATTTTAACCGTTAAACTTGCGCCTGAATTGATTGCCTTATTAAAGAACCAACCTGGCTATTTTCCTGCCTATCATATGAATAAAGAGCATTGGTTAAGTCTTTCTGAAGAAATTCCGCTCTCACAAATTTTTTCATTTATAGATGAAAGTTACCAACGGAGTTATTAAAAAAAACACCCTACTCAAGGAGTAGGGTGTGAAAGATTATTTAAGCTTATTTGCTTAAAGCGTCTTTTGCTTGTTCAGCTAACGCTGTAAATGCTGCTGCATCGTTAACGGCTAAGTCAGCTAACATTTTGCGGTTGATATCAATCTCTGCCAATTTCAAACCGTGCATTAATTTAGAATAGCTCAAGCCATTCATGCGAGCTGCCGCGTTGATACGTGCAATCCATAATTTACGGAAGTCACGTTTCTTTTGACGACGGTCTCTGAATGCATAGTAATAAGAGTTCATTACTTGTTCTTTTGCTGATTTAAATAAAGTATGTTTTGATCCGTAGTAGCCTTTCGCTAACTTAAGGACTTTTTTACGACGTTTACGGGTTACTGTTCCACCTTTAACACGTGCCATGTTGAATTCCTCCTAATATCTTGTTTCTCTTGACGGTAATCTAAAAGTCACCGAGTTGTTTTATTTCATTCTTGCTAATTGTTGGCGGATACGTTTGT
Organism: Enterococcus sp. DIV1537a; assembly: GCF_051712085.1. Classification (NCBI taxonomy): domain Bacteria; kingdom Bacillati; phylum Bacillota; class Bacilli; order Lactobacillales; family Enterococcaceae; genus Enterococcus; species Enterococcus sp. DIV1537a. The sequence continues at coordinate 720,785 of NZ_JBIOOE010000001.1, read as the reverse complement.
AATCGCCTTTTGCAACCATGCTTGCTTTACGCAATTGACGGCGTTGTTTTTTAGTTTTACCGTGGAAACGGTGAGATGTAAAGGCACGGCCACGTTTTAAGCCGCCTCCACCAGTACGTTTTACACGTTTTGCTAATCCGCGGTGTGTTTTTTGTTTTGGCATGACTAATTTTCCTCCTCAAAATCTTTGCTTCAAGTGAAAGACTCTAACAGTCACAACTGTCGAATATCCTTCTTGTAGAAATTACCAAAAGTCCGAATGCTCGGTCTCTTCGTTTACTTGTCGTTTTTCGGTGCCAGCGTTAGAAACATGCTGCGTCCGTCCATTTTCGCTTTTTGTTCCACTGTGGCGATGTCCGCAGTTTCTTCAGCTAAGCGATCAAGAACTTTCTGACCAATCTCTTTATGGGTAATGGCACGGCCTTTGAAACGGATAGAAGCTTTCACTTTGTCTCCTTTTTCTAAGAACTTACGCGCATTACGAAGTTTTGTATTGAAGTCATTTACGTCAATTGTTGGACTTAAACGAACTTCTTTGACGTTGATCACTTTTTGTTTCTTGCGAGCTTCACGCTCTTTCTTTTGTTGTTCGAAACGGAATTTTCCATAATCCATAATTCGCGCAACTGGTGGTTTCGCTCCTGGCGCTACAAGTACTAAATCCAAGTTTGCAGATTCAGCGATTTGTAATGCTTCTGCTTTGGTTTTTACACCTAATTGTTCACCATCTTGTCCGATCAAACGTAACTCGCGTGCACGAATGCCGTCGTTAACCATCATATCCTTTGCTATGGTCATTCACCTCCAAAATTTTTAAGAGAAAATCCTAACGGAAGTCTGCTTTGTTTGCTAAATGCAATAAAAAAACAGGTTCCTATCCAGAACCCGCCAACAGTCTGCCTTACTTAAAAAAATAAGGAATACTTTATCTAGCCCAGCGATATACTCAACTAAGGCGAGAAGCGGGTGCTTCTGCTTTCATTTCTCAACTTCACTAGTTTACCTTAGTTTATCCTAGTTGTCAATATATTTCCTCAAAAAAAACGAATCTAGCATTAGATTCGTTTGAACTCGTATTTTGATTATTAATAATTAGTGGACTGTCCCAATATGACTTCCTAGAAACAAATGGTTCAACACATGGTGTGCATTTTCTATCCCCTAGGCGATCCCTGTAGTCCCTACAGTTCTTCTATTTATAAGGTTTCTCGTTTAGACAAGCCACGTTCTAAGATTTTTTGGCTTCTAAGATACTCTGAATTTTCTGTACTTTCAGAAAAAGACAACTCTGTTTCGATCTCCTCTGACTCAATACAAATGAGTTCTTTGCCATACCATTGTGCTTTATACAACAGTTTAGCTAAAAATAAAGACCAAGCCAGTTCCGAACGATCATGTTTTGGCGGCCGCTCATTACTGTGATGGGCTTTTTCAATACAAATAACATCGTAACTTGAAACCAATTCCGTTGTAATTTTGTTTAAAATATCCGTTCGTTGGTTGGCTATTTTTTCGCGAATTTTTGCGACTTTTATTTTTTGTTTTTGATAATTTTTTGCTTGCGAAAGATCGACACCTTTTTCTAAAGCAATCATTTTACGCTTGTTTAATTTTCGTTCTTCTTGACGTAGTTTTTGCTTTAAATGCTTTGAACAATAGCTTTTTTCGAAGCTTTCACCATTCGAAAGCAGCGCAAATTTTTCCCTACTGCTACAAATTCCCACCATTTTTTGTTGCTTTGTTTTCGTTTCAACCGGCGCTTCACACAAAATGGAAACATAATAATTGTGACTCGCACTCATAGAAATAGTTACAGATTTTATCTCCCCCAGTGGTTGGCGGTGTACCTTCATTTTAATTAAAGATTTCAATTTAGGTACTTTCAAATAACGATTATCCAAAATTTTGACCGTGCCATGTTGATTATTCGTAGTGTAGGAATGCACCGTTTCTTTCTTTTTCTTTTTTGGAAAGCCCATCCCTTTTTCCCGATAAAAATTTTTAAAGGCTCGATCCAAATAAACTTGTGCATTTGCCAAGGCTAAACTATCAACTTCTCTGAGGACAGGGTATTGTTTCTTATATTTAGCTGGCGTTGGCATTTTAAACGTTTGTTGAGGATTTTTTCGCATCTCTTTGTAGATATCAATCCGGTCTTGTAACATTAAATTATACACCAAGCGAACACAAGAAAATGTTTTTTGAATAAACTCTTCTTGTTTTGAGGTTGGATAAAGTCTGTATTTATAAGCTTTCAGAGCCTTCATCTCATAACCACCCTACCAAGATAGTTAGAAAAGAAGCTGGTTATAAACCAGCTTTTCTTTTCTTCTCTTCAATTTTTTCACGGTACATTGCAACTTCGTCTTCAGCACAATAAACATAGTGTCCATTGAGAATTTCACGGAGCTCACGATCTTTCCCATCTGCCGCTGCAGGCTGGTAAACGATCCGTTTACGTGTGCGTTCATAGTCTGGATCTGGTAATGGAATCGCAGAAAGTAAACTTTCTGTATAAGGATGAACGCCGAAATTATAGACATCATCACTTGTGCCCATTTCCAATAATTTCCCACTGTGCATTACGCCAATTCGGTCACTGATATGTTTTACCATCGATAAGTCATGTGCGATAAACAAGTAAGTTAAGCCTTGTTCTTTTTGTAAATCTTGTAATAAGTTTACTACTTGGGCTTGAATCGACACATCCAAAGCCGAAATTGGCTCATCACAGATAATGAAACGTGGATTAACCGCTAAAGCACGGGCAATCCCGATCCGTTGACGTTGCCCACCAGAAAACTCATGAGGATAACGCGTACTGTGACTTGGATTTAAGCCCACCGTTTTTAAAAGTTCATTGACTTTTTCTTCCCGCTCTTTTGGTGTTTTAGCTAATCCATTGACATCGATTCCTTCAGCAATAATATCATTGACTTTCATTCTTGGATTCAATGAAGCATATGGATCTTGGAAGATCATTTGAACATCGCGGCGGAATGCTTGCATGTCCGCTTTTGATTTAATTTTGCTAATGTCTTTTCCATCGAAAAGAATTTCACCAGCAGTTGGATCATATAAACGAATGACACTGCGACCAGTTGTTGATTTTCCACTTCCTGATTCGCCAACTAATCCAAAGGTTTCGCCTTCATAAATATGAAAACTAATGTCATCAATGGCTTTTACTTCGTCTTTACGACCAACATTGAAATACTGTTTCAAACCAGTGACTTCTAATAGGACTTTTTTCTCTTCTGCCATTAATTACTACCTCCTGGATTTTTTTGACGCTCTGCATAAATTGCCCAACGACGAACAATCTCTGCTGGAGGCGTAACTTTTGGTGCTTGTGGTGCTAATAACCACGTTGCTGCTTTGTGTGTCGGTGATACTTCAAAATAAGGTGGTTCTTTTTCTGTATCAATTTTTAAAGCAAACTCATTCCGTGGATAGAAAGCATCTCCAGTTGGTGGATCTAATAAATCTGGAGGTGAACCTGGAATCGCATAAAGTTTGTCTTCTGTTCCTTCCATCGTTGGCATTGACCCTAAAAGTCCCCAAGTATATGGATGTTGTGGATTATAGAAAATTTCTTCTGCTGTTCCCACTTCAACCAGACGTCCACCGTACATGACAGCGACACGATCAGCCACGTTTGCTACTACCCCTAAATCATGGGTAATGAAAATAATCGAAGTGCTAATTTTTTCTTGTAAGTCTTTTAATAACTCTAAAATTTGTGCTTGGATGGTTACATCCAACGCTGTAGTTGGTTCATCTGCAATTAGAACTTCTGGATAACAAATTAAAGCAATTGCAATGACAATCCGTTGACGTTGCCCACCAGAAAATTGGTGCGGATAGTTTTTCAAACGTTTTTCAGCATTAGGAATGCCGACTAATTTTAGTAATTCTAATGCTTGCGCTAAGCCTTCTTTTTTTGAGACTTTATTATGTTTGATTAATGATTCCGCCACTTGTTTGCCAATTGGCATCGTTGGGTCTAATGAAGTCATCGGATCTTGGAAAATCATTGCGATTTCTTTACCACGAATGGCTTGCATTTGTTTTTCTGTTTTATGAACAATATCTTGCCCTTTAAACAAAATTTCCCCGTTATCAATATTGGCATTACTGCTCAACAAACGCATAATACTGCGAGTTGTAACAGATTTACCACTCCCTGATTCACCTACGATGGCTAACGTTTCACCTTTATAAAGATCAAAACTCACACCACGAATGGCGTTGACTTTACCTGCAAATGTATCAAAGGAGATTCTTAAGTCTTTAACTTCTAATACTTTTTCCATAGTCATTCACCACTCTTACTCTTTCATCTTAGGATCAAATGCGTCACGTAAACCATCAGCTAACAAGTTGAAACAAATCATGATAACTGAAAGTGTTGCCGCTGGAATCCACATTAAATATGGAAGGAAACGGAAAGTTTTGTATCCTTCGTTTAACAAGGTTCCTAAAGATGCGGTTGGTGGACGTAAGCCTAACCCAATAAAACTTAGGAACGCTTCAAAGAAAATTGCCGATGGGATACTGAACATCATTTGGACAATAATGACACTTGAGATATTCGGTAAAATATGTTTAATAGCAATTTTCCAACGAGATTCGCCCAATGTTTCTGCTGCCATGACAAACTCTTGGTCTTTTAGTTTCATGGTCTGGGCTCGCACAATCCTGGCCATTGATATCCAGTTTGTAATAACCATGGCTAAAACAATCGAAACAATCCCTGGATCAAAGACTGTTAGCATCAAGATCATAACAACTAAGTTAGGAATACCAGAAAGAACTTCCAAAATACGTTGCATTACTGTATCGACACGACCGCCGACTAACCCGGAAATCAGTCCATACGTTACCCCAATCGTAATATCTAGAATTGCCGCGATAAACGCAATTAATAAGGAAATACGTGTTCCCATAAATAAACGACTTAGGACATCACGACCTAAACCATCTGTTCCTAGATAAAAGTTTACGTTATCTGGAACGTTTGCTTGTGCATATTTATCAACTAATTGACCAGCAACTGTTGTTTTACCATTTAAACCATTCACGCTTTCCAAGCCAGGAATTCGTGGTGGTAAGTTAATGTAAGAAACATTTTGTTTCGTTGGGTTATGTGGTGAAACCCAAATGGTAATAATAGAGATAAAGATAATAACTGCTAAGAAACTCATTGAGATAACTGCAGCTTTATTCTTTTTCAAACGACGCCATGAGTCTTGTAAGAAACTTAAAGACGGTGTGGCAATACGCTCTCTTTCTTTTAGAGTTGAAGTGTTTAGAGGCTGAAACTCATCTGCCGGAATATCTTTAATCGCTTGTGGTAGATTATTTTTATTGACTGTTTCCATTAGCCTTTTGCACCTCCTGATACGCGAATTCTTGGATCAATTAAACCATAAAGTAAGTCAACAATCAGAATTACAACAACTAACATTGTTGAATACAAAATAGTTACTGCCATAATTGTTGGATAGTCGTTTGTCATAATTGATTTTACAAACTGTTCCCCAATTCCAGGGATGGCAAAAATATTTTCTACTACTAAAGAACCTGTCATTAAACCAACGGCTAAAGGTCCTAATAAGGTAATCAATGGAATTAAACTGTTTCTTAACCCGTGGCGGAATGCAACTTGCCAGCGACTCAAGCCTTTTGCTTTGGCTAATTCGACATAATCACTATGCAAGACCTCTACCATCTCGGTTCGAATAAACCTAGCCGAATCGGCCATTGGACTCATTGCCAAGGCAATAGTTGGTAAAATTGTGTAGGCAAAACCATTCCACATAGCAATTGGTAAGATTCTTAATTTCATTGCAAAAATGTATTGTAATAATACCGCGAAAACAAAGTTTGGAATAGAACGACCTAAAATGGCTAACAATGTTGCCAACGTATCTACCCAAGTATTTTGACGCATCGCTGCGATAATCCCCAATAAAATACCGACTAACGTACCAAAGATAATCGCTTGTCCTCCCAGTTGAAGGGATGGCCCAATTCGACCAGCTAATAACTTAGCAACAGGTTGGTTTTTAAATTGGAATGAAATACCAAAGTCTCCCGTTACCAGGTTCTTTAAGTAAATTCCGTATTGAACAATCACTGGTTTATCTAAGCCAGATTGTTTATTCAACATAGCGATTGTTTCTGGACTAAGTTTTTCTTGGTTGGTATAAGGCGTACCTGGTAATAATTGCATTAAGAAAAACGTAATCGTTGCGATTAACCACAAAGTGATAATCATGAAAAAGATCCGTTTAAGAAAATATTTTCCAAAACTATTCAATAATGACACCTCCGAGATTTTTTTGACTTCCTCAGTTATTTTCGTTAAAGTAATGACTAGATAGACCACAATAATAGATAGGGTGAACACATGAAAACTTTTAAATGGCCAATTATTACAGCCGTTATTTCCAGTATCGGCATTTTTCTTTACTTATTAATAAGTAAAGAACCTATCACTACCTCCTCATTATCAGATACCTTCTTTATCGTTTCGCTTTTCTTTTTAATTATCGGCATTGCTTTATGGATTATGTCCTCTGGCTTTTTCGATAACTTTCAGCGCTCAATGAAAAACGCGTTTCGTTTTAAAAAGAAAAATGAACCGAAAGAGTTTATCCCGCTTTCAGTCATTGGCGATGCACATCGCTCTTTCTGGCTAAAAACTGGGGGCATCTTACTGATTCTGTCTTTAGGCTTTCTACTATTTTACTTGGTCTAAGACAAGATAGCAAGAGGACCGTTGCCTTTTATTCCATGGCAAAGGTCCTTTTTTGTTTGCTATCGATCTTTTGTCAGGTTATTCTGAAATGTATGCCCATTTGTAGTCATACGTTGCGCCAGCAGGATGAACTGCGACATCTTTGACTTTTTCAGCACGTAAATGCGCTTCTGATTTTTGGAATAATGGTACCACACCCATGTCTCCCATAATCGTTTTCTCTGCATTTAACATATCATCCCAACGTTTTTCAGGATCTGTCGCATCTGCGCTACTTGCTGCTTTCACTAACTTGTCAAACTCTGGATTGTTATAACGTCCACGGTTATATGAGTTATCTGAAGCAAATAAGTCTAAGAAACTACTTGGATCAGCATAGTCAGCACTCCAACCACCGATTACTGCATCAAAGTCGCCTTTGTTTGAACGATCTAAACGAACAGAGAATGGAACCGGACTAACCGTTACCTTCACACCATCTAAAGCATCTTGAATTGACCCTTGAACAAATTCAACTGTTTTCTTAGAAGAATCTGCATCTGAAGAAAGAATATCCATTGTTAAGGTTGAAATCCCCAATTCTTTTTTCGCTTTTTCCCAGTATTCTTTAGCTTTTTTCGTATCATATTCAATTTGACTACCTGCTTCTTTAGCAAAGTCTTTGCCGCCACTTGGGTCTTTTGCCATATCTGCTGGTACTAAACCGTTCGGTTCGATAGAACCATCCCCTAAGATTGATTCAACTAACGCTTTACGGTCGATTGAGTAAGAAATTGCTTTACGTAAGTTCGCATTTCTAAATGGTGATTTTTCATCACGTTGATTTAGTTCCATATATTGTGTTGATGCTTCTTTTTGACTAACAAAAGCTGGGTCATTGGCCATTTGTTGGGCTAGTTCACCAGAAAGAACGACATCGTCTGTTTGTCCATCTTGGAACAAGTTCAACGCGGTTGGTGATTCTTTCACGACATTCACATCTACTGAGTCCAGTTTCACTGTGTCTTTATCCCAATATTGATCGTTTTTCTTGAATGACCATTTTGTATCTGTACCAGGACCATCAAAACCATCTAAGACGAATGGACCATTGTAGACAGCACTTTCGCTGTTTGATGCATAATTTTTACCATATTTTTCCACAATATCTTGACGTTGTGGGAAGAATGATGGGAAAGCTAATAAGTAATCAAAGTATGGTGTTGCTTTTTCTAAAGTGATTTCTAATTCTGTATCACTGACTGCTTTAATTCCTAATTCTGATTTATCTTTTTCCCCTTTAGCAATGGCATCACCATTTTTTACAGAGGCATACAGATAAGCATATTCAGAAGCTGTCGCTGGATCAACTGTTCGTTGCCATCCGTAAACATAGTCATTAGCAGTCACTGGTTTACCGTCTGACCATTTTGCATCTTTATTTAATTTAATTTTGTATGTTAGTCCATCTTCAGAAACTTCTGCTTTTTCCGCTGCACCTGCAGGTTGGACTTTGTTATCTTTGTCTAAACGATAAATTCCTTCATATACATTATTTAATGCAATAAAACTAATTCTGTCTGTTGCTAGTGATAAATCAGCTGTTGGCATTTCTTGTTGTTCTGTGACACGTAAAACTTGTTCGCCACTTGCCTTACCGCCACCAGACGCACTTGAGCTATCTGACGTTCCGCCGCCTCCACAAGCCGCTAAAGTTGTTACGCTAAATAATGTAATCACACCGAATGTTAATGACTTTTTCAATTTCATAGTGTTGCCTCCTAAAATAATACAATCTGTATTTTCTGAAAAATCAGAATTTAATAATTATTTATTGCTATGGAATATATCTTACATTTTTCATATTAAAATTGCAAGTCAAAATGTTAACTTTTTTTAATTTTTCTTCTCTTCCTATCAGAAACCACTCTTTTTCTTCCTGTCTTTTATTGCAATTCTTTTGTCAGTTTTCTAAACATTATGGTAAATTAGGAAGTAAAGGAGTGACAAAATATGAAAAATTCTACGTTTTTAAAGGATTTGTTTGCTATTGATAAAGCAAATGACGAATTATTTCGGTTAGTTGGTGTCGCAATTTGTATGGCAATTCCATTATTAATTGGTTATTTTTCCAATAATTTACTCATTGGGACCTTTGGCTCGATGGGCATTTATACGTTTATTTATTATCAGCCGCTTCCTTTGCCTCAATTATTGCGCAGACTGAATATTGTTGGCTTTTTTATTGTTCTGGGCAACAGCTTAGGAATGCTAAGTCACCATGTACCTTGGTTGATTCCTATTACAATTGCCATCGTCGCTTTTTTTGCACGCTTACTTTTTAGATTGTATGGCATTGAGAAGCCTGGTGCTTTGTTAGTTATCATGTCAACCGCAATGGGAACAAGCAACAATTTTCCTTTACATAAGATTCCCATCATGGCCAGTTTTGTTCTTTTAGGAGTAGTGACCGGCATTATCATGGGCATTGTGCTTCATTTCATCGACAAGCGCCCCTACGTTTTTCAAAAACGGATGTCTCTTCAAGAACGACTTTATATTGATCCCGCTTCTTTATTAGATGCTTTGCATTATGCGGCCATTTTATTTTTAGCGGCTTATTTAAGTCAATCGCTTCATTTAGTCAACGCTTATTGGATGACGTTTACTTGCGCAGCCATTTTACAAGGGGAAAATTTACATTCTGTGATGCAGCGAAATGTTCAACGGATTCTAGGTACGAGTCTTGGTTTGTTGCTTTCTGCAATTTTATTAATGATTCCCTTTACACCTTTACAAACAATCGGTATCATTAGTATTCTATATGCAGCTTTTGAAGGATTCATTAACAGAAACTATGCGATTGCCAGCTTTTTTATTACCCCGATGTCCTTATTATTATCAAATCTTGCACGACAGCAAGTCATTAGTAATCTTTTAAACTATCGATTAGTCGGGATTGTGTTAGGTAGTTTACTTGGTTTTGCCGGCGCTTATGTTTTCACAACTGCGCTACGTTTCTATAATCGGGCCTACTCAATTGATGAAACCTTTGAAAATCAACAAGAAGAAAGAGGCATTTTATGAAAATAACTTATCCCTTGCCACCAAATCTACCAGAACAACTTCCTCTATTAACGAACTGTCAATTAGAAGATGAGGCAATCTTAGAAAATCATTTGTATCAGCAGATTGATTTACCGAATCAAGAAGTTCGTAACTTAGTCTTTCGGGATGCTGTTTTCGATCATCTTTCATTAGCAAATGGCCAGTTTGCTTCTTTTGATTGTAGTAATGTGCGTTTTGAAGCTTGCGATTTTTCTAACGTCGAATGGCTGTCTGGCAGTTTTCATCGAGTGACTTTCCTTCGTTGCAATTTGACAGGAACGAATTTTGCAGATAGCTATTTAAAAGATTGTCTGTTTGAGGATTGCAAAGCCGATTATGCTTCTTTTCGTTTTGCAAATTTTAATCTTGTTCACTTTAATCAGACTCGTTTAGTCGAAAGTGAATTTTTCGAGGTCACCTGGAAGAAACTCCTTCTAGAAGCTTGCGATTTAACCGAAAGTAATTGGCTAAATACTTCTTTAAAAGGATTGGATTTTTCCCAAAACACCTTTGAACGCTTGACTTTCTCACCAAACTATTTATCAGGTCTTAAAGTCACCCCTGAACAAGCCATTTATTTGGCAAGTGCCCTTGGTTTGGTGATTACCTAAGAAAATTTTAAAAAAATAGCCGAATAACTGGTTCTGTCGGTTCTTTCTTATTAAATTGTTATTAATTTTTTGGAAAAACCAACGGAACCATTTTACTTGTGCCTTATTTTTAGGTAAACTATCTTAGGTTAAGCAATCTCTTTTTTTGGAACAAGAGAAACTTTTGGAATCATTTCCTATAAATCATGAAGAGATTATGACAAACGTTCTTCTAATCCAAGAACGTCTTTTGTCCTATACTCGATTCTACTCAAAAGGAATGTCAGTGAATGAATATAAAAAAACAAGGCCTCGGTCAAGCGACGGGAAAAATCATTTTAATGGGGGAACACGCCGTTGTTTACGGCGAACCAGCAATCGCCTTTCCTTTTCAAGCGACAGAAATCACAGCCGTCTTTACCCCGGCAAAAACTATGCAGATTGATTGTGCATATTTTACAGGATTGCTTGAAGACGTGCCCCAAGAGCTAGCAAATATCAAGGAAGTTGTTCAGCAAACCTTACATTTTTTAAAGGAAGATACAGTTAAAGGCACTTTGACCTTAACAAGTACGATTCCCGCTGAACGAGGAATGGGTTCAAGCGCAGCAACCGCTGTGGCCATCGTTCGAAGCCTTTTTGATTATTTTGATTACGCTTATACATATCAAGAATTGTTTGAGCTTGTTTCTTTAAGTGAGAAAATTGCTCATGGCAATCCTAGTGGTATCGATGCCGCAGCAACAAGCGGCGCTGATCCATTATTTTTTACTAGAGGATTTCCGCCCACACATTTCTCGATGAATTTATCTAATGCCTACTTAGTAGTAGCTGATACGGGAATTAAAGGTCAAACACGTGAAGCCGTGAAAGACATTGCGCAGCTAGCTCAAAATAATCCCACCGCAATCGCTGAAACAATGAAACAATTAGGTTCTTTTACTAAAGAAGCAAAGCAAGCGATTTTACAAGATGATAAACAAAAATTAGGTCAGCTAATGACGTTAGCGCAAGAGCAACTCCAGCAATTATCCGTCAGCAACGATATGCTGGATCGACTAGTGGCTCTCTCTTTAGAACATGGCGCTCTAGGAGCAAAATTAACCGGCGGCGGTCGCGGTGGCTGTATGATTGCCTTAACAGATAATAAAAAGACCGCACAAACCATTGCACAGACTTTAGAAGAAAATGGAGCTGTTGCTACATGGATTCAATCATTAGAGGTGAAAAAGTAATGCTTTCAGGAAAAGCACGAGCGCATACAAATATTGCTCTGATTAAATATTGGGGAAAAGCCAATGAAGAATACATTTTACCAATGAATAGTAGTTTATCATTAACATTAGATGCCTTTTACACAGAAACAACTGTGACATTTGATGCCCATTATTCAGAAGATGTATTTATTTTAGATGGTATCTTGCAAAACGAAAAACAAACAAAAAAAGTCAAAGAATTTTTGAACCTTGTTCGTCAACAAGCCGATTGTACTTGGTTTGCAAAAGTGGAAAGTCAAAATTTTGTGCCTACTGCAGCTGGTTTGGCTTCTTCAGCGAGTGGTCTAGCTGCTTTAGCAGGGGCCTGTAACGTAGCCTTAGGATTAAATCTTTCAGCAAAAGACTTATCACGTTTAGCGCGACGTGGTTCAGGTTCTGCTTGTCGTAGTATTTTTGGTGGTTTTGCTCAATGGAACAAAGGCCACTCTGATGAAACGTCGTTTGCTGAAAATATTCCAGCCAATAATTGGGAAAACGAATTGGCCATGCTCTTTATCTTAATTAATGATGGCGAAAAAGATGTTTCCAGCCGTGATGGAATGAAACGAACAGTAGAAACTTCTAGCTTTTATCAAGGTTGGTTGGACAATGTGGAAAAAGATTTATCCCAAGTTCATGAAGCAATTAAAACAAAAGACTTCCCTCGTTTAGGAGAAATCATTGAAGCCAATGGGTTAAGGATGCATGGAACCACCTTAGGCGCTGTCCCTCCATTTACTTACTGGTCCCCAGGCAGTTTACAAGCGATGGCTTTAGTTCGCCAAGCACGGGCCAAAGGAATTCCTTGTTACTTTACAATGGATGCAGGTCCGAATGTCAAGGTCTTAGTCGAAAAGAAAAACTTAGAAGCATTAAAAACATTTTTAAGTGAACATTTTTCAAAAGAGCAGTTAGTCCCAGCTTTTGCTGGTCCCGGAATTGAATTGTTTGAAACGAAAGGAATGGATAAATAAGCATGATTGAAGTTACTACGCCAGGAAAGTTATTTATTGCAGGAGAATATGCCGTTGTTGAACCTGGCCACCCTGCCATTATCGTTGCTGTGGATCAATTCGTAACTGTAACTGTCGAAGAAACAACAGATGAAGGCAGTATTCAATCTGCACAATACAGCTCTTTACCTATTCGTTGGACACGCCGAAATGGTGAGCTTGTATTAGATATTCGCGAAAATCCTTTTCATTATGTTTTAGCGGCGATTCATCTAACTGAAAAATATGCGCAAGAGCAAAACAAAGAATTGTCATTTTATCATTTAAAAGTGACGAGTGAATTAGATAGTTCAAATGGACGAAAATACGGTCTTGGTTCAAGCGGTGCAGTAACCGTTGGAACTGTCAAAGCCTTGAATATTTTTTATGATTTAGGTTTGGAAAATGAGGAAATTTTCAAATTATCAGCATTAGCTCACTTAGCCGTTCAAGGAAATGGTTCTTGTGGAGATATCGCTGCCAGCTGTTACGGGGGTTGGATTGCCTTTTCAACCTTCGATCATGATTGGGTCAATCAAAAAGTAGCCACTGAAACATTAACTGATTTGTTAGCAATGGACTGGCCTGAATTAATGATTTTTCCGTTAAAAGTACCGAAACAACTACGTTTACTAATTGGCTGGACAGGTAGCCCTGCGTCCACTTCAGACTTAGTTGATCGAGTCCATCAATCAAAAGAAGAAAAACAAGCGGCTTATGAGCAGTTCTTAATGAAAAGTCGGCTTTGTGTCGAAACAATGATTAATGGCTTTAACACAGGAAAAATTTCTGTTATTCAAAAACAAATTACTAAAAATCGCCAATTGCTCGCCGAATTATCTTCACTGACTGGTGTGGTAATCGAAACAGAAGCCTTGAAAAATCTTTGTGATTTGGCTGAATCTTATACAGGAGCTGCGAAATCTTCTGGCGCTGGCGGGGGCGATTGTGGGATTGTAATTTTCCGCCAAAAATCCGGGATTTTACCATTAATGACTGCTTGGGAAAAAGACGGAATTACCCCACTGCCACTTCACGTCTATACCTATGGTCAAAAGGAGTGTAAGGAGAAGCATGAATCGAAAAGATGAACATCTATCATTAGCTAAAGCGTTCCACAAAGAAAAAAGTAATGACTTTGATCGTGTGCGTTTTGTTCACCAATCGTTTGCTGAATCCGCTGTTAACGAAGTGGATATTTCCACTTCGTTTCTTTCTTTTCAGCTTCCCCAACCTTTTTATGTCAATGCAATGACAGGTGGTAGTCAGCGTGCAAAAGAAATTAATCAGCAATTAGGCATTATTGCCAAAGAAACTGGCCTTTTAGTTGCGACAGGATCTGTCTCGGCAGCGTTAAAAGATGCTAGTTTAGCGGATACGTATCAAATTATGCGAAAAGAAAACCCAGATGGACTCATTTTTGCCAATATTGGTGCAGGTTTGGGTGTGGAAGAAGCAAAGCGAGCGCTTGATTTATTTCAAGCGAATGCCTTACAAATCCATGTAAATGTGCCCCAAGAATTGGTCATGCCTGAAGGAGATCGTGATTTCACTAATTGGCTAACCAAGATTGAAGCTATCGTACAGGCCGTTGAAGTGCCTGTCATTGTCAAAGAGGTTGGCTTTGGCATGAGCCAAGAAACCTTAGAAAAACTCACCTCTATCGGCGTTCAAGCAGTGGATGTGAGCGGCCAAGGCGGAACGAGTTTTACACAAATTGAAAATGCCCGGCGGAAAAAACGCGAACTTTCTTTCTTAGATGATTGGGGGCAATCAACGGTTATCTCTCTTCTGGAATCACAAAATTGGCAAAAGAAACTAACTATTCTTGGCTCTGGCGGTGTGCGTAACTCTCTTGATATTGTCAAAGGACTCGCTTTAGGTGCCAAAAGCATGGGAGTTGCTGGGACTATCTTAGCTTCCCTTATGAGTAAAAATGGTTTAGAAAATACCTTAGCCCTTGTACAGCAATGGCAAGAAGAAGTGAAAATGCTTTATACTCTTTTAGGAAAAAAAACGACAGAAGAATTGACGAGTACCGCACTTATCCTCGATCCAGTTTTAGTTAATTGGTGTCATAACCGTGGTATCGACAGCACTGTTTTCGCAAAACGTTAAAGAGACCAGAACATTAATGTTCTGGTCTCTTTATTTGAGTTCTTTTATCCTACATAAGCATCTAAGATAATTTGTTTTAGTTCACTAATTAATGGTTCTTTCGGATTTGCAGTTGTACATTGGTCTTCATATGCAAGTTCTGCCATACGATCAACCGTTGTGTCTAATGTTTCTTGTGAGACACCTTGGGCTTTCAAGTTCATGTCAATTCCGACTGATTTACCTAAGTCTGCTACTGCTGTTGCTAAAGCTTCTACTAATTCTGCGGTAGTATTTCCTTTTAAGCCTAAGAATTTTGCAATGTCTGCATAATCAGTATCGGCGCGGAAGTAATCATATTTAGGGAACATTGCGTGTTTTGATGGATCTTTCGCATTGTAACGAATAATATGTGGTAATAAAATCGCATTTGTACGACCATGTGGAATGCCATATTCCCCACCAATTTTATGAGCAATAGAGTGACAAATACCTAAGAATGCATTGGCAAATGCCATCCCTGCCATGGTTGATGCATTATGCATTTTTTCGCGAGATTCCATATCTGGACGTTTCACTGAATTTTCTAAATGATCGAAAACTAACTTGATTGCTTGTAAACTTAAACCACGTGTGTAATCTGAAGCCATCACGGAAACATAAGATTCAATAGCATGTGTTAAAACATCCATACCTGTATCTGCAGTGACTGAAGCTGGCACAGACATTACGAACTGTGGATCAACAATCGCTACATCTGGTGTTAACGCATAGTCTGCTAACGGGTATTTCACGTGTGTTTCACTATCAGTAATAACGGCAAATGGTGTAACTTCTGAACCAGTTCCTGAAGTAGTTGGGATACAAACAAATTGTGTTTTTTCTGGTTTGGCAATTTTATATGTCCGTTTGCGGATATCTAAGAATTTTTGTTTTGCACCAAAGAACTCCGTATCTGGGTGTTCATAGAACATCCACATGCCTTTCGCCGCGTCCATTGCAGAACCGCCACCCAAGGCAATCACTGTATCTGGTTGGAAATCAACCATCATTTTGGTACCTGCATAAACAGTATTTGTTGATGGGTTTGGTTCAACATCAGAAAACACTTCGATTTTCACATCATTTTTACGTTTTTGTAGCTCTTTACGTACGATATCTGCATAGCCAAATTGAACCATACCTGGATCACAAACTAACATGACACGTTCAACATTTTCCATTTTTTGTAGATATTGTAAAGAATTTTTTTCAAAGAAAATTTTTGGAGGTAATTTAAACCATTGCATATTATTTCTCCGTTTCGCTACCGTTTTAATATTAATTAAGTTAATGGCTGATACGTTTTTAGAAACAGAGTTTTTCCCGTATGAACCACAACCAAGTGTTAAGGATGGAATCATTTCGTTATAAATGTTACCGATACCGCCTTCTGCTGATGGAGTATTCACTAAAATACGACAAGCTTTCATACGTAAACCAAAAGCAACTTGTAACTCTTCATCTTCTGTATGAATTACTGCTGTATGTCCTAAACCACCTAAGTTTAACATCGCTTCACATAGTTCAAAAGCATGCTCTGCATTGTTTGATTTCATCATTGCTAAAACTGGCGATAATTTTTCTCTTGATAATGGATATTCTGGACCTGCACCTTCTAATTCAGCGACTAAAATTTTTGTGCCTTTTGGTACACTAATTCCTGCTAATTCAGCAATTTTTTCTGCAGAGTTACCGACAATCGCTGGATTTACTGCGTATTTGCCTTCATTCATCACTGCATCTTCTAGTTTTTGTAATTCATTCGGTTTCACGAAGTAAACATTGTGTGCTTCAAACTCAGCTTTGACAGAAGCATAAATTTCTTTATCCACAATGACCGCTTGCTCAGAAGCACAAATCATTCCATTATCAAATGATTTTGAAACAATTAAATCATTAACCGCACGTTTTACTTTAGCTGTTTTTTCAATATAAGCTGGTACGTTCCCAGGACCAACGCCTAGTGCTGGTTTACCTGTTGAGTATGCAGATTTTACCATACCTGCGCCACCAGTTGCTAAAACAATGGCAATCCCTGGATGATTCATCAAAGCAGATGTTGCATCAATCGATGGTTGTTCAATCCATTGAATACAATTTTCTGGTGCACCTGCTGCAATCGCCGCATCCCGTACAATACGTGCCGCTTCTGCCGAACATTTTTGTGCGCTAGGATGGAAAGCAAAAACAATTGGATTTCTTGTTTTTAAGGCAATTAGTGATTTAAAAATAGTTGTTGACGTTGGGTTTGTTGTTGGTGTGACCCCACATACCACGCCAACTGGCTCAGCAATTTCCATTAAGCCGGTTTGTTCGTCTTTGTTAATTACACCCACTGTTTTATCATGTTTAATATTATTCCAAATGTATTCAGATGCATACATATTTTTGATTGCTTTATCTTCATAGATTCCACGGCCAGTTTCTTCGACAGCCATTTTTGCTAAAGGCATATGTTGGTCTAACGCCGCCATCGCCATTTGATGGACAATGTGATCTACTTGTTCTTGTGTAAAATCTTCCATTGCTTTTAAAGCGACATTCGCTTTTGTTGCTAATTCATCAATCATTGATGAAACATCAACTGTTTCTGTCTTTTCTTTTTTTACTGTTTTAACCATGTTCATCCTCCTAAGAGTTTCATTTTAAAAAAACTTTGTTAACTATTTCACATTCACATCATACAACATAAAATGAATCTTGTAAATAGTTTTTGTGATATTTTTCACAACTATTTATAAATTTTTTTATCACAAAAAAAAAGACCTATTCTTTTTTTCTAGAATAAGTCTTCAATATCATGCCAGTCCCTTAAAGGATTTTTTGATGTCTGTGCCAATAATTGTTGATAGTCAAAAAATTCATTCGGCTTAACCTTCTGAATGTCTTTGCGACAGTCTTTGACAGATAAACGGGCTTGCTTTTTCCAACGATAGGTGAGTAAATAAGTCAATAAATCTTCTTCGTTGATGGAAGAATAACCTAGTTCACGAAAATTTTGGCACTTCTTTTTAATACTTTTATTGAGCATTTTTTGTTGTAACCAACTTAATTTTTCCTTTGTCATGGGCTCTTCTCCTTCCAACCAAGCGAAAGATTGCTCACTTTTTAACTATCTTCCAACACTATAAAAAGGAACCTTTTTTGTAAACTTAATAGTTAAAAAGGACTTAGGACGTAAGTCCAAATGACCTACCTTCCTAGTCCTACATTTTAAGATAAACGACACGAGCGGAATAGGAATTATCTCTTCTTATTGGCTTTCTCGCGTGACTACTGGTCACAGTTTCGCCTTTGAAAAGCCTGTTCCGCTCTCTTTAACCATTAAATGAATCAGTTGATTCGTTTAGTCTTTCTTTTCTTTTGAAGGATCTGATGTTTCAGGAACTTCAGTTACTTCTTCTGTGACTGTCTCTTCAACTTCTGTGACTGGTACACTAGTTACTGCTGAATCATTTGTAACAGCAGTTCCAGGTGTTACAGTTCGAATTGCTGCACGGTCAAATTCTAAGACAATACCTTCGCAATCGATTAAAACTGTTTTTTCGTTGATTTCACTTAAAACACCATGTAAACCACCAATTGTGACAACACTATCGCCAGTTTTCATTGCGTTTAGTTGTTTTTGACGTTCTTGCTGTTGTTTCTTTTGAGAACGTGTCATGAAAAACATCATTCCTCCTAGAAGGACTAATGTAAAAATCATTGTAAATCCGCCACCCATTTGTTTCACCTCACTCTGCATTATTCACACTACTAACTGTATCAAAAAAATGCTTGAAGAACTAGTTTTTTCCTCTAATTTTTAGAAACTTTTTGCATTCGCTTTATTAAAGCCATATTCTTCAAAAAACGCTTGTCGGAATTCTAATAAATTGTCGTCCATAATTGCTTGACGGACATTTTTCATTAAGTCTAACAAGAAGTATAAATTATGATACGATGTTAAACGGATTCCGAATGTTTCATCACATTTAATCAAATGACGAATATAGGCCCGCGTATAATTACGACAAACATAACAATCACATTTCTCATCAAGCGGACGAAAATCCCTTGCATACTGGGCATTTTTAACAACCAAGCGACCTTGTGAAGTCATACAAGTACCATTGCGCGCAATACGTGTTGGTAACACACAATCAAACATGTCAATCCCACGAATCACTCCATCAATTAATGAATCAGGGGCACCCACACCCATTAAGTAACGTGGTTTATTTTCAGGAATTAACGGTGTCGTAAAGTCTAAGACTCGGTTCATTTCTTCCTTAGACTCACCAACAGATAAGCCACCAATCGAATAGCCAGGAAAATCCATACTCACTAAATCTTTAGCACTTTGACGACGTAAATCTTCAAATCCCGCACCTTGAACAATACCGAATAATCCCTGTCTATCAGGATTCGCATGGGCTTTTAAGCCACGCTCAGCCCAACGAGAAGTCCGTTCAATCGAGCGTTTGACATACTCATAGCTTTCATCAAATGGTGGACATTCATCAAAGCTCATCATAATATCTGATCCTAATTTATTTTGAATATTGATCGCTTTTTCTGGAGAAAGGAACATTTTTGAACCATTTAAATGATTTCTAAAATGCACACCTTCTTCTTCGATTTTCCGCATATCACTTAATGAGAAGACTTGGAAGCCACCTGAATCAGTTAAAATAGGTTGATCCCAGTTCATAAATTTGTGTAAACCGCCTGCTTCTTCGACTAAATCTTCACCTGGGCGTAACCATAAATGGTAAGTATTACTTAAAATAACACCGGCACCCATTTCTTTTAATTCTTCTGGTGACATTGTTTTAACTGTCGCAAGTGTACCTACCGGCATAAACATTGGTGTTGGAAATGTGCCGTGAGGAGTAATTAATTCACCTAAACGCGCACCTGTGTGTTTATCTTTTTTGATTAAACGATAACGAATGGCTGGTTCCGTCATTCATTTCCCTACTTTCTACTATAATTTGTCCTCCCATCATCATACTTTTTTTTTATTGAATTTGCAAGGATTTCTCAAGGTTTCTTTTTTCAAAAAAGGGTCCTTAAAAAACAGCAACTAGTTCAAATAATTCAAATGAGCTAGTTGCTGTTTGGCACTTATTTTGTCGCTGTATATTTTTCTAAATCTTGCATCGCTGTTTTCACAATTTCAGGGGTAATTTTTTGTTTCATATAATGAATCGTTTCGCCTTCTATACAAGCACGTTCTGCTACTTCTTGATACTCGGCTTCAGTTAAGTCCATCTCCATTTCTTTTAAAGAAATAGGCAAACCTAGTTGGTGATAGAAAGGAATCAATTCAGCGATTTCTTGCCATTTTTCTTCAATGGCTAATTGAACAAACACACCATACGCCACTTTGTTTCCATGTAATTGTCGATGGCTAGCTGGCAGCAAAGTTAGTGCATCATGAATGGAATGGGCACCTGCTGTCCGACCATAATCATCGCCAAAGCCACCCACCATTCCACCAATAATTAAATTCGTTTCGATGACATCAATAAACGATTGATTTAATTGTTGCTCTTCCATCGCTTTTAAAGCATTGATACTTTCATTTAACAAAATATCGCGACATTTTTCCGCGGCAAAATGAGAAACTTGAATAGGTAACACTTGGACATCTAACTGCGAAATAATCGCATCTGCTTCGTACCATTTAGCTAATGTATCCCCAATACCTGCCACCATTAAGGACCGAGGCGAATGTAATAACACTCTTGGTTCTACCAACACCAAAGCGTTTGCTTGCGGAAAAACGTCATATCGTTCCATTGCTCCATCTTCTCGATACATTACACTCAATGGCGTGCACGGTGCACAAGTAGCTGCTAAAGTGGGCAAAATAATTACCGGTAACGCCATTTTGTGTGCTAAGGCTTTGCCCAAGTCGGCCACTTTTCCTCCACCAACAGCGACGATGGCCTCTAAATGATTGTCCAGCACTTGCACTTCTAACTCTTGCACACGTTGATCTGTACAAACACCTCCATAGTTTTCAAAAACAGCTGTTACTTTTTGAAACGTCGGAAAATACGGTTTTGCCGCTTGCCATGACTCAGTCCCGTGTAAAATGAATACACGATGAATATTTCTGCATAATAGTTGTCCTTCTAATAATTCCCACGAACCAATTTCGCAAAGATACTCTTGTGGTGTCCCTCTCACAATTAATGATTGTTCCATCTTGAAAATCCCCTTCATTTTTGACTTTTGAAAATTTTTTTGAAAAAGTTGTATTTTTTCAACTCTACTACTTTTCCTTTTACATATTCTATGATATGATAAACCACATCATAACACAATAAATTTTTATACATTTATTCGCTTTTTTTGAATATTTATAAAAATAATACAAAAAGGAGTTTACGCAAATGACCAAATGTAAAAAATGGCTACAGACGATTTTACCAATTTTATTCTTGTTGCTCTCATTATTACCTATTAAAGAAACTTTTGCAGCCGAAAACGATCCAGTCTATGACAAAATCATCCAAAAGGGAGAACTAGTTGTCGGCCTATCCGCAGACTATGCCCCTTATGAATTTCATGCAAAAGTAGATGGTGAAGATAAAATTGTCGGTTTTGATATTTCTATTGCTCAAAAAATTGCTGACGATTTAGGCGTTAAATTAAAAATCGAAGAACTAGGCTTCGATGCTCTGTTAGGGGCCTTAAAAACTGGCAAGATTGACATGGTCATCTCTGGCATGTCGCCAACGCCTGAACGATTAAAAGAAGTAGCTTTTTCTCAACCATATATGAACGTTCAACAAAGAGTCATTGTTCGGAAAGAAGACAAAGATAAATTTCATTCCACTAAAGATTTCGAAGGCGCTCGTGCAGGTGCCCAAAAGCAAACGACACAAGAAGAATTAATTAAAACCGAATTAACCGGTGCTGTCCCTACTTCTCTTCAAAAAATTCCAGATTTAATTATGAATCTAAAAAATAATAAATTAGATGCAGTCGTTATGGAAGAACCGGTTGGCGAAGCCTATGTTTCTCAAAATGAGGATTTAGCTTTTGCTGATGTTACCTTTGAAAAAGGCTCAAAAGATACTGCCGTTGCTTTTCCTAAAGATGCGCCCGTTTTGACGGAGAAAGTAAATGCCTCTATTAAACAAATTAATGATCAAAAATTAATGGACGGTTATAAAAAAGAAGCCAATCAATTAATGTTCCAAAAAGATCAAAGCTTTTTACAAAAGTATGGAAAGTTCTATCTTAACGGTGCAGGCTATACCATTTTCCTAGCTTTCATTGGTGTTTTGTTTGGTGCCATTTTAGGGGCATTACTTGCCTTAATGAAGTTAGCCAATTCCAAAATTTTACGTGGCATTGCCATTGCTTATATTGAATATGTTCGTGGCACTCCTTTGCTTGTTCAAATTTTTATTGTCTATTTCGGGACAGGCGTTCTTGGTTTAGACTTATCAAAAGTAGCAGCTGGTTGTATTGCCCTTTCTTTAAACAGTGGTGCATATGTAGCAGAAATTATTCGTGCTGGTATTCAGGCAGTTAATAAAGGACAATTGGAAGCTGCTCGTTCTTTGGGAATGAATCAAAACCAAGCAATGCGATACATCATTTTCCCACAAGCTATTAAAAATATTTTACCAGCGTTAGGCAATGAATTTGTTACAGTAATTAAAGAATCTTCCGTTGTTTCAGTCATTGGTGTTTCAGAACTAATTTTCCAAGCTGGCAACGTTCAAGGAGCAAGTTTTAAACCCTTCTTACCTTACTTAATTGTATCGTTAATTTATTTCGTCCTAACCTTTACTATCTCACGTCTATTAGGTGTTGCTGAAAGGAGAATGAGTACTAGTGATTAACATTAAAAAATTACAGAAAACATTCGGAAAAAATGAAGTACTTAAAGGAATTGACTTAGAAATTGAAGCTGGTGAAGTTGTCGTAATTATTGGCCCTTCTGGTAGTGGTAAAAGTACTTTTTTACGTTGCCTGAACTTATTAGAAACACCAACTGGTGGCAGCGTTGAATTTGAAGGAAAAAATTTATTAGATAAAAATACCAACATTGATCAACTTCGTCAAAAAATGGGAATGGTATTCCAAAATTTCAATCTTTTCCCGCATAAAAATGTCTTGGAAAACTTAACGATTAGTCCTGTTAAAGTAAAAAAAGAAGCCGCTTCTGAAGCCACAGAACATGCTCTTTCTTTACTGGAACAAGTTGGTTTATCAGATAAAAAAGAAAATTATCCCTCTCAACTTTCTGGTGGGCAACAACAACGGGTAGCGATTGCTCGTGCTTTAGCCATGCGCCCTGACGTGATGCTGTTCGATGAACCAACTTCTGCCTTAGACCCTGAAATGGTGGGCGAAGTGCTATCCGTTATGAAAAATTTAGCTATTGAAGGGATGACAATGGTGGTGGTTACCCACGAAATGGGCTTTGCAAAAGAAGTCGCGGACCGTGTCATTTTTATGGATGCAGGAATCATTCAAGAAGAAGGCACACCTGAAGAAATTTTTGATGCGCCACAAAACCCAAGAACACAAGATTTTCTAAGAAAAGTTTTATAAAAAGGAGCACCTGGTATGGATCGCAAGAATATCGCAACACGTTACCAACAACCTACTGAAAATTTACTCATGGATATTGCAACATTGGCGAAAAAGACCCCAAATTTAATCGATTTATCGATTGGTGACCCTGACTTAATTACCGATGAGCGGATTATCGAACAAGCAGCTAACGATGCCAAAAATGGGCATACAAAATATACCGCTTCTGATGGTAGCGAGGCATTCATTGAGGCGGTCATTCAGTTTTATCAGTCACATTATCAATTATCTTTTCAACCGAATCAAGTCCGGGCCACAGTTGGCGCTCTGCACGGAATGTACCTTGCCTTACAAGTGATTCTAAATCCTGGAGATGAAGTGATTATTCATGAACCTTATTTCTCTCCTTATAAAGACCAAGTCCTTTTAGCAGATGGCGTTCCGGTCTTTTTACCAACCTATGAAGAAGATGGTTTCCAAATTGATGTAGCTCTTTTGAAAGAAAAAATCACGCCTAAAACCAAAGCGATTATTCTTAATTCACCGAATAACCCGACAGGCGCTGTTTTCTCTGAAGAAACTTTCAGAGAAATTGCACAGGTAGCGATTGAACACAACTTATACATTCTTTCAGATGAAGTTTATGAAGCCTTTTGTTTCCAAGAAACGTTTACTCCCATGGCTACGTTTGCTCCAGAAAATACTATCACTTTTGGTAGCTTTTCAAAAGCCTTTGCAATGACTGGTTGGCGTATTGGTTATATGATTGCCCCAGACTATATTAACGAAGTAGCCAAATTAATTAATGAAGGCGTTACGTATTCTGCGCCTACGTTGTCACAGCAAGCAGGAATCTATGCGTTACAACATTTTGACGAATTTGTAGACCCAATCGTTGAAGTGTTCCAAACACGTTTAGAGTATGTGGCCCAACGAGTAGCAAAGATCCCTTTCCTTTCGCTTCATCCAGTCAAAGGAAGTATTTACGCCTTCATTAATATTCAAAAAACTGGACTAACTTCCGTTCCTTTTGTGGAAAAGCTTTTAAAAGAGACACAGGTATTAGTGATTCCTGGAAAAGCATTTGGTGAAACAACGGGCGATGAGTACATTCGTTTAGCCGCAACACAAAATTTAGATTTATTAAAGGAAGCGTTCGATCGAATTGAAAGAATGACCTTTGAGTAAATATCCACCCGCATAGCGGGTGGCTTTTTAATAGCCCTAGAAGGGCTCGCTACCTGCTGCTCCCTTTAAGGGAGCTTTTTTTAGAGACTGCCAACCGCTACCATTCTATTCTTATCTAGTTGTTACTTCCTAAATGGATCTTTATACTCTCTTTTGTTTATACTATCCCTTACTCGATCTTCTGCTTCTTGTTCTCGTATATACTTAGCTATCGTTTTTTGGTTCAATCCTACAGTGCTCACATAATAGCCTTTTGACCAAAAGGATCGATTTCCATAATTGTATTTTAAATTCGCATGACGTTCATGAATGATTACTGCACTTCTTCCTTTTAAGAAACCCATAAAACCTGATACACTCAACTTCGGCGGAATTCTTACCAACATATGGATATGGTCGGGCATTGCATGCGCTTCAATGATTTCGACTTCTTTCATCTCACACAATTTCCTTAGTATTTTCCCTATATCTCGCCTCAATTGACCATAGATTACTTTTCTTCTATATTTTGGTGTAAACACAAGATGATACTTACAATTCCAACGAGTATGTGCTAAACTTTTATCGTCGTTCGACATTCAAAAACTCCTTTCGATTTGATAACGGTTGGTAGCCTTTATCTATTATATCGAAAGGAGTTTTTATCGCTAAAGCTCTGGCCTCCACGCGCAGTACGCGTGGTTTTTTTGTCGAAATCTCTTTAGAGATTTCGACTGACTAAAGTCATTAATAAAAAAGCTTCTGCATTAGCTAATAATCATAGCTAATGCAGAAGCTTTTTAGATTTCTTCTATCAATTCAATCGCTTGCCCACCAACATGCGGTGGAATCGACATAGTCATCGGTGGCAAGCCCACGACTGTGAAACGGACTTTGGTCCCTTTTTTCAAGTGAGACAGTGGGATACTTTCCTCTAACTGTTCAACAAGTATGTTTAAAATTACCCCATGAGAAAATAAGGGCACAATAGATTCTGGATCACTTTCTGCTTGAATATTTTCTAAATGTAATCGCATTGATAATGGCTGCGTCTCATTTAACACACTGGCCTCTGCTAAATTTCCTGTAAAAACAGCAATTTTTTCAGTCATTTGTTTGCCTCCTTTTTAAACATCATATTGAAGAGAATTAATTCCATCCCCTAAAAATTCTGAAGCGTTGTTAAATTCGGCAGGATCATATTTGGTATAGGAAACTTGTAATGTCAAAGTAATATTCCTTAAGGTTTCAGAATGGGCAAATTTCTCTTGAGCTTGTTGTTTGAATTCTTTTCTAGTAGTGTATCCGTCATCCCCATCGCGGAAAATTAATAACGCCCAAGTTGGCGGTGTGCCGTCGATAAAGTATGGTAAGAAGCGATCATCCGTTGTCTCCTTAATCGCCGCTGTCACGATTTGTAGCAATTCATTTTTTTGTTCAGGACTTAATAAGTTACGAATACTTTCCCAATAGGCCACTCGGATCACGACTAAATATAACGGCGCTTCATAACGTGTAGAAATATCAGAAAATAAATCGAATCCTTCCTCGTACATTTTTGCTGTTCTTAAATTAGTTACTGCATCTAACGCATTTAACTGAGAAGTTTCTTTACGTAAGCGAATATTTTCTTCTTCAATCGTACGAATTTGATAAGTCACAGCATAGATTGTTAAACAGTAGAGCGGCGGCATGATTAGCCAAAATAATGAGCCATAGCTAAACAAATCATGATAGACATACTGATATACAACATAAGTCAATTGTAGAAAAATAAATATAAGCGAAAATGTTAACCCCGCTGTAATTCCTACAAAATAGGTAACAATAATTAAGATAACTGAAATTAATAGACAACTTAAGTCCACAAAGAAATCATTCGTTCCTAAGGCCATAAAGATGGTTGTGCCGACAACCAAAACAATTCCTGCCAACAAAGTTAAATCCAAAAGTAAGGTCACTCGTTTTTGATTCACTCTATTCCCCACCTTTCAAATTCTTCTTCACGATGAAGAACGCACTTAATCCAATAATGGTCATACCAATTAAGAAGACAAATAGATAAATCATTAATTTATGATTATTGACAATTCGTTTACCTAATGATTCGTTGCTAACGTTGCTTACACGTTTTTTGAAACGATAATCATAGCGACGATAGTTCGGATCGACCACAATGGCATCTCCTTTGTACATAGAAGTATTCTTCTCTGTATTCACTTGTGTAGAGGCTAAAAAGACACCTTGTGATTTAGCTCCCGTTAAGATTAACGCCGCGGCTTTCGCATTATATGGAGAAAACATTAGCTGCGCCGTACCGATTTGTTTACCATAATCTTTTTCGATACTCAGTTTCTCGTTTGAAACAAAACGTGTGAAGTCCTTATCATAATGGAAATATAACTGATCGTTTAACTTACGAATCATCGGATTATCCTTAGGCGTACCAAAAATAATCAAGTTATGATTTTCTAATGCCGCATTTTTAGGCGCTTTTTTATAATACGTAATCTCACCGACATTACTTTCAGCATAATTACCAATTAAGTTAAATAAATTAGTCAACACTTTAAAATAGTTGTCGTCCATTTTTTCTGGTAATAAAATCGCTAAATCAGCAAAAGAACGGCTTCTGATAAAAATGTTCGGATAGTTGTTAAATAATATGTCATTCAGTTCTTCTGTTTGAATAAACGCATTCGAATTATTTTCAATAAAGGCCCATGGAGTCTGACCATTTCGTAAAACTTCTGGTGATTTAACGTTCAAATCAAAAGCAACTTTTAAAACAAAACTATCAGCAATTTCTAAGTTCTTTGGAAATTCGAGATTTAATTCATCACCGTTCGCACGAGCAGCGGTTAATTTCTTGCTGCCAATTGGTTTATCATTGGCATAGACCGTCACTAAAGAAGAATCAAAATCTAAGTTTTCAGCATATTTAAAATGTAATTTCACGCGACTTCCATTGGCATTGTTTCGATCCACTGGTAAATTGACAAAGTACGTTTGTTCTTGGTGATAGGCTCCTTCTAGTTTGTCCCCCGTTGAGGTTAATGGATAATTTCCATCAAATTCTAAAGTTGAACTAAACGTATCGGTATTCTCATCAACTGTTGTCTCTTCTTTATCTGTTTGGGTCATTAATTCATAGTTTGCTAAATAACGTCCCGCACGAACAAGTAAGTCCTCATCTTTAGAAGTAGCTACTAAAACATGCTTATCTGGTTGATTGAAAAATTTTAAGACAGCCTGGTCCTCCACACGTTTGCTATCGATTTGACTTTTATACTGATCTGGTAATTTATCATAGCTGGCAATAATCAACTGATAGGGTGCTGACTGTTCTTTGTTCAAAGAAGCCATTGGCAACAATTCTTCTGAAGTAGTAATCAAACGAGCAGCGCCAGCTAACGCATGGGTCGCTGCAGCTAATTCTTTTTCCGATGCATTTTCTGGTGTCAAAATAACACTGTGTTTATTCGCAATCGTGTCTGCTCCCACAAAATGATTATAAAAAGAATGAATTGTATTCTCTGGTAATTGTAAATCGTATTGGAAGTTTACGTTAGATCCTTCATACATCGTTAACCAATTTGCCGGAGTTTCAATTAAATTATACATGTCGTTTCCTGCCTGATTAATAATTTGGCCCTCAACAGTCAATGTATTTGTCTCTTTAATCAGTTCCAAAGGGATTTCAATCGTCTTTTGTTGAATACCAGTCGTATTTTCAGGACGCCAAGAATAAAACTTCACACCATTAACCGCCACAGTTAAATCTGAGGTCTGATTATTTTTTAATTGTGTGATTTGGTAGGTCATATTGAATGATGCTTTTTTAACGTTCCAATAATCAATTTTTGTAAAATACATGGTGCTACGGACAGAAGTACCTGTTAAAGAGATTGTTTTATTTTGAAAAGGTTGTGTAAAGGTATGGTTGTCTTGTTCTTTATTTTCGGCGTATACGGTCGGACTTGCGACACCAATCAGAATTGCCAGAAAGAACAACCCTATTAAAGTGACTGTTTTTTGTTTCATTGCACGTTTCCTCCTTATTTAAATCGTTCAGTTTTGTACCATTTTGTTTGTGTTTGTTTATGAAAAACATTTTCTTTAATATACATCACCATGCCATAAGCGGCGACTACTAGCCACATCTGACTGTATGTAATATACATCAAGGCAATAATTAAGATATTCTCTAAAGTCATTTCGCCTTTTTCGGTTGTAATACTGACAAAAGTACTGAAAATAAATAACAAAATCGCTAACAACCATAAGGAATTGCTAAATCCTTGCAGGGTCGTTGTTAAGTAACCAGACATTGATAAAACTAACATGATGTCTGACAAAACGAGCGATGTCATTAAGAGAAAATAAATGGACAAGAAATATAAAATATCAAAACGGATCCGACTCGCTTTAGGATTAAACAATAATTTAGCATTTTTAACAATGACATAAATATTGCCTTTGACCCATCGCGTCCGTTGTCGGAACCAAACTAACAAAGTTTGTGGCTCTTGCTCCCACGTCACTGCTTTTGGTTGAAACTTAATTTTATAGCCCATCATATAGATGCGGAAACTGATTTCTGTATCTTCGGCTAACGCTTTGTCATCCCAGCCGCCAATGGCTTCAATAATACTGCGACGAACAATGAAATTTGTGCCAGGAATCGTGCATAACTTAAATAATTGAAAACGACCGGCTTGTGCCATCCATTGAAAGGCCAGTGTTTCGATATTAATAAAGCGTGTCAACAAGCTTGCATTGCGATTTCTCGTTCTAAATTTACCAATAACCGCGCCGTATTCCTCACTAGCGATTAACTCTCCAACTAAATAACGGAGTGCATTCGGTTCAGGTGTATTGTCCGCATCATAAATGGCAATCACGTCCCCCTTGGCTTGCTTGAAACCAATGTTTAAGGCATTAGACTTACCTTTACCACCTGTTATATTGTCTGTATTAATAATCTGCAAATTTCGATTAACCGCCTTTTTTTGGACGTTAGCTAAAAGCTCGGCACTATTATCACTTGAGTTGTCATTAATCACAATAATTTCATAGCAATCTTGCGGATAATTAAAATTCAATAACGCTTCAACTGTCCGCACAATGACAATTCCTTCATTATGGGCCGGCACCATAATTGAAACAAACGGTGCATCTTCGTCCTCTACAGGTGGCGGTGCGACAGGATCTGTTTTTAAATAATAAACATAGCCAAAAATAACTAAGAGAATATTTACAATTAGTAGACTCCAAATAATGATAGTTGCTGTTAACATTACAATGTCAGCAATGGTCATTTGTCTTCCTCCTTATTAATATATTTCGACCGATAATTCTTTCGTCCAATCATAAACAAAATAATCAGGATGATTAAAGTCAGTGTAACAACGCCAATCAAAATATTATTTGTGATGCTGAAAAAGAATGAAAATAACCCTGTAAATCGTTGTTTTTCAACTGTTGAGGCCCCTGTATCAGCCAAACCATTGACAATTTGATTATTTAAGAAGAACCGATTATTCCGAAATTCGATTTTCTGCGTTTGTGTTTGAACAGTGAAATGTTGATCCGCTTCTGAAACACTAAACACTATTGGTGCTTCCTTGACTTCTTGAATTAGATGATCCACTTCTTTTTTAGAATTTGGAAATGAAAAACTAATGGTGGTCGGCATTGGAAATCGATAGTCATTCGGATTATCTTTATCCGTCCATTCAATCCCTGATAAATAATCATACGGTAGATCAAACAAAGCATTCTTATAAGTGATTGATTTTCCCGTTTGGTTTCGATAAAAAACGCGTTCAATCGGCGGATTTTCTCTTAGAATCACTGTATCACTGATTGCTAGACCATCCTCTTGGTATTGAATATCTTGATTCCAATATCCTGGAGCAGAAATGCCTACGGGATAAACATGTCTGTCGACCAATAAACTAATCTGCTGCTCCATCAATTGTTTCAAGGCACGTTGGTCATTTAAATCAACATTGTTAACGACCGGTGTTTCTAAGAAAATAACCCCCGTCGAAGCAAACGCACGTAACGCGTTCGTAAATAATTTATAAGGTAAAATCGTATTGTTTTGTGAAACGCTCGTACTGGATAAAATATAAGGATACGTGGTTTTAACTAATTCTTCTTGCAAATAGGTTGCCACAGACATATCTCTTAACGGGTTAAAATCAGAAATCGTTAAAAACGGTCGTGACATTTTTTCACTTTCCAGCCATTGACTAATTACGTCTAAGCTTTCTAAAAAAATAGCGCCTTTGCGTTCAAACATTGGTAGAAAAGCATGCCCATTCTCAATTACACCAAATGGATATTCTTCTGGCGCTAATTCTTGTGTTTTTAATCGACCAACTGTCTGACCTTGCGTATTTTCCAGCACAACTGATTGATCTTGAAAAGGCAATACTTGAGAAAAGCGGTTTTTTTCATCTTCTAACCGATATTGACGATGACTTAATTCTTTCCACGTACCGCTAAAATATTGTTTTTCATCGTCACGCATGTTTCGACCAATGTGTAATCGTTTGCCTTTAAAATGAACTCGATCTGCTAGAAAATCAGAGGCAATAACGTCGGCTTGTTCAGGCCAATTCACCATAGAAATCAAACTGTCATAACCATCATTTAGCAATTCGCCAGGCACATAATCTGACACCGCCACACTCTGAACTTCTACTCCAAAACTCGTCAACACTCGTTGTAAAGCATCCACATCATTTTCTTTTTTCCCAGCAATATTCAAGCTGTCATAGACAAGTAAGACACGTTTACTTGGTGCAGCCAGCGCCGGTTTGGCAAAGCCACAAAAAACGAAAAAGAGTAAGAAACACACCCAGCCAATAAGATATTGTTTATTTTTCAATTCCCTCTACCTCCCCAATGACTTGTGGTGTTGTATCTTGCCACATTCGTTTACCAATAACATCAGAAACAATTTGTAACAAGAGAAAATCTAAAAATACTGAGACTAAAAACAAATGACGTACTAAGTCACTATCCCCATCAATAATAATTGTTGAAATGAAAACAACTAATAAATTAAGATAAATTCCTGTCATTAAAAAGAAGCGAAAAACTAATCTGGGTTCGTTTCTCTTGAGTCCTCTGTATAAACCAACGCCATATAAACCAAACAGGATCACGCCTAATAATAGATAGAAAGCAAAGTTTTTAGGAAAAAAGCTGGCTTTAATACGGTTATACACCATAAAAAATTTAGATTGTTCCAGCGGTGCACGCCCCGTCGTTTTCTCAAAATTCCCCACATTATTAGGCTTTACTAAGTAAACATTTGGGACCGCTGAATTCAGTCCTTGCCATAATTCAGATGGATAATTTAAATAATTCAATAACACCCATCCAAAACTCGTTTTATCAAAAAAATCTTTTTTCATTTGTTCAGAAGTTGGTGACACGGGACTGTATTCTTCAAAGTAGGAACGTCCCTTTTGCAACCCATATTGCGGGTTGATTCCGCCCTCTGACATCCGTTTATCCGGAACCTTACTATCCTTCATTACACCGCGCGTCATGCTGTGGTAGACATCACGTTCATAGATATCGTTAGGAACGATAAAAGCCGCTAACGTTGTAAAACCAATCAACGCAATTAAAAAGGCCGTCATTGACAATCGTTGATAACGTTGTGACAAGTAGACAAAAAATCCTAATCCAGCAATAATTACGCCAATAATCAGCAAATATTCTTGGCGTGTTGTTCCTATTAAAAGTACTACTGCTTGTGCCAAGATAACTAAGATTATTCTTCTGAGCCAAGTTCGTGGTTGCGTCACCCGATAAAAATAGACTGAAAATGCTAAGACACTCACAGAAAGTAAAAAACTCGTCGCTTCTGTATAAAAGGAATTAAAATAAATCGTATAGGAGGTATCCCCCAAGATGAAAATAACCAACAAAGAGATAAGATAACTTTTTTTCAAAGATACGCCTTCGGTTAAGCCTCGTACCAGAATATAAATTGACACTAAAAAACAACTAAGATAAACGAAACCTAAGAAACGAATATCGAAAAGTGTTTGACTATAAAAAAGTTTATTAAGCCAAATGGCAACGGTAATGAAAAATTGTTGAGTGGAAACAAAGTGCGTCGTTGTTTCATTAAAATAACGCATAATTGAAAAGTCCTTAACAAAATAGGCCACATTGTCGTAGCTATCACCATTGACACGATAAAGACTATTTGAATTTAACACACGAAAATACTCGCCATTATCTCCCAAGCCATTAATCGGATAAACAAATAACAAAATGCTTGTCACTAACCCAATCCCTAAAACGGCCAAAAGACTTGGAGAAATATAACGACTCAACCATTCAAAAGCCGAGTTCATGTGTTTTTTGATCTTTTCCATGCTTTCACCTCATCTAGAAATCATAGGCCAAAAGAGCCATTAAGTTATTATAGGAATAGACTTGTTTCGTAACTTTATCACCAAATCCTCCATAAATCGGACTGCTTGAATCCATAATTTGAAAATTATTAAGTACTGTAATTGCCGCACGATACAACTCTTTGTCATTTTCGGCAACACCAATTAAAGCCGCTATCGCATAACTAGCTGCAGATTGATTTTTATCCACGGGCGATCCATTTAAATCATACGAGTTAAAAAGCGTTCCTTGCTGAACTTGTTTTCGTACAAAATCAATACTAGTCTGTTTCGCCATACCCACTTCACTTAAATGGACAATCGTTAATAAAGATTCAATAATATTAAGTGTTCCGTTGTTTTCGTATTTATTTGTTTGATGATTAAACTTCGTTTGATAAAGAGGTAAATCATCAGAAATATAGCCATCGTCTATTAATTGGTAATGATACTGCAAGTAGTCTGCTGAAATCCCAAATTCTTTGTATAGATAACCCAGCGTAATTAAGTCAATATAAAACAAAGAAGTTTCTAAAGACTGTTGTTTTGATTTACTATCGTAAAAATCAATTAGAATATTATCTTTCATAGAGGTTTTCATAAAACTCTTGCCTAATTTTTTAATTTCTTGATCGTACTGATCTGTTTTAAAATGCCCCCCTGCTTCAATTAATGAACGAATGATCCGTAAATCATCAATCGAGGCATTGACATTGTATTTATTGCCTTGTTCGTCAATTCGGTAACTAAATTGGATACCGTCGTAAAAGGTGTCTTTCGTCTGCTTGTAAAAATTATCAAAACGTCCCTGCGTATCAAAAGCTAAATTACGCAAATATAGACCCGAAGACTCACTTAACAGCTCATGTCCTGTGGCGACATCTTTGCGTTCAGCATCTGGTAAATAATTGGTTAAAAAGCCGCCGTCTGTTTTGAGCCGGGTTTCAATAAAAAACTTCAACAAATCTTTGCGTTCAGCGGTTTCTTTTGTGTGAAATTCATGTTTTGTTAAAAAATGTTGTTTGTCTGTCGACATTAAGCGTTGAATTTTTGGATTCACTTTTTCCACCTCTACTTTATAGGATTTTTCTCTAAACAAAAGAAAATATCCTCCCAGAAGCACCACGAATACCCCAATAAAAATCCAAAGTTTTCTCTTCATTGTTACGCCTCTTTTCCTCACTTCTTTATTGTCAGTGTACACAAAAGTACTTGTTTTTGCGAAACTTACGCTACATCTTCAAGCGCAAGAAAAAAAGCAATCCATAAAAATAAAAGGATTGCTTTAACCGTTTCGTCGATCATTTCCTGTCATCGTAATCTCTTTTGACAGATAACGCACACGTTCCATAATTCGTCTGGCTTTTAGCGGCTCTTGTTCTCCTCGTTGCGTCACGGTTAAATGCTCTTCTAAAGCTTTTAAATCTAGATTGGAAGAGAAAAAAGTAACTAATTGTTCTTGCATTCGATATTGCAAGATTACGCTTAAAACGTCGTCACGAATCCAACTAGTCATGGATTCCGCACCAATGTCATCAATCATTAATATAGGGGATTTTTTTACTGCATCGAGCTTTTCACCAACTTGATCGCGACCAATGGCTTGCTTCATTTCTACTGTAAACGTTGGAAAATGAACAATTGTCGTAGTAAATCCACGTTCTGCTAAAGCATTAGCCATCGCACCTAATAAGAAAGATTTTCCTACACCGAAGGGGCCTTGTAAATAGAGCCCTTTATGAAATTCTTTGGGTGTCGCAGGATATTCTCTTAAAAATTGCATTGCTTCTGCTAACGCTTTGGCTCGACCTTGAGAAGATGGATCGAAATCTCGTAAATTTGCTTCTCGGACATCTTTTGGCATGTCCATTGCCCTTACTCGATTGCGAATTTCTTCTTCCTTCTGACGGGCGATTAAATCAGCCGTTGGAACATACGTTACATCAATGTAATGAAAATTCAACATTAATCTTGGCTCATAGCCTGGGGCAATCATTGCCGGATCGTTTAATTGAAATTTCTTTTTTTCTTGAACAAATTCATACAGCTTAGCATAACTTTTACGAATATCTTCATCGGTTAAACGCTCTCGGTTTGCTTGTATAAAAGCTTGAACATCTTGATCTTTCAATACTTCGTTAACCAGCTCTTCATATCGTTCATTGATGTCACGCTTCTGGATAATTTTTGACATTTCTTTTCCTACGTCTTCCATCATTGATCACCTCCTTGGTTTAAAAATTCTTGAATTTGTCGATCTAACTCGGCTTGTTCTTCTGGGGAAAGTTTTGTTTCATCGTTTGGCTGATCTGCCCATTCTGGCAATCGCTCTTGTCGAACAGTTTGGCGTTTCCCTGAATAATTTTGTTGTCGCTGTTTTTGTTTGGTTTGGCTTTGTTTTGCCAATTCTCTGACATGTTCAATTGCTTTTTCTGGTGAATGAATGCCACTTTGTCCCCATTCATTCGCAATTCGATTCACATACTCCGCTTTTAAAGTCGGTTGTTGTTGAATGTTGTAAACATAGTTAATCAAAATATTAATCACACTAGTCGGTAAGCCTGATTTGGCAACCAAATATTTCACTAATGAACGTTCTTGTGGTGTCGTATAGCCGCCTCGACTATTTTTTAAAGCTTCTAAATATTGAATAGGCGGATTTTTTTCACTATCCATAATCATTTGAATATCCAGTTCAGAAAAACCATTCATTTTTAATGTGTTATATCGATACGTTTGTTGCTCTTCCACCGTCAATTGTGCTTGCTTGTTTGTCACTACGTTTGTTGATTGTGGTTTTTTATCAGGATCAAACGCTTGATGAATCGTTCGCACTAATTCCTTAGGCAAAATTCGACTTGTATAATAGTCAAATGATTTCGAAGCAAAGTCTACCATATCTAACTCATTGATGCCATATAATTGATGAAAAACATAGACTTCTTCTTGAAAACTAACCTCATCTTCAGGCAGTTGTAACCCTAAACGGTGCAAACCTTCCACAAAATAGTGCCAATCAAAAGAATCCGTTGATACAGAAATTTTCTTCGATTTTTCTTGTTGAGAAAAAGTTTCTTGAATCGTTGTCAATCGGTTCGCTTCGGAAACAATTTGTTCTTCTTTAAAGGCATAAACCTCTTGAAAGCTAGCGGAAACATTTTGATAGCCCTCTGTTTTAGTAGGATGCGGTTGGAACTTTTGCACTAATTGATCAAATTTCCGTTGTCCAACCCGGTTAAATAACACTAAAGCTAACACTTCATCTTTAAAAAAACGAGCGGCTGTTTCAGGTGCTTTTAAATAATATAAATAACAATCTCCTAATTCCCGATCTGTTTTTTTATACGTTTCTAGCAACCCAATGCCTTCTAATTTGTAGCAAGCTTCTTCTAATTGTTGGCAACTCAAGTCCAGCAAACTAATTAAATCTGCATGAAACAGCGAGCCATTCTCCTCTGAGTCTGTTGTTTCAGATAACAAAAGCCAATATAAACTAAACGCATTGGCGCCGACAATTGGTTGATATAAAAAGGTTAAAACCTCTTTCTCTTGATCAGAAAGCGGTGAATCAATAACCGCTTGAAAAATATTTTTTGGTTGGATTCTTTGCCGATTTCCTTTCAAAGAAAGACCTCCTTTTTAATTTTCTGAGTCAGGAGAAGAAGATTTTGCTTTGTCGACAATGTCCTGTAACTCTTTCAAAAACACGCTCATATCTTTGAATTGTCGATAAACACTCGCAAAGCGGATGTAGGCAATTTCATCTAGATTGACTAAATCTTCCATCACATATTCACCGATAAGCGTTGTAGAGACTTCATTTTCCCCTAAACTACGCACTCGATTTTCAACATTATCGACAATTTGAACCATTTGTTCCATAGCAACGGGTCTTTTTTCCGCAGAGCGAATGAGCCCCCGCAAAATTTTATCACGATTAAATTCTTCACGATCCCCATTTTTCTTGATTACAAGTAATGGCGCCGCTTCAATTCTTTCAAATGTAGTGAACCGATAACTGCAATTTTCACATTCACGACGACGGCGAATTGCACGTCCATCATCTGCTTGACGGCTATCAATAACACGGGAATTATTATGATGACATCTTGGACAACGCATAACGTTCACCTCTTCTATTCTGTATAATTTTTGTTGCCTATATTATAACATGAAATTGCGCTATTACTAGGTCTTTAGAACTGGTTCTTAGTTGAATCTTTGCCATTCTTTAATAAAAACAAAGACTTTCACTGTTTTTTCTGAAATTTTCAAAACATTTTACGCCATTAAAAAAATATTCACTTCTTTCCAGTTTGTTCCTCTAGCCACTTCTTCACTTGTTGTTCCGTTTCTTCTCTAGTTCCTTGGTTATCAAACACGATATCTGCTCGTTCTTTTTTCATTTCAATCGGCCATTGGCTAGCAATTCGTTGTTGCGCTTCTTCTTCTGTTAATTGGTTTCGGGCCATCAGACGCTCTTTTTGAATCTTTTCTGGTACATATACCACAGCAACTTGATCCATAATCGCCTCATAATGAGCTTCATAAAGCAGAGGAATATCAACAATAACCAGGGAGGCTTTCTTTTTAGCTTCTTCAATTTGACGTAAAATTTCTTTTCTTAAAAAAGGTTTCAGCGTTTCATTTAACAGCTCTCTTTTTTGAGGACTAGCGAAAATTAATTGTCCTAACTTTTTCCGATCCAATTCACCAGTTGTTAATACTATTTCTGGTCCGAAAGTTTCAACGATTGCGGCTAAGGCTGGTTGCCCTTTTGCAACAATTTCGCGGGCGATAATGTCGCCGTCAACAATTGGATAACCCGCTTTTTTTAAAAGAGCAACAACCGTACTTTTACCTGTCGCAATCCCTCCTGTAATGCCTAAAACTTTTGTCATTTCAATCGACGACCTTTCAATTGTTGGCATTGTGGACAATAATGCGTGCCACGTTGCGCCACTTTTGTTTTAACAATTGGCGTACCACAACGATTGCAAGGTAAGCCTGTTTGCCCATAGACATTCAACGCTACTTGAAAAGTCCCTGCTTCTCCTAACGCGTTTAGATAGGTGCGGATGGTGGTTCCACCTGCTTCAACAGCGCGTGCCAAGACGTCAATGATTGCTTGATACAACGTAGCAACTTCCGCAGGTTTTAAGGAATCTGCTGGTTGTTCTGGATGGATTTGCGCTTGCCAAAGTGCTTCATCTACATAAATATTCCCCAAGCCCGTCACTAGCTTTTGATCTAACAGCAATGGCTTAATTGCTTTATGATGCTTTTTCAAGCCTTGTTGAAAAGTAGCTAATTGGAAAACGTCTGGTGTTGGCTCTGGGCCCAAAGCTAAAATCCCTTTATATTGATGACCTTGATTCTTAGGAACCAATGTCATACGGCCAAATTTCCGTACATCTAAATAACGTAATTGCGTGCCATCTGTAAAAGTAAACATTACATGGGTATGTTTGGCAATTTCATCATCAGCCTGATGAAATTCATATTTTCCTTCCATCCGTAAGTGAGAAATCATATCATTATCAGACAATTTAAAAATCAGAAATTTTCCTCTTCGCTCAATTCCTTCAATCGTTTGACCAGCTAATTGACCTTGAAATACATCAACTTCTGGTGATTCAATAATTCTTGGCCAAAAAACAATGACTTCTTGAATGGTTTTTCCTACAACAAGTTTTTCAAGTCCTTTTCGCACTGTTTCTACTTCTGGTAATTCTGGCATTATTTTTGCTCCTTTATATAAAGAGGTCTGAACGCTTAGATACCAACGTCCAGATCCTACTTATCCTTATTTTATTCATCGTTCTTAATGGGTAAGCTATTATTTTGCTTCATACCATGTTTTTCCCCAACTGCTATCGGTGATAAGTGGCACATGTAAGGAAACTGCGTGCTCCATCACTTCTTTGACGAGTTGATTTAATTGTTCTAATTCTGA
The DNA here is from genome assembly GCF_051712085.1 of Enterococcus sp. DIV1537a. NCBI lineage: Bacteria > Bacillati > Bacillota > Bacilli > Lactobacillales > Enterococcaceae > Enterococcus > Enterococcus sp. DIV1537a. The sequence continues at coordinate 681,856 of NZ_JBIOOE010000001.1, read as the reverse complement.
TTCTGGTACTTCAAAAACTAATTCATCGTGCACTTGTAATAACATTGTCGCTTGTAATTTTTCTTCTTTTAAACGACGCGCCATTTCAATCATCGCAATTTTTAAAATATCTGCGGCACTTCCCTGAATCGGTGTATTAATCGCTGTACGTTCAGCGAATGAACGTAGATTAAAGTTTCTTGAATTAATATCACTTAAATAACGACGGCGATGATACAATGTTTCCACATAGCCTTTGTCTTTGGCATCGCGGACAATCTCTTCCATGTACTGTTTCACGCCTGGATATTTTTCAAAATAGGTGTCAATATATTGTTGCGCTTGCTTTCTAGTAATGCCTAAGTTTTGGGACAAGCCATAATCACTGATACCATAGACAATTCCAAAATTCACCGCTTTAGCTTGACGACGCATGTTAGGTGTGACATCTTCTGCTTTTTCGACACCGAAAACTCGCATTGCAGTGCTGGCATGGATATCTTGCCCTTCCACAAACGCTTCTTTTAAATGCTCATCATTAGAAATATGCGCGAGCACACGTAACTCGATTTGAGAGTAATCAGAAGAGAAAATCAACCAATTATCCTCTCTTGGTACGAAGGCTTCTCTAATTTTTCGGCCTTCTTCTAAACGGATAGGAATGTTTTGTAAATTAGGATCTACTGAGCTTAATCGTCCTGTTTGTGTCAGTGTTTGTACATACCGAGTATGAATTTTATTATCTGGCTGAATTACTTTTAAGAGTCCTTCAACATAGGTCGATTGAATTTTGGCAATTTGACGATAAGTTAAAATATCTGCCACAATTGGTGCTTGTTCTTTTAGTTGTTCTAAAACATCTACCGCTGTTGAATAACCAGTTTTGGTCTTTTTGATCACAGGTAAGCCCATTTTTTCAAATAAAATAACGCCTAATTGTTTAGGTGAGTTCAAATTAAATTCTTCGCCAGCTTCTGCATAGATTTTTTCTTCGATTTCTTTCAGACGTTCTGAAAATTCTACCTGCATTTCTTTTAAGCGCGTGGCATCAACACGGATCCCAGTTATTTCCATATCGCCTAAAATACGAGAAAGTGGTAATTCCATTTTATAGAATAAATCAGCTTGATTCTTTTCTGTTAATTCGCTATCTAATTTGCTTGTTAAAAATTGAATTGCTTTAATCTTACGTGCTAAATGACCAAAGAAAACTTCTTCGTCCTCTGGCAAGCCTTTTTTGGCCCCTTTTCCATAAATGGCTTCATCAGATTGAATCGCATCATATCCGTAATGTTGTGCTACACCTTCAATATCAGCGTTATTGTCATTGGTATCAAGTAAATAAGCAGCCAATAAAACATCAAAGGCAATCCCTGTCATTTTTCCTACATAGCGATTTAACGCAACGTACGTCCGTTTAGCATCGTAGACATTTTTTTTACGTGTCTCATCCATCAACCAATCAATAAATGGCTGACTTTCAAAAACAGCTAAATTATTCGTGGTATAAATCTTCTTGTCGTTGCCCCAAGCAAGGCCGACAATCGGTGACGTGTGATAGTTATCTTCCATCATCTCAACATAAAGAGCCATATCGTCTGTAAACATTTCATTGGTTAACTGATCTTCGACTACTTCAAATAAAATATCTTCCATTTCAACAGGTTCTTCTGTAATGTCCAACTTAGCTAAAAATTGTTTAAAGTCCATTTCTTTATAAAAAGGAACCAATTTTTCTAAGTTTTTCCCTTCATATGCCAAGTCTTCCACATTGACTTCGACTGGTGCATTGACTTCAATTGTCGCTAAACGTTTAGAAAGAAAGGCTTGCTCTTTATCATTAATCAAGTTTTCTTTCATTTTGCTTTTTTTCATTTCATCGATGTTCTCATAAACCCCTTCAACTGAGCCATATTGTTTTAACAGCTTAATCGCGGTTTTCTCACCGATTTTCGTTACACCTGGAATATTATCCGACGTGTCGCCAGCCAACCCTTTCATATCAATAATTTGCTTAGGCGTTAATCCATCATATTTTTCAGCAATATGCTCAGGCGTATATGATTCAATATCGCTAACTCCTTTAACAGTGATATCTACTTTGACAGTGTCCGTCGCTAATTGTGTCAAATCTCGGTCCCCTGATAACACAACAACATCAAATTCATCTTTATCAACTTTGTTGGCTAATGTACCAATAATATCATCTGCTTCATAGTTAGGTAGTTCATAATATTTTACGCCTAAACCTTCTAAAAGTTCACGAATATACGGCATTTGTTCTTTAAATTCCCCCGGTGTTTTTGAACGTCCGGCTTTATATTCTGAATAAAATTCTGTTCTGAATGTGGTTTTCCCTGCATCAAAAGCGACTAAAACATGAGTAGGCATTTCTTTTTGCATTACATTTTCAAACATATTGTTAAATGCATAAATAGCATTTGTATGCAAGCCGTTCTTATTTTTGAATCGTTCTAATGAGTTATGTAGCGCAAAAAATGCACGAAAGGCTACACTGTTTCCATCAACGAGTAATAATTTTTTTTTGGTCATTTTTTTCCCCTCATCTTTAGCAAACTAGTTTCCTTTCTATTTTAACAAAAAACTACAGAATTTGCAGTAGACGGCGATTGCAGAATGAAAGAAAAAGGTATTTGATATAGTTCCTTAGTGACAACTATATCAAATACCAAAATCAATCAGCAATACACGCTGGATCTTCACAAGTATGAGAATCTTTTTTACGGCAAAACATTTCCCGCTGCACGATAAATATCGTACCAATCTTCGCGACTAATCACAATGTCTGCTGCTTTAGCAATTTCTTCAATTCTACCAAGATTCATACTTCCTGCGATGACTTGCATATTAGCAGGGTGGCGCAGAATCCAGCTGCTGGCTAAGCCAGTTGGCGTTGTTTGATATTTTTCAGCCAATTCGCTTAATTTTTGATTTAACTCAGGGAATTTTTCATTTCCAATAAAGACACCTTCAAAATAACCATATTGGTACGGTGACCATGCTTGAATAGTCATTTGTTTCAACCGTGAATAATCTAAAATACCATGATCATAATCAATGCTTCCTGATATTTCCATATTTGTTTGTAAGCCTTGATCCACCATGCCAGTATGCTTGATGCCAAATTGTAATTGATTGGCTAATAACGGTTGTTTAACAGCTGTTTTTAAAAGTTCAATTTGTCCTGGCGTTTGGTTACTTACACCAAAATAGCGAACTTTCCCTTGTTTTTCTAATAAATGAAAAGCTTCAGCTACTTCTTCTGGTTCCACTAAAGTATCTGGACGATGCAACAATAATGCATCGACTGAATCTACACCTAAACGCTGTAAACTCCCTTCGACCGCTTCTAAAATATGTGCTTTCGAAAAGTCAAAAAAGCCTTGGCGAATCCCACATTTCGTTTGTATAAAAATATCTTCACGACGAATGGCACTTTCTTTTAAGGCCTTACCAAAAATGGTTTCGCAGTCGCCGCCACCATAAATGTCGGCGTGATCAAAAAATGTAATGCCGTGATCATAAGCAGTTTCAATTACCTGTTGAGGATTTTCAGCACCATTTAAGCGCATACATCCTAAGATAACCGAAGAAACAGTTTCGTCACTTGTACCAAATTGCAGTTGTTTCATTTTAATATCCTCCTCATCCATTCCTCTTACTTCTTCATTTTAACACTATTTAGACAAAATTGGACTTCTTATGGTAGATTCGCTTCGACTTTTTCAAAAAAAGCAGGAGATAATTCCTCTGGCAAATAAACAACTGTCTCAGAAGAAAGCGCTACGTTCATCTGAAACAAATGATTGACAATTAAGAGGTGTGCTTGGTGAAGTTGATACGTTGGTTTTCCATGAATAATTGTAATATTCTTTTTTTCACTGAAATAGTTTTTTATAGATTGCCCCAGCGCTTGTTCCTTTTCTGGAGGAAAGTCCGTCAATAGGCAAATAATATATTTTTTTTCATATAAAATCGGGTCAAATAAATCTAGGATGTGATAAAAATAGCAACTCGTCAATTCCCTTTCTTTTACTGAAGTAAAGACTGGATACAGGCGTTTTAAAAGCCTAATTAGTTTCTGTAATCTGTGCCAAGTTTGATGATAACGTACAGCGAGTGTTTGTTCCTGTTTATGAGCTGGCAACCATGCTTGTCCGTCTAATAAACTATTCATATGCGTACTTAAAAATCGACATAAATGAATTTCTTGATAATTAAAATGATGTTGTGTAAAATTTCTCCTAATTTCTTTCATAATAAAAATAGCTGTTTTTAAGCATAAACTTTCCATTTTCATTTGCTCATGAATAAAATACTTTCGCGCTCTCTTGCCAAAGCAACCACCAAAATGTGCTTCAAGAATCACAAATAACGCTTTTTGTTCTTTAAGAGATATAAAGGAAGTGCTCAACACTTCCACACGAAATAAATAAAAAAAAGCACTTGTTTGTTGAAATAAATTAGCATTTGGCACTGAAATTCCATGCCCGTCTCGGTACCGTCTCTCCCAAATATAAATTAGCCAACTAAGATGATTCTGTTGTGCCACATTTAAATCCAACTCAAAAAAGGTAATGATTTTCCGAGTCATGTCTCTGTTTTCTTCCAGACAGCTTTCTTGAAAAAACAAATAAAAACAAAGGATTAACTGTCGAATTTGCCATTCATTGCCAGTTAAATCGTAATGTTTTTGACGTACAATAATATCAAAATTAACTAGCCAACGTCGAATATTAGACAGTTTCTTCCGAAGAGTTGATTCCTGTAATCCCAATACCTGGGTCAATTGCGCATAATTGATTCGCTCTTCAATTAGACAACGTAAAATATAAAATTCGGGAATAAAATAACAAAATTTTTGTCTAAACCGAGCCAAGCCACAAACGCATAATTCACGATATTTTACAATTCCTTTGGTCGTTGTATAAATCTTACAAAGCCCTTCTATCTTAAACGCTTCCTGCTTTTTTTCAAAACGTTGAATGTAACAATGGATGGTTTTGTCGCTCACCTTTAGTTTTTCTGCAGCCATCAAAACAGAAAATGTCTGCTCTTGTTGCAGTAAATCCAACAATTCCAACATATTTTTATGTTCAAAAGACAATAATTCCTTGAAATCCATATATCGTCCCCTTTCACTCCCTTGTTATAAGAATACGTCAAATAAGGCAAAAATTTTTTTAAGAAGAAAAAAATAGAGAACAAAAAGTATTGATTACTTTCCGCTCTCTACAATTATATCGAATTATTTTTTTGAAATATGCAGTGTCATAGCATTTGCTGCTACAATAATTGTACTTAATGACATCAAGACAGCACCTACAGCTGGATTTAAAACAATCCCAATTGGTGCAAGAACCCCAGCCGCTAAAGGAATGGCGACAATATTGTACCCAGCTCCCCACCAAAGATTTTGGATCATTTTACGTCGTGTTTGTTTGGCTAAATCTAAGAACCTTAAAATATCTTTAGGATCACTATCCGTCAGTACAACATCTGCCGAATCAATCGCTACATCTGTACCAGCGCCTATCGCAATGCCGATTGAAGCACGGGCTAAACTTGGTGCATCATTAATACCGTCTCCTACCATCATGACCTGATGTCCCTCAGTAAGATATTGTTGTACAATTTTTTCTTTATCTTCTGGTAAGAGCTCTGCGTAGTATTCCTTCATTCCTAAATAATTAGCAACTGCACTGGCAGCTGTTTGATTATCCCCTGTTAACATGACTGGCGTAATTCCTTGCGCTTGTAACTCTGCAATAAATGTTTTAGCTTCTGGTTTGACTTTATCTCCTAAAGCAAGCAGTGCGACTAATTGACCAGCGATGATTAAATAGCTCAAGGTGTTTCCTTGCTCTTGATAGTTTGTTTTAATTGTTTCATCGAAGGTTAACTGTAACCGTGCAACTTCTTTTTCATTGACTATTTTGACTTCTTGGTTTTGAACAGTAGCAACCAGTCCTACGCCTGATAAAGCTTGCAGATTATGGGCTTCATAAGGTTGAACGGCTTGTTTATTTAAATAGTTCATGATCCCAATTGCCAACGGATGATTTGCATTTTTTTCCAATGCCCCAATATATTTAAGTGCTTCTTCTCTAGTAAACTGCTTACTCATTAATTCTAAGCCAGTAACTGTAAATTGTCCTTCTGTTAAAGTTCCAGTTTTATCCAGCAACACATATTCAACCTTATTGGCTTGTTCTAATGCATTCCGATTTTTTAAAAGTAAGCCATTTTTAGCAGCAATGGAGGTACTTCTAGCAATCACTAAAGGAATTGCTAAGCCTAACGCATGGGGACAGGCAATAATAAAAACTGTAACCATTCGTTCAAATGCTAGAGACAAATCTTTCGTTACGAGTAACCAACCGATAAATGCTAACACACCTACGAATAAGGCAATATAGAATAACCACTTGGCTACACGGTCTGAAATGGATTCTAGTTTTGATTTTTCCGATTGCGCTTGTTTAACCATCTCCATAACTTTTGACAGGTAACTATTTTCACCCGTGCCAGTTACCGAAATTTCAATCATTCCGTTGCCATTGACAGCTCCACCAATCACGGAGTCACCAATGTTTTTTTCTACTGTTTTTGATTCCCCTGTAACCATCGATTCGTCGACTGTTGTGCTTCCTTTCAAAATTTTACCATCTGTCGGAATTTTATCTCCCGAACGAACAATCAAGCGATCGCCTTCTTGGACATCTTGCAAAGGAATTTCTTCTTCCCCATGTTCAGTCATTCGCTTGACTGTGTCAGGCAACAGTTCAGCCATTTTTTTCAAGGCATCACCAGCATTAGAAATAGCATTCATTTCAATCCAATGGCCTAAAAGCATAATAACAATCAGAGTGGCTAATTCCCAGAAAAAGTCCATCACGTGGGCCTGATTCGTAAAATGATTCATGTAAAACGCATATAAGCTGTAAAAATATGATACCGAAATCCCCATCGCAATTAACGTCATCATTGCTGGACTCTTTTGCTGTAATTCCATTTTAGCGCCACTTAAAAATGGTTGTCCACCATAAAAAAATAGCACTGTTGCTAAAATTAAGACCAACCAATCAGAACCTGGAAAAGTAAATTGAAAAGGTAATTGAAAACCCATCATTGGTGAAAGAACAATAATCGGAATAGCTAAAATCAATGACAGCCAGAATTTTTGTTTAAAATTCCCCATATGCATTGAATGGTCCATTCCCTTCATTCCTTCATGTTGGTGTGACATAGCCATTTGTTCATGCGCCATGTCATGATTCATGTGATTCATTTTATCGTGGGACATTGTTGGCTGTTTTTCCTGATGTTGTTCATGATTATGTTTTGCTGACATATGATCCCTTCTCTTCTTAAGTATTTTCATCTTAAGCATAGCACAAGATGAAAATTGTTAGAAATAATTACTTTTTTAGTTTAGAAAAAAAAGGAGCCGAATTTTGCGTATGTATATTTTAAGAACACCTTATCCTCATATTTATTACAAAAGGAGTGTTTCAATGAAAATTACTACAAAGCAAGTCGGGGCGCGCATGCGTGAAGCTCGAAAAAAGAAGAAGTACACTTTACGTTATTTAGCCAATAAAATTGGTTTATCTAGTGGAAGTACAATTAGTAACTGGGAACTAGGTTTGAATTTACCCAATAAACGATACTTAAAAAAAATCGCTAAAGCCTGCGACACAACAGTAGATTGGCTACTTTATGGTGATTTTGATCGATTTGTGCGCCAGCTATTGAAAGAAAATTTTCAAAATAAACAACTGCTAAAACCACCTTTTTTTACTCAGTTGATGGTACGTTTATCTGAAGAACAGCTATCCTATCACGATTCCTTAAAAATTATGATTCAAGCGCAAAAGTTACAGCAGTCCTTTTATACTTTTCCGTTAACAGTAGAAGCCCCCTCTCATTCCCAAGAGAGTATTTCTATTTATGAACCAACAACTGCAGAAGAACAGTCTGACCAATCTTATTATCATCCGTTTATTTTGTCGGAACTACATGAATTATTTACACATTCTCAAAATCCAGAATTGGATTATTCTCTGATTATCGCTTTTCTTCCTTTGTTAAAAGTAGATCAATTAACTGAACCACAAAAAGAAGTCTTACTGGCCATCTTTAAGCGAATGAATTCCTTTAAAGACCAAACACTTTTAAATGAATTCTTTGTGGAATTACAGTATTTACTCTGATTCTACAAAAAAGATTGAGCCATGTATCTCAAGGACCTAGGCTCAATCTTTTAGTTAAATTTCTTCTATTTATGAACGATTCTTTCGTTCGACTAAGTGCGTTTTCCGTTGTGGGCCAATGATTAAAGGAACAGATTCATATTTGACTTCACTGTATTCCAAGCCAAACCAACTTTCAGGAGAGGTAGTTAAGTTTTTAATAGCTAATTTTGCCTGCATAATTTGTCGATCCCATTTTTTCAGTTCAGAAACGTTAGATAATTCTTCTTGAATTAATACAAATTGGAAATCGCCAACTTCTCTCCCTGGCGTTAATGAATAACGTTGTGGCTGTTTTGGCAAGCGGCCTGTTTTCATCAAGTCATGAACAATTTGTCTTAAATATACATTCACTTCTTGAGAAATATGGAAGCCTAAATATAGCTGAACTTGCACAATAAAATCAGTTCCTAGCATGTCAACAGAATACTCTTGAGTAAAGGGTTCATCTGTTACCTGAACATTAACAAACCAATAAACGTTCGCTCGTTTTGGTTGTTTGTCCAAAATCGAATAAATAATATTACGATTAATTTCGCCGTCCACTCGATCGGAGGTTAAAAAGACCACGTTGGTTTGATACATAGGTACAGATGTATCTTCTTTCAAAGCTTTAAGTTGTGGTACATATTTTTCCAGCGACACTTGTTCCGCCGTTGCTTCCTTAATCTCGTTGCCGCGTTCCCAAATAATCATGATGCATAACAAGAAGACTGCCATTCCCACAGCAACATATCCACCATGGAAAAACTTCGCAGCACTTGAAAAGAAAAAGACAACTTCAATGGCAGCAAAGAACAAGGAAATTAGATACGCAGACCAAGCTGGAATTTTATCCAAAAGATAAAACAACAATAAAATGGTTGTCATTAACATCGTAATCGTAATCGATAGACCATACGCAGCTTCCATGTGTGTCGATGTTCTAAAAGCCAGCACGATTGCTGAACAAGCTAACCATAAAATTAAATTCACCGCTGGAATATACATTTGACCGATATTGCTCCCAGGATAAATAATTTTAAGTCTTGGTAATAACTTCAATTTAATCGCTTCAGAAACTAAAGTATACGAACCTGATATTAACGCTTGCGAAGCAATCACTGCGGCGATTGTTGCAAAAACAACGCCAAATACGAGAATACCTCGTGGAATCATTTGGAAAAATGGGTTAATTTCAGCTAATGCCTGCATTTCAGGGTTTTCTTTGACCGTTAACAACCATGCAGCTTGACCTAAATAATTAAGAATCAAACAAATCTTAATATACGGCCAGCTAATGCGGATATTCATTTTTCCTACATGCCCTAAATCAGAATATAAAGCTTCAGCACCAGTTGTAGCCAAGAAAATATTCCCTAAAATAAATAGACCTAATTTATTTTCTGGACTGACTAGTAATTGCAAAGCATAATATGGATTTAATGCACGAATAACCGTCCAATCTTGGCTAAAATTCATTAAACCAATGATGCCTAAAAAAGTAAACCACAAGAACATAATCGGCCCAAAAGCTTTCCCGACCAATTCTGTTCCAAATCGTTGAACAGAAAAAAGAATTAAAATAATCGTCAACGTAATAACCACTATAATCGTTTGGTCATTGCCAAAACGTTCAAAAAATGCCGGAATCCCCCGTAAGCCTTCGATCGCTGTCGTCACTGTCACAGCTGGGGTCAAAACGCCATCAGCCAGTAAAGCGGCGCCGCCAATCATTGCGGGAATAATCAAATACTTACTTTTTTTACGAACCAATGTATAAAGAGAGAAAATCCCACCTTCTCCATGGTTATCAGCATTTAAAGCAATAACAACATATTTAATCGTGGTTAAGATAGTCAATGTCCAAAAAATTAACGAGACCGAACCTAAAATAAACGATTCAGAAACCCGTGCCAAGCCACCATTATCTCCTACAATGGCTTTCATTACATATAAAGGGCTCGTTCCAATATCTCCATAGACAACGCCCATGGCAACTAAGATCCCTGCCATCGTAAATTTCCGACGATCAAACCCCTCTGCTTTGTGTAACACAATACTTTCCTCCTACAAAAGAAATGACTTCGTTTAGTTTAACCAACAGCTCCATAAAAACTTTTAAAACTCTTTATTATATAACGTTTTATATATCTTTTTCATTAGTCAAAAAGCGCTTTTTGACTAACGATGCTACTCACTATAATACGTTTTAAATCGTTTAGCAAGTCTTTTTATTAGAGAATATCCATCTTAGATAAGAAACCCACCTATTTTGAAAAAAGGAAAATCAAAAATAAGTGGGGCAGCAGTCGAAACGACTGCTGCCCCACTTGCTAACTATTAAGATAATTTTCTGAACAAAAGTAGCTCCTTTTATTCCTGTTAAATTTAAATTACTTCTTCTTCCTCTTCAACTTCAGAGAAATGGAACTTAATCATTTCATTGACGAAAATTGGCACAAAGGATAGGAAAATTGCTAACATCCAATGATTTAAACTAATATGCACTAATCCAAATAGTTCTTGTGTGAATGGTAATAAAGCAATGGTTGTGGTAATTAGTAATGCTAAAACGACCATTTCAAAGAGCGACTTGTTGCTTGATAATTTTACACGGAAAACAGAGTTCGCACTACGAACATTAAAGACATGTAAGATAGAGGAATAAGCTAAGATTAAAAATGCCACTGTTTGTCCCACTTCATAGCTGTTTGAAACATAGGCTGAAACACCTGGTACAAAAGCACCTAGATAAAAACCAAACAAAGTAATGACTGTGAACACTGCTGCATTAATCCCAATCTTTTGCCATAAGCCTCGTGCAAAAATCCCTTCATTTTTAGGGATTGGTGCCTCATCCATAATTCCTTTTTCCGCTGGTTCTTTTCCTAATGCAAAACCAGGTAACCCATCTGCGACCACGTTAACAAACAACAGTTGAACTGCAGTAAATGGCGCACCCCAACCAAGTAACATGGCAATTAAAACAATAAAAATCTCAGAAATATTACAGCTTAACAAGAAGTTAATGGCTTTACGAATATTTCGGTACACGGCACGTCCTTGCGCAACCGCATCAACAATAGTTGCAAAGTTATCGTCCGTCAAAATCATATCTGAAGCGCCTTGGGCCACATCTGTTCCAGTAATCCCCATTGCGCAACCGACATCACTAGCTTTCAAGGCTGGCGCATCATTCACGCCATCTCCGGTCATTGCTACAACAGCGCCAGAACGTTGCCATGATTGAACAATTCGAATTTTATCTTCAGGGGTTACACGTGCATAAACGGATAAATCTTTAACCCGTTTATCTAATTCTTCATCACTCATTTTTTTCAGTTCTGAACCAGATAAGGCTTCACTTTTATCTTTTAAAATTCCTAATTCTTTAGCAATTGCACTGGCTGTTACCACGTGATCACCAGTAATCATGACTGTTTTAATTCCAGCTTTTTTCGCACGAGCAATGGCGCCCTTACTTTCTGGACGTGGTGGATCAATCATGCCAATTAAGCCTAACAAGCGAAGATTTTTTTCTAAAGCCTCCGATGTAATTTCCTTGGGTGGTTCATCATATACGGCATAACCGACAGCAATAACTCGTAACGCTCGTTTTCCGAAACGATCATTAACAATAGCCGCTTGATCGACATCTCCGAAACCAAAACGAGGTAGTAACACATCAAAGGCTCCTTTAGTAATTGAGATGTACTTTTTCCCCCATTGATGGACCGTAGTCATCATTTTTCGTTCTGAATCAAAGGGAATTTCACCAATACGAGGATATTTTTCTTCAAGTTCTTCTTTCGTATGATAATTTTCTTCGACAGCACGAACAATTGCCGCTTCTGTCGGATTTCCTGTAACAGTTAATTCATCGCCTTCTTTTTCCACAATGACATCTGTACATAAAGCAGCCATTTTCAGTACTTCCATGGCTTCATCGGTCATGGCATCTTCCGTATCCGTTACTTCATCACCACGATGCCATACTCGGCGGACACGCATTTTATTTTGTGTCAGTGTTCCTGTCTTATCAGAACAGATAACATTCGCAGTTCCTAGCGTTTCTACTGCTGGCAATCGACGAATAATCGCATGTTTCTTAGCCATTTTTTGAACACCATATGCTAAGGTTAACGTTACAATCACGGTTAGTGTTTCTGGTACAGCTGCCACCGCTAAGGAAACGGCTGTCATAAACATTTCAAGAAGCGGTTCTCCTTGCAGTTCACCAATAATGAAAACAATTGCCGCAGCCCCTAAGGCTAACAAACTAATACGTTTGCCTAATTGATTCAAGCGTTTTTGTAATGGTGTTTTTTGCTGATCGCTGTTATTCAGTAACCCAGCAATTTTACCCATTTCTGTATTCATTCCTGTTGCAGTTACTACTGCTCGTCCGCGGCCATTCACAACGGTACAGCCTTTGAAAATCATATTTATTTGATCTCCTAAGCCATCATCGTCATGCCCCACGTATGTAGGATCTTTTTCAACAGGTTCACTTTCACCTGTTAGTGCTGACTCTTCTACGCGCATTTGAGAAGCTTGAATAAGTCGTGCATCGGCTGTAATCATTGAACCAGCTTCAAGAACTAGAACATCTCCTACTACTAGTTCTTCAGCATCGACTTCGATTACCTTGCCATCTCGTAAGACTGCACTACTTTGCTTGTTCATGTCTTGTAAAGCCGCCAGAGATTTTTCAGCATTTCCTTCTTGAACAATGGCTAAAACAGCATTGATAATCACAATTGCAATAATTAAGATTCCTTCAAAATATTCGCCATGTTCTGTTACGATTGCTGTATAAAACGAAATTGCCGCAGCAACTAATAAAATAATCGTCGTAAAATCAGATAAACTGTGAATGAATTTCTTTAACACAGAATCCTTCTTAGCCTCTTCAAATTGATTGCGGCCATTTTCTTTCAGCCGTTGTTGGGCCTCTTGTTGTGTTAAACCAGTTTCAGTATTGACTGAAACTTCTTTTGTGACAGTATCGACAGTTTGCTTGTAAGCTTCCATCCTATTCCCCCTCTAATTTTTTCTTCCTATATAATAGTGTCTCTATTAAATATAACATGATTTTTTTTGAACACGCAACTTTTTTCATCTTTGGCTTAGCGTTCTCTCATATGCCCGAAAAAAACTGGTATTTTCGTTGTTGCTACAACAATGTTTCTATTTGATTATGGGAATTTTATGAAAAAAGAAACGAATTCAGCCAAAAAGCAATGGACATTTTTTTCATTTTGTCTGATAAAAAAATAGTTTATTTCTATATATTCAACACAAAACAACAAAAAAATACAATGTTATTTAGTTCGCACAATTATTTATTTTACATGTTATAAAATAACCAGAAAAATATTATATTTAATCTTATTAATAAGTGTTATAACTTGCAAACGCTTCCAAAAAGTGCTATTCTTTAAGTGTAAGGAGGACATGCAAATCAATTGGTTGAAGATTTTCTCAGTAGATAAAAATCGGTAAACTCAAAGTTGTTAGAATTGCAAGATTCACCTGTAAACAATACGTGTAGAGTAATTGTTAGTGATAACTCGTATCGGAAAATAGGGAAAGGTTATAGAAGGATGGAGTTTCTATAAAGCATTTACCCTATCTGTTATCACCTAACGCAAGTTATCCACCATCCAAGCGTCGAAACTGTATGAAAACAAGGTTTTAGTTTCACCACATCACGTTCACCTTTTGCTTTACATGTATCGCGAAATGTAAACACTTATTCAACCAATTGATGTCTTCCCGTTAACAAGGCCGAGCTTAAATTTAAGCTCGGTTTTTTCTTTTAGGCAATAAAATATATTTGTATCAAATAATCATATGTGTTATATTCAAGGTGCACATTCTATTTTATCTTCTTTTAAAGGAGGGAATGCTATGCGAAAAAAGAAAAAATCTTCGTTTGAAAGTTCAATTCATGTTTATCGTGCTATGGCTCGTATGACTCAGCAAGATTTGGCCAATCGAGTCGGTGTCTCTCGACAAACAATTATTCAACTGGAACGAAACAAGTACAATCCTTCATTACTTCTTGCGCATGACATCGCGAACGTCTTTGGCGTAACCATTGATGATGTGTTCACCTTCAAAGAAACACTGAATGACGATGTAGAACAAGAAGCCTAAACAGTATAAGCTGTACTTAACAAGACAATTTTTCTGATTGTACTTGGAGTTGCCGAGGTACAACTTAGTACCGGCAATACGAAGAAAGCACTTCTTCGTATTGTTGTTTCAATAATTAATCTTTGCTTACATAAAAAAAGAACGGCGCAACCGTGGTTGCGCCGTTCTTTTTATTCTAAGATTGTCTACTAAGCACTTTTGTCCTAGTAGCGTTTTGGTTTCTAACTTTATTATTTACAGGGGAAGAAAAAATAAAGCACACCTTTACTGTGATTCCAAAAATCACGTGTTTATCATAATATATTTTTGTTTCAATCCCAAGTATTCTGCTCACAAAGTGTCGCTTATTTAATAAACATTGCATCGCCAAAACTAAAGAAACGATATTTTCCCTCAATTGCATGTTGGTAAGCAGCCAATGTTAAGTCTTTTCCTGCAAAAGCACTCACAAGCATCACTAACGTAGATTTTGGTAAATGGAAGTTCGTTGAAAAAGCCTCTACGACTTTAAATTGATACCCCGGTGTGATAAAAATATCGGTCCAGCCACTGTCAGCCTGGATTTCACCATTAAATTTTGTGCCAATTGTTTCCAACGTACGAATAGAAGTTGTTCCAACCGCAACAATCCGACCGCCTGCTTGGCGTACTTCATTTAATTGCTTAGCCGCTTCTTCAGTTAAACGATAGAATTCGCTATGCATATGATGTTCTTCTATATTATCAACGCTCACGGGACGGAATGTTCCTAAACCGACATGTAAAGTTAAATAAACGAGATGAACACCTTTTGCTTTGATCTCTTCTAATAGTTCTTTTGTAAAATGCAAACCCGCTGTTGGTGCTGCAGCTGAACCATTTTCTTCAGCATAAACCGTTTGATAACGATCTGGGTCATTTAGACGTTCTTTGATATATGGCGGCAATGGCATTTCTCCTAACGATTCTAAAATTTCTAAGAAAATACCATCATATTTAAATTCAATGATTCGACCACCATGTTCCAACTCTTCTTTAACCACCGCTTTTAGGCGACCATCGCCAAATTGAATTTCCGTGCCGACTTTTGCACGTTTCGCGGGTTTAATCAAGGTTTCCCATGTATCGCCTTCTGTATTTGTTAAAAGTAAAACTTCCAAATGACCGCCTGTTTCAGGTTTTTCTCCATATAAACGGGCCGGCAGTACCCGTGTATTATTCATGACTAATGCATCCCCAGGCTGTAATTCATCAAGAATATCATGGAAATGTTTATCCTCCATGTCCCCTGTTTCTTTATTTACAACTAATAATCGTGAACTAGCGCGATCTTTTAGTGGGGTTTGAGCAATTAATTCTTCTGGTAAATCAAAATCAAAATCTTCTGTACTTAGCATTTCCGTCACTCTTTCTACTAGTTTTTATCTTGGTTATTCTAACACTTTTTCTTGTTTCTGGCTATGTCAGCCTTCTGAATCAAACTAAATAGTTGTCAAAAAATGTCAGAAGCACTATACTTACTTTAAGTAAGTATACATAGTTATTTAGAGGAGGAACTCAAAATGCATGCTCAATTTCATCATGTTTCACTATTAGCGCGTCATGGTCAAGAAAACCAATCATTCTATACAAAATTGTTAGGCTTACGCTTTGTCAAAAATACCGTAAATCAAGACAACAATCGCATGCCTCATTATTTTTATGGCGATTATCAAGGCACACCGGGAAGCTTAGTAACTTTTTTTATCGTACCCTTATTAGGCAACCGCTATGAAGAAAAAAATTATTTAGCCACGATTGGCTTAAAAATTCCCCAAAACAGCCTTTCCTTTTGGGAACAACGTTTAACAGAAAACAAAATTCCATTTAATAAAAAAGAAAAGAGCCTCCATTTCAGTGATCCAGATGATACGCATATTATCCTGACAGAAGTTCCTGAAAATCCATTAAAAGAAACACTCGTTGTTTCTAACGACATTCCAGCAGCGGTTCAAATTATCGGTTTGGCCT
The DNA here is from genome assembly GCF_051712085.1 of Enterococcus sp. DIV1537a. Lineage (NCBI taxonomy): Bacteria > Bacillati > Bacillota > Bacilli > Lactobacillales > Enterococcaceae > Enterococcus > Enterococcus sp. DIV1537a. The sequence continues at coordinate 665,468 of NZ_JBIOOE010000001.1, read as the reverse complement.
CTACTGAATTTCATGTACCAGATTCTGAAAAAACCTTGGCCTTTTTTGAAACATTTCTTGGTTGGCAAGCAGTTGGCAATACGATTATTTTGAGTGAGACGGAAAGCTTTTCTGTTCATCAAACAACGTCGGATAAAACAAGCCGAATGGGGCGTGGCAGTATGGATCATATTGCTTTTTCTGTGGCTGATGATGAAGCATTACAAGAACTACACACGCGCGCTTTAGCACAAGGCTGGGAAATTGAAATGTATGTAAGTCGTGAATATTTTAAAAGTTTATACATTCGTGAACCAGGCGGGAATCGGGTTGAATTTGCTACTTTGGCTCCTGGCTTTACATTGGATGAGCCTCTAGAACATTTAGGGGAAACGTTGGCTTTACCGCCTTTTTTAGAACCAAAACGGACTGCAATTGAAGCCAACCTCTACAAAGACATGTAACCAACGCTTTAGAAAACAACGGAAGACGGACGTAATAATCGGTGACAAAATTACGTCCGTCTCTCTTCCCCTATGTTTGAATGTTTGAACAAGAGAATAAAAAATGACCTTCAGATTTTTCTGAACGTCATTGCACATTCCATAAAAAGCATCCTTCGTTCTTCCACTTCTTACTTCTTAAAAAAACTGGTAATTTTTTCAAAAATTCAGTAAAATAAAAGTGATCAATGGTTTCCATTGATTGAACGGGCAACTTGATGGTCCACTTGCACAGGTGACTATTCAAGGCTTCGTGATTTAGTTGCCGCTAAATCATGAAGCGCCTTTTTTTATTTTATTCCCTTGTTCTCTTTCCATTCTAATGAAAAACTCAGCTCCCGTCAACTTGCTATAAAGGACACTTTTCTTTGTTATAGCGGCTTTTTCCCCTTCTCAGAATACTCTTTTTAACATCTTGTTTCGTTCAGACAACTTTTACTAAACAATAGTTGTCTTTTCTTTTTTTTAGAACGAATTAAAAAATTTTTACCGCCTTCTTTTTCCCATTAAAAATAGATTACATTTGTCGAAATCGCATTTTTATAGCATACTAGTAATAAGATACATTTTCAAAATATTTAGTTGAGGTGAGTAAGTTGATAGAATTTCAGCATGTATCAAAATTTTATAAAGGCGGAAAAGTCGCCGTTGATGACATTAATTTGTCTTTCGATAAAGGTGAATTTATCTGCTTCATCGGAACAAGTGGTAGTGGAAAAACAACATCAATGCGGATGCTTAACCGCATGACCGACCCTTCAAAAGGAAAAATTTTAATTGATGGCCAAGATATTCAAAAAATCAATCCTGTAGAGCTACGTCGCCAAATTGGCTATGTCATTCAAAATATCGGCTTGATGCCTCACATGACCATTCGTGAAAATATCGTTTTAGTGCCTAAATTATTAAAAGTACCTGTGGAAGAACGCAATAAGATAGCCGAAAAAATGATTGATTTGGTTGAGTTACCACGAGAAATGTTGGACCGCTATCCCAATGAACTTTCTGGGGGACAACAACAAAGAATCGGCGTTGTGCGGGCTTTAGCTGCCAATCAAGATATTATTCTAATGGATGAACCTTTTGGTGCTTTAGATCCTATCACCCGTGATTCATTACAAGATTTAGTGAAAGATTTGCAAGAACGTTTAGGAAAAACGATTGTCTTTGTTACCCATGATATGGATGAAGCGTTGAAATTAGCAAATAAAATTGCCATTATGAGCGAAGGCAAAGTAATTCAATTTGACACACCAGATAATATTTTACGTCATCCAGCCAATGAATTTGTAGAAGAACTCATCGGAGAAGATCGCTTATTACAAGCCAAACCTGATTTCACCACTGTTGATGAAGTCATGTTAAATTCAGCTATTACTATCACGCCGGAAAAATCTTTACAAGAAGCGATTAAATTGATGCGTGAAAAACGGGTTGATACCTTATTAGTTGTTGATAATTCCCATGTGCTTAAAGGCTTTATCGATGTTGAAACATTAGATCAGCAACGTGGCAAAGCTTCTAGTGTTGGTGATATCTTGAATAAAGATGTCTTCTTTGTTCAAAAAACCGCTCTTTTACGTGATGCTTTACAAAGAATCTTAAAACGCGGCTTAAAATATGTGCCAGTCGTTGATGAACAAAAACGAGTGGTGGGCATCTTAACACGTGCTTCCCTTGTTGACATTGTTTATGATGTTATCTGGGGCGATGAAACAACGATTAGTGAAGCTGTAGAAGCAAAACAAAGCGAGTCCGAAACTGATAAAGAGGAGGCGTAAGCAATGAGTAGCTTCTTTCAAGAATATGGATCAGAAATGATTTCAAAAAGTATTGAACATATTTATATTTCATTCTTTGCACTTTTATTAGGGGTCGCTATCGCTGTGCCCGTTGGCGTTTGGTTAACACGTTTGCCCAAAGTAGCCAATATTGTCATTGGTTTAACAAGTGCCTTACAAACGGTTCCTTCGTTGGCTTTATTAGCTTTGATGATTCCAATTTTTGGTGTCGGCAAAACACCCGCTATTATCGCGCTATTCATCTATTCCCTTCTACCTATTTTAAGAAACACGTATATCGGAATGAAAAATGTCGATGAAAATTACCGAGATGTTGCTAAAGGCATGGGCATGACCAATTTACAGTCTATTTTTAGTGTTGAATTACCCATTGCCATGCCAACAATTATGGCCGGCATTCGTTTAGCTGCTGTCTATGTCATTGCTTGGGCTACACTGGCTTCTTATATTGGTGCAGGTGGTCTTGGTGATATGATTTTCAGTGGATTAAATAACTATCAGCCAGAATTAATCTTTGGCGGGACTATTCCAGTAACTATTTTAGCACTTTTAGCAGATGTTCTTCTTGGATTATTAGAAAATCGTTTAACGCCAAAAGCTTTAAGGGAGGGCGAATAATGATGAAAAAGAAACTCAAGTTAAGCTTACTCTTCTTAAGCAGTTTACTTTTATTGGCAGGTTGTTCTTTACCTGGTCTCGCTTCAACTTCTGACGATAACACTGTTGCCATTACAGGTGGGATTACTTCAGAAGCGCAGATTTTAGGGAGCATTGTAGCGGATATGGTTGAGCATTACACAGATAAAAAAACAAATGTGATTAACAACTTAGCCACTACTACCATCAATCACCAAGCAATGATAAACGGAGATGCCTCAATTTCTGCAGCTCGTTATACTGGTACTGACGTGACTACTACGCTTGGTTTGCCAGCGGAAAAAGACCCTAAAAAAGCATTCAATCTAGTTCAATCAGAATTTGAAAAACGTTATCAACAAACTTGGTTCCCTTCATATGGATTTGAAAATACTTATGTATTCTTAGTTACAAAAGAAACGGCTGAGAAATACAATTTAAAAACAGTCAGTGATTTAGGGAAAGTCGCAGACAAATTAGTTGCTGGTGTCGATACTGCGTGGATCACACGTGAAGGCGACGGTTATGAAGGCTTTAAAAAGGAATACAACTTCCAATTTAAATCTATTTTACCAATGCAAATTGGCTTGGTGTACGATGCAGTCAACGCTGGAAAAATGGACGTTATCTTAGGTTACTCAACAGATGGCCGGATTGGTAGTTACGATTTAGTCATGTTAAAAGATGACAAGCGCTTTTTCCCGCCTTATGATGCCGCTCCTGTGGTTAGTGACAAATTATTAAAAGAAACGCCGGAAATTAAAGATGTCTTAAATCGCTTAGATGGTAAAATTTCTACTAAAAAAATGCAAGAATTGAACTATCAAGCAGATAATGATTTAATTGAACCTGCGGTCGTAGCCGAACGTTTCTTAAAAGAAAATAACTATTTTGAGGGGGAGTAACAGATGAATAATATGAATTTATTCCAACAATTTATCTACTATTTCCAACAAAATGGCGGCTACGTCTTTCAACAATTTTTACGTCACTTTTTAATTTCGATTTATGGCGTAATCTTTGCTGCAATTGTCGGGATTCCTATCGGGATTATGATTTCACGTAAACGTAGCTTAGCCAACTGGATTATCCGTTTAGCGAACATTATCCAAACAGTACCAGCTTTGGCAATGCTTTCGATTTTAATGTTGGGAATGGGCTTAGGCGTCAACACGGTGGTTGTAACGGTCTTCCTTTATTCTCTCCTACCAATCATCAAAAATACGTATACTGGCATGATTCAAGTAGATCGCAATATTTTAGATGTTGGTAAAGGAATGGGTATGACAAAACTACAACTTCTTTATATGGTCGAGTTACCTTTATCTGTTTCAGTAATCATGGCAGGTATTCGAAATGCGTTAGTCGTCGCAATCGGGATTACTGCGATTGGTGCTTTCGTTGGTGCTGGTGGTTTAGGGGATATTATTATTCGTGGAACTAATGCCACAGATGGTGCTTCTATCATTTTAGTCGGTGCCTTACCAACGGCCTTTATGGCGATTATCACAGATTGGGTTCTAGGGATTATTGAACGTCGTTTAGACCCAGCTAGCAAACATTCCAATTAATAAAAAATACAGAGCAGATCCAACATTGTTTCTTTTCAATGGGATCTGTTCTTTTATCTAGGAGATCAATAATGTCTAACTATACTATTACCGATTTAAATCAACAACCACACTTAATTCCGTCAGCTGCTCAATGGTTTAGCCAAAAGTGGCAAATCCCCGCTGAAGCGTATCAAGCAAGTATGCAGGAAATGCTAACTAGCGAAAACCACGTACCACATTGGTGGGTCTGCTTGAATAAGCAGCAGGACATCGTTGCAGGCGTGGGCGTAGTTGATAATGACTTCCACAATCGTGCAGACCTTACGCCAAACCTTTGTGCATTGTATGTCGAACCAACATTTCGTCACCAAGGCTTAGCAGGAATTCTTTTAACAACAGTTGTTGATTCTCTTGCTAATTCTGGATTTAAAAAGCTTTATTTGCTTACAGACCATACTACTTTTTATGAAAGATATGACTGGGAATTTTTGACAATGGTAACCACCGAAGAGCAGTCTTGCGCTAGAATTTATCAAAAACAATTACGTCAATAAAAAAAGTCTGCCATCAAAAGATGGCAGATTTTTTTATTTATTTTTTCAAGTGATAACTATAGGTAGCCACAATAATATTTTCCCGCCACGCTAAACGAATCCGCAAGCGTAAACTTGTTTGGTTATGCAAAATATTTTGCCAACGTTTATTTGGTACAAATTGTGGTACTAAAACTGTTGTACTGTAGTTATGCTTCGTGGCATTTTTACTAACTAAATCAACATAACGTAAGATAGGGTTTTGCAGTGAGCGATACGAAGAATGGACAATTGATAGACGAACGTCCGGGAAGTGTTTTTTAAACTCTTCCTGAATTTCTTTTTCCTTTTCAACGTTTTCATCCATTGAGACATGCATGGCAACAACATAATCACCAATGGAACGCGCATAGTTCAAGGCGCCGACATTTGCCTTGGTTACGTTCCCTACTAAAACAATAACTGTATTCCCGTCAAACTCATGTAACTGTGCCCCATCTTCTAAACGTAGCTGTTCCGCCACATTTTTATAGTGAGTATTGACCCGATAAAATGCATAAATCAACACTGGCATAATAATAAAAAACGGCCAGATGTCCCCTAATCGATAAATAAACAAAATGGCGATAATCGCGAAAGAGATAAAGGCGCCGACAATATTAGCAATTGATTTTGGCAACCAATTTTTAGTTTCTTTTCGCCATTTTACAACCATCCCCGATTGAGACAAAGCAAACGGAATAAACACACCAATTGAATATAATGGGATTAAACGTTCTGTGGAACCTTGGAAAATCAATAATAAAACAATGGAACCAGCAGCTAAAGTTAAAATACCGTTTGAATAGCCTAAACGGTCGCCACGATCCATATACATATGCGGCATAAACTTATCTTTGGCTAAGTTATAAGCCAAAACTGGAAAGGCTGAGAATCCTGTGTTAGCAGCAACCGCTAAAATTAAGGCTGTCGCAAACTGTAATAAATAATATAAAATATTTTGACCAAAGACCGCTTTCCCAATTTGTGAAAGAACTGTCACTTCTTCTTTTGGCACAATCCCATACCAATAGTTAATAAACGTAATCCCCACGAAGAAGAACCCTAAAATCGTTGCCATTAACGCTAACGTCCCAGCAGCATTTTTTGCTCGTGGTTTCTTAAAGAATGGCACTGCATTACTGATTGCTTCAACCCCTGTTAAGGAAGAAGAACCAGATGAAAACGCCCGTAAAACTAAGGCAATAGAAATTCCTGGAACCACGGCTCCTGGTAAAGCTGTCGCATTCAATGGCTGTGCGCCAGTCACAATTTTAAATAGCCCAACAACAATCAATAAGGTAATAATTGCGATAAAACTATACACTGGCAACATTAAGAACGAAGCAGATTCTCGCAGGCCTCTCAAGTTCATTAAGGTAATCAATATCACAATCCCAATAGAAATTGCTACTTGATGACCATATAACGCCGGAATCGCCGATATAATCGCCTCTGCGCCCGCTGAAACTGAAACGGCTACTGTTAGCATATAATCGACTAACAACGAACCACCAGCCAATAAACCGGCATTTCTGCCGAGGTTTTCACTACTAACAACGTATGCGCCGCCGCCATGCGGATACGCATGAATAATTTGTCGGTACGACAATGTTAAAGAAATAAGTAAAATAATAACAAATGCAGCAATTGGCAATGAATACCAAATCGCAGCCGCCGACAAAGTAACCAGAACCACCACTATTTGTTCTGTACCATACGCAATGGATGAAAGTGCATCAGAAGATAACAACGCAAGCGCTGCAAATCTGCTTAATTTATGTTCATCATTTTCGGCTGATTTCAATGGTTTCCCAATGAACAGTCGTTTTAAATCCGCCATTTTTTTCTACTCCTTTTCTCTAGAGTGACCCGCTCACTTTTTTCATTATTTTTTATCAAACAAATCCATATGCTACGCTTCTCACAATGAAAAGTCAATTGATTTTTGTTACTGAAAAAGATAAAAAAATCACCATCTTTTTTTAATCAGACACTCATTTAAAGTCCCCCGCTTCCTTTATCTTATCAAGAGAATCCAGATAACAAAAGGATTTGCATTCTCTAAACAAAAAAGCGAGAGCTAAAAGTCTATTTGACCTTTTGGCTCACGCTTAAAAACTTAGTTAATTATTCCCTTTTATTGTAACAAGTACGTATGATCGAAGGTAATTTCCACTTTATAACGACCAATTTTTTCATAAACTTGCCGCTGAATTTCCACACCCAGTTCAAATTCAGATAATTTTGATTCTGTAGGTAAAACCAAGTCGAACAAAATCTTCGGCTCTTCGCCATGGGTAACTAAGCGGATATCATGGACTTTTAAAGACGCATCAAAAGAACGAATAATCTTTTTGATTGTTTGATGAACAAATTGTTGTGTTGGGTCATACAAATTCACTGGATCAATATGACAAACAAGATTAACATCCAACTCTTCTTTAAACTTCGCTTCAATCGCATCGATTGTCTGATGGGCCTTATTTAAATCCCAGCGATCATCAATTTCAATGTGAACAGACGCAAACGTTTGGCTAGGACCATAATTATGAATCAGTAAATCGTGATACCCTACAATTGTTTCCATTTTTGATAAGACATTTTTCATTTCATCAATTTCTGTTTGGCTCGGACGCATGCCCATCAACTCATTAATAAATTCGCGAATTAACTGCAGCCCACTATAAATAATATATGCAGCAATTAAAAAACCAATATATCCATCAATTCGCAAACCAGTGACGCCTTCAATAAATGCAGAAATCAAAACAGCTAATGTAGTATAAACATCATTAAAGCTATCCTTAGCAGAAGCAACTAATGCTTGAGAATCAATTTTTGCTGATACTTTTTTGTAAAACAGCCCTTGCCAAATTTTAATCCCAATTGACAAAGCTAAAACAGCAAATAAAATGGGTGTCACCTTGATTGATTCTGGATGCAGGATACGATCAACGGAGGTCGTTAGAAACTCAAACCCAATAAACGTAATCACTAATGATACAAGCATTCCACTAATATATTCAAAACGTTCATGGCCATAGGGATGTTCTTTATCCGCTGGCTTACCAGCAATATAAAAACCGACTAATGTTAAAACTGAAGAAATAGTATCGGACAAGCTATTAATGGCATCTGCCATGATTGAAACACTACCTGAAAGCAAGCCAATCATAAATTTACTAACGAATAAAAATAAATTAGAAACAAGCCCAATCCGCCCGGCAAAAGCACCGAATGCTGTTCGTTTTTCCAATTTACGACGTTCAATTTTTTTCTCATATCGTTGAAGCAATGCTTGAATCATTTTACAACCCCTACCCACTTTTTATTTCTTAAAAAAATACTATAAAACCTTTTTATACATTTGTACACAAAAAACCTCACTTTCTGAGGGAGATTTTATTATTTAGCATTGCCAAAAAGTCAAAAGCAAGAGCCCCCAAAACTTCTTTGTTAGGGTTGCCTTGAAAATAAAGAAAAACAAAAAGCCGAAAACGCTAGAGACGTTTTCAGCTTTTTGTTTTTTAATGGAATAAATGGCTCTTTTGTGCTAAAGCCGCAAATTTTTTCGATCTGTGTTCCAGATGTGGATAAAGAATTGCGCCGCCAATACTAAAGACGACTGAAATCCCCACCATAATCCAAATGGCAAACCAAGCATTTGGCCAGTAAATGCCTCCTGCTGATTCCCTTAGCAAGTTCACGGCATGCGTAAACGGCAAGAACGGATTAATCATTTGGAAGAATTTACCTGAGACTTGAATTGGGTAGTTCCCACCCCCACCAGAGATGGATAGTACCAAGATTATTATCGCAATTCCTTTCCCTACATTGCCAAAGAGAGCAACAAGCACATAAACCATTATCATAAACGTAATGGCAATCAATACCGCAAACCAGACACTATACGCTGGATTACGAACATCTACGCCTAACGCAAAGTAATTACCTAAGGTTACAATCAGTGCTTGACCAATCCCCATGACAATGAAGGTAAACATCCGTGCTGAAAATTGTTCCCGTTTAGAAAAGCGTTTTTTATCTTTTCCTTCAAGATAAACATCTGTTGTCGCAACACTTGAGAATAACACAGCGCCAACCCATAAACACAAAGCTGTATAGAATGGGGTACTTGCCGAACCATTATTAGCAATCGGATAAACAGCATGTTCTTTGACTTCAACTGGTTGTGTAAAGAAGTCACTTTCTTTATTGGCATCTAATTTTAGTAATTTAAGAATTTCGCCTAAATCAACTTCTTTTTCACCTTTACGGATTGCATTCGCTGCTTTGTGTAATCCTGTTTTGATATTTGGCCAATCATTAATAATTAGCTCGTTGGCTTTGTCCAAGGCCGCTTCAACATCTGGCATTTTCTCATTGACTGTTTTCAAGGTATTCGTTAAATCTTTTCGGATACCTGGATAGTCATTTTGCATAAAGGCTGCCGCTTTGCTGACTTTATCTTGAATGACTGGTAAATCGTTTTTATACAAATCAGCACCACGATTAATGCCATTGACAATGGTTTCCATATTGCCATTCAACATCGTATTCGCATCATGAATTTCTTGTTTAATTGCCGGCATTTCGGCTTGATATTTTTCTAATAAAGAAATCGCATTAGTGACCGTTTGACTTGTTGAACTCAATAACCCTTCAAAGTCAATTTGTTGCGCTTTGTTTAGTTGGCCTTGAGCGTTTTGGATGGTACTAATTAGTTTGTTTAAAATGGTTGAAACGGTATTACTAATTCCGTTTACATCAACACTGCCCACAATACTAGAAATATTAGTTGCCATTGCGTCAATCTCATTTAAATAATTTTGTACTCCAGAGATATCACCCGCTTGGACTAAAGCATTTAATTGATTCAAGCGATTGCTAAAATCTGTTAATAAATCATTTACATGGCTTAATTGAGCAATCGCACCATCTAAGTCATGATTACCAGCATTTTCTTGGAGTTGTTTCATAAACGCAATAATGTCGTTAATTGCTTGCTGTTGCCGTTGGATATTAGTTGTGAAATCTTGTACTACTTCATTAATATGTTGTTTTTCTTCTGGCGTTAACTGTCCATCATCTAACGCTTGACGAATAGTCGCGACTACAGAAGTTGTTGTTGTAGCAACTTGCTGGATAGATTTCAAAGTCACTTCAACGCTATTCGTAATGCTTGGTAACGCCTCTTGCAATTTATTGGCGCCATCTAATGTGACATTCCCTAAATCATTGGCTTGATCACCTAGTTTACGAATATCTGGTAACGCCGTTTGGACTTGTTGAATGATTTCTAATCCTTGTTTTGCTTCTTGGATTCCTTCGCTCATTGTTTGTTCCACAGAAGCAAAGTCTTCATCAATCATAGCAATTTGTCGGCCAGCGTTTTGAATTTCTGGAATTTTTTCTTGTAACGTCAAAATAACACTAGCTTGTTCTTTGATGCTTGGCATTTTGCCATTTAGCTCAACAATCTTCTCTCCTAAAGCATCAACTTCAGGTAAATATTTCATCGCATCGTTGGCTTTCGCTAATTTTTCTTTTAGCTCAGGCATCTTACCATGTAAGTCTGTGACTTGTTTCGCGTACGTGTCAATGGTTCCAATGTTGGCATCTGTATCTAAAATCATGCTCTTAACTTTTTGAATGCTAACCATGTTTTTATCAATATCATAGCCAATATCATTGAATGTTTTGATTAACGTACTACTTGCCGTTTTAATGAATTCTTCCGAAATTTGTGACTGAATGGAAGAGGCGCCTTTTGACGTAATTTTCGGCGCAATTGCATTAATTTTTTCATTGATTGAGTATTCAATTTTAGGTTTATTGATATCACCAGAAGTAAAACTTAGCAAATCTTTGGAAAAATCTTTAGGTAAATAAATCCCGGCAAAATATTTTCCTGATTGGACCCCTTTGTCTAATTCCTTTTTCGAATCAACAAAACGCCAACCTAATTGCTTGTTTTTCTTCAAGTTTTTCAAGACTTCATCACCAATATTGACCGATTTATCTTGAAAAGTTGCTGTTTGGTCATCACTATAGACCGCTATTGGTAACTCTCCTGTATTTGAATACGGATCCCATAGTGCTTTAATGTTAAACCATGCATATAATGATGGAATAATCATTAAGGCAACAATCAAAAATGTTGCTACTGGGTTTTTAAAAATTCTTTTCCAATCTAAAATAAATAGTTCCCATGTATTTTTTATATGTTTCATAAAATCACCTGCTTTTTTTTGTGCCTGAATAACTTTAGCATAAAATACAAGAGAATAACAAACAAAAGCTTGAATGTTACGACACATTTTTAAAATGTCGTAAGTTCAAGCTAAGATTGTTTATTTCATATTTTTAGAAAATTCCGAAACGACTTGTTTAACTTCATCAATGGCTTCTGGTTTTAAATAAGCCAAAAGTTTTGGTGCTTTTGTCATCAAGTACATTTTATCTAATTTGCCTGTTTGTTGGCGTTCAAACATTTCTGCAAGTAGCGCTTGCATTTTTTCTTTTTTATCTTCTTTTGTTCGATCTAGTATGAACGTTAAGAATTGTTCTTGTCCTTCTTTCATTCCCTATCCCTCCTTACAAACAGATTCTTTTCTATTATAAAACTTCTTTTTTAGAAAGGATAGTCCTTTTTTTAGGATCTATGATTTTGTGTACAGACTTAGCATGTCTTTTTTGGCGGATAAAGGTAAGCCGAGTCCCTCTTTTAAATAGCCCTCTACCGAACCAAATTCTTTTTCAATCGCCTGTAAAGCGGTCGCTAAGTACTCTTTTTTCACATAAAGCAGCGTTTCTAATTGTTGAATTTCTGCTGGAGGCGTTCCATTTGCTTGATATTGCGCAATAATTTGCTCGTTAGCAGCTTTTCTTTGCTCGTTCGTCTTTAAATAATCTTCTAAAATATAAGAATGTTCCACACCTAAAGCACTTAATATCAAGGCTGCGCCGATTCCTGTTCGATCTTTTCCTGCGAAACAATGAAATAAAATAGCTTCCTGTGGATAACTTAAAAAGTTTTCAAAAAATGTTTGGTAACCTTTGCGCCCCGAATTGGAAAGAACCATTTCTTTATAAGCCATGTCCATTGCTGCATCGGGTGAACCAACCGTTTTAAGCATTCCTTCTAATGAAGCGGTCTGTGCCTGAATATCGGCCAAAATATCTATATGTAAATAGTCGGTTCCTTGAATTGAATCATCTGGTCGTTCTTGCGTTTCTGCTGCACTTCTAAAATCATAGATTCGTTTAATTTGATAGTCCTCTACCAGTTTCTGTTGATCCGCTTGTGCAATATTGACGAGTTCCCCACTCCGAAAAAAATGCCCTGTCTTGACGGATGTGCCTTGTTGCGTTGGAAATCCTCCGATATCTCTAAAATTCACTACGCTGTTCATATTCTGTCGCTCCTTCATTTTAATTATTTTGTTGTCATTTAAATACTTTGTTTTTTCTTTTTATTTCTTTTTCTCAATGATAATAAAAAACACTTCAAAAAACAATCTTTTTATCAGTTGTTTATTGCCATTTTATCATAGATACAGTATTCTTAAAAGAGAGGTGAGCAACGATGTTAAAACGAGATTTTTTAGAAAAACCGTATGATTATATGAATGATATTCTATTGTTCCTATATAATAATAAAGGCCAAGCGACACGAAATGAATTAGTAGATTTTTTCAATATTAGTTTACCAACATTGAATGAATATCTTTCTTTTTTAGAACAATTTTTGAAAGAAGAGCAACTCCAAGAAAGCCTCACCATGACTGTACTAGGTGATACCCTTTATCTAAATAAAGCGCCAACCTTTTCCATGAAAGCAATGATCATGTTGTTCTTGAATAAATCTATTAAGTTTCACATGGTTCAGCAACTCTTTCATAAAAATAAAATAAATGGCGGGTATTTTCAACAGAATTATGCCATCAGCTCTGCTACCTATTATCGAAAAATTGTTGAATTAAATGACTTACTCAATGAGTTTAATTTATGTATCAAACGAGGAAAACTTATCGGCGAAGAAAAACAAATTCGCTTTTTCTTTTTTAATTTTTTCTGGTTTATCTTTGAAGAAAAAACAGATTTAGAAAAAGAACTGGCCAATCAATACCTAGGATTAATCGAGATATTACAAGAAATCCCCAGAATTACCTTTGACCATATAGAAATTCTTCAAATTAAGCTTTGGATGAAAATTTCTTTTCGTCGTATGGTTTTAGAACCTCTGCCAACGATTAGTCCGCATGATGCGCAACTCGATCGACCTTTATTTGAAGAAATTAATTTATCTATACATACATATATGAAAAGAATCGACCGTCCATATACAATCAACGAAGCCTATATGTTTTATGACTTTTTCTGTTCCATGCATAATTATTCTGCGAATGCTGCTTTCGCCTTTCGTTTAGCAAAACAACAACGAATTGAAAAAACGTATCTTAACGAAATGAACCGGGTCATTTTAACGTACCTTAAAGCACGTGGTTATTTATCCCATTACGTGCTGCCTATTCGGCTACTTTATATTGAAAATTTACTTTTCCAATTACATGCGCAACTCTATTATTTTTCAGGATTTATTTTACCCTTTGATTATTGGACAATTCAGTCACTTTTGAAAGTCTTACGTCATCCTTTTAGCGAAAGTGAAGTTTACGAATTAGTGGAGATCGCTACAACGAACTTTGCCACAGAAGCCACTACTTCTAAGTACCAAAATCAATTTACTGAAATTAATTATACGCTTATTTTGAATCACATTGCTGAATTGAATGAAAAAAAAATAACCATTGGCGTTTATCACTCACTGAGCAGTGCCTATAGCGAGCTGGTAGCACAAAAAATACAACAGAGTATCGCTGGAAAATATCCGCTGAAAATTGAGCCTTACAACGCAGAAAACCATTATGATTTGCTTTTAATGAATAGCAATAATGAACAACTCGTTGCCCAATATGACCATTACTATATTTTTTCGGATATTAGTAATCGTTATGACCTGCAATCAATTGAAAAAATCATTCAATTGTTATTGGGAAAATAACCTCTAATAAGAAAAGCTTAAGTGCCCGACTCTCAGATGGCTGACTTAAGCTTTTTATTTTACTTTCCCTATTTCCTTAAACGGCGCCATTTTAAACACCACGATGCCTTCAATCGTCTGTATCTCGACAAAGCCGAACGTACGACTATCACTTGAATGCGTACGATTGTCCCCTAAGACAAAGTAATGACCGGCTGGAATCTTCTGAAACAGACGAAATTGGGCTGCTGCTTCTTCTGATAAGTCAAAACGACTGGCATTCTCAGGCAGTGCCTCATTATCGTTTGCTATAGGTTCTTCTGAAAGATAAAGTTTTCCCTCGTTTACCCAAATTCGATCACCAGGAACCCCGATAATTCGCTTGACGTACGTACCTTTGCTAGCTAGCGGTGCTTTAAATGCAATCACATCGTACCTTGTTACTTGCTTCGTCCGTTGTACTAAGACTCGTTCCCCTGCGTTAAGTGTCGGCTTCATGGATTGCCCAGCAATTGGGTAGCTAGATGTCTTTAAAATAAAAAAGAACACAAAAATGGCGAAAAGAATAGCTGGCATAAAAAATCTAACGACTTGGATGCGCTGTTTCTTTTGGTAGGCTTGCCGCTTTTTTTTAATCTCTTCAGCGGTCATTTTTCTTTGCGGACCTCTTATTGATTGATGGTTATCTGTTTGCTCAAGCAAATATTCCGTTGCTTTGTTAGTCTTTTGCTTTTTTAGCTGATATGTCGCAGGCAACTTTTGCTTCAAGAAGGCGCGCTTAATGTGGCGAATTGTTCGCATAACTGGCTTTATCCATTCTTCCATCGTTTTCTTAAAAGGAAAAGCTCCTTAAATAAACTTTTCCTTTCTTTACTCCTTTTTTCTATTTGACTAATTGCGTTCCTTTTTTTATATAACTACTACGTAACTGGTTTTCCTTCATAAACTGATTCAGTGGTTTCTGCGCATCTTGTGCCAGCTCCCAGATACTTTGATTTGCTTCTACAAGATATTCGCTCTTCTCTGTTACTATGTTTTTCCTGATAAGCGGTTGCCTTAGCGACTGCTCTTCCTTTGAGATAGCAGCAGCCTGTAATCGTTCTGCAGAGCCACTTAGTGTAACAGCTAAAAAAAGGACTCCAAGACAATGTAGTTTCCTTGCTCCCATTAACTTTTTACTGACCATTTTATTAATAATTATCTTGTTCAAGACGTGTCAGTTTAGTTAAGCGTTCCTCTAATTCTCGATAAATCTCAAGCACTTCTACTTTTGACGCTTCGACTTCATTCGAAATACTTTTCGCTCGGTTACCAATATTTAACATTTCTAATTCTGCAGAATTAATTAGGTGTTTTGCTTCTACTTTTGCTTCATTAACAATCCGATTGGCTTCTTTTTTGGCAGAAACCATCACTTCGCCAATTTCTTGTTGCGATTTTAAAGCCTCTTCTTGTAATTGCTGATTTTTCATTAATAAATCGTTAATTTGCTGTTTTGCACGTAGCAGTTCTGTTAACTGCTCACTACTCGGTTCAATATTTTTTGAAACGGCTTGTAGTGTCTTCAATTCTTTTTGAACTTGTTCTAAACTGTCTTCTTTGGCCTCTACTTCTTTTCTTAGAGCAGCTAATTCCCCTTCGTAAACTTGCTTTTCAGCAAGATGTTTGTCATTGACACCTTGCAATCGCCCTAATTTTACTTCCGCTTCATTTTTTTGCTGTAAACTATTTTGAAGCTCATTCTTTAACTCCTCCATGCGTTGTTGCACAATCACTTCTTGTTGGGCAGCCTCTTGTAAGGTTTGTTTTTCGGCTTCTACTTTTTGTAATTGTACAGTTAGTTTTTCAATTTGTTCCTGCAATGCTTGTTGAGTCGTTGTACTTTCTTCTAATTCTGTCGTTAACGTTTCTACTTGCTTTTCCATTCCTGTAATATCCCCTTTTTTCTCCAACTTTCCTTTTTCTTCTGCTAACTGGTTGTGTAATGTCTGGATATGTTGTTGCTGTTCAGCCGATTCTTTTTCTAATTCTGCCACTTGCTGCGTTAATTCACTTTCTAAACGTTCCATTTGATTATGTACAGTGGTTAATTGTTTTTCTGCGTTTTGCAGATTTGTTTGAAGAGTAGTAGCCTCTGTCGTGGTTTCACTGTTTGTTTCCAGTTGCTCTTCCAATTCAAAAATTTCATGTTCTTTTTGATTTAGTGTTTCAAGTAATGCCTGATTTTTTTCTTCTAATGCTTGTTTTTCCGTTTCTTGTTGGTTCTTTAATTGCTCATTTTCTTCTTGAAGTTTTTTAAAGGCTGTTTCTTTTTTCTGATAGTAGGCGAGCCTTTCTCTTAACGTCGCCATTTCTTTTTCCTGTTGTTCTGGTTTGATTCCGCTAATTATTTTTTCTGGTTCGAATCCTGGCTGAAAAAAGACTTCTTTTTCAAGCGTATCATCCGAAATATCTTTAATTTTTTTGATTAAACGTCTTTTTGTCATTTATATGTCCTTTCTCTCGTCCTTTTAACTAATCACGACAGGCTCCAAATTTGTTTCAAGTGTCTCACGAGCATACGTATCAATGGATTTGACAAGGGTTTGCTCTTGATCTCGATAAGTAAAATTAAAATCAATCATGGTAATTTCTTTGACTGAATTCAATGCTGAAATAAGTGCTAAAATGTTGTCTTGGGCTGTTTGAAATTCATGGTAACTTAAACCAACTGAAAAAACAGACAGTGTCAAGGTTTGTGTTTTTTCACTTCTAATTATTGTGATACTCGTCTCTCCGAGGTAAGGACGCCATTCACGCGCTAATTGTAATTCATAATTCGTCAAGACAGCGGCCGATTCTGTCGAAACAGCTTGCTTCCAGGGAAACTGGTTTAAGGCTGTTTTTTTAATTGCTTGTTTTTTTATTTTGTCACCTTGAGTAGCTTGGCCCTGTGCCAAACGCTCGATCCGCTGTTCCATGCGGATATTTCGTTGATTTAATTGATAATATGTATAAACAATTCCTAACAATAATACGCTAAGTAGACAAACACTAAACAATAAATAAATCATTAAACGACTATTTTTCTGATACTTATAGAAATTTATTTTCCTCTTTAATGTCCGGTCCTCTGAATCCAGTTTTTCGACAAGTAATCGCAAATACAATTGATAGCTTACAAATAAAAATAAGCAACTACTCATTAAAAGTACAACAATCATCATACAAATATAATCTCCTTTATGTCATCACTCGACAATCAAAACTTGTAAAATCACCTGTTACGCTCTTTAAAAACTCTATATAGTATTGATTGTAACATTCCGTTTGAGCCTTGCCAACAACTTTATTTAAAATAAGATGATAAAAATTTGAATTTTATATTTATATTTTAATTTTTTAAATACAAAACAAAAAAACAAGAGAGATGCCACTTGGCTATCCCTCTCGCTTTTACTCAAACTATGTTTAGCAAACCAAATTCAATCAGTTGCTTTTTCAAAAATTCAATTCGTCTTTGTTGATTTCATAGTAGCTATCGTTCTTTATGTAGCTGAATTTGCTTTTGCTGGGGCTGAATCGCTACTAAGTCCAACACTGATGCCTAAGGCACGATCAACTTCTTCCATAATATCAAGTCTCAAATGACAAACTTTTTCTTTCAAGCGGCCCTTATCGATTGTTCGAATCTGCTCTAAAAGAATCACTGAATCTTTTTCAATGCCTGTTTCATCAGAATTAATCCCGATATGTGTTGGCAATTTTGGCTTTGCCATTTTGGCTGTGATCGCCGCAACGATAATCGTTGGGCTAAAATGATTACCTAAGTTATTTTGGACAACAAGGACAGGTCTGACGCCACCTTGTTCCGAGCCCACTACTGGGGAAAGGTCTGCAAAATAAATATCTCCGCGTTTGACCATAGTGGAACCTCCTATCTAGTTATATTCTCTGGGGATTCTTTGTGAGAAAGTACATGCAACTTCATAATGAATGGTTTCTAATTTTTCGGCTACCATTTGTAACGTATTTTCTTCATTGCCATCTTTTCCAACTAATGTAACGACTGAGCCGACAGGAACTTCTTCTGCTAAACGAATCATACATTGATCCATACACACTCGTCCAACGATTTCGCAACGCTTGCCATTCACGAGCACTGTAAATCCTTGGAGATGACGCAACCAGCCATCTGCATAACCGATTGGCACTGTCCCAATCCACTCTTCGGATTCAGTCACGTAGGTTTCGCCATAGCCAATTCCTTCGCCAGCCGCTAAGCGTTTTACATGGATGAGTTCACTGGTCAACCTCAAGGCCGGCTTTAACGCATAGCTTGGGGCCAGCTTATTACCTGAAGGGTTCAACCCATACATGGCTACACCATAGCGAATCATGTTTCCTGGCACATCAGGATGCCATAACGCTGTCGCACTATTGCTAACATGGACATACTGAGGTAACTCTTCTAAAACTGCTAGAACAGCCTTAAAACGCCCTGCTTGTTTTTCAAAATAGCTTGTATCGATTTCATCAGCTGTTGAAAAATGAGTGAAAATCCCTTCCCATAAAAATTCTTTGTGGGATTGAACAAACCGCACTGCTTGCTTAGTCTCTTCTGGGGTTAAAAAGCCAATCCGTCCCATGCCAGTATCGACTTTTAAGTGAACACGTAATGGCGTGTTACTCTCAGGCGTTAGTTGTTGAAGAGCAGCTTCTAACCATTCTTGTGTAGCTACCGTTACAGATAAATCATATTGAATCAACAAAGGCACATAAGCTAAGTCTACCACACTCAAAATTAAAATGGGGTCCTGAACACCTGCTTCTCTCAATTCAATTGCTTCATCCAATAAGGCGACACAAAAACCTGTCGCGCCACCTTTTTTCGCCGCTTTGGCGGATTCTACGGCGCCATGCCCATAGCCGTTCGCTTTTACAACCGCAAATAAAGAAGTTCCTTCTGGCAAACGTTGACATTCATTTTGGACATTTTCAGTGATTGCTTGCGTATCGATATGTAACCGTGTAGGACGATGCCATCCAACGACCATTGTACATCCTTCTTTCTTCGTTGCTTCTGTTATTCGCTTTCTAAAACAATTTGTGCAATCGCCATAGTATCTGTGTGCGTAATCGAGACAAACACTTTACCATTATGGGGCGAATTTGCTACGTACGGTGCACCTGTCTTTTCAGTCAGCACCTCAATATCTTGTAAACCAACTTTACCAATCCCTGTGCCCCATGCTTTAGAAAACGCTTCTTTACAAGCAAAACGACCAGCTAAAAATTCTATTTGACGTTTTGTAGATAACTTTTCAAAAAGGGTCAATTCGTTAGGTGTTAAAACCCGTTGAATAAACGATCCTTGTTTTTCAACAATCGGTTTTATCCGACTTAATTCTACTGCGTCAATACCAATTCCCTTTATCATTTTCCGCCTTACTTCCTATTTAATATAGTTACTACGAATTACCTTTCATTTTAACAAAATTTCAAAATTTTTCCACTGATTCGCTAAAAAAATAAAGAATGTTTTACAAGATCCTCACACAAATTGAAGTACCATACGTTTTCTTCCTATTTACATTTTTATAAAATTTTTCTGAATTTTTATAAAAGTAAGACAACAACTAAGAAGTATCGGAAAAAAATCAGGAAACTAAGCGGATATTCTGATATTTTATAGCAAATTTTGGCTACTTATGGGAGAATAAAAAGAAAAAGGAGAAAAATGTATGACTTTAACTTCTCGGCAAAAAAAGTTACTTCGTTGCGCCCTATTTATTTTTACTTTGTTGCTCTACATATTTCCAATCTTCTTTAAAAATCCCAGCCTATTTTTTCTCTTGCAACTGGTTTGGATTATAACCATTCATTTGCTACAACAAAAACTGAAACTCTTCAGTCTAACTTCCTCGTTGAAAACTTGGATGATTTTGGCGTTTTTCTTTTTTTATATCATTTTGATGCCTTTTTTACTTTTTTTGAGTTTTTCTATTTAACGATTATCTACCAAAAAAGAGCGAGTGTTCCGTTCATAGACGGAACACTCGCTCTTTTGATTATTTAGCGTTTTCGCGAATGACGAAACCACGTTTTTTATCGTTATGACGTTTGCCGCCACGTTGATCTTTATTTTTGCGGTCGCTATTTTTGTAATTACGGTCGCCATCTTTATGGTTTTTGTTGCCACGATAGCTGCCACCTTTACCATTGCCACCACGGTTGCGATTACGGTTGTTCCCACCGCCACCACCACGGCCATTTTTGTTAAAGCCTTTTTTATTTGAAGGCAATGGTCGTTCTGGGGTAATTTTTACAGGAACCGCATCTGCTGGATCTTTCGCTACTGTTTTTAATAATAACGCAGCTAAGTCTGTCGCTGAATATTTTTCTAATAATGCTTCAGCAGATTCTAGATATTTGTCTAAACCATTTTCTTCTAGATCACTTTCGATGGTTTCAACAGCTGCACTTAATTGTCCTTTAAATGCTTCTTTTTCGGTTGGTGGACGTAATGGTGTCATCCGTTTTTTCGTTAGGTTTTCGATGACATGTAAGTAACCCATTTCGTTTGGTGTTACAAACGTCACAGACATACCGCCTTTACCAGCACGACCTGTCCGACCAATACGGTGAACATAACTTTCTGGATCTTGTGGAATATCGTAGTTATAGACATGGGTGACACCTGAAATATCTAACCCACGTGCTGCTACATCTGTTGCCACTAAGATATCTAAGTTACCATTTTTGAATGAACGTAAAACGCTCATCCGTTTTTGTTGTGATAGGTCGCCATGGATGCCTTCTGCTTTGTAACCACGCGCTTCTAACCCGCGGGCAAGTTCATCAACACGGCGTTTTGTCCGACCAAAGACAATGGTCAATTCTGGGGTTTGCACGTCTAGTAAACGTGTCATAATGTCAAATTTTTCAAAGTCTTTTGAACGTACATAATATTGATCAATTAAATCAGCCGTCATTTCTTTGGCTTTAATCTTCACATGTTCTGGTTGTTTCATGAATTTCACGCCAATATTCTTGATTGCTGGCGGCATAGTTGCTGAAAATAGAAGTGTTTGACGTTGTTCTGGCACTTGTGAGATGATTTTTTCAATGTCTTCCAAGAAGCCCATGTTTAACATTTCATCTGCTTCGTCTAAAACTAATGTTTCAACAGTTTCTAATTTCAAGGTACGACGGTTAATATGGTCTAGTAAACGTCCTGGTGTACCTACAACGATATGTGGACGATCTTTTAGTCCACGGATTTGGCGACCGATATCAGCCCCACCGTAAACGGCTTGGACGCGAATCTTTTTATCGCGGCCTAAACGGAATAACTCTTCTTGTGTTTGGATAGCCAACTCACGGGTTGGTGCAATGACTAATCCTTGAATAACGCGGTTGTCTGCGTCAATTTTGTTAAGCATTGGTAAGCCAAAAGCAGCGGTTTTCCCTGTTCCTGTTTGTGCTTGTCCGATTACGTCTTTTCCTGCTAACGCTAACGGAATTGTTTCTGATTGAATAGGGGTTGCTTCCTCGAAGCCTGCGCGTTCTACCGCTGATAATAATTCTGGCGCTAAACCAAGTTCTTTAAATTTCAAATGATATCCTCCTAGATTTTGTTTCGGAAAGAACGATTTCTTCCTAGTTTCAGGTGTCTTCACTTTCAGTTGTTAAAAAGAAATCCATTATAGTGTGCCAACTATTTCTTCTTTCCTGATTTCACCGAAAAATTCACCTTATGGCATTAGAAAAGCCAAACGTGGTCGTTCAGCTTCACATTTATTATTAAACATAGAAATAGATCTATTTTATTTACTACGATTCAATTTTTCTCGTCATCTTCCGGCAATAGGTCATTCTATCATAGAATCCCATTTTCAGCAAGTTTTATGAAACTTATTTACTTTTCCAAAAGTGCATCGATGACTTCACGAAGTCCCATCCCGTTACTTCCCTTTAAAACCACCATGTCTTCTGGCTGTAAGACTTTTTTGACAGCTTCAATCAACTCATTTTTTTCTTCTTTTTTAAAAGAATGAATGTTAGCTGGTGCATAGGTTTCTTGCAATTTATCAGCTAAATAAGCCATTTCAGAACCATATAAAAAGACTTCTTCAATCGCATCTGGGGCTAAATGCTGCGCCATTGCTTGATGCATGGCAGCAGAATCAGGACCTAATTCCAGCATGTCTCCTAAAACAGCAATTCGTTTTCCTACTTTGGACATTTTGCTAAAACTGTCCAGAACAAGACCCATAGCTGTCGGATTGGCATTGTACACATCACTTAAAATTTCGGCCCCATTCGCTGCTTTCAGCCATTCTGTCCGATTCTTTGTTAGTTCCGCTGTAGCCAACCCTTTTTGAATCTCACTATCCGTTAATTGGAAATACCGACCAATCCCAATTGCGATTAATGCATTGGTGACATTATAGGTTCCTGGCACTGGAATCGTAAACATCATTTGTGTATCACTGATTTTGAATGAGGTTTGCTCTTTGGCTTCATTTGTGACGATTCCTTGAAGTTGACTTTCCTGGCTAAAACCAAAAGTAATCACTTGTTGCGTAACTTTTTCCACCAATGGTTCTAGCAAAGGTTCATCGCTTGGCACAAATAAACTACCGTCTTTGGCTAAACCATCTACGATTTCCATTTTTGCTTGTGCAATGCCTGCTCGTGAGCCTAAATTTTCCACATGGGCTTCGCCAATCATTGTGATGGCAGCAACTTCTGGCTGAGCCAGATTGGAAAGGAAAGAAATTTCCTGAGCGTGATCCATGCCCATTTCTAAAATCAGTTTTTCTGTTTCATCAGGCATGTGTAAAATAGTATAGGGTAAGCCAATTTGATTATTGTAATTGCCTTGCGTTTTGTAAGTCACAAACTTTTCAGATAACACAGCAGCAATCAAATCTTTAGTGGTGGTTTTTCCATTACTACCAGTCACAGCGATGACATTCGGTTGCATTTTATTTAAATAATAGGTAGCTAATTTTTGCATAGCAACCAGCGGATCAGTAACATGCAAAACAGGCAATTGTTGCGGTGCATCGACTAAATCCTGTCCCCAAAAAGCGGCCTGACAGCCATTAGCCATGGCACTCTCAATAAAACGATGACCATCATTTTCACCTTGTAAAGGAACAAAGAGGTTTCCTTTCACAATTTTACGACTATCAAATTCAATGCCTGTTAAAGGAAAATCAGGCCATTGTTGCCAATCATTACTGGCTTCAACTGCTTGCGCTACTTCCCAGAAGGTTAATTTCATTATGTTTTGCTCCTCTGACACAGGGACTGGGACATGCCAAAGTCTTGTCATGTCCCAGTCTTGTGTGATTTTTTCTTCTTAGTTATTATAAAATTCTTGGCGTTGTTTAAAACGATTCAAAGCTAACTGAATCAGTTCCTCAATTAAATCACTGTATTTCAAGCCCATATTTTCCCATAGTAAAGGGTACATACTAAAGTCAGTAAAACCAGGCATGGTGTTCAATTCATTCAGGAATAATTCGTTTTTGCTTGTTAAGAAGAAATCACAGCGACTTAAGCCACTTCCATCTAACATAATATACGCTTTTTTAGCGTATTCTTGCGCTTGATGAGCTACTTCTTCTGGAACATGTGCTGGGATTTGCATTTCAATCGTGTTATTGATGTATTTTGCATCATAATCATAGAAAGCGACATCTTTCACCACTTCACCAGGTAAAGTCGTACGGACATCTTCATTTCCTAAAATGGCTACTTCAATTTCACGTGCTTCAATCCCTTGTTCAACAATTGCTCGAGCATCATAACGGAAAGCTTCTTCCAATGCTTCTTGCAATTCTTCACGATTTTCCGCTTTGCTAATTCCGACACTAGAACCCATATTGGCAGGTTTAACAAAGACTGGATAGATTAAAGAACCTTCACATTTTTCAAAGACTTCTTTTGGATTTCCTTTCCAGTCACTTCTTAAAACTGGCACGAATGGTACTTGTGGAATGCCAACAGTTTGTAAAAGATATTTCGTCATGATTTTGTCCATTGCGTTAGCACTAGCTAAGACACCTGCGCCCACATAAGGCATATTAATGGTTTCCATGAATCCTTGAATTGTTCCATCTTCACCATTTGGTCCATGTAAAACAGGGAAAACAATCGCTTCTTCTTCATAAATTTCCGAAGGACTGATTCGTTTTCCTGAAAATTCGCCTGTTTCTTCAGGTGTTTGTGCCCAAGTTAAATGTAAAACTTCTTTATTTTGTGGTCGTTCAGATAAGAGAGGGCCTTTTACCCATTGACCATCTTTACTAATAAAGACTAACTGTACTTGATAATATTTATAATAGATTGCATTTAAAACGGAATATGCAGACAAAACAGACACATCGTGCTCTTCACTTCTGCCGCCATACAACAAAATAATCTTCAAATGCTTGTCCTCCTAGTTTCTTTCCTGTCTTTTAGAAAAAATTATTTTTCAAATTATCCTTACTTATTTTAGCATAAAACCCAGTTTCATAATAGAAGCAAATTTAGTGAAGGAAAAATTCTTTGCTTGCCTTTTCCTTGCTAAAGACTCCGTTCCACCAGCTCAATAAGGGCTTGTTTAAACGTTGTTCTATCTTGGTCTGTAAAAGGTTTAGGTCCTTTCGTTCGGCCACCTTTTCGCCGAATTTGGCCACTAAAATAGCGTTGTTCTAACAATCCATCAATATTTTCTTTCGTATATTGATAACCTAGTTGATGTAAAACTGACACTCCTTTTGGCAAAACCAAGGAAGCTAAGCCATAATCTTGTGTAATTAAAAGATCCCCTTTTTTTATTAACTGCACAATTTTAAAATCAGCAGCATCCGCTCCTTTATCAACATACACAAAAGAGACATTTTCTGGATAATCTTTTAAGGAATAATGATCTACACTAGTAACAATCACCACATCCAAAGCTTTCTCTACAGCGACTTCAATAACCGTCTCTTTCACAGGTGAACCATCGCCATCTACAAAAATTTTCATTCATTTCCCTCGATTCTTCCTTGCTCTAACCATTTGGGATGACGTTGAAAGTAGTGTTGTAATTCGTCAAAAACGACTTCTTTAACCACTTCATATAACTCTGTATTTCTTAAAATGGTTTTCGTTGCATCAGTGTAGCGGGGCTTTGGTATCGTAATGGCTAAAACAAAATCAAATTCTGCTAAAAAACTATCTGCTGTCACAGATAATGAGTAATGTTGCTCCTCTAAAAATTGATTAAAGGCGGCCACTACGCCATCAAGAAAACCCTCATAGTGGGTTCCACCAAGACTGGGATAATGCCCATTAACAAATGTTTTTTGCACTTGCGGCGCATGATTTTTACTCAAAATAAATTGAACAAGGGCCAATTCTGTTTGCTTGGCTTGAATAATCGGTGCAGCTTTTCTAGTTAATGGGTTATCTTTTTCAAATAAATAATTACTTAAACCTTTAGGGTAATAACAAAGATTTTTTTGTTCCTCTTCTTGTGTTAAGAGAATCTTTAAGCCTGGATTCAACACGGCAATCTGTTGACATTGTTGTAAAACACGCATATAAGAAAGCGATTCTGTACCAAAAATTTGCGTATCTGGCCAAAATAAGACTTCAATTCGTTCCTGGGTTTCTTCAATAGGTAATAATAATCGTTTTTTCAATTGCCCTTGATGGTAAATAAAAATAGTCCGCTGTTTTTCTTGATCGATACTGATTCCTACTTGTTTTGAGAAGGCTTGTAAAACAGATAAATACAGAAAAGGTGGTTCTAAATCGACTTGCTTTTGTTCAAAAACAAGCGGTCGTGTGGAAGATACCTGAAAAGAGATTTGTTGACGTGATAACTGTATAGCAATTTTCCCTTGATTCTTTTCAATGAAAAACTCTAATAAACCGTTAATTGTCTGAACAAGTAAATTCTCTAAGCCGACTAAGCCAGTCGTTCCAATGAACGCTTCTGGTCGTTTTTGAATCCGTTCAATAAATTCATCATTTTCTAAAACTGTTAAAAGATGTGCAACACTCATCCTGCTGCCTCCTTTGCAATCTGTTTCTTTTAATTATAATGAAAAAAAGACCAGAAGAAAAGCCACACACGACTTTTCTTCTGGTTTTCTTCTTTAACGAATTAAATCAATATTCGGATGCTCGAGAACATGATTCACTTGTTTGACCGTTGTCAAAGGAATATCTCCTTGAATCGTATGTGCAAGGACCCCATTGACTGTGGCAAAGGTAACTGCCTTTTCTAACGACCAATTTTGGCTATAGCCATATAAAATCCCCGCCGCATAAGCATCACCAGCACCAATTCGATCAAGATTAAGAAGCGGTCTTTTTTCACTCTGTTGGTACTCATTTTGGGTATATAAATACCCACTTAAGTAGTTTTGATTTTGGGAATGACTTCTCGTTGTCCCAGCAAACCATTCCAAATTGTATTGAGACATGAAGCGCTGAATCAGTTCAGTTTCTTGTGCCTCACCTTCTAAATCTTCTCGCGGAATGAACCCTAATAGCTCGACCAAATCACGACGACTGCCAAAAACAATATCACAATAAGGTAAAATGCGTTCGTACTGTTGACGCATAAAGAGTGCGCTATTTGCTGTATTCAAACTAGGGCGATAATTAAAGTCAAAACAAACTTTCTTTTGACAGGCATGCGCCTTTTGAGCAAGTATCAAAGCAGCATCACGAGTTTTTTCAGTTAAACTTAACGAAATACCACAAATATGCACCATATCTACTTCCGCTAAAAAAGCCTCAAAATCGTAGTCCTTCGCCTCGCTGATGCCAAAAGCACTCTGATGGCGATTTTGATAAGTTACTTGTGTGGGGCGGATTCCATAACCCATTTCTGCAAAAAAACTACCAATATGATCGCCCTTTTCTCCTACCCATTGATCTGAAATTCCTAACTTCCTTAGCGCTGCTTTGCCAGCTTCACCAAGACGATTGGCAGGTAATTTCGTAATCAATGCTGTTTCTAGTTGAAAATGAGCCAAATTTGCTAAGAGATTTACGCCAGTCCCTACAAAGTTCATTCTTAACTGCTCTGTTTGTTCTAACATTAGATACTCTGGCGGAGTGAAACGAAGCATGACTTCACCAAACGCAGCAATTTTCATCTTTGCCACCTACTTATTCAATGTGTTTTTCATCATGGTTAGTAACGTTTTCACGTCTTCTGTTCTAGTGTCCCCTGTTTCTTGATCGATAATTGAGCTGTAGACATGAGGAATGATTTTTTTAACGCCGGCATCCACTGCAATTTGAACAATTTCTTCAAAGTTTTCTAAATCAATGCCCCCTGTTGGCTCTAAATAAAAGTCATACTTGGCACAAGCTGCTGCTACTGCTTGGTATTCTTCTTTGTGAGCCAAGCCTTTCATCGGGAAATATTTAATGGAACTGCCCCCCATGTCTTTCAACAATTTGATGGCAGTTTCGATAGGTACTTCTGCCGCTGGCGCACCCGAGCTTAACGGACCTGTCGCAATGTTGACATAGCCAACTTTGCCTGTGGGTGAAACCAAGCCATTAATCACTGTTTCGTCTTGACGAAGTAAGGCCCGCGAAGCGCCGACACCTGTGAAGACTTGGTTCACGTGTTGCGGTTGTAGAACTTCTGATAAGCGAGCCACCATTTGACTTTGATTAGGATCGCCAGCCCCTAAGCCGACAGATAAAGCGTTGTTGGTTGCTGCTTGGTATTTTTTCATATCGTCAATGGCTGCTTCATCGGTTTCATAGTTTTTTGAAAGGACGCCTAACACAACATGCCCTTCTGCTGCTTCATAACAGGCTTGGGCATTTTCTACTGAATTGGCTAAAACATTTAAACAAATGCGTTCTTCTAAATAATTAGGTTTTAATGACATGGCTTATTTCTCCTTTGTGTCCATAATTTCTTGTAATCGTTGCACGATTTTGTTCATTTCTTCTTGATTGACAGAACGAATGTCAAACTCAATGATGCCATTGTTGGCTTGATATTCTCGCGTATAAATGGCTGGACTTTTTGCTTTTAATGCTTGGATGACTTCCTTGGCAGTTTTTCTGCCGTCCACTTTAACACTGGCGCGATAAATGTCTCGGCCAGCGCCATCTTGGACGATTTTGGCGGTTAAATCTGACAAGTTGTTGATGGCTTCAACAAACGGTTTTAAGCGCTCTTGCATCGAAGCCCCTGACTCACTGCCATGCGCCAAGTATTCTTCCACTGCTTGCGTAAAGCCTAGGATATTGTCTTTGCCAATTTTCATTGCTCGACCAATGCCTTTGCCTTGCAGGCGCACCCAGTCAATGTATTCTTTTTTCCCGACCACTAAACCGGCACTTGGCCCTTCAATGGCTTTGGCGCCGCTGTAAATCACCAAATCAGCGCCTGCTTCGGTGTATTTGAAAAGATCTTCTTCTGCTGCCGCGTCAACAATTAGCGGCACCTTGTGGCGTTGCGCCACTTTGGCCGCTTCGGCCACCGTCAGCATACTTTTTTGCACGGTATGATGGCTTTTGATGTATAGAATGGCCGCTGTTTTTTCGGAAATCATCATTTCCACGTGTTCTGGACTGCACATGTTGGCGTAGCCAGCTTCCACTACTTGGCCGCCGCCTTGCGCTACCATGACTTCTACAGGCGTGCCGTAGTCCACGTTGTGCCCTTTAGGTAAAATAATCTCTCGCTGTTCAATTTTTTCTGTATAGGGATGATACGCGTGGTACAAGCTGCCTTTTCCAATCAAGGCAGCCACCGCTTGGGCAATCCCCGCCGAAGCCGAGGAAACGATTTGGGCATCTTCTACCTTCAACAAGTTGGCTAAAAAGGCCCCTGTTTGCACACTAAGTTCACTCATTTCAAAGAAATGTTCGCCGCCGAATCGTTGAGCCGCGAGGACTGCCTCCGAAACTTTGGAGACACCTAGAATGGTCATTTTGCCAGAAGCATTAATGACTTCTTTTAAGTGGAATTTTTCGTAACTAATTGTCATAGATTTGTCCTCCAATAATTGTTTTGATTGGGCGAATTTGCTCTTTGGCTACTCGTGTCAATCCATTAGAATCAGTCAATGTTTTTTCTTCTGCTTGAATCGTGAAAATCGTTAAATCAGCATCTTTACCTATTTCCAACGTGCCTTTTTGCGTTAAATGGAAATTCTCAGCAGGAGCCTTGGTTACCTTTTCAATAATTTCTGGCCAATCATAGCCGACCACACGGAGTTTTTCCATCGTTGTGGCTAAATCATAAACAGGACCATTTTCTCGGTTACGAATGTAAATATCTGTGCTAATTGATGCAGCTTTCATTCCCTCGCGTAACGCTGTTTCAGCTACGTGAAAATTGAAACTATCCGTACCATGCCCGATATCAAATACGACTCCTTTGTTGTACGCTTGCCAAGCGAAGTCTTTTATTTTATCCGTTGCTTGGTCTAAGATACCATTTTCTTTCCCATTAAAACAATGGGTTAGGACATCCCCTTTTTCCATCAAGGCTAAAATTTCATCTAAATGAGGCGGTGCTGATCCAATGTGAACCATTAAGGGAATTTCTTGGTTCTCTTGCTGAATCTGTTTGGCCAATTCTAAAGGCGTAATGCCGTTATCGCCAATAACGGTCCTACTCATACGGGCTTTAATCCCTACAACAAAATCTGGTAATTCTTGAATCGCTTTTTTGACCAAACTCGCTTGTACTTTACTTAAATCTGCGAGTTCATCCTGAGCAACGATGCCCCATTTAGAAATATTGACTAATCCAAAAACATTTGTTTTTGCTTGCTGCGCTAAGTCATAAAATTCATGAATGTTTTCAGCACCTGTTGTCCCAGCATCAATCACTGTCGTAACACCCTTTTTGACCCCAATTTCATCTGGATAATCATAATAAAGAGCCATTTTTTCAAAACAATGAACGTGATCATCTATCCAGCCTGCGGATACATAAGTACCTGGTTCTAAGTGGATAGTTTCTTTTGCAGAACCTGAAATAGTTGCTGCAACAGCAGCTATTTTTTTCTCTTTAATTGCAATTTCAACAGGCATACCATCTACTGTCTGTCCATTTTTTATAAGTAAATCGTAGTCCATATTCTTCCCTACTTTTCTATAAATCTAAATTTTGTCCAAGGCTTAATGAATTCTAATAATACAAGTTCTTCTTCTATAATACGCCCTACTCGGTTTTTGCGTGAGTCTTGATGTGGTTCTAAAACGACTTGTAATTCATTTTTGTATTTTCCAAATGCATCATTTCCCACAACAACATCTCCAGGTTGTAGCATTGCTTGATTATCATGTGGGGGATTAGCTTCATTCTTATATTTTTTACGCACTTCTGTGGAACGAATCATCTGCTGAGTGATATCTCCACGGCGAAAATGTTGATTTTTTGTTACGATTTCTTTTTCAATTTCAGAAGTTGCTTCTTCAAAAACAATGGTCAATTCTGTTTGATAACGATTCAACTGACCCAGCGCTTCCAATTCTTCATCGGAAGCATAAGCATTTCCAATAACAACATCATCAATTAAATTTGTTGCAAATAAATGTTTAGCTTGAACAGTGACTGGCAACTGTCTATGCATTTCTAAAGTAGGTAGCCCATCATTCACATCCCAAGGACCAATTTCACCTACCTGTGATGAAATAAAAGCAGCTGTCCGAATACCTTCCTTTTTAAAACGGATGCTACATTTTTCAAAGAAATCATACGGCAATGCAGTTCCCGCTTGTGGATAAAAGTTATGACAACCATATAAGAAAGGTCGATTCGCTTCATACGTCAAAATGTTATCAAGATAAGCGACATCATTACTCATATTCAACTCAATAGCCACGCCGAATGGATTAAACGTCAACATGGCTTCTTTATTTCCATCAAACCCTGTATCCAACCGAATCCCATCAGCTCCTAATTCGCTGAAAAAAGTCAAATCATCATATGAAATTTCCAATTCATCAAAGATACTTGGAACGACATCTAAAATTGTTTCAAATCCTAAATTTTTCGCATAACTAATTAATTCTTTAAATTTTTTCTGAACCGCTTCTTTGCCATCGGTCACTTCTAACATACTCATAAAAATTCGAGTAAACCCACATTCGCTGGCTTTTTTTAAATACGCTTTATCTTGATTGATATCACTATGATCTGGATAAACTGATACACCTAATGCTCTTTTCATCTTCGTTCTCACACTCCGCTATTTTCAAATTTATTTCGAAATTTCCAAGCAATCACCGAGCTACACAGGATTGTTGTAGAGCCAACGAGCAATACTGGTTGATTTAGAAATCCGCCAATTATCATGGAAAGAGTAATACAAAATGCCGTAAAAACCAACGTCTTTACCAAACCAAATTGATAAACAACAGTAGGCAACTGCCCTTTTTCTATAATAATTTGACTAACGATAAAAAAGAAAATGAACCAAATAATCATCTTATACGCTCCTGACTTTCTTCTCTGACTTAGAAGGGGCAGGATATTCATATCAGAACACCCGCCCTAACATTTTTTAATTTTTCGCTGCTTGTTCAGCTGCTAATTCTTCTGCTTCTTTATCCAATTGTTGTTTTTCATAAACTTTGAAAAATGGATAGTAGATAGCCATTGTAATTAAGAAGTTAACAATCACTAATACTGCGGCCGAAAAACTCCAATTGGTACTCATCCAAGCAGCAATTGGTGCTGGAATTGCAAACGCTAAGCGTGCAGCCATCATCGGAATTATATTAGCGACTGTTAAGAAATAAGATAACGTTGTGGTAATTAACGGTGCCACGATAAACGGAATACCTAAAATAGGATTCATTACGATCGGCGTTCCGAAAATAACTGGTTCATTAATATTAAACAAGCCTGGTAAGAACGATAAACGGCCAAGACTTTTCAGATACGTTGATTTAGAAAACATCATTAAAACAACTAAAGAAAGCGTAGTTCCAGCGCCACCAATCCAGATAAACCATTGTAAAAACTGTTCTGTAAAAATATTAGGTAACTGATGAACGTTTGCGCCATTGGTAAAAGCTTCAAGGTTTTCTGCAATCGACATATCCCAGAAAGGACGAATAACTGGGCCCATAATCGCTGGACCATGAATCCCTAAAACCCAGAAGAAACAGATTAAGAAGACTGTTAGTAAGCCGCCAAATAAACTGTTACCAGCAAGGATACCTTTAAGTGGCATTAATAACGTACTCAAGAAACCATTCAAATCAAAACCAATTACGTGGCGAATAACCCAGAATAATAAAAGAATAACTGCTCCTGGAATTAATGCAATAAATGAATTTGACACTTCAGGCGGTACGCCATCTGGCATCTTAATCATAATATCTTTTTCAATAAAGAAGCGATAAATTTCAACAGATAACAGCGCTGTTACAATCGCGCCAAATAAAGAAGCTGAACCTAAATTTGCTAAATTAATATAGCGCCCTGCTGTAATGACGTTGTCAACATCTTCAAAGACACGTGTTGGTGGTGCCGCTGTTACTAAAAAGGCCATTAATGCTAAAATTCCGCACGTCAAAGAGTCAAGCTTATAACTTTTGGCCAATGATGAAGCAATCCCAAATGTTGCATAAAGTGCAAGTAACCCCATCGTATAGCGGGAAGGAATATCTAAAATTGCTTGATAAGGTTCAATCAATTTTGTGTATGCCTCAATTGGAATATTTTGAAAAATTGTAAAGAATGAGCCCACAATTGTTAAAGGCATCGTTGCAATTAATCCTTTTCTAATCGCTGTCATATGGCGTTGCGAACCAAATTTATTCGCAATCGGCATTAACTTAACTTCCATCCACTGTACAAAACCATTCATTTGTTAATTCCTCCGTTCAACTAATAAAAATAATAATTATTTCGCATTTATAATAACATAGTAACATTATAATGTAAACGCTTATTCTTATTTGCGGCAGAGAAAGTGCAAAACAAAAGGCTTTTTCTTATTATAAAGAAACTGGGAATATTGCACCAAAAATCATTGCGCCTAAAATTGCGCCCCCAGCGATTGGTTTTTTCCAAATGTAAAAACCTAAAGCTCCTAATGTAGCACCAATCCCAATAGGAATCGAAGCACCCGCCGCACTCAAAATAATTAACGGGCCTAAGAAACGTCCTGAGGCATTACCAGCCCCCATCATCACATCCGCACCAAAAGTGGAATTTCCTTGATTGATAGTAAATTTCCGAATCAACACAATTACGCCACCAACTGCTAACCCTAATAGCGCACCTGTTAAAAGTGCTAAGCCAAAGTTTTCTACAGGTGCTTTAATACCCATGCTGAGAAAAATTGCAGGTACGCCAATCCCGATCCCCGTTAAAATTGAGCCACCTAAATCTAAAATCCCGACTAAAGAACCTTCTAAAATTCGTGCAAACAGGAAACTTGCACCAAATGCTGCGGCAGCGCCATAAGAACCACCATCTAAACCAGCTTTTAGCATCGCAACAATTGAAACTTCATTAAAGGCGCCCACACCATAAACTACATACATATGTGTTCCTGCAAAAATTGCCGCTGACATAATCCCGACTAAAATCGGAAAGCCCCAATCAGCATACCAAAAACTTTTGCCTTTTAAACCTTCTTGAATTTCTTGTTCTTGTTGTGCCCATTCATTTTTTTCTTGCTGTTCCATCTATGAGACCTCCTTTTTTCTATTTAACGGTGAAGACATTGTGTAAATTATTTAACCATTGAGGAATAGACAAGCGGAAACTTTCGATCATTTCTAAGTCGAACCCTCGGAAGAAGCCACTTAAAATAAATAATAAGATAATGGCACCAAGCATGCCGCGTGTCATTCGGGTCCACCCTAAATCATCGACACCTTTACCGATTAAGATCCCTAATACAACTCCTGGGACAGCATTGCCCATGACTAATTGAGATAATCCGCCAAATAACGTTCCCCAGAAAC
The DNA here is from genome assembly GCF_051712085.1 of Enterococcus sp. DIV1537a. NCBI lineage: Bacteria > Bacillati > Bacillota > Bacilli > Lactobacillales > Enterococcaceae > Enterococcus > Enterococcus sp. DIV1537a. The sequence goes on along the minus strand of NZ_JBIOOE010000001.1, from coordinate 631,421 downwards.
CCGTCCGTTTTCCTGCATCTAAAGCCGCTAGCCAGAATAAAACGGGCATCACAGTATTGATTAAAATCGTTGCTGCAGGTACCAACACCGCAACTGCTGTTACTTGTAGCGATTCTGGAATTGCTGCAGCTGTACTATTTAAGAAAGCCACAGTCGCCATTCCTACAAAGGCCCCGACAATCCCCATTTTTTTGGGATTATGCATCGTTTTAGTGACATCTTTATCCTTTACCAATAAAATCGCTGCAGCCCAGTTAGGCACAATCCGGTGGGTCACATCTTGTGTAAAGGCCCCTGCTCCGACGGCCGAAGCCCAAGCATTAAAGAAAAAACCTAAACCAAAAGAAAAGTGTGATGCTGGATCTCCTTGTGCTGCGTTCATTTCTCCTAATGTTCTAAATGCCCCTAACCCTTGCGTTTGTGGTGCATGAAACATCCGAGCAGCGCCTGCGCCAGCTGCAAAACCTAGTAAACCACCAATAAGCAATGACTTCAGCAAAATGATTACAAATTCCATTCCTTCTTCCTCCCTTTATACGCCTCTTTTTGAAAGAAACGGAACTACTACTGCGTTCGGTTCTTTAATTGTTTCCGTTAAAAAATCAACTTCTTCGACTGCAATGGCTTGGATTTCCACTTCTACAGCTAGTTCGACATGATAAATCACTCTCTTTCTAGGAAAGAAGAAGAACAGAAATTTTTCTGTATAAACTTGTTCTTTTGCCTGACGAATAGTTACTTCTTTCGGTTCAATCCGGATGAGGACCTCTGTTGTTTCTTTTAATACTTTTTTTGAAACATCATTCAACGCACTTGCAAAAGCTTCATTCTTCTTATTACCTTTTCCAGAAACAATCACGGTTTGTGTTGACCGTTTTGTGGCATCCATAATTACCGCTCCTTTCTAAGTTACTACTTTCTATGCTCCGTGTTTCTTAATAAATGCTTCAGTTACTCGTTTACCAAGTTCTTCCTGATCCATAAAACCAAATCCAAGAACAGTTTTCCCATCGTTAATTGCTGTTACCCCTTCTTCGATTGATCGCATGCCATGTCTTTCGGGATACCCGTATTTAGTAGCAGCCGTTAACGCCCCTGCACCACCACTGCCACAGAAAGAAATGCCTAAATCAGCCTTTTCTTGTTGCATCACATCTCCTAAACGCATATCAGCGCCCATTCCTGGAACAACAACCGCGCGACCACCGGCTTGCTCCACTCCTTTTGCAACATTTTGTCCTTTTCCTAAACGATCTGCGATAACTACTGTAATCATAACTTTTCCTCCTATTAATTGTTTTGTTTAGCAACTTCAAAATGAACAGCTAAAACATACCATTCATCTTCTGATAACTGACCAATTGCTTCTGTTGTTTCTTGTGCAATTTTCAACGTTTCTGGTGTTAGTTCCGTAAATAACGTCCGATCAACACCAGATAATGTCGTTCCTTCTCTTGAACGATTCAGCATCTCATTGAGATGGTTAATCAAAATCGTCCACTGTAATTCCGTTGGTTCAATTTGTGCTTCTGCTAATCGCGCACTGGTTTGTTTGATAATCGATTGTAGCTTTTCTGGTTCAGCACTTTGTCGAATGATCTCCTGTGCTTCCATTGCTAGTTCCATCCTCTTCCTCCTTTGGTTGTTCTAAATAATTAAGTAATGCTGAAATTTCAGCATGATTGACAGGTAACTCATTTTTAGCAAATAAACATTCAATTTGCCGAATTTCTTCTTGCCTTTCATGAGATACTTCTCTATTACAAGGAATCTCTTCGTATTGTTTATTAAACGTAATCCGATGTGTCATTAATAAAACGTGAAGTAAAAAGGCTTCTTGATATTCGCTCAGTAACTTTGTTTGAAACATTCGTTTTAACTCTTCATAAATAATATACGCTTTCACTAACAAATCTTGGCTTTGTATCCGTTCATTTTTTTCAATTACATCAGATTTCGTGGAGCGAGCGGTACCTTTTCCTTGACGTTTCCCTAATAAAATTTTATCGACCTCTTCCCGAATCAAACTTAAGTCTGTGTCCGTCAACAATGGACTAACTTTAATAAATGGGTATGTCATTTCTTCAATTGGGAAAATACTCAATACCAAATCGGGCTTTTCTGCTTGAATCACTTCAGTTGCATTTAAAACAGAAGCAAATCCTGCGAGTTCAACGTTTGGTACTTCCTCTAAAATTTTTTGTTCAATTAAACTGGTCACACCTAAGCCCGTCGAGCAAACATACACAATCCTAACAACTTTAGCTTCCTGCTGTTGTCGTTCCTGAGCTGCCAAAAAATGCAACGCAATATATGCGCAGAAAGAATCGTTGACTAACAAAACAGAACGTTGAATTAATTGTTTACAGGCACTTTGAATAGCTAAAAATAACGCTGGGTGTTTTCCTTTGATTTCTTCAGAAAACGGATTGTATTCATTAATAAATAAATGTTTCTTTGTAAAACGTAAGGACAGGTGTGCAAACAAGTTCGTAAATAATTGGCGATCATTTACAAAAGGATAATTCAGCTCTTTTGAAACGCTTTCAATCACTTGCTTTGTTAATTGAACCATATCTTGCCGTTGATGGGTTCCGAATAAATCACTATAAATATAAAAATATTCATCCGCTAATAAAGGCAAGTCATACCGTTCAAACACCTCTTGTAAAAGTAAAAGTGGTACTTCGTTCCGTTGTTCAAAGCGTGTTTTTTGCGATAACACTCGGTAAGTCCCAATTGTATGTGCCATCTGCATACGTGCTGCGGCAATTGCCACTCTCAACGTAATAGATAATATTTCGGCATAATCAAATTGATTTTGATCGAGTGGATTAATTAAATTTCGCATTTTTTTCAATGCACTACGATAACAACCTTGAAACAATGTCCCTGACCCAAATTTAATTTTAGGGATTTTTTCAGCCCCTTTTGTCTTTGTCACATAGTTCATAATTTGGTAAATATCGTATTCTGTAAGTTCTTTTTGAGTGATAAATTCCATCAGTAAGCGTACATTGCTTTCTTCACCACTGATTGTAAAACCTTGCCGTGCTTGGCGAATTAAGGTTAAATCATATGCTTGCAGCAACCGTTCGACCTGTTCCAAATCACTGACAATTGTGTTTCGACTCACTAATAATTCATCTGCTAGCTGCTGTGCCGTTAAGTACCCTTTGACTGACAATAGCTGAAAAATCAATACATTGACTCGTCTTTTTTGATCAGGATAGGTTTCAAATCGATCGACATCGATAATTTCATTTTTTAACAGTAAGCGTTTAGAGTCAGGTAAATCTAGCCAGATTCCCTTATTTCGTTTTGAATAAAGTGTCTCATCGTGCTGTTCAAACCAAGCACGAATATCTTCTAAATCATACTTAATTGTTCGAACGCTGACAGTAAAGTTCTCAGCTAATTCTTGCGTGGTAATGCTCCCTTCCAAATCCAAAAGCATCAATAAAATATTTATCGCTCTTTTGGACAACAACACGGTCATGCCTTGTCACCTCTTTTCTTTTCCCTTTACACTTAAAACTATAGCGTTATTTTATCTGTTCCACAACACAAAAAAGTTGCACTTATAAAAGTGCAACACTTCTCTTTTCATACAAAAAAATCCCTTAACAGTAGTAACTGTTAAGGGATACCACACTATTTATTTGCATAAATAGACAGAGACCTTCTCCACAAAAGTATTCTGTCCGACACGTTACAAATCCGGTAACTGATAGCCGTACTATCTGGTGTCGTTGTGTTTGACAATCACTAGCCGTCAAAACGGAATAGCCGAAGCTATCTGATTGAGTCAACTCGTCGCATAAAACACACTTTAACACAGAATAGTATGGATAGCAAGTGGTGGTAATTATTCGCTATCAAACCATTCTTGATAAAAACCTTCAACAATTTTGACGGTTGCTATCGTTAATTCTTTCGTCATTACGGGGCTAGTTAACTTTTTGTCTTGTAAACATTGATTCACATGATTGATTTCATACGTAAATTCACTAGTGAATTGTTCAGACCATTTGACAGTGTTGCCTTGAGCATCTGTATAATAAGCACAATCTGTTTTCCAGAAATTAGGAATAACGATTTGCCCTTTTGTCCCACAGATGGTCATTTCACTAGGTATCTTTAAACCAACATTAATAAAAATATTGCCCAGTGTCCCTTCAGCAAATTTTAAAGCTAAATTACATTGACTATCCGTCGCCCCTTGCTGATACGTTGCGGTTCCCGTAACCGCTTGAATTTCTTTCCCTAATACGTATTGTAAGTATTGTAATGGATAACTTCCTGAGCCATGAAGCGCTCCACCACCCGCTTCTCTCGAGTAAAACCAGGGAATATGATCCACATTGGGATAGGCAGTAACTGACTGAACCCATAAAATTTCTCCCAATCCCCCTTCTTGAATCGTCGCCTTTACTTTTTGGGTAATTGGTAAAAAGACAGATTTCTGAGCTTCCATTAGAAAAACCCCTTGCTCCTGTGCGATTGCGAAGAGTTCTTCTGCTTCAGCAGCATTTAATGTAAATGGTTTTTCCAGTAGGACGGGTTTTCCTTGTGATAACGCAAGCTTAGCTGCTGAGTAATGTCCTTGATTGTAGGTGGGAATATAAATAATATCAATTGTTTCATCCTTACATAACTCTTCATAACTGCCATAAGCTACCGGAATCGCTAATTCTTTAGCCATTTTTTGAGCATTCTCTAAACGCCTTGATGCAATCCCGCGCACCTCAGCTTGCGCGCTTTCTCGAAGCCCTGCTACAAATCTTGGGACAATTTGGGCAGTACTCATAATTCCATAACGAATTTTATCCATGTGATCGCCTCCTCTTTCACTATACGAGAAAAATGAATATTTGGAAACCATTTCAACAAAAAAAAGAAACCGTTTCCCCAAAACGATTTCTTTATATGTAAATTAACGGATACCAACGCTAACTTTTAAAGCTTGATTGACCTGTTCCATCTCTTCACGAGAAAGTTGACAAACCTTGTGTAGCATTCGTTCTTTATCCAATGTTCGAATTTGTTCTAACAAAATAAGTGATGGCGTCCTGCATTCGTTATGGGGAATTTCGATGAGGACTTGCGTTGGTTGCAGCCGCTTGCTTACGTTACGGGTAATCGGTGCAACAATCAACGTTGGACTAAATAAGTTACCTTTGTTATTTTGAATAATCAGGACAGGTCGAATCCCACCTTGTTCAGAACCAACAACTGGTGAGAGATTCGCATAAAAAACCTCACCTCTTTTTATCATTCAGATTCCCTTCCCTCCTTTTCCTTTAAAAAATTATAGCATATTGTTTCTTTCAATATTTTCAACTTTTTAGCTATCCCTTAAAATATTTGATAAAACAACCCTTTAAAAGTCAAAAAAAGCTTAAACAGTCGACTCTGATATAGAGACGGCTATTTAAGCTGACTATTACATTTTTGTTAAAATACTATCCACTTTTGTATTAATTAAATCAATAGCGACGTGGTTTTCGCCACCTTCTGGCACAATGATATCTGCATAACGTTTCGTAGGTTCAATAAATTGGTGATACATGGGCTTGACGACTGTCAAATATTGTTCAATCACAGAATCCAACGTACGGCCACGTTCTTCCATATCACGCTTGATTCGACGAATAATACGGATGTCATCATCTGTATCCACATACACTTTAATATCCATTAAATCCCTTAAGCGGCGATCTTCTAAAATTAAAATCCCTTCAAGAATAATTACTTCTTTCGGTTCTTGGATCACCGTTTCTGTACTTCTTGTATGCGCAACGTAGTCATAAACTGGCTTTTCAATGGCTTGATAATTTAACAGTTGTTCAACATGTTGAATCAATAAATCTGTATCAAACGCAAAAGGATGATCATAATTGGTATTTAAACGTTCTTCAAAACTCAAATGGCTCTGATCTTTATAATAAGAATCCTGTTCTAACATCATAATTGAATGATCGGGAAAATTATTAAAAATCGCACGGCTAACACTGGTTTTTCCGCTTCCTGATCCGCCAGTAACACCAATGATAATTGGCTGACTATCTTTCATGTATAAACCTCTTTCTTTTCAAAAACTTCATTGTCTTTTACTATTATAATGAAAACTCTGAAGAATGCCAGACCTTTTCCAAGACTTTTCATGTGATTTTTATCTTCTTATGAAAAATCTGCCCACACTTCTTTCAATTACAGTATACTTATCAATAAAAGGAGAATCCTACCTATGATTAAAAAAGTCAAAAAAGAAACACTTACAACGGCGCATTACGCTCTTCTTTATGAGGCAGATCCAGCAAAAAAAATGGTGGCAGATTATATTACCCGCGGCATTTGCTTTGACTATCAGACTGAAGAACTTCAAGGAATTTTAGTCCTGTTGCCGACTCACCCACGGACATTGGAAATCGTAAACATCGCTGTCTCAGAAGAAAGCCGAGGGCGGGGCATCGGGCAAGAATTATTACATTTTGCCATTGATTTTGCCAAAAAAGAAAAGTATGATTCCTTGGAGATTGGGACTGGGAGCACAGGCTTTCAACAGCTATATCTCTACCAAAAAGTCGGCTTTCGAATGACACATATTGAACCAGATTTTTTTATCCATCATTATGATGAGCCTATTATAGAAAACGGCTTGCCTTTAAAGGATATGGTTCGCTTACGGTTACATTTAAGTTAAAAAACAACATTTCCTGTACAGGAAATGTTGTTTTTTAATGCCCAAGAATTGGTAACAACTCATCTAGCTGTTGAATCGTATAATTGGGTTGAATGGTTGGTGTTGCTGGAGCGGAGGTCGGATTGAGCCAAACAGTTTGAATTTTCGCTTGTTGACCTCCTTGAATATCTGAATGCAAAGAATCGCCAATAATCATTGTTTTTTCTCGACTAAAATTAGGAATCCGTTCAAAAACAAAATCAAAATACTCTTTCATTGGTTTTTGATAACCCACTTCTTCTGAAACAAAAATATCTTTAAAATAAGGCATTAATTTCGAATCTTCCAACCGACGATACTGTGTTTTTGCCACTCCATTTGTCACAATATATAAATCATAATGGGGTGCTAATTTTTCCAAGATACGTTGGCTATTGCCAAGCAAGTCGTGTCCTTGACTCAAATATTCTCGGTAGTTTTCTCCCATTCTAACGCTATCAACTTCTCGATTAAACGCGTCAAACAATAAACCAAACCGTGTATCAAGGAGAACATCTTTTGTTATTTTTCCTTCTTCAAATGAACGCCATAATCCTTGATTAATTCGGTGGTACGTTGACTCGACTTCAGATGTAAATGGTACATTTTCTTCTTCAAATAAGGCATGGAGCGCCTTCTTTTCAGCCAATTTAAAATCTAACAATGTATCATCAACATCAAAAAGCAATGTTTTCATTTCCGTTCCTCTTCTCTTTTCAAATTACTCGGTAACGCTTTGCTTGTTTGTTGTTTTTCAATAAAAAAATAAGGCAATAGCAATTGTAACTCTTCTCTGGTTAATGAACGATAAGCACCTAAAGGTAATTGCGGATCTAGCCGCAACGGCCCCATAGTTTGGCGTTTTAAAGCAGTCACTTTTTTCCCCACAGATAAAAACATTTTTTTCACTTGGTGAAATTTTCCTTCTTGAATAGTCAGGAAAACATGACTCTCCGTTTCAGTCGCTGCAAGAACAGTTATTTTTGCTGGCTTACATTGAATGCCTCCTTGCAAAACAATCCCATCTTTAAATTTAGCACAATCTTCTGCAGAGACCAAACCATTGACTTTCACTTCATAACATTTCGCTACTTCTTTATTTGGCCGAATTAATTGATACCCTAATTGTCCATTATCTGTTAATAGAAGTAACCCTTCCGTATCGCCATCGAGTCTTCCCACTGGATAAAGACCAGGGCGTCTGTCTTGTGGCGCAATCAAATCAATGACTGTTTTTTTAGATGCATCTGAGACAGCGCTAACCACACCTTTTGGCTTATTCAACATGTAGTACACATGGGTCTTATGCGAAATTAATTGTCCTTTTACTTTAATCATTTGTAATTGCGCATCGACGTTTTGGCTTTCATTTAATGTCACGATGCCATCCACAGTGACCTGCTTGCCTCTGATTATTCGTTTCACCGTTTTGCGTGATCCAAACTGAAGTTCTTCTAGTAATTTATCTAATCGCATTGTTCCGCTCCATTCTGGTATTAGTATAGTGGAATCCGTTAAAGATGAAAAGTAGAAAAAGGTAATTCCTTGACGTATAAAAATATAAGTGTTACGGTTAATAAGTAAAGTAAATAAAGGTTTCTCAAAAACAGCGTAATGACCTGGGAGAGAACAACGATAACAATGAACCATTCCCATGAGTGTTGCCTGGCAATATTTGTGGGGATTTTTTGATTATTGTTAGCATTTTTCTAGACAAGAACAACTGAAAAAAGAGTTTCTTTTTTCCATTATGTTTTGTTTCTGAGTTTAACCAAATCACTCATTATTTCAAGGAGGAATTAGGTTATGTCAGTACAATTAGAAGTTAAAGAAAGAGCTATCCGTCCACGTTCACTAAGAAATCAGCTACGTCACGAAGGGAAAGTACCTGCCATTGTTTACGGTTACCAAATTGAAAGTACACCAATCTATTTTGAAGAAAAAGACTTATCAAAAATTTTACGCGAACATGGTGCTAACACTGTTATTAAAATGACAGTTGATGGCAAAAACATCAACACATTAATGACGAAAGCACAATTAGATACCTTTACTGGTCAAATGCTTCATGTTGAATTCTTATCTGTAAATATGAAAGAAACAACAGAAGTCGAAGCAGAAGTTCAATTAATTGGTGAATCTGCAGGTGTGAAAGCTGGGGGTACCTTAGCTCAAAACTTGTACACTGTTTTAGTGGCAGCCACACCAGATAAATTGCCAGAATCAATTGAAGTAGATATTACAAACTTAGAAATTGGTGATGCTCTTACAATCGCTGATTTACCTGAACACAAAGACTATGAAATTTTAACTGATCCAGAAGAACAACTAGTTGCTATTGTTGAAGCACAAACTGCTCCTGAAGAAGAAGAAGGAACAGCTGCTGAAACGACTGAACCAGAATTAGCCGAATAAAGAGTACACTTTTGTTCAGCTGATTCTCTTAAGTTTTAGAAATGGGATGTACGTTGAAACAACGTACGTCCCATTTTCTTTTTACTGCATGTCTTGATTTCTTCACATAAATGATGACACCTGCAAAGCTAGGAAGCTACAGAGGAATATTAAATTTTTGCTAATCTACGCAATATTTTCAAACGAAACAATTTCTTTTTTTAAAATTTGCAGTATACTAAAAGTAAGTAAACAAAAAGGAGGTCATCCATATGTTTGAACGTTTTGATAGTGACCGTAGCCGCTATGCTTCATTAGGTGTTGTTTCTAGCTTACCTAGTGGCTTAATTGATAGTATTTGGTTGATTATTGACTTAAATCTAAAAGGGGTTATCCCTTTAAACGACTTACTTCACTTTGATTTGTTGAACAATAATGGCAAAGTGACTGTCCATTTTTCTCAAGAAAATAGTTCAGTAGAAATGGCAATCGACTTACCATTTAGTTATTCTACGGCATATCCGTCGCGAATTTTTGCTTTTGATGATGGCCATCGTGAAACGATTTTATTACCTGCAGAAATGTTAGAATCTTAAATAATTTCAACAAAGTAGCCTCAAATTCCAGTTTAAACTGGAATTTGAGGCTACTTTAATTTCTTTTAGTTATTCTACAATAATTTGTTTACTACTTCCTGCAGCATTTTCAAAATTAATAGTAAAGGTTTCTGTTGCATCATCATAAGTGATTCCGTCACTTTGACTAATTACTGTGCTGTAATCTTTTGGTATTTTTAAAGTCAGTGTCTTAGTTGTTTGTGTAGGATCAGAGAAAGTATACGTTTTTTGGTGTTGTTGTGTCTTTCTCATTAAAGAAATAGCTTTATTTGAGGTAATCCCTGCTATTGTACCGCCAGTTTCTGACCAAATGTTAACCCCAAGATAGCCTTCTTCTTCTTGCTTAACTGCTTGAATTTCTTCTGTATTTGAGAGAACTTCTACTGTTTTTTTGGCAGCATATGTTTTTAAATCAGTTTCATCGATTCCTGGTAAAACTACATAAGCATAATGCTCGTTCGTTGGGTGTTGACCATGTTGAATCGTAAATGTTCGATAATCACCTACATATTCTTTATCACTTGGAAATGCTTCATTAATTGCTTTATAGGTTCCTTTTCTAGTTTCACTTTTAACATTTACCGTTGTTTCTTCTGGAAAATAATAACCCATATTAGCATTGGAATGATCCGACTTTAGTAATAACCATTGTTTTTTACTCGTTTCATTTTTCTCATGAATCTCCCCAATATTTGATAGCACTTGATACTGATACGCATCATTTAACAAACGATTATCAACAACTGTCTCAATCGAAGCTTCTGTATCCCCTTTAATTCCTGCGCCTAATGCGATAATTTGCCCATTTAATAAAAACCAAGATTTTTTAGCTTGTAGGTTCATAGTTAAAAGTTTCCCATTATTTTTGGTCCCGTCTTTATTAAGAGCCATCCCTACTACTGCCTGATTGTCTGACGTTACTCCACCAACCCATTGCTCTTTCGATGTGATTGTTGTAAATGCTGAAACTTCATCTGCCAAAGAAATGGTATCTACCGTTGTTCCTGGTAGTCGATAGGGATCTACAGTTGGCCAATAGCTGGAATTAAATTGAACCTCGTCATCATTATATACGTACATCATTCCGTCACCAGTGTGCCAGCCACGTTTATTTTCTTTATTCCCTGCTTCAAAAGATGCAGTGCGCTTTGAATACAAGCCTAGCCCAAACATATAACTAGGTGTGCGTTGGACAAATCGATCCATCGAAGCATAAAGTTTCGTGCCTGTAAAAGGAAGTTGCCCTCCCGTAATTTCTGGATTAGTTAAAAGTTGCATAGTCATCTGTAAATCATTAAAATCACGAGCATTTGTCAAATAATAATCTGGGTTCTCCTTCATCCAATATTTAACGGCTTCTTGAAATTTCTTTTGATAATTATTAGGAGCAAATTTAGCCACAATTAATAAATTATACATGGTAGTTGAGCCGTAGCCTGTTTTTCCAACTGCTGGGGCTCTTGAGATGGAACGGCCATTCACAGTTGGTAGCATTTCACCTTTATAAATCAAAGGAAGAAAGGCACGATCAACATTTTCAACAAATTCTGTCACAAGAGTTGCATCCATTTGAAAAGATGAATCTGCTGTAATGGCCAAAATTTGTCCAACCCCTTTCACCAAAACATTGCCATACGAACCTGTATAAGGAATGTTATTGTGCTGGATAAAAGAACCATCTTGGTAAAAACCATCACCTTTTGTGACTAATTTAAATACATCGACGATACTACTGGATGCTTGGTTAATTTTCCCGCTATCCTTTTGTAAAATTCCTAACCCCAAAACAGTTAAAGCTAAGTCCGTTCGGTTCGCTCCTGATGTCACAAAATTTGGGATAAAAGCTAAATCCACAAACGTTCCTTGTGGTTTTGTATACAACTGTTTAAATGGATCTGGGACATAACTGCTCAACGCATTTGTATAGATTTGTTGCTTTTCCGGAGAAACTTTATCCTCTAAAATCATTAGAATATTAAGAAACTTCTGTGGCACACCAATTTGCCAGTCCCACCAATTTCCGTGGTACTTTTTCCCATCATATCCTTTTTGCGTTACCATAAAATCTAAGCCATCAATAATGGTTGCTGCCAATTTGTCATCTTGGTAAAGCGTACTCCCCTTCGTTCCATAGGCTAACGCTAATTTTTGCAATTTGGTAAATTGAGTCGTTAAATCAGCAGATGGCGTATTGCCAGGCTCTAGTGGCCATAAATAGCTGCGGTTCGGCTCTTTATTCATCGTTTGATCGAGTTCTGTTGCTTCATTGGAGATTTTTTGGACGTAGTCTACAAGCGCTTGGTTAGTTGAATCATATTCTTTTGAAACAAGCTGATTTCGCCATTTTTCTTTTAATTCTCGGTATTCTGCAGATGAATCGATAACAGGAATGCTACCAACGGAGCCACTTTTCATAGAAATGATATTCAGCTTTGATAGATTACCAAATAGTCTAATTCCTACAGCCCCCGTCCAGTCATCATTAATGGACGTACCATCAGGATAATGAACCTCTTCATTTTCATAAAATAATTGATCATTCAGGAATGTTTGAATTTTTTTCCCATCATAGCGAACCAGCAGTTTATATTGTTGGCCACTTAGTAATGTTGGCCCCGGAATATTAGTTAGCCATTTACCGCCTGGTTGTCCTAATTGCCAGCGGCCGTCACGATTATAAGCAAAAGATTGCCATTGACTCGTCTTTTGTTTATCTCCGCGAAAAACCAATCCGAAGTTACTTTGTCCTTCATATAAAAAGGTTAGTTCAAGATCTCCTGAAGATTGTTCGCGTGCATCAAGATTGATAGAGACAGATTCTAGGTTTGTCCCTTGCTTCGTGTTTGCGATCCATAAACCAGCAGAATCATTCTTTTTTTCTGCTGTTCCCACCAAATCTTGCCAATGCCCAACTTGATTGGGAAAATCTGAAATGTAAGAGGGTTGCTCAATCGTTTGGCTCGCTTCGTTTTCTTCTGCAAAAGTAAGGGTGGTTCCCATAAATCCACTCGTCAAAGCAGTAAACAGTCCGACCAGCATTACCCATATTTTCCTGTTTTTCATTCTTTCTCCTCCTAAAAAATTATCGTAAAACGCTTACATCCAAATTAGAGAAAAAGAGTGAAGAAAAATACTTTCTACACTCTCCGACTCTCTGAAAATCACTTAATATACTTTTTACGCCAAAATACCAAAGGCACTCAAAACAATCGATAAAATTAAAATAATCCAAATCACTCGTGTGGAATTTAATTTCTTTTGACCTAACATCCAATAAGTTAAAAGAACAAGTAAGATTGGAACTAAGGAAGGCAAAATCGCATCTAACGTATCTTGAATAACTAATTCGACCCCGTTCTTTTTATAAACAAAAGGAACTGTCGCCTTGATAACTGAAGGAATTAAGGCACCAATCACAGTCACACCAAGAACAGTTGCTGCATTCGTAAAGGCAGATAACTTGTCTTTTAAGGTCGTCACTAGTTTGACCCCTTGCTTATAACCAAGTGGTAAGAGCGCGGCCCGACCAAACAATAGTGCAATATTTGCAATAATCCAAATAACACAGCCCACCACCGAACCATTTTGAGCCAGTGTCCCTGCAACAGAGCCGAAAATCGTCCCCCAAATAACGTGGAATAAAGAGTCCCCAACGCCTGCCAAAGAACCCATCAGAGCTGTTTTTAACGCAATAATTGTTTCTTTCGCTTTATAGCCATCTTGCTCTTCAATCGCAACATCAATCCCCATAATTAAATTCCCAAAAATAGCATTGGTGTTAAAAAATTGATTGTGTGTGCGCATCATATCTTGAAATTGTGCTTCATCATGACCATAGAATTTTTTTAAAACAGGTAAGATGCCGTATAAATATCCTGAACTCATCATACGTTCATAGTTCCAGTTTAATTGGCTTCCTAAAATATAACGCCAGCTAATTGCATTTAATTCTTTTTTTGTCAGTTTATGATTACTCATCGCCGTCATATCCTCCTTCAAAATCACCATTTCCTGTTGTTGCTTGTGTCGTGCTTTTTGCCCCATCACGTTTAAATACAAGCATCGCTGCTACCATCCCAACTATCGAAACACCTAACATTGGAACTTTTAAATAAGCCGCTAAGAAAAAGCCTAATAGTAAATAGGGGATATATTGCTTCGTTGGCAAGTAACGTAATAAAATCCCTACACCGACAACAGGTAATACTCCTCCAGCTGTTTTTAAGCCCGTCATTAGCCATTCTGGCATGTTATCGGTAATCGTTGTTACTACAGCATCCCCCGCTAATAACATTAATAAAATCGGAATGGCACGAGACAGTCCCCATAGAACAGAACCAGATAAAACTAAGCGTGGAATCCGTTTTACTTGCATCTTATCAATCGCTTTATCGACACTATGAAGTAAAAAGACATTACAAAAACGGGCCACTACATCTAGTTGCAACATCAACAGAGAAACAGGAACAGCTAAGCCAATACCATACTCCGCTCCTTTTCCAGAGATCACAGCGAAAGCGGTTCCTAAAACAGCCCCTGTGAAATAATCAGGTACCGATGCTCCACCAAAAGCAGCAATTCCTAAACGCATTAATTGAAGAGTGCCGCCAACCATTAAACCAGTTTTTAAATCTCCCATAATCATTCCAGAAATCATTCCAGCAATAGCTGGTTGCGTCAACGTATTTGAAATAAGTGAGTCATTAATAGCAATAAACGCATAAATAGTAATTAAAATAATTTGATACGCTGCTAAATGCATTGAAATTTCCTCCTAAATTTAAAAATATTCTTTCTTAGTCTGACAGTTTTAGCCGCGTAATTTTTTCATAAAATCAACGACTGGATCGTTTGGAACTAATTGGGCTGTCACAGTGACGCCTTTTGAAGCGATTGTTTCAAAAATTTGTTCTTCTTCTGGCAAAACTTGAATACTTTTTGTTACTTCGCGTGCTCCTTCTTTGTAACTCATATTCCCAACATTTACAGTTTTGATAGGTCCTTGCGCTTCGATAAAGCGGAGCACATCTTTCGGATTTTTAAATAATAAAAATAAACGCTGTTTACCATATTTTCCTGATTGAATATTTTTAGCGGCAGCCTCTACTCCAAGAACAGATAAACGCATCGAAGAAGGCGCTGCCATTCTCAAAGATGATTTTTGTAAAGGATCTGTAGCCGCCTCATCATTGGCTACAATTATTCGCTGTGTACTAAGACTTGTCGACCAAATTCCCGCTACTTGTCCATGAATTAACCGTTCATCAATCCGTGTGTTTACAATATTTTCTTTTCCAGCATATTGACTATAGTTACTTAACTCTTTTTCTTTGCTGGCTTCTGAAATCTCTTGTTCTGCTTGATTCATCCCAGCTTTTACATCAACAATATTTTCTTGTGCTAAACAAACTAATTCTTTAATCGAAGCCTGTTGATTAACCACTGCTTCAATCACAACAGAGAGCGTCATCCCTGCAATAATTTCCACTCCGTCAACGTTCAAATAATTCTTAGTTGCCACGTTACATGGCGTTCCTCCTAGTAAATCAGCAATAATCAGTGTCGTACCGTTAAGGGCTTTCATTTTTTCATTTAGCTCTTTCTCAAATTGAAGATTGTCGCTATCTGGTCGTAATGAGACTGTATGCACGTGTTCTTGCCGACCAACGATCATTTCTAAGCTAACTTTGACGCCTTCAGCCATGCTACCATGACTAATTAGTACAATGTTTTCCACGAATTTCCCTCCCTAGATGTAGGTGACCCTACTTAACATGTTATGTTCTCTACGAACTTACTATAACACATACTAAGTTATCCGTAAACCTAATATCTTAATATATTGAATTTATTTTTTTGAATTCTTTAAATAAAAATTGTCTTTCCTCTTTTTCAAAGTGTTTGCTAAAGGCTAGTTAACATGTTATGCTTAATTCATTCGATTACTAGAATGGAGGCAATCGCATGTTACCTAAATATGAACAAATTAAACAAGACCTTTTACGTGAAATAAAAAATCATACCTTTATTCCTGGTGATAAATTTTATTCTGAAGCCGATATTAAACGAAAATATGCTGTTAGTTCTATCACAGCTGTCAAAGCACTGAATGAGCTGACCAGTGCAGGTTACTTGTATCGTATCCAAGGAAAAGGGACCTTTGTTTCGAAATCAAAAGTTTCGCAAAATGTAAAATTTTCTGATATCGAGTTGCATTCTTTAGACTCTGAAAAAGTTAAAGTCCTTTCAATTGAAGAAGATACTCAAGCCGAAATTTTAAAGGAATTAGGCTTACCAGCTAACGCTTCTTATTATAGAATCAAGCGTGTACGCTATTCTGAAGATACACCCTTTCTCGTACATATCACACATCTTCCCAAAAAGCTTGTTAAAGAGCCGCTCTCAAAGGACCTCACAGCTTATGCAAGTGTGTATGAACGAGTCCGTAAAGATTTTTCAGTAGACCTCTTCTCGTTGGCTTCTGTAGAAACAAATGAAATTGTCTTTCCCGAAGATGCTGAGTTATTGAATTTACTTCAATTAAGTTTTCGTGAACCCGCTGTTAAACAAGTTAAACATTCCTATCTCGCAGATGGTAGTGTTGCTGAATATATTATTAGTTATAAACATTGGAAATATTTCAAAACCAAAATAGAAGTAGAAGCCGAATAAATTTCAGCTTCTACTTCTATTTTTTTAATCTATGATTACTTGATTCGTAAATTTCAAGTACTCAATTTCAATTCCCTCTGTTTCAAAAATTACTACTTCATTTTGTCCTTGCTGTAAAAATTCTTTGGGACAATACAGCGAATGAATGGGTCCTATTTCCCAATAACGACCTAGATGATGACCATTGACCACAACGAATCCTTTGCCATAGCCTCGACAGTCAATATACGTGTCTGCTAGCTGTTCTAATTCAAATGTTACTTGATAAAATGAAGGCTGCAATGGATTTTTTCCAGCTGTGTAATCAATCTTGGCTAATTGCTCTTGTGAAAAAGTTAAGGGATAGTGTTGATAGCCTTGGTGAAAATGAATGTCTTGCATCACTCCACCTCGAATTCCTTTACTTTGTGTCGGATTATTTAATTTAAAGCCATAATTAACGCGACCTAAGTTTTCCACTAAGATATCTAACGCAAGTGTGTCTTTTTCAGTTTGCCCTGAAATCAGTAGCTCTTCTCCCACTGTCTCTTGATATTGGGTAGCAGCTAAATCTCCATCTACATAAATGTGTAAACGATCACTGGCCTCGACCACTTTTAGTTTATTTTCATGATGATAATTTTTTAAATCAAACGAATAAAGCAAGTAGCCATAGCCTGAGCCAGCTTCTTCCATACTTAATGGATACGTGGTGGTCTTCGGTGTCATCATTTGATCTTTTACTGCGAATAAGGATACGCTAGCAGTTACTGGAAAGCTTCCCAAATTTCCCAGTTTTTTCGTGCGTGGTTGTGCTTGCCAAACTTCTGGACATACTTCTTTAATTGCTTTTTGAACGGCATAATATTTTTCTGTTGGTTCTCCTGCTTCTGTTAATAAAGCATCATAATCATAGCTAGTGACTTGAGGTAAATCTTTTGCACCTCGCGCCGAACACCCGTTATAAAAGCCGAAATTTGTTCCTCCATGAAACATATAGAGATTTAAAGAACCCACTGCCAGCATATCTTTTACTTCCTTCGCCAAGTCGGTACCTTCTCGCTGAATCACTGGTTCACCCCAACGATTGAACCACCCATCCCAGTATTCCATGCACATCAATGGCCATTTTTTACCATGACGAGTCATAAATTTTCTCAAAACGGCAGCATTTTCTTTCGAATGACTACCAAAATTTCCTGTCACAAAAACATCCTCTTCAATTAACGTCCCCGCATCCAAAACCTCTTCCCAAGCGCCATCAGATGTAAAAAGAGGAACCTCAATCCCCAGTTCTTCCATTATCTGCTTGGTTTGTTGTAAGTACGCTTTCTCCATGCCATAGGACCCATATTCATTTTCAACCTGCATCATGATCACTGGTCCACCTTGTGTTATCTGCAGTGGTGCTAGTTTAGGCAGTAATACTTGAAAATAGTTACGAACTTTAGTCATAAAAA
Organism: Enterococcus sp. DIV1537a; assembly: GCF_051712085.1. Classification (NCBI taxonomy): domain Bacteria; kingdom Bacillati; phylum Bacillota; class Bacilli; order Lactobacillales; family Enterococcaceae; genus Enterococcus; species Enterococcus sp. DIV1537a. The sequence goes on along the minus strand of NZ_JBIOOE010000001.1, from coordinate 613,575 downwards.
TAGGATCTGTCGAACGTAATCGCACACCTTTTTCTTTCAAAAGCCATGCTGGTAAGCCACCAAACTCCCATTCTGCACAAATATAAGCCGAAGGACGCAGAATAACTAGTAAATTCAGTTTTTCTGCCAAGCGGACAAATGCTTCAATGTTTTTCATTCCTTCAAAATCGTATACGCCTTCTTCTGGTTCATGAATATTCCAAGGGATGTAGGTTTCTACTGTATTAGCCCCTAAAGTTTTCAGATTATAGAGGCTATCTTCCCATTGTCTAGGTGTCATTCGAAAGTAATGAATCGCCCCGCTAATAATTTTTATTGGTTGTCCATTTAATAAAAAGTCTTCTTTAATCTCAAACGTTTGCATCATTTTTCCCCTTTACCAGTATCTTTGCCATGATGGTTTTGCTAAACGCATTAAGGCTTCCATGTAAAAATAATCGCCCCATAAGTTGGGTTCATCAATCCCTTTTCCTTCTGCATGTGCGTAAACACCATGGAGTAGCAGTCCTTCATTTTCGGAATCATTTTGCGTACGATAATATTCTCCTAATTGATAAATCATTCCTTTGGCAAGCTCTTTCGCTTGAGGAAAAGCCTGTAGTTTGTCTGCTTCCAATAAACCACATGCCGCAATTGCCAGTGCCGAGCTATCTTTGTCAGATGGCATTTGGTCATTAAAATCAAAATCCCAATAGGGAATTAAATCTGCTGGCAAATGAGCTAGAAAAACCTCCACTATTTGTGGATAAATTTCCGGAAATGGTTGGGAATGGAGAAATGTTTCGTTTAGGGGAATCCCTAAAATTGCCCAACTTTGGCCTCGTGCCCAAATGGAAGTATCACTATGTCCTTGATGCGTAGCTCCACGTTTTGGTTTGCCTGTTTCTGGATCAAAATAATAGGTATGATAAGTTGTCGCATCGGATTTAATCACCGTTTTCATTAACGTATGATAGTGACGTGAGGCAATTTCCTCATAAACCCTATTTCCAGATAATTTAGTTGCTTCAAATAAAAGCGGTAAATTCATTAATGAGTCGATAATTAATCGATATTCTTTGGGATCACCATAATGGCCCCACGCTTGAATGAAGGAGCCATTTTCTTGGAATCGTGCTGACAATACTTCAGCGGCAGCTAGCACTTCTTGTTTACAGCGCTCATCACCGGTAATTTTATACCCAGCACCCGCCGATAGACTATATAAAAAACCAATGTCATGGTGGTCCAAAACAAAATGCTCCTCTAACCGTTGTTGAAAGCTGTCAATATTTTCCATTGCCAGTAAACGAAATTTTTCTTGGTGAGACCACTCATATGCCAGCCAAAGCATGCCTGTCCAAAAGCCATTGGTCCAATCATCGTTAGCTTTGAGACGATATCGACCATTCGTAGCACAAGCTGAAGGAAACTGTGTTCCGAAACGCTGCATATTTTTAGCAATTTTTGAAACGCATTCATTTAATTGCGTTTGAATCCATTCATCTGTGACATTTTCTCCTAGAGAGATCAGTCTTTGTTTATTTTCTTGACTACACATCTCCACCACTCCTTAACTTGTTAACATATTAACTTATTGTATTATAACGTAAAAGAAAATAAAAAGCGACCTTTCTTGATTATTTCTCTTAAAAACAAGAGCGTGGGACAAAAATCACTTTGGATTTTTGCTCCACGCTCAAAAACTGATAAACGGCGGGAACAGAACCAACTCCTTCGGAAATAAGCCGAAATTCTCCAAAAATCAAAGAGAAATTTTCGGAAATTTCTTCTTATTTCTCAGAGCTAAACGGTTCTGTCCCGACCTCTTGTTATTTATTCCGACCGAATACTTCAATTTGGGTCAACGCTGGAAACGGAGAAGAGTCCAGCGCTTTTCGTAAGCATTTTAATGTCAAAGTTTGTGTTGTTTTCATTGGGAACTTTATTTCTTGAAAACAGGCGGTATTCGTTGTGGCAACTACTCGTTCCTCACCATCTGAAAAAGCTAAAGTGATTTCCTCCCAATAGCTATCATGTGGGTAATCCGCCCGAAATAGCAAGCGGATCCAGTCCGTTTCTACAGGCCTGCCAAAGTCAATCGTTAACTGTGCCTCCTTTTGCTGGTTAATTCCCCAAGAAGCAAATGGATAAGAGCCATGAGAAAGGTTACCAAACTTAGAATCAATAGCATTTTTCGCAAAGAAAACAGCATCGTCTCTCGTTTCAACGTTTGCATACGCATGAGGATAGGCTCCTGAATATTCTTTTTGGTCATGTGTATTCATAGAAAGATTTTGATAATTGTCTTTTTCAAACGTGTGCGCTTGTCGAACCATTATTTGGTGCCTTGCTGAATGAAAGGCCGTATCAACAAAAGCTTTTCGAGCAGATTCTTCTAATGGAATTTGATATTCCCAAACTTTTTCTTTTAGATAAATCAATGAAGGAGCCAAAGTTTCATCTAATTGAACCATCAAATAAGGGGTAGCCCCTGTATAAGTCACTACAATTTTATCGCCAACTTGATAAAGGTACTGTTTAATTGCTAATACCGCTAACGTGTCTCCCTCCGCCATGAATGGCGCTTCTGGCTTTTCGTGATCGATTCGGCCAGTAATAATCTGATTGTCTTTATTTTTCAATTCGATTTTTATCATTTTTTATTCCTCCCTTGTCACACCACCTACCAAACAAATCAGGCGATGCGTTCCTATTGGTAGCTCTTTTTGCAAATAAGGTAAACTTGTTCTTGGGAAAAACAACGATGTATTGGGTTCAGGGTGAAGAATACCTGCGTGGTCATACCCTTCAATTGCAACTATTTGCGAACCCAATTCTCCTGAATCGACTCTAGCCCACTCTTTACCAAGTTCTTTTTCTGAAAATTTTCCAAGTAACGGTAGACTAAATCCTCCTTCGCGCACTTTTAATGGAACCGATGTCACTATTTCATGTACTCTAACATGCCATTCTCCAAAAGGATAAATGGTTGTTTCAATTTCTACTTCTTGAAATGGTAGCCATTTATAATAAACTTGCTCCTCTGTTAAATAAAAATCATGAACTTTCCCTTTAACACGAAAATATTCACCATCACGAGAAACAGCCAATACGTTGTCAAAAGCCCCCTCCTCATAACGCGCACCAGCTTTGGGAACGCTAAAACCAAAGCGGCTAGAATAGACAAATTTACTATATTTAGCCGCGGCATGCGCTTGATTTTCAAGCCATAGTCCTGCAGGATAGCCGAGGACATGCGTTTTCATTTTAGGATGGATTAATAACATGTTTCCCTTTTCTATCAAACGCTTTTCTTCTCGTTTTATCGCCAGCGGTTCAGCACGCCAAAACGGATGGTCTTGATCCACAGCGAGCAACAAAAATGTTTTAAAGGCCCAATACGGAGAGCCTGGTGCGTTATAACCTTCTGCCATTACTAAATTTTCGTAATGATAGCCAATGGACAACCGACCATCATAAGTGAAAATAGCCTGTTGCATCCAACAGTGTAAATGTTTTGCTAACAGCGTTTTTATTTGTCCCCAAGGTAAAGCCTCTACTTCTGCAAATATCAAAGCTGCGAAAAATGCTCCTTGAGCAAATCGATACGTTTGACTACGTCCGTAAGGTAACGCTTCGCCCTCCTCATCAAAATAGTACAGATAGTCCTGCGCGAACATAACGGCTCGTTCTGTAAAACGTTTCGCACGAATAGGATCTCTTTCTCGCATAAATTTGACATAAATCAAACTATAATAATGAAAAGCAAACGAAATATAATAATCTCTTTGCGTAGTTTTACCATCCATATACCAACCATCACCTAAATACATGCATTCAATCAACGCCAATTCTTCCTCTAGTTCCGCTTGGTTAATCACTTGTCCACATCCCTCGAGTGCCAGACGAATGAGCACTTTGAAAAACGTCCAATTATTTTTAGGAATTTTACAACCAAGTGCTTTATTTAACCAAACCATGATATTTTCTTGCTGTTTCTCAGAAAAACAGGACCAAAAATATGTCTTATGAAGCAATAAAGTTAAAGATAATGCTGCTGCTTCCACAATATATTGATCATAATCAACAATAACGCCCCAATAATCTGGGGATGACGGATCAGTTCCTGCGATTAATTTTTCCACATAAGCATCTCTTAAAACATCATCTTTACAAGTAACCCAATACGGTCCAATTCCCCATAATGGTCGAATGAGCGCTTCCATTTCAGCATGTTGCTGATCATAGACAGCACCACTGGACCCAAAATTCACGCCAGGTTTTTCTGATGTTAAAATAGCCGTTTTTAAAGGTGTCATGATTGTTTCAAAAGCTTCCAAATATGCTTCTCTGGTCAAAAAAAGATTACTTTTTAACGATTCCATGCTTTTCGCCCCCATTAGTTTAATTCAAAGAATAACAAGGGCACTTATTTTTTTCAACTATCGTTTAATGAATAAAACGGCGTATTATGAGAGCAGAATTTCACTCACCTTGAACTTAACATATTAATTTTTTCTTTATTTTTGTTGAGCCTTGAGCTATTCACTTTATCCAACAAAACTTCCTTTATCAAAAATGAATAATAAATGAAAAATAAGCAGTCTAACGCAGGAAATTCTCATAATAAATATTTAAAAAAAAAGAGTCTATGACAAAAATCCAAAGAGATTTTTGTCATAGACTTAAAATATGAGAGAAAAGACATCAAAAGTAATGGTTTGATCAACCTTCACAAGTTTTATGATGCTTTTCAAGATATCATTTTGATACAATTTTACGCCTTGCGGTTTACAATAAAAGAGTAAATTGCGATACAGATAATCGCTCCTAGCAACGCTGAGATAATTGGAAAACCGCCGATGACTGGTCCTAAAGAAGGCAACAAGAGTGATGCTACCCAACTTCCTAAAAAGCCCACGATAATATTTCCAATAATGCCACCTGGCACGTCTTTTCCTAAAATTGCGCCAGCAATTGCGCCAATAATTCCTCCGACAATTAATGCCCATAGAAAGCTAAACATTTGAAAAACCTACCTTTCATAGTTGATTTTTTTAGTTAATTTTCCTACTTTAAGGATAAAACAGAAAGCAGACTTTTTCAAAAGATAGGACTTTTCAGAAGTCAATTTATTCTTCTACATAAGCTAAACGATAGGATACTGTGCGACCAAAAGAAAATACTTGCAAACCTTGTAAGCGATCTGATTTCAAGTAACCAATGGCTCCTTGGAATAAGGGTAAAACACCGGCATCTTTTTCAATTAATGTTTTTTCTAAACTTAGTAATTCATTCCAGCGTTTTTCAGGTTCATTGGCGTAATCTTTTCTAACTTTTTGGAGACCCGCATCATACGCTGAATCGTTATAACCAGAAGTATTTAAGCCACTTTTTGAGTCATAAAATTCTAAAAAGTTAATGGGGTCAGCATAATCAGGCGTCCATGTTCCAAAGGCTAAATCGTAATTACCTGCTGTTTGTAAATCCAAACGATTTTGCAAAGGCAATGATTTTAATTTGATTGTTAAACCTGGTAAATTTTGTTGCAATTGCCCTTGAACAAATTCAATGGTTTTCTTGGCAATCGCTGAGTCCGCTGAGATTAGTTCCAATTCAATTTTATCTTTGCCCAACTCTTCTTTCGCTTTGTTCCAGTTAGCTTGGGCTTCTTTAATATTATATGGCAATAAATCACCATTTTCTTTGCGGAAATCTTCACCTGTATCTGGATTTTTTGCAAAATTAGCTGGTACAAAACCATTTAAAGCTGTCGAGCCATCTCCTAAAATTTCTTTTGCAAAAGTTTCTTTGTCAATCGCTTGTAAAAAAGCTTTTCGAACATGTTCGTTGCCGGTAATTTCACGGCGATGATTTGGGCTTAAATAACCCACCATGGCTTTAGGTACAAAATGCGCTTGTTTTGACTCTTTATACTGAAGTGCATAAGTATCTGCTAAAACAGTGTAATCTAAATCGCCATTATCAAAAAGATTGGCTCCTGTGCCAATTTCTTTCACTACTTGAACATCAATTTCATTCAATTTTACGTGTTCTTTATCCCAATAATGATTATTCTTCTTCAATTTCCAAGTTTCGGAATTGCCATCCCAGCCTGAAATTACAAACGGTCCATTGCCAACAAAATTATCTGCAGAAGTCCCATAGGCAGTACCTTTTTCTTTGGCAAAGGCTTCATTTTTAGGCATAAAAGGTGTTCCAACTAAGACTTGGGCTAAATAAGGAATTGGATTTTCCAATGTTAGTTCTAGTGTCTGGTCATCGATTGCTTTGACACCAAATTCTTCCATCGTGGCTTGTCCTTCCCGCACCGCACGCCCATTTTTAAAAATATCCATTTGATTACTGCTACTTGAACCATATGCTGGATCGACCACGTTTCTAAACGCAACTACAAAATCCCCTGCTTTAACTGGATCCCCGTTTGTCCATTTTGCTTCTCGTAACTTGAATGTATAGACTAACCCGTCTTCACTAACTTGTGGCTCTGCTTTCGCCATAGCTAGCTCAGGATCTCCGTTTTTATCTTGTCGATACAAGCCTTCAACTACTTGACCAATCATATCGGAACTATAGACATCTGTATAATGAGCGCTGTCTAATGTCGAGAGTTCACCACCAGATGCGACGTTAATTTTCTGTGTAGCTGGTTCGTTTGAGGTCGTTTTCGAACCGCCACTTCCACATGCTGCTAAAACCAAGCCCAGTGCAACAAGTCCGATTAACCACTTTTTCTGTTTCATACCAAAACTCCTCCTTCTGTTCAAACAACTTACCTACATTTTACATGATTTTCCATACATTTGTCCTTTTTCAGCACTTACTTTTTGAAAGAAAAATATTTTTTTAAGAATAAGAGTTGACAGATATTTTTTCTGGTGGTAAAGTATTGAAAAACAGAGAACAGAAGAGTAACTGTTTCCTTTAGTGAAGAGAGTCTTTGGTTGGTGGAAAAAGACGTAAAGAAACAGCGAACCACATCTGGGAGTTGACTTTTTGAACCCTTAGTAGGAAAGTCCGGGACCACTCGTTAACAGGCGAAGTTATGAACTTCATAAGGTTCGTGTTGCGAAACACGAATAAACTAAGGTGGAACCACGATAATTGATTATTCGTCCTTTGGCTATTCAGCCAAAGGACTTTTTTGTTTTTTTAGATGCGCTTTTCAACCTGAGAGAGTGCCTCAACTGCTCAAGTCTGTTGTCCTCTTTTCTATATGCTTAATGGGATAAGCTAGAAAAGCAACAGGTTTTCTGTTCCGTTCGAACAATTTCATACTTACAATCAAGGCTTAGGACATAGTAATTTAGCTCTTCCTTTACAGAGACTTTTTCATTGGCTGAAAGAAAAAGATGGATTCTTCTTTACTCACACCTAAAAGATGTTTTTCTGAATCCTTTAGTAAGAAAAACCGGTGACTCTATCGTTAACAGAGAGTAGTTGTCAACGCAACTACATAAGGCTTATCTTGTGAAAGATAAGTAAATTGAGGTGGCACCACGAATGCGATTCGTCCTCTTGGCTCACAGCCAAGAGGCTTTTTTGTTTTTTAATAAAAATTGTTGGAGGAAAAAATGATGGATTATATTTTAGAAATTTTACCTGCTTTAGTTAGCGGAGCTGGCATGACACTGAAAGTCTTTTTCTTTACGCTCCTTGGCTCGATTCCACTGGGGATCATCATTGCCTTTATTTTACAAAGTTCGTTTAAACCTTTACGTTACTTAATTAACCTCTACATTTGGTTAATGCGCGGCACTCCGCTATTGTTACAATTGATTTTTGTTTTTTACGGCTTACCATTAATTGGTATTGTCTTTGAACGTTACGATGCGGCCTTATTCGCATTTATTTTAAATTATGCTGCGTACTTTGCTGAAATTTTCCGCGGGGGGATTCAAGCAATTCCCCAAGGTCAATATGAAGCTGCTAAGGTTTTACGTTTAACACGTTTTCAAACAGTCACTCGGATTATTTTGCCACAAGTTGTTAAAATCGTGCTGCCTTCCGTAGGAAATGAAATTATCAATTTGGTCAAGGATACTTCTCTTATTTATGTTCTTGGCTTAGGCGATCTTTTACGTGCTGGTAAAATTGCGATGAGCCGCGATGTTACATTAGTGCCATTAGCTTTAGTGGGAGTGATTTATTTACTCTTTACGGCAATTTTGACTGTTGCTTCTAAGAAAATTGAAAAATTCTATCAATATTATAAATAGGAGGACTCTACCATGTTAACTATTAAAAATTTAACCAAACATTTTGACAACCGGACCATTATTGATCACTTAAATTTAGAAATTCCAGAGGGTAAAATTTTAACGATTGTTGGTCCTTCAGGCGGCGGAAAAACCACTTTACTTCGTTGTTTGGCTGGTTTAGAAACCATTGATTCTGGTGAGCTTTTGTTGGATGGTGTTCCTTTCAATCCTGCTGAAATGGACAATGCCGATCAAGTGGTTGGGGTCGTTTTCCAGGATTTCCAACTTTTCCCTCACTTATCAGTTTTAGAAAACATTACCTTAGCACCTACATTAGTACTAAAAGAAGAAAAAGCAAAAAGTCAGCAAGAAGCTTTAGAATTACTGGAAAAATTGGGCTTGGCTGGTAAAGAAAAACTCTATCCGTACCAACTTTCCGGTGGACAAAAACAACGAGTTGCACTTGCTCGTGCCTTAGCAATGAAGCCAAAAGTTCTTGGGTACGATGAACCAACGAGCGCGCTAGATCCAGCTTTACGCCAACAAGTGGAAGAAGTTATTTTAGATTTACGGAAACAAGGCATGACACAGATTGTCGTGACCCACGATATGGCTTTCGCTGAAAAAATTGCAGACAATCTTTTGACGGTTGCCTCCGTCCAATAGAAAGGAGTTTATGATGAAAAAGAAATATTCTTTAGCCTTGCTGGTTATCTGTTGTAGTTTACTCCTATTTGCAGGTTGTGGTAAAAGAAAAAGCAACGAAGATCAATGGACACGGATTAACGAAGAAAAACGGATTATTATTGGCTTAGATGACTCCTTTGTGCCCATGGGTTTTCAAGATAAATCAGGCAAAATTGTCGGCTTTGATGTCGACTTAGCCAAAGCGGTTTTTAAACTTTATGGCATTTCCGTTGACTTCCAACCGATTGATTGGTCTATGAAAGAAACAGAATTACAAAATCAAACCATTGATCTTATTTGGAACGGCTACACTAAAACGAGCGAGCGGGCCGAAAAAGTTCAATTCACACAACCTTACATGACGAACGATCAAGTACTTGTTTCTTTAAAAGAAAAAAACATTGCAACAGCGAGCGACATGCAAGGCAAAATTTTAGGGGTTCAAAACGGCTCTTCTGGCTATGATGGCTTCGAAAGTCAGCCCGACGTTTTGAAAAAATTTGTTAAAGACCAAACGCCTATTTTATATGACGGCTTTAATGAAGCTTTCTTAGATTTAAAATCTGGCCGAATTGATGGGCTCCTAATTGATCGCGTCTACGCCAACTACTATCTTTCCCACGAAGATAATTTAAAAAACTATACTATTTCTCATGTAGGCTATGACAATGAAGATTTTGCTGTGGGCGTCCGCAAATCAGACAATCAATTAGTCCAAAAAATCAATACTGCCTTTGAAACGTTGCGAAAAGATGGCACCCTTAGTAAAATTTCTCAAAAATGGTTTGGAGAGGATGTTACAAATCATTAAAAGTTGACCAATAAAAAATCCTGAAGCTCTCAAAATCGAGAGTTTCAGGATTTTTTTATCCAATTGTTTCTTCAAATTGTTGAGTGATTCGATACGTTTTCGGTTTCTTTCCTTGAACTTGAATATACGCTTGTTTTTCTAATGTTTCCGTTATTCGCTTAACTTTTCCGTAGGACCAGTTTTGATTTTCTTGAATCTCTTTAATCGACACACTTTCGGTGCCATTTCTAAACATATGTGCTTGAATTAATAAAAATAGAACACTACATTCATCTTCAGGTAACTCTGAATGTTGTAACCATTGCGTGGCTCTTTTCAACTGATTAGTCCATGTTCTCAGCTCTTCTAAAATTTCCGTTTGTCCTAATAAGATAAATTCATACATCGTCTGAACAAAAAGAGTTACTTCTCCTCTATTTCTTGGATTTGTGACTTCGGAAAAAGCTTTTTCATATTTTCTCTTATTATGGATTACGGCATTGGAAACAGTCAATCCTGTCAGTGGATCCAATTTTCTAGAGAGATAGTTAGACATCAAAAAACGGCCCATTCGTCCATTCCCATCATAGAAGGGATGAATATACTCAAAATAGTAATGACTGATACAACATTTAAGTAAGCTTGGTAGTGCTGATTGATTCATAAAAAGGATAAGTTTTTCTAGATCAGCTATAATACTTTCTTCGTTGGAACTACCTTGATGAACAACTTTGTCTTTATCACTGATATACACAACAGATTTCCTAAATAATAAACCATCTGGATAGTCTTCTTCTTGGATATCAGCTTTAAAGAGTTCATCATAGATTTCTCTAAATTGACCTAATGTTTCTATTTTTAGCATTTTATCAGTCACAATACCTTTATACATGTTTACAATGCCCTGAAATCTTTCAGTTGAATTAGCATTTAATTTGTGTAAAACTTTGCTAATATCTTTTCTTGAACTTTTAACCCCTTCAATTTCATTCGTACTTTGTATCTCTTCAATCAATTGATAAAAAAAGATATTTTTTTGTACAATTTTTGGTAATTTATGTATATATCTCATTATTTCTTGAGAATTTTTCATAATTTTTTCTTGTAATACGCTGTGTTGAAGTAAAGGAACGTAGAATAACTCATAGGTTTCTTTTGTTTTCCGTTCTTCTTTGTCAAATGGGTGGATAAATAACTTAGTTTGTAAAGTAGAATCAAAATTTAAACGTTCTTGATATTTCTTTTCAAAAGAATCTCTATTTTTATAAAAATCTACTTTTAGTAATTTATATGTCATTATACCCCTCTTTTCTTATTCTAAATTACAAAAAAACGTTTTTTTGTAATTTAGAATACCTTTCACTTAAATTTAACATTCAAAATTACAAAATTCAACTATTTTATAATTTTAAATTTACATAGAAAATTTAGCAAATTCTAACTTATGAAGAACTTTTATTTTTGCTACACTAGTAAAAGTCGAGAGAATTTGTCCTTTTCTGCCTAGAACAATCATTACTCTCAATAAATGAAAGGAGAAAAAAATGCCTACTAATAAAAAAGAAGGAATGCTTTTTACTACGTTAATGTGCTTTCTGATGGTTTTCGGAATGAGCACCTATAATTTATTATTGCATGGAGAATTTTCATTGTACGCCTTATCAAAAGGTTTGCTTCCTGGATTTATCGTTGCTTTTATTTTAGATGTTTTCATCGTTGGTGTCTTAGCTAAGAAAATCGCTTTTTCTTTACCCTTTAATAAAGAAAAACGGCTATTACTTATTCTGACCATTTCGAGTCTCATGATTATCAGCATGGTGACTTGTATGTCTTTATTTGGCTTATTAATGGAAGGCCAGACGTTGTCACTAAGTGCGTATTTCCAAGCTTGGGGCCTGAACTTTATTGTTGCCCTTCCTTATCAATTGCTGATTGTCGGTCCCTTTTCACGTATGATCTTAACCAATTACCAACAACGACAAACTTAGAAAATAGATTTCTTATCTAAGTTTTAACAGTTGCCTAAAAAAAAGTTAACCTTTTTGATTTATCTTAGTGATAGTTCATTAAAGGAGGAACTGAAGTTGAAAAAATATCGTATTAGCTTATTTCTTGGCTTGATTAGTCTTTTATTATTTATGATCTCTATTTTAGTTGGATCAACATTATCTAGCGATGGACTTTTAAAAGAACCCGCCTTTTTCTGTACGCCGCTTGGTTACTTTTTTCTCTTCATCGCCTTGCTTTCAGTCATAACAATCACATGTAAAGAACATATGAATCAAAAAGGTAAAACAAAACAACCTTAAAAAGAGCCTGACGTTTTGATACGTCCGGCTCTTTTTTTAATAAAAACATGTAAACTTAATTTGCAACAATATTTACTAATTTATCTGGAACAGCAATCACTTTGCGCACTGTTTTTCCTTCAATAAATTCTTTAACAGCTTCATGGTTCATTGCAATTTGTTCTAATTCTTCTTTGCTTAACCCACGAGCGACATTTTGTTTGCCACGTAATTTTCCGTTCACTTGGAAAACTACTTCCACTTCATCTTCTACTAAGGCCGTTTCATCATAGGTTGGCCAAGGGACATAAGTTAAACTTTCCTCGTTACCTAAAATTTGCCATAGTTCTTCACCAATATGTGGCGCGATTGGCGCAAGTAATTGGACAAATCCTTCCACATATTCATAAGGTAAGGCATCCACTTTATTGGCTTCATTCACAAAAACCATTAATTGAGAAATCGCTGTATTAAAGTGCAAGTTTGCCATATCTTCTGTCACTTTTTTAACCGTTTGATGATAAACTTTCGTTAAACGGCCATCATTAATTGTGGTAATTCGGTCACGCATTTTGCCTTCTTCATCAACAATCAGACGCCAAACGCGATCTAAGAATTTACGACTTCCTTCTAATCCATTTTCATTCCAAGCAATGGAAGCATCTAATGGGCCCATGAACATTTCATAAAGACGTAACGTATCCGCACCATATTTAGCCACCACATCATCGGGATTTACAACATTGCCACGTGATTTAGACATTTTTTCGTTGTTTTCTCCTAAAATCATACCTTGGTTGTATAATTTTTGGAAAGGTTCTTTGGTAGGAACCACACCAATATCATATAAGAATTTATGCCAAAAACGAGCATAAAGTAAATGCAGCACCGCATGTTCGGCACCACCAATATAGATATCAACTGGTAACCAACGTTTTAATTTTTCAAAATCAGCAATTTCATTTTTATTATGAGGATCAATGAATCGTAAGTAATACCAAGAGCTTCCAGCCCATTGTGGCATAGTATTCGTTTCACGTTTTCCCTTCATGCCAGTTTCAGGGTCGACGACATTGACCCATTCATCAATGTTTGCTAATGGCGATTCCCCAGTTCCACTTGGGCGAATATCCGATGTTACTGGTAAACGTAGAGGTAACTCAGATTCAGGAACCGTTGTGGTTGTTCCATCTTCCCAATGGATCACAGGAATTGGTTCACCCCAGTAGCGTTGACGAGAGAATAACCAGTCACGTAAACGATAAGATACTTCTTTTTTCCCTACGTGATTTTCTTCTAGCCACTCATTCATTTTAGCGATGGCTTCTGCTTTGTTTAATCCATTTAAGAAATCAGAATTGATATGCGGTCCATCCCCTGTATAGGCTTCTGTTGTAATGTCGCCACCTGCGATTACTGGTAGGATATCAATGCCAAATGTTTTCGCAAATTCGTAATCCCGTTCATCATGTGCTGGGACCGCCATGATTGCGCCTGTGCCATAGCTTGCTAAAACATAATCGCCAATCCAAATTGGAATTTCTTGGCCATTGACTGGATTTATAGCATACGCACCTGTGAAAACACCTGTTTTTTCTTTTGCTAAATCCGTTCTATTTAAATCAGATTTTTTTGAGGTTTCTTCAATATATGCTTCTACAGCTGCTGTTTGTTCAGGTGTCGTAATTTTTTTCACTAGTTCTAGTTCAGGAGCTAGAACAGTATAGGTTGCACCAAACAAGGTATCAGGACGGGTTGTAAACACCGTGAAACTTTCTTCTGTGCCAGCGACTTTAAAGGTCACATTGGCTCCTTCAGAACGTCCAATCCAATTTCGTTGCATATCTTTAATACTCTCTGGCCAATCAACAAGCTCTAAATCTTCTAATAAGCGATCTGCATAAGCAGTAATTTTCAGCATCCATTGACGCATTGGTCGGCGAACCACATCATAACCGCCACGTTCACTTTTTCCATCAATGACTTCTTCATTTGAAATAACAGTTCCTAATTCAGGGACCCAGTTAACCGCAACTTCTGCTTCATAAGCTAACCCTTTTTCATATAATTTTGTAAATATCCATTGTGTCCATTTGTAATATTCAGGATCAGTGGTATTAATTTCACGATTCCAATCATAGCTGAATCCTAGTGAATTAATTTGGCGACGGAATGTTTCGATATTTTTCTTAGTAAATTCAGCTGGGTCATTTCCTGTATCTAACGCATATTGCTCTGCTGGCAAACCAAACGCATCCCAGCCCATTGGATGCAACACATTATAGCCTTGCGCACGTTTCATACGTGAAAGAATATCGGTTGCTGTATAGCCTTCCGGGTGACCTACGTGTAAGCCTTGTCCAGATGGATAGGGAAACATATCTAGTGCATAAAATTTTTCTTTATTTGGGTCGTCCAATGTATTGAAACAATTGTTCTTAGCCCAATATTTTTGCCATTTTTTCTCAATCTCTTTGTGATTGTAGCTCATGTTATTCCTCCTAGTAATATAAAATTTTTCATTCTTAAAATTTGCCACCTGCAGCCATTGTCACTATTCTGACTTAAACTAGCCACTTAGTGATAAAAAAAAGTCCTATAGGAAAAATTCCTATAGGACGTGAACATACAAATGCAACGTGGTACCACCTAAATTCGTCAAAGAAACGGTCAGTCACCGTCACCTTAACCTCAAACGTCTTAACGATCGTCACCGACTTTTCCTACTTGGTTTGTTCAAAAAAGTAACTTAAAGGCGAGTTCAAAAGCTTCTGTACGTATTTCCACCAGCCATACGCTCTCTATCACATGGTTCTTTCTACTATTCCTTCTCATTGTTTTTTTCTATTATAAGACTCATGTTACCAAAGATAGCTATTTTTTTCAATCTTAAATTAACCAACTTTTAAAGTTTGACCAATATAAATTGTATCCCCGCTTAAGCCATTTAATTGTTTGATTTTTTGGATGCTGATTCCGTATTGCATTGATAAGCCCCAAAGTGAATCACCGCTTTTAACTGTATGGCGTTTGCCTGATGCACTATTTGTTGAAGAAGCATTGCCACCTGCAGAAGCGCCTTTTTTCACGATGATTGTTTGACCAGCAAAAATTAAATCGCCTTTGATCCCGTTCCATGAACGTAGATTAGCAACACTCACGCCAAACTGTGCAGAAATTTTATTCAGCGTATCACCTGATTTAATCGTGTAGGATGTTGTCGCACCGCCACCATTATTCGTAGGCTTGTTCGTATTCGTTGAACCTGAGTTGGCGCCTTTTTTCACGATAATCTTTTGACCAGCAAAAATCAAACTACCGCTGATGTTATTCCAGGCTTGTAAGTTAGCCACACTAACACCGAATTGTGCAGAAATTTTGTTCAAGGTATCGCCCGATTTAATCGTGTAGTACGTATTCGTTCCTGATTGATTATTGTTAGAACCACCATTGCTTGAGCCACCGGTGTTACCTGAAGTACCTTTTTTCACAATAATTTTTTGACCAGCGAAGATTAAATCGCCAGAAATGCCATTCCATGAGCGTAAATTAGCAACACTCACGCCATATTGGGCGGCAATTTTGTTCAAGGTATCGCCTGATTTAATTGTGTAGTACGTATTCGTTCCTGATTGATTATTGTTAGAGCCACCGTTGTTTGAGCCACCAGTGTTACCTGAAGCACCTTTTTTCACGATGAGTTTTTGACCAACGAAAATTAAATCGCCAGAGATGCCATTCCATGAGCGTAAATTAGCAACGCTCACGCCATATTGGGCGGCAATTTTATTCAAGGTATCCCCTGATTTTACAGTATAGTACGTGTTCGTTCCTGATTGATTATTGTTAGAACCACCGCTGCCTGAGCCACCAGTGTTACCTGAAGCACCTTTTTTCACGATAAGTTTTTGACCAACGAAAATTAAATCGCCAGAGATGCCGTTCCATGAGCGTAAATTAGCAACGCTCACACCATATTGCGCGGCAATTTTATTCAAGGTATCTCCTGATTTTACAGTATAGTACGTGTTCGTTCCTGATTGATTGTTCGAGCCGCCTGTTCCTGGATTAACTGTTCCGCCCCCAGTATTTCCACCAGAAGATGGTGTATCATATTGAGTTAAGTTATATGCGGTAATGACATTATTTAATTTAGCATTGTAGCTAGGATCTGTCGCATAACGACCTGTTAACCAAGCAGTTGCATCGCGGTACGAGCTTGTATTGCTTTTCCAAGCCCCAGCATAATAGTAAACGCCCGCTTGGAAAGAAGTTGTTTTTAGCACGTGCGCATTATCTTGGAATGATTCCATGTAAGAAGGATATTTACGGAAAGGTTCTTTTTTCACTAACCATTTGCCGTTTAAATATTCCCATGTATCCATATAGACAGATTGTCCATTGTAGCTGCCTTTAATCCCAAATAAGTTATAGTTTGGTGCCTTAGATAGCGTACTTGCTCCCCAACCACTTTCAACGATTGCTTGAGCCATCATCACTGATGCATATAAATCATTGGCTTGCGCAATAGGTTGTGCACAACGAGCTAACTCGGCAATAAATTCTGAAGGACTTTGCGTCGGTGATAACGCTGAAAAAGTTTGCGCAGAAGCTACTCTAGCTTCTGGTACTTTTACTTCATCATCGGGTGTAACCGCAGGCGCTGCTTCAGACTCGGTTGCTGAAGGAGCTACTGGCGTAATTTCTGCTACTGAAGAATCAGTCGTTCCTGATTCCACAGGTGTAGTTGAATCAGCTGTTGGTTGCTCGGTACTTGGTGTTGTTGGTGTTTCTTTTGATGATTCAGTTGTCGATTCAGTCGTTGTTGACGAATCCGTTGTCGGTTGTTCCGTAGTTCCTGGCGTAGTTTCTGTTGTTGGTGTCTCTACTAAGCCAGTTTCCGTAGTAGGTGCTTGGGCAACTTCCGCATTTGTTGGCTGCTCTTCTGTTGCCTCAGCAGTCACTGGTAGTAACGCAACGGGCGTTCCTACAGATGAAACAATTAACGCCGAGCTGAATAAAGTAGTGCTCTTCTTCCATTGTACTGGCGTTTTCTTTCTTTGTTGTGCTTTCCTTCTTTCGATACGTGACATTGATTCTTTCTTCATTGATACGTCCCCAACTTTCCTTTTTTAACTTATATGTAAATGTAATTTTTTAGTTTTGTTATTATAACAAGTATACCTTTTTTTCTGGCGAATTAAAAACACTTCAACAAAATTTCATATTACTGTAACTAGATTGTAAAGAAGTAATGTTTTTTAACATGGATTTCCTCTCTTGTTACTACTCGGAAAAAAACTGCGACTTTAGTTGTAGACGCTTCTTTACCTTAGTCTGATTTTTTTAATTCCTCTTGTTATTCGCTCAAAAAGAAATTATAGTTTAAGATGAGAAATGAATCGTGTAGAAAGAGGGAGCGGAATGAATAAAGAACATTTTATTATTGAGCTGAAAATTTATTTAAAAGCATTAAATCCAAAAGATCAAGCTATTATTCTTGCGAAATACAAGGCGTTATTTGATGCTCGTGTTGCGGAAGGCGAAACAGAAGAACAAGTGGCAAAATCATTGGGGAAACCACGGGTTATCGCAGAAGAAATTTTGAAAGAACAAGGCATTGAATTGACGGAACGAAAAATTGAAAATAATGGCTGGCAAGAAATTCCAGCGGCTACACCTGCTTATGATCATCCCTATGAAGAAGAATCTGAATTTTACTATGATAATGATTCTCCATACTATCAACGACCACAGCATCGGCCACTAACCCGATTTTTCCAAGTGCTTGGTATTTTCTGTTTAAATTTTTTCTTCATGTTTTGGGTTATTTTAGGGATTGCCTTAATGTACGTCGGTTGTGGCATTGCCGGAGCTGCAACTTTATTTTCACCAATTTATGGTATTTATAGTGTTATTACCCAAGCAAATGCCGCTTCCTTTTTCCAATTATCTATGAGTCTCTTTTTATTTGGTGCATCAATCATTGGTTGGTTACTGTTTCTACCAATTTTAAAATTTTCAGCACATGTCTTTAAGCGTTATTTCCAATGGAACATTGCTGTTTTACGAGGTGATATCTAATGAAAAAAACAACAGGGATTCTCTTATCCATTGCTGTCTTAGCGATGCTAATTGGTGGATCTGGCGCCGTCTATTATTACAAGCAAGCGGAAAAATCAGTCACACCGCTAAAAGAAAGTTATACACTAAAAAATAAACAAGCAGGCGAAGAACTTCACTTATCCTTAAAAGGCAAAGGACCTTATACCATTTATAAAACTGATAGTAACAAAATGGGGTTACGATCACCGAATAATGCCTTTTATTCAAAAGCTGAAGGCACCTTAGATGTCAAAGAAGAAAAAAATAAAATAACAGCAACCATCAATACCACTCGTACACAAAACCAATCCGAATTGTCATTCTTTAATATTGGTATTTTTAGTGACTTCACACCGAACGTGAGTGTCCAGATTCCTAATAATGTGAAAAAGTTAGTGATTGATGGCTCAACCCATTCACCAGTTTCATTGAATGCTTTTAACGTAGACGAATTAACAACTAATCTACCAAATTCTTATGTTAGTCTATCGGGTGTTAAAGCCAAAAAAATGACGCTTAACTCTTCAGATGGTATCTACCTTTCAGCGGATACTTCCGCTAAAACAGCAACAGTTGAAACCACTGACGGCGATATAACGTTGGATTCAGCCTATTTCGATGAAATCAAAAATACGACTACTTCTGGTGATATTCGAGTGCAAAATGCTCGTGGAAACATCCAAGCAACAACGACAGATGGCGATATTAGCGTCTATGATTTCAAAGGAGAAGCTAACTTTTCAAGTGAAAATGGTGATTTTTCTTTAGACATGCCTGCTGTGCCTAAAAAATTAACTGTCGCTCTTGTCCATGGAGATATTTATGTAAATTCTGGAGAAATTTTGCGTAACATTTCAATCAAAGGGGAATCAAAATTAGGCGATGTTCAACTTTTAAACAAAGAGCGAACATCTTATAAGAATGGTCGTGCGGATACAGAGTTTAACCTTTCTAGCGAATTCGGAGATATTACCGTTGATACTCCTGATGATGATAATCAATAAACATGTGCCAGTTAAAACATCTGTTCTGGCACCACAATGAGAGATTGTGGTGCCAGAACTTTTTTAATATCTGTATCCCCTCCAAATCAGGCAATGAAATTATCTTTTAATTTTTTACCCTTTTGATGGTATAATACGGATTGTTGCGATTAAATTTTGAAAGGATTTTTTATGAAAAACAAACTTTATTATCAATTTGCAGGTAGTTGTTTTCTTTTAGTATTTATGTTTTTAGGCTATGTTGTTCGTTTTTATCCAACCTGGCTCAAAGGCTTTGATCAAACGATTACTTCTTTTGTTCGTCGTCCTTTTCCACAGCTAAATAACTTTTTTATTTGGTACACCAAATTTGCCAATTCATTGACGATTATCATCTTAGCAATCGTTGTCATTGCTCTGTTTATTGTTTGGAAATATTATGCTGAAGCATTATGGCTCTTTATTAATACTGCCTTAATTGCTGGCGTAGGTAATTCTTTATTAAAATTATTCTTTATGCGCCAACGTCCTACTTTGGAGCATTTAGTAACTGAACATACGTATAGTTTTCCTAGCGGACATGCTGTAGGAAGTACCTTGTTCTACGGCACTATTTTATTGATTCTGCCAATTTTCATTAAAAATAAAACGGTCCGCCTTTGTGTGCAAATTTTACTAGGTATTGGGATTTTCATGATTGGGGTTAGTCGAATCTATTTAGGTGTCCATTTCCCTAGCGATATCTTAGGTGGTTTTTGTCTTGGTTTAGCTTGGTTGTTATTAAGTTACCCTATTTATTTAGAAAAACGCTTTGTTTGGCGATTTCAAAGCAAACAACGCTAGAAAGAAGTCTTGATTATGCAAATTTTTCCTTATTCAGATGATCCAAATAAACGCTATCACACTTGGAACTATGCACTTCGTCAACAGTTTGGTGAAAAGATTTTTAAAGTGCCAATTGATGGTGGCTTTGATTGCCCCAATCGTGATGGGACGGTTGCCAAAGGTGGTTGTACGTTCTGTAGTGTTTCTGGCTCAGGCGACATGATTGTTGCACCTAGCGATCCCCTGCCGCTTCAATTTCAAAAAGAAATCCAATTGATGCATCAAAAATGGCCAACTGTCGATCAATACATTGTTTACTTCCAAAATTTCACCAATACACATGCGCCCGTTGACGTTATTCGTCATCGGTTTGAACAAGTAGTCAATGAAAAAGGTGTCGTTGGTTTATCCATTGGTACCCGTCCTGATTGTTTGCCTGATGAGGTAGTGAACTATTTAGCCGAATTAAATGAACGCTTTTATTTATGGGTAGAGTTGGGTTTGCAAACCACGTTTGAGGAAACTAGCGCTGCCATTAATCGTGCTCATGATTATCAAACATATCTAGATGGTGTGGCTAAATTACGGAAACACGGGATTCGGGTCTGTACACATTTAATTAACGGGCTACCTGGGGAAACACCTGCCATGATGCGCGAAAATGTGCGGCGAACTATTCAGGATTCAGATATCCAAGGGATTAAACTGCACTTACTTCATTTAATGACAAATACCAAAATGATGCGGGATTATAATGAAGGACGCTTACAATTGATGAGCAAAGAAGCCTATGTTTCAGTGATTTGTGATCAGTTAGAAATGATTCCACCCGAAATTGTTATTCATCGCTTGACAGGCGATGCTCCCTTTGAAACAATTATCGGACCGATGTGGAGCTTGAAAAAATGGGAAGTTCTCAATGCGATTGATGCGGAAATGAAACGCCGCAACAGTTATCAAGGAAAATATACTGTCATTTCAGGAAAGGAAGTTTTCAATTAATGCTACAAACAGCCCTACATTTTAGTCACCAACTTTTAAAAGAAGTGGTGGAACCTGGCGACTTCGTCATTGATGCAACAATGGGAAATGGTCATGATACAGCATTCTTAGCAGAGCTGGTTGGCCCTTCTGGTGAAGTTTTCGCCTTTGATATCCAAAAAGAAGCGTTGATCAATACAGAACAAAAGTTAACAGAACTTAATTTACTCCCACAAACTACGTTATTTCCATTAGGACATGAACATCTTCATGCTGTCCTAGATGAAGAAACAGAAATCACTGCCGCTATTTTTAACTTAGGCTATTTACCTAAAAGTAATAAGGAAATTATTACAAAACCCACTACGACTAAACAGGCGTTAGATGGGTTACTGCCTCATTTGGTAAAAGGAAGTCGCATTATTTTAGTCGTTTATTATGGCCACGAAGGTGGTTCAGAGGAACTTGATTTGGTCACGAATTACACGCAAGCCTTACCACAAGATGTTTACAGTGTCTTACGTTATGAGTTTATCAATCAAAAAAATCAGCCACCTGTTCTTTTCTGTATTGAAAAGAAATAAGAGAACATGATCGGATTGCTCCAGCAATCCGATCATGTTCTCTTTTATTTGTTTTGTTACTCTGTCAATTCACCATCACGAATACGAACCACTCGATCACAGTATTTCAACAAACGCTCATCATGTGTCACCATGATAATCCCTTTATCTTTCTCTTTGGCCTCTTTCGCTAGTAATTTGACAACATCAAACGCCTTTTCTGTATCTAAACTAGCCGTTGGTTCATCTGCCAAAATTACGTCTGGCTCATGATACAATGCACACGCAATGGCTACCCGTTGTCTTTCCCCACCAGAGAGATCACGAGGATAACTATTTCGTAATTCTTTTAAACCCAACGTCTCTAACAATTGCTCTTTTAATTCACTATTTTTACGTGACTTATCAACTTTTTCAATTAAGTGAAATTGATCTTCCACTGTTAAAAATGGCACCAAATTAGAGCTTTGTAAAATAAAGCCGATTTTTTGAAAACGTTGCGCCAAACGTTGCTTCTTCGTTAACTTATTTAGTGATTGCCCGCCAACAATGACTTCGCCACTTGTCGGTGCCTGTAAACCAGCTGCAATCGTTAAAAAGGTACTTTTACCAGAACCAGAAGGACCAATTACTGCGACAAATTCACCTGGCTGAACCGCAAAAGATAATTCTTTTAACGCGATCACTTCTGTATGTTTTTCACCATATTTTTTATAAATATTTTTCATTTCTAAAACATTTGCCATGTCTCTAACCTCCAATCGCGATTAACGGATCAATTTTAGCAATCGTTCGAATTGAAAATGCCCCGCCAATTAATGCAGATAAAATCAATAGTACACTAAACAAAATCATGCGTGGTCCATTAGTTGCATAAGGCATCGCTTCTGGTAAAAAGAGCACGGTAATTCCCGTTAAAGCAAGACCAATCGCCACTCCTAGAACAGCCAATAAAGCGGTTTGTAGCATGACTGCCTTTGCTAAGAAACTAGTTGGCACCCCTTGAACTTTTAAGACGCCGAACATTGCTGTTTTCTGTAAAGTCATCACAAAGATAAAAATACCGATAATGAACGCTGCAATCACAATCAAGAAATAAATCATGCCATCCAAGGTCAAGTTTTGAGCGCTGTATCCTGGCAGTTTTTCAATAAAATCTGAAATTGAAAGAACTTGGCTGTCTTTATTAGTCGTTTTAACTTCCGTGTTGTCCTTGCTGCGAACAATGAAACCATTAACCATTTTGGCCATTGCTGGATTGTCACCATATTTAATTGACCGCCAAGTATCCAGAGAAGTGTAAATAACTGGCACAATGTTATAGCTACTTTTAGAAATAAAGCCGACAATTTCTAATTGCTCATCATATTTCCCTGCAGTTAATTTGTCGCCAATTTTAAATCCTTGATTTTTCAATGTTTCTGAAGCAATCACTTGATTTTTATCAGTAAATGCGTTTCCTTCAATCACTTTTGGCATTAAAAAACTTTCTTTTTCAATCCCAAATAAGCTAACATTCGTTAATTCAGCCTTTTTATCATCTGCTGGGCGGATGGCTAAAGATTGTTGACCAATCGGTGCAATTTTGCCTCCTGAAATCGTTTCTTTCACGTTTTCATCTAACACTGATACATTTAAATTACTATTGGCCTCTTTTGATAAAACCACTTGATTCGCTTGCCATTGATCTACGGCTAAACGATTTCCTTGAGCTAAACCGTTCGCTAAACCTGACAAAATAAAAATTAACCAAGCAATCAAGACCATTACTAAGACTACAAGGACGTACCGTCCTTTTGAATACTTCATTTCATTAAATCCTAAAAACATGAATGGTTCACCTCTTTCTTCTTTTCGAAATAAACTATATCACTTATCAATCGATAAATCAATAATTATTTATCGATTGATAAGTGAATTTTACAAAAAATAGAGAAGTCTGTTTTTCAACAGGGCTTCTCTATTTTTTATTTGTGACTTTTCAAAACGCCATGTAGCATAAATTGAATAAATTTTTTGACATCGTCATCCACTGTTTTTCGCTGGTACGTTTTTTCAATACTTAATAATGCACTAACGTTATATAAAATAAACCGAGTTGCATCATCTACACTGATGCCCTCTTGTAAGCAATTGGTTTCAGGTTCACTTTCAAAAATAGCCGCAATATTATTGATATAGGTTTTTTTGAAAATTTGATACAGCGTACGATTGTAATCAGGGCCCATTTCTTGAAACATATCGTTCAACATTAAGAAAAGATTGGTCGGATGTTCATCTAACAAAACTTTGATTAATTGATAAAGTTTTTCTTCTACTGATGCATTTCCAGAAACAATTGGGACTAATTCTTCCTGAACACGGGACGTTAATTCTTCAATCACAGCTAAATACAGTTCTTTTTTATTTTTAAAATGGTGATAGAGATTCGGTTGGGTAATGTTCGCTTTTAAAGCAATTTCACGAGTGGAGGTATTTTTGAACCCCTTTGTCATGAATAATTCAGAAGCGACAGATAAAATAATTTGCCGTGTACGTTCTAAATCAGCTTTGCGTTTATTTGGCTTTTCCATGGTTTTCTCGCCCCCTGCTGCTTTTTATTTTAGCATATTCTCCGGCAAGAAACGAGAGACCTTTATACAAAAAACGAAAAATATACAATCAATGTGCCTGCTATTTGGAGAAGAACCGCGCAATAATACCACCGCTTCAAATGTATCAGCCAGCCTTTTTCGCCCCCAAGATAAATCAACTACTGCAGTCCATATAAAAAACTATTAGCCAACAACCAAAAAAAGCAGTGCCGATTTTGTCCATCGATTCTCTCTGAATACACTCAGTACAAATAAAGTATTTAGCAACAAAAACGTGCGCCGTAATTGCCGTATATTCCTCATTTTTTCCATTGACATTTCTCCTTTTTCTATTTAGCATAGCAAAAAAAGAAGCAAATGAGAATGACTCATTTTGCTTCTTTTTCGACTTATTCAAAAACAAATTGATTTTTATAAAGTTCCGCATAGAATCCATCTTGTTCAACTAGTTCATGGTGGTTGCCTTCTTCAATGACTTCACCGTCTCGTAAAACAATAATCCGATCCGCATTTAGAATCGTTTTCAAACGATGGGCAATCACAAAACTGGTGCGCCCTTTAATTGCTTCGTCCATCGCTTTTTGGATTTTAGCTTCTGTTACTGTATCAACATTACTTGTTGCTTCATCCAAAATTAATAATTCTGGATTGGTAATAATCGTTCGTGCAATACTTACTAATTGCTTTTGCCCCGTACTGAAAAGGTTATTCTCTTCCGTAATCTCAGTATCGTAGCCTTGCTCAAGATTTACAATAAATTCATGGATATTCGCTTGTTTCGCTGCTTGAACAATTTCTTCATCCGTTGCCTCTGGCTTACCAAAAGCAATATTCTCACGAATTGTTCCTGAAAATAGAACGGACTCTTGCAAAACAATGCCTACATGTGAACGCAAGCTATCTAAATCCATTTCACGAATGTCCACACCATCAAACGTCACGGCGCCTTCATTCACATCATAAAAGCGATTCATTAAATTCATAATCGTTGTTTTTCCTGAGCCTGTCGGTCCAACTAAAGCGACCATTTCACCTTTATCCACATGAATAGAAACATCTTTCAACACAGGCGTTTCTGGATTATAGCCAAAAACAACATGATTTAAAGCCACAGCTTTGTTAATCTCTTCTAATTTTTCGCCATTTTCGGGACGAATTTCATCTGGTTCATCAAACATCTCATTTAAACGACGAGCGCCTGTAACAGCTAATTGAATCATGCTATAACCTGAAGAAATTTGCATTAATGGTTGATAATATTGTTGAGAATATTGGACAAACATAACGACTAAACCTAGCGCAGCGGCACGATCAACAGAGCCATTGATTGCTAACCAACCACCAAAGAAAATAACAATCGCCGTATTGACTAATGACATTCCTTGCATCATTGGGAAAAGTAATCCTGAATACACTTGACCTTTATACGTAGCGGCACGAACTTTTTCATTTTGCTCTAAAAAGCCGTCAATGGTTTCTTCTTGTAAGCCATTAGTGATAATCACACGTTGCCCACTAATTTTTTCATCCATATAGCCATTTAATTTACCCACTTCATCTTGCTGTAAATCGACATATTTGCGCGCCTTGCTAATCACAAAGACCGCAATTAAAATCGCAATCGGCGTAGAAGCAATTGTGGCCCATGCCAGTTCCACATTTTGACGGAACATCATGATTAAGACACCAACCAATAAGGCAATATTGGTTAATACTTGTAGCAACGCTTGGTTTAAGCTATTTTGGATGTTGTCTAAGTCACTAGTAAAACGACTTAAAATTTCACCATCTTGATGAGAATCAAAGAAACGAATCGTCAATTTTTCTAATTTGTTAAACAAACCAATCCGCATGCGGTTCGTCGATTTCCCCACGACTTGTGTAAAGAGAATACTATAAATGAAACTAGCGGCACTAGTTAAGACATAAAAAATGAGTAGTTTCCAAATGACAGAAACGAACGCACTTTTATCGTCTTTTCCTTGCATCACATTAACCGCATATTTCGCTAATTCCTGAATAGCTTCCCCAACGAATTGCGGCGCTTTGACTTGTAAATAAGTCGCTGCGAAAATTGCTAAGAAAATAAAGAGGAACGAAACTTTGTAACGTTTCAAATAATGATAGAAAAATTTACTAGCTTTTATTAAATCAGTCATTAAGCTTCCTCCTTTCCTTTTTGAGTTTCGTAAATTTCTTGATACACGGGGTTCGTAGCTGCTAATTCTTCATGCGTGCCTTCCCCGACTAAACGTCCATTATCCAATACTAAAATACGATCTGCGTGGACAACAGAAGAAATTTTTTGGGCAATAACGATTGTGGTAGTCTCTTTTAACTCTTTATCCAACGCTTCTCGGACTAACCGCTCCGAACGAGCATCCAACGCGCTGGTGCTATCATCTAAAATCAAAATTTTAGGTTCACCAATCACACCTCTTGTAATTGATAACCGCTGTTTTTGTCCACCAGAGAAGTTATTACTCCGTTCTTCGACGGGTGCATCATAACCTTCTGCTAATTTTTCAATAAATTCCTTGGCTTGGGCGATGCCTGAAGCCCGTTCCATGTCCGCTTCAGAAGCGTCACGTTTACCATGGCGTAGATTTTGTGCAATCGTCCCAGAGAACAGGATTGCTTTTTGCAACACAAAGGAAACTGTTTTTCGTAGACTGTGTTCGTTCACTTCTCGTAAATCGACACCACCAACTTCAATCTTTCCTTCTGTCGGATCAAACAAACGTGGAATTAATTGTGCCAATGTAGATTTACCAGCACCAGTTGCGCCCACAATCCCAATCATTTCACCTGGCTGAATAGAGAAAGAGATGTCTTTCAAGGTATCTTCTTCATCCCCAGGATAACGGAAAGATACGTGATCAAACTCAACACTACCAATTAACTCTTGTTCTGGGACTTTTTTGTAGGTAACATCTGGTTCTGTTTCCATCACTTCTTTAATCCGCTTAATGGAAACAGCGGCACGAGAAGTCATCATCATCATCATTCCGCCGATAATAATCGCCATCATGATTTGCATTAAATAGTTCATAAAGGAAGCGACACCACCGATTAAAGTTGGATCGTCTTTGACTAAGTTACTCACAAAGAAAATCGAGCCTACAACGGCTAAGTTCGCCACCAACATAAACGCTGGAATCATCACAGCAAATAAGCTACCTACGATTAAGTTATGGGTGGTTAATTCTTCACTCACTTTTGTAAAACGTGACAATTGATTTTTTTCTTGAACAAATGATTTGACGACACGAATGCCTAACAAATTTTCTTTTGCGATACCATTAATCTTATCAATCAAGTTTTGAATAATCATGAAATGCTTGCCCATTTGCGAAAAGGACAGCATAGAAATCAAAATAACTGCGATGACAAGTGCAACAATCACCCACCATAGTTGTGGCAAGGTTAGCATCGCTAAAATAAAACTCCCGATAAATAAAAAAGGAATTCTAAAAAGTGTCTGCAACGCAATCATAATGACATTTTGAATTTGAGTAACGTCATTTGTTAAACGAACAACTAAGTTACCTGCTGAAAATTTTTCGATATTGCCAAATGAAAAGGTTTGGATTTTGCGGAAAGTTGCTTCACGAATGTCAGCACTGACACCTTGGGCAACTTTGGCAGAAAAAATTGTATTAATAACCCCTGCAACGAGTCCTAATCCTGCAATGGCAATTAATTGAATCCCTAAGTTTTTCATTTTGTCGCTATCGTCATTCATAATTGCTTCCAACACTTGTTGTAACAATTTTGGTTGCCAAAGTGCTGAGACAACCATTACGATCACCGCCAACAAGGCAATAACTACCGAGCCTTTGTATTTTTTGGCGTGTTGAATAATAAGGTCCATCTTATCCCTACTTTCTTAAAATAGTTCCCTGCTTCTTCAGTGTTGGTCTGCGAATTCTTCCCCATTACAAAAAAATCAATTTGCTCATTGACTTCACCAATTTAACACTGTAAAATAAGGCCGATTCATAATTTACCATTTTTAGTGGTAAAATACAAGCGAACAAGTTAATTTTTCACAAGTTTTTCCTATCATAAAGTGTACCTTCTTTTTGATAAACTTACGAAGATAACGTTTAATAGGAGCTAAAATCATGGAACCGAAATTATCAAAAGACACGATTATTGCAGCCGCATTTTCTTTGTTAGAAAAAAGTCCCACTTTAGAACAACTTTCTATGCGTAAAGTCGCCAAACAGCTTGGTGTACAGGCGCCCGCAATTTATTGGTATTTTAAAAATAAGCAAGCCTTACTTCAAAGTATGGCTGAAGCGATTGAAGAGCACTTTCAAGAACCTGCATTATGTGGTGAATGGTATTCTGACTTACTAGCCTTCATGGAAAACTATTATGATCTCTATCAACAATTTCCCTGTGCCGTAGCTATCGAAATCCAAACCGTCCCTGCCTATCCCCAACGATTACGCCATTTGAATCAAATGATGGGCATTTTAAGAGAAGCAGGTTTTTCACCAGAAATGACTCATTTAGCAGTAACGTCTTTACAACATCTTTTATTTGGGATGATTATGGACGCAACGGAGGAAAAACAGCTCGTTTCGCAAGTATTGAACGGAGATGACTATTTAAAAGAACAAGTGCTGCACATGAAACAATATGTCTCCGACAATGAGTTAACGTACATGGAGGAAAGCATTCAATTTCGACACTCCATCCACCAAAAATCCGCCTTTATTCAAGCCGTTAAAACCTACTTAGATGGGTTGCAAGCAGATAACACATCTTCATCTAAATAAAAAAAGCCCTTGGTCCGTCAGTCATTTCGACTGACGGACCAAGGGTTAACTTTTAAAATAAATAGCGAAAACTACTTTCTCTATTTTGGTATTGGTAGCCAAGCCAAGGCTTTTTGAATCCATTCATCCCAGAACACCCAGTCATGTTCTCCTGGTCCAGTTTCAAAAGTGTAACTTGCCTGTGCCTGTTCCAACGCTTGAGCCATCTGTTGATTAGCAGAAAGTAACATATCTTGCTCCCCACAACAAAGGTAAAATTGGGGCATTTCTGTTTGGCTTTCTACTAATTGTTGTAATAAATACAGCGGATCGTGAATGGAACCTTCAATTTGATCTAACGGGCCAAAAATACCTTCCCAATAGCTTCGCTTACGGACTTTTAATAATTCCCCAAAACTAGTGGATGATAAACTGACTGCCCCAGACAAAGAAGCAACGGCTGCAAAAGATTCTGGTTTCGCTAATCCTAATTTCAAGGCGCCATAACCACCCATTGACAAACCAGCGGCAAAGGTTTTTTCTCGTTTTGTACTTAACTGTGGAAAGAGTTGATGACAAATTCTCGGTAATTCTTCTGAGATAAACGTCCAATAGTTCATATCGTATTGCGTGTCCGTATACCAAGCTAAATCCGTGGACGGCATAATGACAGCAATCCCCAAATCAGCGACATACCGCTCAATAGAGGTTCTGCGAGCCCAGACACTGTGATTCCCTCCCATCCCATGTAATAAATACAACACGGGAATATCTGTTAATGCTGCTTGGGTACTTGTGCCCACTTTTTTTACCGTTTCTTGTGGTAAAATTACGTTCACATTCACTTCCATTTCCAATACATTTGAATAAATATTTGCTTGTAAAAAGGCCATCTACTTTTCCCTCCAATACTCTTTCTATTAGTGTACCACTAAACCTTCGCTCGTTGCGCTTTTGCGAAAATATTTAACAAAAGAGCAACAACAACTAAGCCCGCACCGACTAAATAAACATTATGCAGACCTGCATAGAGGATACCGCGTAATGGTTTTAACAACGCAGCTGGAATTAAATTTGCAGTATGTGGATTCACTAATTGATTCATGACATCTGCATCGACGTTTAACGCGCTCGCTTCCAATTTCGCAAACATTCCTGCATTTAAAATCACACCAAAAATTGACACCATCACAGTCTGCCCAATTGTACGCACCAACGTATTAAACGATGTTGCAACCCCCATTTTTTCAGGATCCACTGTACTTTGTGCGGTCACCGTAGTCGTTGTGATAGTAATCCCAAAACCAACTCCTAAGACAGAAGACACTACAAAGAAAAGCCAAAACGGAACGGCCATTGGCATTACCACTAAAAAGATGGCCCCGACTAATAGAATCGATAACCCAATCGTTAAGACTTTTTTCATAGCATATTTTTCCATAAAGCTACTTGCTATAAATGATCCAGCCATCCAAAGTAACGACATAGGCGCTAAAACTAAGCCACCAATTCCTGCACTTTTTCCTAAGACACCTTGCATCCACATCGGAATGTAGACATCAATCCCCATTAAGAAACCGCTAATAAGCGCCGCAATAAGATTTACTAAAACAAACGTTGGTTGATTAAATAAATGCAAATCAATCACTGGGTCTTGCGCGCGTTTTTCTATCATCACAAACGCTACAAAAAAGAGCACACTTAAACTCAAACAACCAAATGTTACTAGTGTAAAACCATTATCGCTAATCATTTGAAAACCTAGCAATAACGTTAGCAGAACGGCCATCAAAGTAACGCTGCCCAAAATATCCATTGGCATCTTGGTCCGTTCCCGCTTTGGTTCAACTAAGAAAATACTAATCAAGCCCAATAAAACAAGTCCAATAGGAACATTAATGAAGAAAATCCAATGCCAACCGACTGTATCTACAATAAAACCACCTGCTAACGGACCAAAAATACTAGCAATTCCCCAGGCGGCACTGTTTAAGCCTAAAATTTTCGCTCGCTTGTCCAATGAATACATATCGGCAATAATCGTTAACGCAACTGGTAAAATTGCGCCTGCCCCCACACCTTGAATTGCGCGGGCAATAATTAAGGTCAACATATCTTGGGCAAAGCCACACAACGAGGAGCCCAAAATAAAAATGATAATGCCAATCATGAAGACAGGTTTACGACCAATTTTATCCGCAAGTTTCCCATAAATCGGTGTTAACATCGCATTCGTTAATAAATAAATTGAAAATACCCAGTTCATAATTTCCATGCCATGTAACGAGCCGACAATCGTTGGCATCGCAGTAGACACAATGGTCCCTTCAATGGCTGTCATAAATGTTGCCACAAAAACACTCACCGTGACTAACTTCACATTTGTTTCTTTTGCCATTTGTTCACATCCTTTTCTATTCAATTGTCAATTTTCTAAATCGCTCCATAGCTATTCTATACAAAAAAGAACAAAATGTCTTAAAAAAATGCTTTTTCATAAAAAAATTATTACAAAAAAAAACAAGAAGTCAGCCAATACTTGGCTGACTTCTTGTTTTTTTTATTTAATTATTCAGCTAAACTAGCTTTTAACGCTTCAACTTTATCTGTTTGTTCCCAAGGTAAATCAATATCTGTTCGACCAAAATGACCATAAGCCGCAGTTTGTTTATAAATTGGGCGACGTAAATCTAGCATTTCAATAATACCTGCTGGACGTAAATCAAAGTTTTTACGAACTGCTTCGATTAATTTACTTTCTGGAAGATCACTCGTACCAAACGTATTAATAGAAATAGACACTGGTTGCGCCACACCAATTGCATAAGCTAATTGGACTTCTACTTTTTTCGCCAAACCAGCAGCAACAATGTTTTTCGCGATATAACGCGCAGCATAACTAGCAGAGCGGTCAACTTTGGTTGCATCTTTTCCAGAAAAAGCACCGCCGCCATGACGAGCATAACCACCATAAGTATCAACGATAATTTTACGACCAGTTAAGCCGGCATCTCCTTGAGGGCCACCGATTACAAAGCGACCAGTTGGGTTGATAAAGTATTTTGTTTCATCATCTAAAAGTTCATGAGGAATCACCTCATTGATTACT
Source organism: Enterococcus sp. DIV1537a (assembly GCF_051712085.1). Taxonomy (NCBI): domain Bacteria; kingdom Bacillati; phylum Bacillota; class Bacilli; order Lactobacillales; family Enterococcaceae; genus Enterococcus; species Enterococcus sp. DIV1537a. Next base: position 581,677 of record NZ_JBIOOE010000001.1, on the reverse strand, counting down.
TGTTCTTTAATGTCTTTTTCGATTTGTTCTAAGGTTGTTTCATCATCATGTTGTGTACTGATGACAATCGTATCCACACGTTGTGGTTGACCTTGATCATCATATTCCACTGTTACTTGAGATTTTGCATCAGGACGTAAGTAAGGTAAGACTTTTTCCTTCCGCAATTCTGCTAAACGGCGAACCAAACGATGACTTAACGCGATCGGTAATGGCATTAATTCTGGTGTTTCGTCAACGGCAAAACCAAACATTAAGCCTTGGTCACCAGCGCCAATATCGTCTTTTTCATCTTGATCACGCACTTCTAAGGCTGCGTCAACCCCTTGAGCGATATCAGGTGATTGCTCATCGATTGCTACAAGAACTGCGACAGTCTCTCCATCAAATCCATATTTTGCTCGTGTATAACCAATATCTTTCACAGTTTGACGAACAATTTTTTGGATATCTACATAAGCTGTTGTAGAAATTTCTCCAAATACTAGGACTAAACCAGTTGTTACGGATGTTTCACATGCCACGCGGGCCATCGGATCTTTCTCCAAAATCGCATCTAAAATTGCATCACTGACTTGGTCAGCTACCTTATCTGGATGTCCTTCTGAAACGGATTCTGATGTAAATAAATGTCTTTCTGTCATAATGTTATTCCCCCTAAATAGTTTCGGTTACAAGGCATCTTTAGTAAGTAACGACAATTACTTGCTAAATCCTTTCGGGAACTTGTAACAAAAACAGTATACCAGATATCTAAAAAAAAAGCTTAGGTTTTCAAGAAAATCATTAAATTACCTATATTTGCTTTTCCTATAACAAAAAACTTCCAGCCCCTTTCATCTGAGCTGGAAGTTTCTTGCTACTGTAAAATTTTCTCCGCGATAAAGTGTGTGTATTGCTCGCCACCTGCCACATTTGGATGAACTCGGTCATCATAAAACCAATCATCATGGGCGTTACTATAATTAAACCAGTCAATGACCGTTAAGTTATCGTATTTTTTGTCCATTTGACTAAGTAAACTATTCACTTGATTTTGCCATCTTCTAGTTGGAACGCGAACATTAATCCAATAAACTTTTCGATTACCTAACGCTTTCATAAATTCATCAAATTGTGCCTCTGTAAAAGGACCATTCGTACCTAAACTCACTAAAACAGTATCTTTGAGCATTTTCTTTTTGTCTAGTTCACCAATTAGTGAAATGCTACTATACAATTGACGGCCCACTTCCCCATCGATAATCATTTTAGGGAAAATATCTTGTAACCCGCTAGCACCATCTAGAATAACAGAATCACCGATAGTTGTGATTTCTAAATTCTGCGCTTTTTTTACTTGCTCTGGGGTGAGTTGTGTGGGTAGAACGTCTTGGCTTTCACTCGGTTTTGTACTACTTTCTGTGGACGTGCTACTATTTTTCGTGCCACTTTCTTGGACTTCTTTTTTACGTTCTTCAATTTTTTGCTGATTTTTCGCAATATTTTTTTCTAGTTGCTCTTGTTGCGCACTTTTAGCGTTTGCTGGGGCCACAATTAAACCGAATACTGCAATCACGCTAATCACTGTCATAAAGGCCATTGTCCCTTTTTCACGAAGGTCCCACGGTTTCCGTAAGAACTCAGTAAATTGAGTCCAGACATCCTTATAAGACAATCGTGTCAGTGGATGTTCGATAAAACGATAAGACAATTCGCTCACTATTAAAATTAATGCTATTTCAACCAATGAATGTAGAAAAACATGGTCCGATAAGGTCTTAATTTTGGCCTCATAAAAAATCATGATGGGGAATTGATACAAGTAAATGCCATAACTCCGTTTACCTATCCACGTAAAGACTGGATTCGTTAACCAACGATTCATATCTGCCCCTGGATGTGCAGTGACGGCCACTAAGACAGTGGCTGCCAAACTAATTAAAAACATGCCGCCATAATAAACAAAATTTGTATGATCTGATAATGTTAAAAAGGCTAATACTAAAAGAACTAAGGCACTTAACCCAGCGCCATTTAAGATTTTTTTAGAGGCTTCTGGAATTTCTTCTTTCAAACGTGTGCTTGGCCAAACATACGCCAATGCACTACCTAGTAAAATAGAAAAAACACGTGTGTCTGTTCCATAATAGACACGTGTAGGATCTGCGCCAGGAACATATAAAACGGCCATCAGCGTCACCGAAATTAAGGCGCCGATTAAAACTAAACTGAAAATTCGACCGCGCTTACGAACAAAGCGTTCCAGAAGAATAAAAAGTAATGGCCAAATTAAATAATTTTGCGCTTCAACTGCCAATGACCAAATATGTACAAATGGCGATTGTGTCGCAAATCCATCAAAATAAGAAAACCCTTTAAAAATTTGCCACCAGTTGTTGTAATAAAAAACACTACTAGCGACAACGCTGCGAATATTGTTTAATAAATCCTGCTGAAAGAGTGTAATATAACTAACTGCACTTAAAAGCATCACAATTAATGCTGGATACAGCCGTTTCATCCTTCGCACATAAAATCCTTTTAAATCAATGGTCTGATTTTCTGCCCATTCTTGCCGCAACAAGTCGTTAATAAGATAACCTGAAACAACAAAGAAAATCGGAACACCTAAGTAGCCACCTCGCATGACTTGGGGAAAAAGGTGATACAAAATCACGCCAATTACAGCGATCGTCCGAATGCCATCAAAACCTGTAATATAGCGTTTTTTCTTGCTATTTGCTGTCTGATTCATTTGTGCTTTCCAACTTTTCTATAAAATTATTCTTTTCCTTTATTTAAAGAAGCAAGTAACTTTAATATACGTTTTTTCCTAGGAAATGGCAAGCAAACTTTGTCTCCTTTAGGCTTTTTTTACAATTCAAAAAACCAACATTTTTTAAATTGTAAAAAAACAACCAAAGCTTATGAAAATCACTCATAAGCTTTGGTTGTTTACTCATATCGTTTTCGTTTAGATGAAGATGGAATCCCTAAGGCTTCACGATACTTTGCCACCGTTCGCCGGGATATTTCCATGCCTGAATCTTTTAATCGCTCGACTAATTTTTGATCAGATAACGGTTTACTTTTTACTTCTTCATCAATTAATTTTTGTAGTTGCTTTTTAACCATCGTTGTTGAGACATCCTCGCCATCTTCTTCTGATGAAAGAATACTTGTTGAGAAGAATGAGCGCAATTCAAAGACGCCAAACGTGGTTTCTAGATATTTTCCATTGACCGCACGACTAACTGTCGATTCATGAATAGACAAAGCATCCGCAATTTCTTTTAAAGTCATTGGTTTTAATGGCCGATCTGCTTCTAAAAAGAAGGCTTCTTGACGGCGCACAATTTCTTGCCCTACACGTAAAATTGTATCCCCCCGCTGATTCACTGCGCGCTCTAACCATTCAAATTCGTTTTTCTTATCCTTAATATATTCTTGGACTTCTTTGTCGTCAGTCTCTTGCATTCGTTTGAAATAATTTTCTTGAAAATTTAATGTCGGTCGACCAGCTTTGTTGGAAATCACCACTATTCGATCTTCCTTGATTCGGACAGTTAAATCTGGTCGAATATACAATTCCTCGGTCGCATCAAAAATATTCCCTGGCGCTGGCGATAACGTTTGTATATAATCAAAAATCAATTGAATTTCTGCTAATTCAATCCCGAATTTTTTAGCTAACGGGCCCCATTTACGACTCACTAAGGCATCAAACTCTTCCTCCAATAAAATATACGCTAAATTAGGCGCGGTATCGTCTCGTTCTGTTTGTAGCATCAAACATTCTTGTAAATTGCGTGCCCCCACACCTGCTGGATCTAGCTGTTGTAACAAAGTTAATGCATCTAGCATTTGAATGGCGCTTGCTTCGGTTTTCTCTGCCGCTTCTTCTAATGAAATCGTTAAATAACCATTCACGTCTATATATTCTACTAAAAACAATACCAATGTTCGCAAGTATGTATCGCGGTAATTCAAATGAATTTGATCAATTAAAGACTCAAATAATGATAAATGATAGTCTGGAATTTGATTCATATAATTATTTTCTTCGTCTTGATTGGTGTAAGAACGACTAGTTATCGGAAAATCTGTGGTGTACTGCGTGTCTACTTGTAAATCAATCAATGGATTCTCTAGTGCTTTCGCTTCAACAAAGGCAGCGAGTTCTTCCGTATTAAATTGTAAAATTTGAATGGATTGTTGAAGCTGTTGAGTCATGGCCAACTTCTGGACTTGTTTTTGTTGTTGGGACATTCGTTGCTCAAATTTCATTATTTTCGTCCTCCCTCTTGTAATTTTTGTCAATATCAGCTAAACTAGTATTCGTGCCGCGCCCTTAGTGTAGTGGATATCACGTAAGATTCCGGTTCTTGAGACGGGGGTTCGATTCCCTCAGGGCGCGTTATTTAAATATGTTGATTTATCAACGTTTCTGGACACTCTTTATTCATCTAAAGAGTGTTTTTTTCTCGTTTAGGAATGATTTTTCTATCCGTAGTTTTTTAAATGTTGCTTGTGGCAAGCTCAATCGCACTTAACGCAACAATATTTGTTCTACTTCAGCTACAAATCCAATAAGGTTAAAATTCCTCCGTTCCTATTGTAACGCATAACGTTTCCTTTTTCTATCTGCTAAACAAAGTATTACGACAAGCAAACACCTGCTCCTCTCTTAAAGATCCCTTTCTGATTATATAGTAAATTGCTTTTAATTTGTTAATTATTTTACCTAAAACTTGATACCCTAATTAAATAAAGAACCTGGGGCAAAAATCACTTTGGATTTTTGTCCCAGGCTTAAAACCTGATAATTGGCGGGAACAGAACCGTTCAGCTCCGACCTCTAAAATACTTAATTAGAAATATGCTACCCGCAATCACACCAATTATGATTACTAGCCAAAATAATCCACTTACAAGTAACAGCTCAGTTAAGGTCGTCTTCAGATTCTCCTCCTTTAAATGGCATCTGCTTTGTTTTGCTATGTAATTAATGGCGAGATCAGACAACAGCTATCAAAAAAACGGACCAACACGTGGTCCGTTTTCATTCATTATTAAGCTTTTACGATGTTCGTTGCTTGTAAGCCGCGTGGACCTTCTTCAGTATCAAAAGTTACTGCTTGGCCTTCGTCTAAAGTTTTAAATCCATCTGATTGAATAGCTGAAAAATGTGCAAATACATCATTGCCATCTTCACCTGTAATAAATCCAAAACCTTTGTCTGCGTTAAACCATTTTACTGTACCGTTGTTCATATATATTTCCTCCTAGTGCATAAAAATATGCAAGTTATTGCAAAAAATGTTGAGTGGCAAAAGGAGAAGTATAGTTTTTAAATATATAACTCAAATTACTTATCAAAATTGATTACTTAATTACTATAACATATTTATTAGGAATAAACAATGCCCACGACTTTTCCTTGGACTTTCTAAACAAGAAAAATTACTTATTTTCAACTTATGTTGGGGCTGAGATTAGATTCCACTGAATTTTCCCTTGATACGTTCCGATTCCCATTGCATTATTGGGGTTAAAATAAAAACCATTCGCTTGTTCTTGATTGACTGTGATTCTAGTTGCTGTATCAGTAGGATTACTCCGTAAAATAGTCACTGGTTCCGTACTAATGGATGTAATTTGTCCATCTAACTGATAATAGAAAAAATTATTAGATGCAGTTAACTCTTTTGACGTTCCGCTTGCTGTATTGACGAAATTTGAATCTACTAAATGGGCTTCCAATAGCCAATTGTCACGTTTTACACGACTATCAGTTATCGCTATTTCCCCTATATTAGTAACTTTTTCAGGATTTCCACCAATTTTCAATGCATCGCTACTAAATGCTTGTGGCACTTTTTCAAATGCTAAAAATCCTTCTAGATATATATCATCTAAAGAAAGAATTTCAGATTTGTTTTTTTCTGAATCCATGCAATATATCTTCAACGTATAGATTCCTGGTGTTAAAAGTGAGGTATCATAGTTCAATTCTACTTCTTGTGTCTCACCAGGAATATGTTCAATTGTTTGTCGATATGGTTCACTTTGCCCTTCTACCTCCATTATAATATCTAAGTAAGAACTATCTTTATCTTCTACTAAAACAGGTATTTTTATTGGACTGCCCTTGTAAAAAGTATTACTTTGCTCAGTTTCTTTTAACGAAACTGATGGAGCATTCTGTTTAAATAATGTGATTTTAGAAGAAGTGGATAAATTATTTTCATTTTTCAATAAATACTCAACCGAAAATTCACCATATGACAATTTTTTGAATGCTTCGATCATATCATAAGAAAAACTACCTTCTTCATTCGTGATCGTTTCTTGGTTTAATGTAACAAGCTGAAGTTCTCCGCCTTGCGCATAACCAATCGCTTGCGTAATAGAAGCGGTACCTTTCGCTATCCAACTGGTTTCAATCGATAATTCAGTTAAATTATTATCTACAATAACCGCTTGATCTTTAGGTGATGTAATTGTAGCACTTAGCGTTACAGGCTTGATAGTAAACGTATAAGGTTCTAAATTATAAATCGCATTTCTTCCAGAAAAACGATTTGTAATATTCTGATTGATAAAATTATCATTTTTAGTTTTCACTTTAAAACTTATGGTAGAAGAAGTTTGTGTGTTCTCTTGTTTATTACCTAATGGCGGAATTTGATTGTCGCTCGTCTTTAACGTATTCGCTGACCAAATTAAAGTATCTGATATGTTATTTCCATCAATGGTCGTCGTATCAGGAACTACTTCTATTCCTTCAGGTAAAGTTGTTTCTAGTAAAATATTTTGCCAGTTCTGCTTGCCGTCCAACCAGTCTGCTGTAACATTTACTGTATAGGTTGTATTGCCTTCTAGCACTGCACCGTTTGGTAATTCTTGACCGTCTTTGTTTACTACGTTCATCTTTACTTTTGCGTCCACCAAACCTGGTACTCTTTGAAAAACAACATTTTGAACAGCTTTATATGTAGGTCCTGTTGATCCAGTAAATCCCCAATAAGCCGTTGATACACTGCCATTTAAAAAAACTTGCGCGTTCAATATTTCAGAGTTTATGATGATTGGCGTACCTCCATTAATTTGATACGTCAAAACGCCCTTCGTAAAATCCGACTCGTTTGTTTGCCAATGTAAATCTAACCTATTCCAATTTCCGTTAGCTAAGTCAACATCTGTAATCAAATTATCATGCTTTACATATCTTGTTGACGTGCCTAAAAGTACATAATTATCTTGATAACCTGCTTCCATTCCTGGATAAATGACTGCAATATGACTATTTTTATATACGCCAGAAATGTTATTATCAAAAAAACCGTCCTGTGAACTTCGATTGCCATATAAATCAAACTCTATCCCAATAGAATTAGGAATACCTAAGGCGCCTTTATACTTATTTTCCCCAAGCGCTCCCATTGAAGCCCCCGAATAGGTAAACCATTTTAATTCTGGTGTGGCCCCTTGTAAGAGAAAAACCATACCATCACCGGCAGCACCAGCAATCCCAGTCTGTTTAACATAAGCAACCATATTAAAATCTTTTTTAAAATCCAATAAATTGTCTTCTGTGCTCCAGAGTGCTCCTACTTGATTTGGCAGACCATTCGTAATAACGCCGACATCATCAACCACTTCGGAGGAATTATTAGATACTCCCAAATTTGTTGTAAAAATTCCATCTAGTGAGACTCTGTTTGGTATTGTCTCATCTGCTTGAACACTACTTGAAAATATTAAAAAATAAGCGAGTAAACACAACAAACTAAATCCTTTTATTAAATTACACTTCAATTAATAATCCCTCCTAATGGTTTCTTCACTTTCCTATTGTGGAATGAGTGACAACGTCCAAGTAAATCTACTATAGTAAGTTGGATGCGTCTGTTTGCTATTCACCAATTGGAACTTGCGCGATTGTCCAAGTAAAAGTGCTTTTGTAACTACCAGCTGAATTCCCGTCTGCAATATTCAAAGATGCACCAGAAAATTTAGAAATCCATGTCCCGTATCCTTCACCGACATTGGCTGACACAACCGTTCCAGCATCAAATCCTGAAACCGGATCTACGATACCAGAAATTGATTTTACAATTGACGGTGCTACAGAGGTATTATCTGTTCCCGCTTCAAGACTAACGGGAATTGTTATGTTAACTCCCTTGAGTGCGACATCCGCGCTTTTAAAGCTTGAGATATTTAAACTTAAATTCCAACCTGCTCCAGTTCCTCTTCGATCTGTAATTTGAGCATTTTTTTCATACCCATTTTCAATTTGGGTTGGTGTTAATGTGTCCATAAATTGACCGGATAATCCTTCCCCCTTAAAATCAAAACTAGGAACAGCGTCCAATGTTAGAAGGCCAGTTTGACCCGTTCCGTTGGGGTTTTCTGGATCTGTAATTTGCGGCGTAACTGGGCCAGCCTCCTCTTCCGTAAGTGCTTGTAATGTCGCAGTTCCTTCTGAAATTGCAGGTGTAACTGCCAAAGCCTCCTTACCTAAAAATAATGTTGATCCCACTAACATTGAAAATAAAATCGTTTTCTTCATCTTTCTTCCTCCTAAATAATATATATATATAAATAAGAACAACTCGTTCTTATCTATCCCTATTTCTTCTCTTTCTTAAAAGTAATATCATAAGTAATAAAATAACTAGCCCAAACCAAATACAGGTGACTAAATAAATAATTTTTCGATTACTGATTTTGGTACTCGGTATTGCTTCATTTTGGACACCTTTTTTCTCTTTAGATGTAATTTCAAAATCCTCAGATAAACGCCACTTGTTTTTTTTATCTCTCGATTCTATCGTCAGTAGCATCTTATACTTACCTGGTTTAAGCTTGTTTTCCTCAATTTTGTCTGGCGCTTCATAAATACTATTAGGTGCGATGGAAATCCCTTCTTTTTTAAACTTTGCTATTTCTTTTCTATTCATATCTTGAATCGTTTTTTCAACAGAATAGAATGAAACTAACGACGGAGAAACATTAGAAATAGAAGAAATAATTGAAAAATAGCCACCATACGTACCCAATTTAACTTTGTTTAATTGAAAATCTTTGGGCACTTTTTCCTCATTCATTCTTAATTGACAGCCAATAACCATAGAAAACTCGTTAGTAATTTGAACAGTCTTATTTAAAGACTGTACCTGTTGTTCATCTTTTTCTTCTCGAATATAAAATCCACCTAAAATAATCCCTGGAAACTCCTCCCTTGGTATAGATAATACAAAATCAACGTTTTTATTTGTATGAGGTTCAATCGAGACCACTTGCTCTTTTGATACGAGTTTATCAAACTGATACTTTAGATTATCCGTATTCTTTAAATCCATACCAGAATAGTCAATCGTTCCATTCCTAGTTGTTTTAGCTGTATTGGGTGTGATTTTTATTTTTATTTTTTTGTCGCTACTGTTGTTTATTTGAATAATTACTATTTGTTTTTCTCCTTTTGAAACAAGTAAATCAAAATAACTGACATTTTTATTTAGTTGGTTCTCAGGAATGATTGCTGTGGCACTATATGGAATTGCTTGATCTTCTTCAGCACAGACCGAAAGACCATAACCAGCAATTGCCATAAAAATCATCATGAATAAACTAATTTTTTTTACCATAAGAACTCCTCCTTAACAGCTTTCTTTAAACTTATAACCAATCGAGCGCACCGTATAAATATAGTCTGAATTCCCAGCAATTTCTCGTAGTTTTTCTCTGACGTGCTTAGCAATAATTGACAAACGAACTGTATCTTTTTTCTCAAACGTTTCTTTTTCCCATATATTTTTTGCGATTTCTTCATAATTCACAACATGGCCTTTTTTATGGTACAAAGAATTAAAAAATTTAAATTCTAACCTTGTTAATTGAACTTGTTTTGAATCACCTATGCGCAGACTTCTTTCTTGTGAATTTATTTGAAAATTTAAGGGAGCCGCTATCGCCTCAGTTTGTTGATTCAATTCTTGGAAAAAAGAATAATTATTCGCTAAGATTGTTTTGATATTTGCTGGTGTAAATTTTGTTGTCAGAAAACCCATGACCCCTAAATTCAAATAGATGATTTGCTCGGAACAGGACAGACAATCCGACAAAACAAAGATAGGTACTTTAAAATTCTTACACAATGCTATAATCACTTCATATTTCAAATCATTCTCTACTTCATTCGAGTGATAGATAAGATAAATCTCCTCTTTATTTGGCTTGATATTTTTTAATTCCTTCTCTGAATAATGGTTACTTTCCGCAAAATGTTCTTCTAGTTCATCTTTATAAATACTATTCAAATTATTACCGATACAAATTATATTCACTTTCATTGGTTATATCCTTTCTCTAAAAAATACAATTCTTCTACAAACTTTGAGATATTGTTTAATTCAGTGTTCATAAAGTAATTTCTAATATAAAAAATCGGAATCTTCTGATTACTTTTCAGATAGCGATTAGAGATAATCAATTGTGGGTTTTCTTCTAAACGATTAACAAAACGTATAGGAATTGTAATAAACTTTTGTAGTTTCTTCTCAATCCGAACTTTGTCCCTATCTCCAAGCGCACTGTAAACTAACACGCTAATTTTTTTATCTTTTTCTAAAAGTATTTCTAAGAGAATTAATTGAAGATAGTCAACTGGTAAAGGCAGCTTTTCTCCAGTATTTCGTTCAAAGTATTTTGAAAAATCGGAAAATAACTTATTGATGTATTTCTCAATAGGTTTATCTAAATACTTTTTTTCAAAGTGATAGTAATAAAAAATTTCACTCTTTTTTATTTTTAAATAAAAATTTGCACCGAGATAGAAATATTCTTCTGGACTAAACTTTATGTCAAAATATTGAGAAAGCTGATAAAGAATTGTATTCCCAATCAAAAAAGCTTCTTCCGATAAGATAGCTGGAGAAAGATAAGCGGAAACACTTAAAATTGTTTCAATTGTTAACAATTCATCAGTACTGATAAAAAAGTATAAACATTCTAATTCAACTTGATTATTCATCACATCATTAAAAAAAATATATTTCCCTAACTGGGTTTCAAAATCTTTCAGCGTAAATAATCGATTAATTACTTCAAAGTGATTTTCTTTTGCTTGCAAACGAAAGTCATGCGCCATTCGGATTTTAGTAACATGTAAAAAATATAAAAAGTTTTCTAACGTATTCTGGGTAATATTAGGATAGATTTTTTGAAAATCTGTTTGTATTCGTTTTATTGATTCTTCAGAATATAGATCATCCGGTGCATTGCTACTAATTTTAAATAAAATGAAATAAAAATAGCGAATTTTTTCTTCATCGCCTACTAAGAGATACTTTTTATTTTTTTTAATGATTTTCAGATAAAATCCATCCAAAATTTCTCTTAACTGCTTCATCGTTCGCTTGACTGAAGACTCACTAATAAATAATTTTTCAGTGTACTGTTCAATCGTCCGTTGCTTCCCATACAATAAATCTATAAGGATACGATAATATTGACTTCTTCTGAGAAAAACGGCAAAATAATAATCCAAAGTAAAACTTGTTTTTTTATGAAATGAATAACAATTATAACTTTCTATGTGAACACTTAAAGATTGATTCTTATCTATCACTGGAAGTATTTCTATAAATTTACGAAGTAGTTCATACAGTGTCTGAACCGATAAATTTGTTATTTCATATAATTCTTCATATGTAAGCGATACTTTTTCACTGCTCGCAATGAATTTTAAAATATCATAAACATTTTTATCCTGTTTTTCTAAAAATTGTTCAAATTTTTCATATGTAATAAAATTTTTACTCATCTTAAAACTCCAATTCATATAAAAAAATTTTTTAATTAAATTACTATCTTTTCCACAAATAGTTTTACTTTATACAGTATATTCTATTCGCATAAAAATTTTGGCTCAAAAAATAGAAGAAAAATTATAAATTTTGAGCGGAAAACATGGAGGATAATATTTATGAGAGCTTTATTATCTGATTCTTTCCAAAGAAAATTAACAGTAATTGATTTTTTGTACGACAATCCTTATCAAAAATTAACAACCATCCAAGAGCACTTCCAATATAATCATACAACCTTGCTTAATGATTTAGCTGATTTGAACAGCATTATTTCTCCCTGTGAAATTATTAAAACTGCAAACCTAGAATATTTTTTACATTTTCCTAACAATACAAACATAGAATATGTATATAGTTGTTTTCTACAAGTAGCCCCTGAATTTAGGCTCCTACAGCAACTAATTTTCAACACCTATCCTTCGACTGAGGCGTTAGCAGAAGCACTATACGTCAGCAATTCAACAGTTAAGCGAATGATTACTCGTATCAATCAGATACTTTTAGAAAAGTTTAGCTTTAAAATTCAAACGTCACCACTTACTTTCAGTGGCGATGAAACGAAAATAATAAATTTTTTTATAGCATTCTTGAAAGAATCCTATGTGACATCTACTCAACTTCTTTCAAAAGAACAGAATATTTTTTTTAATCAACTATTTGAGGAGTCTTTACCTATTCTCAAATTTGCTGGAAACATTGATATCGATAAATTTAGTTTTTATGTCTATTCAATCGTGCTTAGATTTAAACAAGTAGGTAGTTTAGCATTCTTTTCTGAAAATAGACAACTTTATTCCAATCTTGCTGATTATTCTCATTTATTCGACCGCTACTTTTCTATCAAAACGGATACCTCTTTCTTTCATAGCTTAGAATCTATTTTCTGTAATGGTCATTATCTGAAATCTTATAAAGAGTTAGTTTTCTTATCTAAAGAAAATCAACAAGTACTTACAAGAAAGAGACAGATTGAGCAACTACTGGATTATCTAGCCACAGCATTAGCAATCAGTAATTCTAATTACCATGCAATAGTTCTTTATTTGTATAATCTTTCTGTTTCCGATTATGGTGAGGCTTTTATTCTTTTCCCAAAATATAAATTTTTCTTAGAAAATTTAACTCATCATTATCCTTATTTTTACGACAAATGTGTTCCTTTTCTAAAAAAAATACTTAATGATAAATCTATTGATAGATTTTATGAATTTATCTATCACTTAATTATTCGCTGGGATGAATTACAAGCCTCTTTAAATAAACTGCCTCCGAAAATGAAAACGGGTATCTATTTTTTACAGATATTGAACATAATTTATTTATGAAAAAATTTTTTACTGAGCGTTTTAGGGATATCTTAGCAATTGACAACTTATTCACTTTAGATTCTTCTGTTGATTTAAAAGAAGTTGTAGCGTCCTATGATTTACTATTAACGAATATTCCAATTCCAGATGTGGTAGAACGAAACATCATCTGTTGCTCTTTATTTCCCACAAATGCTCAATTAGAAGAAATTGCCAGTTACTACTCTAAATGGTTAACCACCACTACTTAATTCAAACAAATTATTAATAAAAAGTTGCCATCATTCCAACGTCTATGGAACAATGGCAACTTTTTTAGATTCTGTACTTTCTGATGCTAATATATCTGAAAAATTTTATTTGTAAAAAGATAAAACAAATAACTATGTCTTCTTCAAATTTTCTGACAAAGCCCTAGCAAAAGACATTCCTATTCTTTCTATTTCCAGTTAGTTTTATTTAACTTTAAATAATCACTACGCGCTAAATAATCAAATAGCGGAGCTAATCCTGGTGAAAAATTTACTTCCTCAAACCGCTTAATAAATTGTACGCCTTTAATTTTATTTGGTTCGTTCAGCGTAACTTTTCCTTGGGCTTGTTTGGCAAAATAAAAATGTCCTTGCCAAACGATTGAATCAAAAACGAGTGGTCCAGTAAAAATTTCTTCAAGTTCAGTAATTTCCACTGCTAATTCTTCTTTAATTTCACGAATCGCACATTCCAGCGCTGATTCACCAAGTTCTTGTTTTCCGCCAGGGAAATTCCAAGTGTCTGGCCGATTTTTTAAAATAAGAATTTCATCTGATTGATTTTTAAGAAGTACTCGCGAAAATTCTTTTTTCATTTCGTTTAACCCTCTTCTTCATTTTTTATTGAGAAGCCACACTTGGCAGCATAAAAATATAATGCAAAATACGATCCGCATACGACGGATTTTTTTCAAAGTCATTGACTTCTTCATTGACTAACTCCAAATCATCGGTAATCACTCCAGCAACGTCCATAAAGAGCATTTTACTTAGTACCTCTGAGTCATTAACTGTCCAAGCATAAACTGCTTTTTTCTGTTGGTCAGCTTTTAAAATGAAGGTATCATTCAACGTAGTAGCTTCCATTGTATACAAATCAGCTTGTGTTTCTGGAAAAGTGAAATTATAGGGCAAAATAAAACTAACTTTTACTTTTGATTTGGCTTTTTTAAACGCTTTGATCACATTGTAGTCGAGAGATTGAACCTGATGGTTATTCTTTATCAAAGGACGTTCATATTTTTCAATAAAGTTGGAAAGCGCACCTTGACTATCTTGTTTAGACGTTTTAATTTCTACTAGTAATTTTTGTTTGGCTTGGTTTGCTTTCGCTAAATAATCATCAAAACTGGCAATTGGTGCTTCTTGGCCATTTTCTTTAACGGTCATTTTTGTTAATTCAGCCAACGTAAATTCTTGTGGCGTGCCATCAACGCCGGCGAGTTCTTTAAGGTTTGCATCATGCATCACAACAAATTGATGGTCTTTGGTTTCTTGAACATCAATTTCAATATAATCTGGTTTAAATTTAATGGTTCTTTCCATAGCAGGAATGGTATTTTGTACGCCATTACTATTGGTGACCCCTCGATGCGAAATAATCAAAGGTTTTGATTCTAATAGCCCTGTTAAGTAAACAGCGTTGAAAATTATATAGCCGCCAAAAATGGTGAATAGTCCTAGGCCCATTCCGATAGTCACTAATTTATTACGTTTCGTTTCTTTGTCAAAGGCAACTTTTGTCGTCGTTTCTACTTGAACATTTAATTGTGTATATAAGAAATTAATCAGTAATACTGAAAGCCAAGCATTAGAGACAAACTGTAAAAATTGGACAACCGTTAAATTTAAAATACCACCTAGCAAGCTAATGGTATCGCTCAAGGTATCTAACTTCAACTGTAGAAGATAAAGTAACACATAAATAACATACGTTGAAACAAATACCGCGATCGTCACAAATGCAATATTACGAATAATGAACCATAATCGTTTGTTTGTCATTGACCAACTAGCCTTAACTGCCTCGCCTGCTTTTTTTCTCTCCAAAATCATTAATGGAAGCGTGTAAATGAAACGAATAGCTAAATACCAGACTAATAACCCAAAAGCCAGTAGCCCCACCAAGTAAGGAATTCGTTGGGACAAAAATTCAACAATAAAATCTGGAATCACAAATTTCGTCAATAGATTACTTTGGAAAATTAGGTTTCCAAAAGGGACAATGACAACAAAATAACCGAAAAAGAACAACCACGAACGGGCACCTTGCTTTTTAAGAACTTTAAAAGATGCCTTGGTAACTCCTTTAAAATGAAAGCGATGGTCTTGCCGTATTTGAAAAATCCCTAATAATAAAAAGGTAAACTGATAAAAAACTGCACCTAAAAAAAGTAACAACAAGAGAATTAATAACACCAGAGCAAGCGGCTTTTCTAACAGTAAATTCAGGTTATTAAACGAAAGATAAGGAATACCTTGAGTTTTTAGTGCGTTGGAAGTAGCCCAACTAAAAGCCCCACCCACCAATAATAATAAAACATTTAAAGTAAAAAATAACCATAAGTACTGCAAGATGTCTTTAAAAAATTGCCTTGTTCCATTTTTAAATGTTTGCCAAGCAGACATACAAACTCCTCCATTCTAAAAGTATCTGATTAAAGTTCTTCCATACGAATCCTAAATAAAACAACGGCAATCCAAATTGAAATAAATGATGGCAAAATAACAATAATGATTGCGACTGGCTCATTAATAGTTCCTTGTAACGTATTTTTTACTTCTGAAGAAACAATAAACTGATCAAAAATCACTTGATAAATAGTAACATAAATCAATACCCATTGAATATAATATTCAATTATTTTCATTAAAGCGATGGGTAAAACAATTTTTTTCGTCGTTAAATTCAATAAAAAATATAATAAAAGACTCGTACTGATGATAACGACTATCCCTAAAAGAAATAACGACTCTAACTGCTCCCCTATTACGTTTGCAACGCCTATTGTTAATAATAAATACATAGCTACCGAAATTAAGATGCTCACACTTAGCATAACAGAAAACAAAAGTAATGCCTTAAGAAAAAGCCACTTATCAACTCTTTTATTTCCAATCAATAAACCTAAAAGAATCACCGACAAAAGTAAAATCAATTCAATCATTCGTTCCTCCTTTCAAAACAAATGAAAATAAATTCATATGTTTGCGTTTATTTTATCAAACCAAAATGGATTTGTAAAACATTTCACATGTTATTTAATAAACGACTATTACTAGAAAAAAGACAAGGCAAGCTTCCTTTATTTAGGAAACTTGTCTTGTCTTTTTATTCTTTTTATTTCGTTATTTTTTGATAGTTTGCGAATAATTGATTCGCATCTCCTTCTCCATCAATTTTCTTGAGATGGCCGTTATCTATTTTAAACATAGATGGCACATGTAAAACTTTATTTTCTCGGATAAATGTTGACCATTCCTTCATGGTCTCTTTGTTGGTTAATTCTACATAGTAAACCTGTTTAGGTGCTTGTAATAGTTTCTCGAAATCCTGACAATCTGAACAGTTTTTCTTTTTTAAAACAACATAAAATGTTTCGCCAGAGTGTTTTTTTTCTTGATACTCATTGAAACTTAATTCCTTTTTATGCGGAATAAATGTAAAACCTACCAACAAACTAAGTAACAAAATTAACAGACTGAACGAAATTTTTTTATTCATGTTTTTTCTTCCTTTTTAGTTTGTCTAATTTTTTCTTTTTTTATTTTTTGTTATGCCAAAGCTAATAGCCACTATAAGGACAATTAAACCTGCGATCATGTAAAGTGGATTTACTGTTGTATTAGTCATTGGTAAATGAATTCCTTTACTTGCTGATTTTCCAAAATTGACTGGGTTCGTTGGCGCTTGATGATTTGTAGGCGTCAATGGTTTCTTCGGTTTTAGCGGTTGTTTAGGTTCAGGTTTTTTTGGATCTTCTGGTGTTGGCGCAGGCGGCGTTACGGTTGGTTTGTTGGAATGTAACACGTCCCCTTCGTTGCCAAAGTTTAAGTCCGCTTGGTTGGGAATCCCACCTTGTTCAATATAAGGCGCTAATTCTTCGTCCGTTGCGTCAGTTTTAATTTTAGTGGTGATAGTCATTGTGTATGTGTGACCAGCTAAGTAGGTATAACTGTCGTCTTTTTTATTCATTTCAAAAGTTACTTTGTTATTTTCTTGTATTACTTTGCCATTGGCTGTAACATCTTTACCATTTTCATCAGTAACTTCCATGTCTGTAATGTCCAATAATTGGTTAATATCATCCACCATGCTGGCTTGGGTCCAAGTGCTTGTTTCATTACCGAAAGCTGCTTTGACGTTCCATTTAAATTCTTGGTCGCGGTTGGTTAGATCTAAATGTTCTTGGCCTTCGACGTCTTTAGTAATATTTGGATCTACTGTCGGCGGTGTTACGGTTGGTTTGTTGGAGTGTAACACGTCCCCTTCGTTGCCAAAGTTTAAGTCGGCTTGGTTGGGAATCCCACCTTGTTGGATATAAGGGGCTAATTCTTCGTCCGTTGCGTCAGCTTTAATTTTGGTTGTAATGGTCATGGTATAGGTATGTCCAGCTAAGTATGAGTAGCTGTCATCTTTTTTGTTCATTTCAAAAGTTACTCTGTTATTTTCTTGTGTTACTGTGCCATTGGCTGTAACATCTTTGCCATTTTCATCAGTGACTTTCACATCAATGATGTCTAACACTTTATTAATGTCATCTACCATGCTGGCTTGGGTCCAAGTGCTTGTTTCGTTGCCGAAAGCTGCTTTGACGTTCCATTTAAATTCTTGGTCGCGGTTGGTTAGATCTAAATGTTCTTGACCTTCTACATCTTTTGTAATCGTTGGATCAACTGGCGGTGGTGTTACGGTTGGTTTGTTGGAGTGTAACACGTCTCCTTCATTGCCAAAGTTCAAGTCGGCTTGGTTGGGAATCCCACCTTGTTCAATATAAGGAGCTAATTCTTCGTCCGTTGCGTCAGCTTTAATTTTGGTTGTAATGGTCATTGTGTACGTATGACCACTCAAATAGGCATAACTGTCTGCTTGTTTGTTCATTTCAAAAGTTACTTTGTTATTTTCTTGCGCTACTTTGCCGTTAGTTGTAACATCTTTGCCAGTTTCGTCAGTGACCTTCACGTCTGTAATGTCCAATAATTGGTTAATATCATCCACCATGCTGGCTTGGGTCCAAGTGCTTGTTTCATTACCAAAAGCTGCTTTGACGTTCCATTTGAATGCTTGGTCACGATTAGTTAAGTCTAAATGTTCTTGGCCTTCGATATCTTTTGTAATCGTTGGATCAACTGGCGGCGGTGTTACGGTTGGTTTGTTGGAGTGTAACACGTCTCCTTCATTGCCAAAGTTCAAGTCGGCTTGGTTGGGAATCCCACCTTGTTCAATATAAGGGGCTAATTCTTCGTCCGTTGCGTCAGCTTTAATTTTGGTTGTAATGGTCATTGTGTATGTGTGACCAGCTAGGTAGGCATAACTATCGTCTTGCTTATTTATTTTAAAAACAATGTTATTGTTATCAGTAGTTAATGTTCCTTCAGCTGTTACATCTGTTCCATTTTCATCGGTGACAACGACTTTTTGAATATCTAACAATGAATTAATGTCATCTGTAATACTTGCTTGGGTCCAATCGTTTGTTTGATTACCAAAATCAGCTTTTACATGCCAATCAAAGGAATCATCCAGATTCGTTAAATCTAAATGTTCTTGATTTTCAATATCCTTAGTAATTTCTGGATCTTCTGGCGTCACATCACAGTCATGGGCATGGTCATTTTTAGGAATGGTTGCTTCAGGAAAGTCTTTAGCTACCTCACCTTGAGTCATTGATCCTGAGCTAACTACTGTATCGGCATCAATTGCTGTATTTTCTTTAACAGTATAATGAATGGTAATATTCCCCACATAGCCTGCTACACTGACAGCTGAAATGGTTTGTCCGTTAATTTGAACAGGCACATCATTTCCGGCATCATCCGTAGCCGTTGCTGATTGAATGTCAAATTGATCAGCAACTGTTAGCGAGGCATTAGCTGGCGCTGATTGTCCCACGCGATCTTGGACAATTTGTTTTAATTGTGCTGTAAAATCATCAATAGATTGGCTAGTAATAAAATCTTCTGGTGTGCTGGCACCTTTTTGTAGCTCTTGTTTTACAAAAGGACCAACTTCTGATTGGTATTTATCATAATAAGAATTAACTGAACTTAAAGAATCGACACTTTCCCAAAAGGCATTAATCATTTCATACCCTTCATTTGTAACTTCTTGATTCAACGCTAAAACTTCTTCTGCTGCACCTTGATAGTCATTACTATATTCCACAGATATATAATTGCTAGCTCCCCAAGTACCTAATTGATGATTTGGATTTGGATATTCATTAATTTTATCATTTGTATTGGTTTTGTGTAAGTAACCATCTAATCGAGTATTAGCAACTCCATCCGTTACTAACAAAAAATAAGTTTTTCGATTCGTTAAGTCACCATGTGTCGCATTATATTCATCTAAGGCTAATTTCATGCCTTGTGCAGTCGGTGTTCCACCATAAGTTCGAACATCTCCAAAATTTGACACAAATTGACTTTTATCAAATGTTAATGGTGTATTTACGCGAACATTTAACTCTTTGTCTCCGTCATTGATTTTTGTCGTTCCATCAGGAAACATAAATTGGCGTCCACCACGATAAGAAGTAAGCATGACACGATCTTTGTCTGTTAAGCCTTGAACCACTTCATCAATCGCTGAGCGAACCATTGGAAAATTGTCTGAAAAGCTTCCGCTAGCATCTTCAACGACGACTAAATCGACTGGTTCCGTTTACCCTGCAACGACTGGAAATGCAGCTTCCCCTTCTAATATTCGTTTACAATCGGCTAAGCTTTCATCTTGAACTTTCACCGTATTGGTCATTCCTTCTGTATCTCCTGCTTTAACCGCTCCTTCAGCTAAAGCCAATGTGGGACTGAAATTTCCCACAACTGTTCCAGCGACAATCACCATTGTCGATAATAATTTCGTTGCTTTCTTAAACATTTTAATCCTCCCTATTTTCTTTCGCTAGTGTTTGGGACACTTGCTTCTCTTTACTTCAACTACAGCTCCTTAAATCTTTCATCAAGTCGATGTGTCTCCTTATTTTTGTGACACATCTCTTACTCAATTTCTGATTCTATCACCTTTAAAGGCTAAAACTTGGCAGTATTCGGCTCTTGAAAACGTAAAATTTGTCTTTTAAAAATTAATGAAAAGACTATCCACTGACAAAGTTGGTTTTCACTTACTTTTTGACACCTGATTCCTTTTAAAAGTCTTTTTTTACACAAAAAAAGTAAAAGAACCTTTACAATCCTTTTACTTAATTGTTAGATGCTATTCATAATTTTCTTAGTTTTTTTCTATAAGCTGAATAGTTTAGCCCGTTTATTTCAACAATATTTGACGTTAGTCAGCCGTTTCGTTATAGTTAAAGAAAAGGCTTTTTGGTAGGAGTGAATACGATGAATGAGTGGCCCCATCAGTTAATGATGCTTTTAACCCCACTTTTTGAGCTATGTATTTTAGGTCTGAATGTTTTTTCGATTATTGTTTTAGTTTGGGGTGTTTGTTTAGCAGGAAAAGATTTCATTAAAAGTGAACGACAAAATCAAAGCCGCTTTACCTTAACCAAAATGAATACGTTCATCAAAAACTTCCTTGGTAGCTACATTCTGTTAAGTTTAGAAATATTAATTGCTGCTGATATTATTGAATCCATTGTCAAGCCAACTTTTCAAGATATTTTGAAATTGGCAACCTTGGTAATCATCCGTACAGTTATTTCTTATTTCTTACATAAAGAAATTGAAGACACTATGACCGATATGGAACAACAAGAAAAAGAACCAGATACCCCAAAAAATTAGCGGGTACGCTGGTTCTTTTTTTATTTAATCGCTTTAAAATAATGAAGTGGTTCGTTAGACAAACGCTGCATTTTACGTTTTTTATCTTCAATAATTGCTAAAATCTCGTCTGAAAAATTTTCCAAAATAACACGGCCGCCTTTATAGGTGTGACCACCCATTTCAGCAACTTCGCTGGCCGTCAAAATGACTTTACGATGCGCAATTTTTTTGAAAAATTCTTCAATTAAGTACGTCGGTAAGTAAAAATTATTTTGAGCAGAAAATGATTCCAAATAAATAAAATCATCGATGCTGATGAAACAATCATCCATCGATAAGTATTCAATTGATCTGTCTATATATAATTCACGCTTTTGTAAAATTTCTTTGACTTTTTTATTTAATAAATTCAATGATTCAATTTCTTTAACCAAATGTTCTAGTTCACGATAACGTACTTCTTTTCGCTCTTTGTAAGATGAATGTAAGGCGGCACTTGCTGTGACTATTAGCGCACCGACGATTACACCGACCATTCCGGCGATAAAAACAAACATATTTTTCCCCTCGCTCTTTTCTAATTTTCCATTTTAGTATAACATAATCCAAAAGTTTCGGATAAAAAATGACACAAAATTTTTCAAGCGACTTCGTTGACCTTTATTGACCAAAGAGGTATACTTTTCATAGGCATTCAAAGTGCTTTGTGATAGAATGACTTTAAAAGTTTCTTTATATAGGAGGATTTACTTATGAATTTAATTCCAACAGTTATTGAACAATCATCTCGCGGTGAACGTGCTTATGACATTTACTCTCGTTTATTAAAAGACCGCATCATTATGCTAAGCGGCCCTATCGATGATAATGTGGCAAACTCAGTGATTGCACAGTTATTATTCTTAGATGCCCAAGATTCAGAAAAAGACATTTACTTGTACATTAACTCTCCTGGTGGCAGCGTTTCTGCAGGTTTAGCGATTTTCGATACCATGAATTTCGTTAAAGCGGATGTCCAAACGATCGTATTAGGAATGGCGGCTTCAATGGGTAGCTTCTTATTAACAGCTGGTCAAAAAGGCAAACGTTTCGCTTTACCAAATGCGGAAATCATGATTCACCAACCACTTGGTGGCGCTCAAGGGCAAGCAACAGAAATTGAAATTGCTGCTCGTCACATTTTAGACACTCGTCAACGTTTAAATTCAATTTTAGCTGAACGAACTGGCCAACCAATTGAAGTGATTGAACGTGATACCGATCGTGATAACTATATGACTGCCGAACAAGCAAAAGAATATGGTTTAATCGATGAAGTAATGGAAAATAGTAGCGCCTTAAATTAAAAATAAAAAAATGGAAACAGCGACAGTCGCTGTTTCCATTTTTTTTATTTTTCAATGTATCCACGTAATTCTTCTTCAGTGACACTTTCGTCAAAGATATGCTCACCAATGATGATCGTTGGTACAAATTGAATGTGCGCCGCATTGGCTTCAGCAATCACTGCGGAAACAAGCGTTGCATCTTTTTGTTCTTTTAAGCCCAGATTTTTTTCAGCATACGTCGCTACTTCTTCTAAGGTTAAGTTTCCCCATTCATCTTGCGTAGCAAACATTTTATGCAATGCTGACAGTGCTTGTTCAGGCGCTGAATAGTCAATGTAGTGATGCATCACATTGCCGCGTTGTAAACTTTCTTTTTCTTTATCAAACAACTTAATGATACGTTCAACTTTACCACTTTTGACAGATTGTGCTAACAGTTCCTCAGACTCTTCAAACCATTTTCTGCAATAAGGACAGCGAACATTGATAAATTCTATCATTTTGACAGGGGCATTGCTCTCACCAATGTGAAGCCCTGTTTCTGTGTTAACTTTTGTTGCATCAATTACTGAAATATCCATAAAAAAACCTCATCCTTTCAAACCTTTATTTCTCTTTTAGTATACCGTTTTTCAATAAAAAAATCATAAGACACGAATTCAAATTTTCTGAATTCGTGTCTCTGTTCACTTTTTTAACGATTAATCGAACGAGCCATTCTAGCAACAGTATGTCTTTTCCCACGTATCGCATCAGAAAGCTCTTTAATATTTTCAATACCAACTAAGCCCATATTGGCATCGCCAATATGTTGAATATCTACGCCTAAAATTTTATTTCTAATGCCGATTGCTTGGATAACTTCAGGTTGAGCACTTTCTTGTGAAGTTCCAATGGCACTCATAACTAATTTTCCTTTTGAATGTGCAAAATCCACGACTTCTTTGACTTGTTGATCAGTGATGCCCCAAACCGTGCCGACTGCTGGGACTAAGACAATATCAGCACCCGCTTCAATAAATTGTTCAGCTGATTTTAAACTGACCACTGGTTCATCTACGCCTGAACTGTGCATTTTTCCGGCAATAATGATGCCGTCAAAATGTTTTTTGGCTAAGGCCACGTTCTTAGCAATCAAGTCGTTGGTCACGCCAGTTCCTGGATTACCTGTCAATAAGATAAAATCCAAACCCAGTTCATTGGCTTTTTTGAAAGTAGCTGCCGATGCTTTTCTACCTGGTTCAATCGAAACTCTCGTTGAAGCTAAGTCTAAATTTTCATCAACAGGTTCGACATTCATGCCAATCGGTAAACCGACTAGTTCTTTCAAACGATGAACAACCTCATCATTAGGGACACATGTTTCCGCAGTATATTGCCCTTCATAAGCGGCTACTACAATCGGTTGATTAACATCGAAAACATTCAATAAAAT
Organism: Enterococcus sp. DIV1537a; assembly: GCF_051712085.1. Classification (NCBI taxonomy): domain Bacteria; kingdom Bacillati; phylum Bacillota; class Bacilli; order Lactobacillales; family Enterococcaceae; genus Enterococcus; species Enterococcus sp. DIV1537a. The sequence goes on along the minus strand of NZ_JBIOOE010000001.1, from coordinate 557,761 downwards.
CATGTCTGCGCCATATGCTTTTGACATTTCCGCACAAGTGATATCACCTGCTACGGATGGATGAACTACCACATTTTCCGATAAAATTACGCGCCCTTCGCTCGCTTTAATACTCTGAAACAGCTCTTCTTTTGACATCCGTTTGATTTCTGATGCATTTGCACTAATTAATCGTTGAACCATTTTGACCCCTCCAATAGTTTTTAATGTTTTAGTTAAAAACAGCAATAAGTAATCGCTTGCATTTTATTACATGCAACATTCGTGCCAACGTCGTTTCTTTAAAACACAGGACAACACTACATTTCAGCGCTACACACTTTTTGCACACTTTAATTTTTTTACACGCTTAAAGAAAAAGTGAAGGATAGCACTTCAAACGGAAATGTTATTCTTCACTTCTGGAGTAGAAAAATTACGCACTTTTTTCTCGTAATTTTTCTGCAAATTCATTAATTTTTCGAATACGATGATTAATACCTGACTTAGAAATAGCTCCTGAAGGAATCATTTCCCCTAGTTCTTTGAGACTAACTTCCGGATACTCTAACCGTAATTCTGCGATTTCCTGAAGTTTCTCCGGTAATGACGTCAGCCCTACTGTACTTTCAATAAATTGAATATTTTCAATTTGTTTTGAAGCCGCATCAATGGTTTTATTTAAATTCGCTGTTTCGCAATTTACTAAACGATTTACTGAATTCCGCATATCACGGACAATCCGGACATCTTCAAATTTCAACATAGAGTTAGTGGCACCAATTAATGTTAAAAAGTCGGCAATTTTTTCAGCACCTTTTAAATAACAAATATACCCATTTCGGCGTCCCAATGTTCGAGCGTTTAAGTCATAGTAATTCAACATTTTACAAATATCATTATTGTGTTCTTCATAAATTGAAAAAATTTCTAAATGATAGCGACTTGTTTCCGGATTATTAACTGAGCCAGAAGCCATAAAGGCCCCGCGTAAATAGGAACGCATTTTTTGCGCGTTACCCATGATTTCATTTGACACATTGCCATTAAAAACGACCCCATCCATAATATCCAAATCAGCTAGAATTTTTTGTGTATCTTGTTTTAGACGCACAATGTAAACATTATTTTTCTTTAGTTTCATTTTTTTACGAACTAATAATTCTGCTTGTGCATGGTAATGATCTTTCAGCAATGAATACATTCGACGAGCAATTGCAGCATTTTCCGTTTGTACATTCAAGACAAACTGTTGATTAACTAAGCTAAGTGAGCCGTTCATCCGAATTAATGCTGCTAATTCTGCTTTCGCGTGTTCTCGATGGACTTCTAAACCAGTTAACTCTTTTTTAACATCCGAGGCAAAAGACATCTAAGCTCCTCCTCTCTTGATTCTTTTGATTAATTAATATTTCGTTCCAAATACGATACGGAAAAGTTCTTCAACAACTTTTTCCCCATCATGAAAAACTCCGCCATCTCTTAATTCTAAAAAGTCTGTCGAAATGACTCGGCATCCTTCTTCACGTAATCCTTGAAAATCATGCTTTACTTGAACCAAATATTCATCATAAATTTCAGGATCCATGTAATTTTCTGGTACTTTTTCTGTGTTAACCAGCACTGTATCAACAAACTGCGCTTGTAGATGCTCGTTTAAGACACGAACATGATCGGCATCCGTAAAATGTTCCGTTTCCCCTTTTTGGGTCATGATGTTACAAATATAGACTACTTCCGCTGCCGTTTGTTTGATGGCTTCACCAATTTCTGTAATAACTAAATTAGGTAAAATACTTGTAAAAAGACTCCCTGGTCCTAACACGACCATGTCTGCTTCTTCAATTGCTTTGACGACTTTGCGCGCAGCTCTTGGCTGTTCTTCTCCGTGTGTATTTGTCACAAACACATGGTCAATCGTCTTGCGATCCAGTGCAATTTTTGATTCTCCCACCGCCACTGAGCCATCTTTAAATACGGCATGTAACGTTAATGGCCGTTCTGATGATGGATAAATCCGTCCATCAACATGCATCATTTTTGAAAGCAATTGAATCGCTTCATACGTACTTCCTCTCATTTCCGAGACAGCAGCAATGATTAAATTACCGATTGCATGATTGGCAAAATGACTATCTGATTTATCAAAACGATATTGAAAAATATCTTCATATAATTGTGGCATATCTGACAATGCCACTAAAACATTTCTTAAATCTCCCGGAGGTGTCATGTTATTAATAGAGGAACGAAGCTCGCCACTACTACCGCCATCATCAGCGACCGTTACGACGGCAGTAATATCAACACTTTGATTTCTTAAACTTTTTAAAATTACTGGCAAGCCTGTTCCACCACCAACAACCACGATCTTCGGTTTACGAATTCGATAGGTTTTCATTAAGAGCGATTAACCGTTTCTTTTCTTTTTAAGCGGTCGCGGTGGGTAATATTTACATGGTAATCTTCCTCTTTTAATTCAGCGCCAACACGTTCTGTCAATGCAACAGAGCGATGTTGTCCGCCAGTACAGCCAATTGCAATGGTGACGCTACTTTTACCTTCTTTTTTATATCCAGGTAAGACTGTTCGCAGTAAATCGATAAATTTTGTATAAAATTCATCTGTTTCTGGGAAGGCCATCACATAATCATAAACAGGTTGATCCATTCCAGTTAACGGCCGTAGTTCATCAATATAATGGGGGTTAGGTAAAAAGCGAACATCCATAACGATATCTGCATCAATCGGCAAGCCATATTTAAAGCCGAAGGACACCATTTCCACTCGAAATTCGTGTGTCTCTCTCGTTGCTAGTTCTTTATTCAAACGTTCCCGCAATTGACGAGGGGACAAGTCCGTAGTGTCAATGACCAACTGAGCATCCGCCTTGATTTCTTCCAGCATTGCACGTTCTTTACGAATACCTTCTGTCACTAAACCATCCATCGCCATTGGATGCGCACGGCGTGTCTCTTTATAACGAGAAACCAACTCTTCATCGGTGGCATCTAAAAATAAAATCGTTGTATCAATAAAATTAGTATTTTCAAGTTCGACTAACATATCCTGAATTTCTCTAAAGAAGGTCCGTGAACGTAAATCGATCACTAACGCAATCTTGGTAACTTTTCCAGATTCTTTAATTAATTCCCAAAATTTTGGGATTAAGCTTGGTGGTAAATTGTCGATACAGAAATAGCCCATGTCTTCAAAGCTTTGAACAGCGACTGTTTTTCCAGCGCCACTCATTCCTGTAATAATAACCAGTTGTAAATTTTCTGGCATATTCAACACTCCCTTCACTTGCATCACTATATTATAACACCCCGGGCGTATCAAAGAAAGCTTTTCAATCATTCTTATAAAGATTTCTATTCTTTCATAGAAAAACAGCATTGACATTTTTGTCAATGCTGTTTTAATTGCTGAATTATACTATATAACTCTGTGTTATTTTAATACAAACTCAATTTCTGTTTTATCAGTAAAATTAGCTTCAAACTCAAATTGTTTTACTTGTTCATTCACGGCTAACTTTTTCGTAATGTGTTCTTTAATTTGTTCATTTGTAGCTGTTTTGATTGACAATCCATCTAAAAGAGTCATGATTTTGTCTTGTGCTGCCTTACCTTCTAATTCTAAATTAGCAGATTCATCTTCATACGTTGCTTCAATTGTTCCGTTCGATTTTATTTCATAGGTGAACTCAATTTCATTTTCGTCGTATTCAATTTCTACGTCAATCTCTTGAAGACTGGCAACAGTTGGTGTCGGTGTGGTTAGTTCATTGTCTGCTGTTTCATGGTCCCCACCAACTTCAGGAGTTACGGTTTCCCACTTAAAGGTGCCAATTTTAGCTGTTGCTAGATAGGGATTATTAATGGTAACGACTTTCAATTGAAGGTCTGAATGGTTGGCGATATCTGTTAAAATCCCCAGAGCCTGATATGTATTTTGTGTAAAACGTGTCGCAATATTTTGCGCATCAATTGTGGAATAGCCTAATGTTTCCCAGGTGATTTGTTGCTTTAATTCCTGATGAACGGCTTGTACTGTCGCCGGCTCCAATTGAATGCCCGTTGCTTCTTTTAAGTCTTTCTTGGTAAAGCTCATTACTTTTTCATGGTCTGATTGTGAAATTAAAGTCGCTGCTTCCATTGTGTTACTATGTACAAAAGGTGTGATTCCGATAGCTAAGACCATTCCTGCTGTTAATAAACTTGTTGTTATTTTTTTGTTTTTCATTTAAGACTTCCCTTCGTGTTCATTGTTATTTTGTTAACAAACATAGTATATCTTTTAATTACACATTAAGTCAACATTTATTTTTAATTTTCATTAAAATTTTTTTGTTATTTTATAATAAAAGAACCTTGTTTCCCATAAAAACAAGGTTCTTTATCTAATCATTAATGTTTATTTCAGAACACGTTTTAAATAATATCCTGTGTAACTGTCTTTGACTTTAGCAACTTCTTCTGGTGTTCCTGTCGCCACGATCGTCCCACCACCGTCGCCACCTTCTGGCCCTAGATCAATCACATGATCCGCAGATTTGATGACATCCAAGTTATGTTCAATCACTAAAACGGTATTGCCCGCTTCCACTAAACGCTCTAATACTAGAAGCAACCGCGCAATATCATCGGTATGCAAGCCTGTTGTTGGTTCATCCAGAATATAAAAGTTTTTCCCATTAGAATTTTTATGAAGTTCACTCGCTAGCTTCATCCGCTGTGCTTCCCCACCAGATAAAGTAGTTGCTGGCTGCCCCAATGTCACATAGCCTAAGCCTACATCCACAATTGTTTGCAATTTACGATGAATTTTAGGGATATGTTTGAAAAATTCTACGGCATCTTCCACCGTCATATCTAAAATATCAGAAATGTTTTTGCCTTTATAATGAACTTCTAACGTCTCAGAATTATAACGTTTGCCATGACAAACTTCGCAAGGCACATAGACATCAGGTAAAAAGTGCATTTCAATTTTGATGATACCATCCCCGCGACAAGCTTCACAACGGCCACCTTTGACGTTAAAACTAAAGCGGCCTTTTTTATAGCCACGAACCTTGGCTTCATTTGTTTGGGCAAACAAATCGCGAATGTCATCAAAAACACTAGTATAAGTCGCTGGATTACTTCTTGGTGTTCGACCAATTGGACTTTGGTCAATGTCAACAATCTTTTCAATGGCTTCATAACCAGTGATACTTTTGTGTTTCCCAGGTTTATTGGAATTACGATTTAATTTTTGGGCCAGAGCTTTTTTCAAAATTTGATTGACTAAAGTACTTTTCCCTGAACCTGAAACGCCTGTGACAGCAACAAATTCACCCAGCGGAAATTCAACACTGACATTTTTTAAATTATTTTCACTGGCACCAGTGACTTTGATCGTTTTGCCATTACCTTTGCGACGTTCTTTTGGTACAGGAATCACTTTTTTCCCAGAAAGATATTGCCCGGTCAATGAATGCGGATTTTTAGCAACCTCTTCCGGCGTACCAGCGGCTACAATTTCACCGCCCAGATGTCCAGCGCCAGGTCCCACATCAATCAAGTAATCCGAAGCCATCATTGTATCTTCATCATGTTCCACCACAATTAATGTATTGCCTAAGTCCCGCATTTTTTTCAATGAGTCAATCAAGCGGTCGTTATCTCGTTGATGCAAACCAATTGATGGTTCATCTAAAATGTAAAGGACGCCTGATAAGTTTGATCCAATTTGTGTTGCTAAGCGAATTCTTTGTGCTTCTCCGCCAGAAAGTGTGCCGGCAGCTCGACTTAAGGTTAAGTAATCTAACCCGACATTTTTTAAGAAGGTTAACCGATCTTCGACTTCTTTTAAAATTGGCCGAGCAATCGTTGTTTCTTGTTCAGATAAAGACACACCTTCAAAAAATTGGACCGCATTTTTTATTGCTAATTCACTGACTTCACCAATGTGCGTGCCATTGATTTTTACAGCTAAAGCTTGCGGATTCAAACGATACCCTTGACAGCTTCGACAAGTCAATTCTGTCATGTATAACCGCATTTGATCTCGTGTAAAATCGCTATTTGTTTCATGATAACGTCGTTTAATATTTTTTAAAATCCCTTCAAATGGTACTTCCACATCACGAACACCACCAAAGTCATTTTCATAATGAAAATGAAAGTTTTTCTCGCCAGAACCATTTAAAATAATTTCTTGTTGGTCTGCAGGTAATTCTTCAAACGGCGTATCCATATCAATCCCAAAACTGGTGGCTGCTTGTTCCAACATTTGTGGATAATATTGAGAACTAATAGGGTTCCACGGAACAATGGCTCCTTCTCTCAAGGTTTTAGTGGGATCTGGAATCACTAAGTCTTTGTCCACTTCTAATTTAACACCTAAACCATCACAATCGGGACAAGCGCCAAATGGTGCATTAAATGAAAACAAGCGCGGTTCCAATTCACCGACTGTGAACCCACAATAAGGACAAGCATAATGTTCACTAAACAACATCTCTTCTTGACCAATCACATCAACAATTGCGTAACCTTCAGCTAAACGCAAAGCCGCTTCAAACGAATCAAACAAGCGAGAGCGAATACCTTCTTTCACAACGATACGGTCAATCACAATCGCAATATCATGTTTTTTATTTTTTTCAAGTTCTGGTGCCTCACTAACATCATAGGTTTCACCATCCACCCGCATTCTGACATACCCTTCACGTTGGATCATTTCAAACACTTTTTTATGTTGGCCTTTTTTCTTGACCACAACAGGCGCCAAAATTTGAATTTTTGTTCGCTCTGGTAGCTCTAAGACTTTATCAACCATCTGTTCAACAGACTGACTGGTAATTTCAATATGATCGTTAGGACAAATTGGATGACCTACCCGAGCAAATAACAATCGTAAATAATCATTGATTTCCGTGACCGTCCCCACCGTTGAGCGCGGGTTTTTACTTGTCGTCTTTTGGTCAATTGAAATAGCTGGACTTAAACCATCGATGCTGTCAACATCTGGTTTATCCATCTGTCCCAAAAATTGTCGCGCATAAGCAGAGAGACTCTCTACATAACGTCGTTGCCCTTCTGCGTATAGCGTATCAAACGCTAATGAACTTTTGCCAGAACCAGATAGTCCAGTTACAACAACCATTTTGTCACGAGGAATCGTGACATCAATATTTTTTAAGTTATGGGCGCGTGCACCATGAATCACAATTTTATCATTTGCCATATATGTTCTCCTTTTACTAAATCTCTTACGTCAAATCATTTCAAGTCATTCTATAGAGAAAAGATTAGTAAAAGATACGATGGTTCATCGTATCTTTTACTTAATCCGTTGGTTGACTTATTTGGCAGCTTTCAATTCAAGAATGGTATCTCGTAATGTGGCTGCAGTTTCGAAGTCTAATGCTTTGGCCGCATCCTTCATTTCTCTTTCAAGTTTCATTAATAAATCAGCTTTTTCTTGTCTTGATAAATCTTCATATGATTTATCCAATTGAACCACTGTTTCATCTTTATCAGCTGTTTTGGAAATAGAAATCAAATCACGAATTTCTTTAATAATTGTTTTTGGTTCAATGCCATGTTCTTCATTATATGCTTCTTGGATTGCCCGACGTCGTGCCGTTTCATCCATAGCTCGTTGCATCGAATCGGTGATTTTATCTGCATACATAATGACTTTTCCTTCAGCGTTCCGGGCAGCCCGTCCCATCGTTTGCACTAATGAGCGTTCACTACGTAAGAAGCCTTCTTTATCCGCATCTAGAATCGCAATTAAGGAAACTTCTGGCACATCGATTCCTTCACGTAATAAGTTAATACCAATTAGAATATCAAATTCGCCTAATCGTAAATCGCGAATAATCTCCGTTCTTTCCAGTGTTTTTATATCACTATGCAAATATTTAACTTTTAAGCCTAATTCTTTGAAATAGTCGGTTAAATCTTCGGCCATTTTCTTCGTTAAGGTTGTGACAAACACTCGCTGATCTTTTTCGATCCGTTCATGAATTTCGCCCACCAAGTCATCAATTTGACCCATAATTGGGCGGATTTCTACTTCTGGATCTAGTAAACCTGTTGGTCGAATGATTTGTTGAACAACCGTCTCTGTTTGTTCCATTTCATAAGGGCCTGGTGTTGCCGATACATAAACAATTTGGTTTACATGTTGTTCAAATTCTTCTAAACGAAGCGGTCGGTTATCAAGTGCACTTGGTAAACGGAAACCATAGTCCACTAACATTTGTTTCCGTGCTCGGTCGCCATTATACATTCCTCTAATTTGCGGCATTGTTACATGAGACTCATCGATTACAAGTAAGAAGTCATCTGGGAAAAAGTCCAACAGCGTATACGGCGGCTCTCCTTCTTGGCGACCGTCCATATGTCGAGAGTAATTCTCAATCCCTGACGTATAGCCCATCTCTCTCATCATCTCAATATCATAGTTAGTTCGCTGTTCCAAACGTTGGGCTTCCAATAATTTGTTTTCACTGCGAAGCACTTTCAAACGTGCCTCTAATTCTTCTTGGATCTGCGATATGGCGTGTTCCATATGTTCTTCGTTCGTCACGAAGTGTGTTGCCGGAAAAATAGCGACATGCTCTGTTTCGCCGACAATTTCACCCGTTAACGCATCTACTTCACGAATTCGATCAATTTCGTCTCCGAAAAATTCAACACGTAGCGCATGCTCATCCCGTGAAGCTGGGAATATCTCAACCACATCACCGCGGACACGAAAACGCCCCCGTTGAAAATCAATATCATTTCGTTCGAATTGAATATCGACTAAGCTTTTTAGTAACTCATTACGATCCATTTCCATTCCCACACGTAATGAAACAACTTGTTGACTGTATTCCCGCGGATCCCCTAAACCAAAAATACAAGAAACTGATGCTACCACGATGACATCGTTTCGTTCCAATAAAGAACTTGTCGCTGAATGGCGTAGTTTATCAATTTCATCATTAATACTGGAATCTTTTTCAATATATGTATCACTTGAGGGTACATATGCTTCTGGTTGATAATAATCATAGTAACTGACAAAATACTCGACCGCATTATCTGGGAAAAATTCTTTAAATTCCCCGTATAATTGTCCAGCTAGTGTTTTATTATGTGCAATCACTAATGTTGGTTTGTTCACTTCTTGAATCACATTAGAGATTGTAAATGTTTTACCTGTTCCGGTCGCTCCAAGTAAAATTTGAGCTTTTTCTCCACCTTTGACACCGTCAACTAGTTCAGCAATAGCGGCTGGCTGATCTCCGGCAGGCTCATATTTAGAAGCCAAATGAAAGGTATTGGAAGTTTCTCTTTCGATCATTTATAACTCCCCCTCAAAGTGTCTAATTTCTCTTAAATTATCGGCCCATTCTGGCAGAATGTCCACTTATTAGTTTAACATACCGAACATATTTTCGCCACTTTTGCTGTTTCGGACTTCAACTGATCTTAATCTTTTGTTCTTAATTTTTATGTCACATTTTATAACATGCAATGTAAGGAAATTAGAGTTTTTTTCTCTTTTTAGCGTTCAAATACTTGTCAGCTTCCTATTTCTTACTATATAATTGTTCAATATGCAAAACTAGGAGGTATTTTATGAAAAGGAAACACTTTTTACTTTCTTTCTTTGTGATGATGGTAACTCTGCTAACATTCATTAGTGGCACTTCAGCACATGCAGAAGGAAAGAAATATACAATTGGAACGGATTTAACATTCGCCCCTTTTGAATTCCAAGACTCAAAAGGAAAATACATTGGTATTGACGTTGATTTATTAGATGCGATTGCCAAAGATCAAGGTTTTGAAGTGGATTTAAAACCATTAGGCTTCGATAGTGCAGTCCAAGCGATTCAATCTAAACAAATTGATGGCATGATTGCTGGAATGAGTATTACGGATGAGCGAAAAAAATCCTTTGATTTTTCAGATCCATACTTCGATAGCGGTTTACAATTAGCGGTTAAAAAAGGAAACGACAAAATTAAATCATATGATGATTTAAAAGGCAAAACGGTTGCGGCTAAAGTTGGAACTGAAAGTGCCAATTTCCTTGAAAAAAATAAAGAGAAATATGACTACACCATCAAAAATTTTGACGATGCAACGGGTCTTTATAAAGCCTTAGAAAACGGCGAAGCGGATGCAATCGTTGATGATTATCCTGTATTGGGCTACGCAGTGAAAAATGGCCAAAAATTACAATTAGTTGGCGATAAAGAAACAGGCAGTTCTTATGGTTTCGCAGTGAAAAAAGGTCAAAACCCTGAATTAATCAAAAAGTTCAACGCTGGTTTGAAAAATCTTAAAGACAATGGTACTTATGATAAAATTTTAAACAACTACTTAGCGACAGGTGATGAAACAAACACACAAGACGCTGGCGAACAGATGAAAAAAATCACTCCTAAAAAAGAGAAATATGTGATTGCTAGTGATTCTACGTTTGCTCCGTTTGAGTTTCAAAATGCCCAAGGCGATTATGTCGGAATTGATGTAGATTTAGTCAAACGTGCAGCTGAATTGCAAGGTTTTACTGTTGAATTTAAATTTATTGGTTTTAGTTCTGCTGTCCAAGCTGTTGAATCTGGTCAAGCAGATGGGATGGTTGCAGGCATGACGATTACGGATGATCGTAAAAAAGCCTTCGACTTCTCTGTTCCTTACTTTGATAGCGGCATTCAAATTGCGGTCAAAAAAGGCAATGACAAAATTAAATCGTATGATGATTTAAAAGGCAAAAAAGTCGGCGTAAAAATTGGTACTGAAAGTGCTGATTTCTTAGAAAAAAATAAAAAGAAATATGATTACTCAATTAAGTATTTAGACACAACTGATGCATTATACAGTGCATTAGAAATTGGCGAAGTTGATGCCATGATGGATGATTATCCTGTCATTGGCTACGGGGTTGCGCAAAATCAACCACTAGCGACACCAATTCCTCGTGAAAAAGGTGGTTCTTACGGTTTTGCTGTCAAAAAAGGGCAAAATCCTGAACTACTTGAAATGTTTAACGAAGGCTTAAAAGAAATGAAACGTACAGGTGAATACGATAAAATTATCGGCACTTACGTGAAAGATGGCAACGAAGCCAAAGAAGAAACAGCTGACGAATCTACGTTTGTTGGCTTCATGCAAAACAACTGGAAACAATTGTTACACGGTTTATGGATGACGATTCTATTAACGTTGATTTCCTTCGTACTTGCTTTAATTGTCGGCGTTATTTTCGGATTATTCAGCGTTTCACCAATCAAAGCATTACGTGTACTTTCAACCATTTATGTTGATTTAATTCGTGGAATTCCTTTAATGGTCTTAGCGTTCTTCATCTATTTCGGATTACCTGGTGTGCTTGGCTTTAATATCCCGGTCTTCATTGCTGGGATTATCACATTAACTTTAAATGCCAGTGCCTATATTTCTGAAATTGTGCGCGGCGGAATCAAAGCTGTTCCAGTTGGCCAAATGGAAGCTTCAAGAAGTTTAGGTCTTTCCTATAATCGGACAATGCAAAAAATTATTTTACCACAAGCGATTCGCATTATGATTCCTTCCTTCATTAACCAATTTGTTATTTCATTGAAAGATACAACTATCCTTTCAGCAATTGGCTTAATCGAACTACTACAAACAGGAAAAATTATTGTTGCTCGGACATTACAAAGTACAATGGTTTACTTCGTTATTGCGTTAATCTACTTAATTTTAATTACTAGTTTAACTAAATTAGCGAAAAACCTTGAAAAGAAGGTGAACTAATATGACTGAAAAAATCTTAGTTGAACATTTAGTAAAAAAATATGGTGACAACACGGTCTTAAACGACATTAATGTTTCTATTAACGAAGGCGACGTAGTCTGCGTCATCGGTCCTTCTGGTTCTGGTAAAAGTACTTTTTTACGTTGCTTGAATCAATTAGAAGAAGCTTCTAGCGGAGACATTATTATTGATGGTGCGAACTTGACAGATAAAAATACGGACATCAACCAAGTCCGTCAACATATCGGCATGGTTTTCCAACATTTCAATTTGTTTCCACATTTATCTATTTTAGAAAATATTGTTTTAGCACCAACCGATTTAGGTCGCTTGTCAAAAGACGAAGCGGAGAAAAAAGCGTTAGAACTTTTAGAACGTGTTGGATTGGCAGATAAAAAAGATGCCTATCCAGATTCTTTATCTGGTGGTCAAAAACAACGTGTCGCAATTGCACGTGCGTTAGCGATGAATCCTGATATTATGCTTTTCGATGAGCCAACATCAGCTCTTGATCCAGAAATGGTTGGCGATGTTCTTGGTGTAATGAAAGATTTAGCAAAACAAGGAATGACAATGGTCATAGTTACTCACGAAATGGGCTTTGCAAAAGAAGTGGCTAACCGAGTAATGTTCATTGATGGCGGTAACTTCCTAGAAGATGGTTCGCCAGAGCAAGTCTTTGAAAATCCTCAAAACCCTCGAACAAAAGATTTCTTAGATAAAGTATTAAATATTTAAACAAAAGCACTTGGCGCGCGCTAGCGCCCAAGTGCTTTATTTTATGGTTAAATTGTTTCCGTGACAGAGACAGATTGAACGTGCCCTTTTTCTTTCAAGAGATGGTGCAAGTTGGAATGCCAGAAATCTTCTTTGCCTACATAAGAAATCTTTGCTGTCACTGCCTCTTGTTCGGATTCCAAAGTCAATTCTACTAAGCGCTCCCCTTTTTCTAAAGAAACTTGAAGTTGTTCATGCAGTCGGCTTTCTTTAATCATAGGTTCCTTCATTTTTACGATAAGCTGCAATCGTTTTAAAGGAGTCTTTCGTTTAAAATGGGCCAGAGCTAATACTAGCAAAGTTGCCCCGAGATTGATAAATGCAATGGTTAAAAAGCCCATCCCAATGACTAAACCAATAATAGTAACATTCCACATCATTACTGCTGTCGTTAACCCAGAGACTTTCCTTTCTCTAAAAACGATAATCCCCGCACCGAGAAAGCCTACACCACTAATCACTTGGGCGCCATATCGTGTAATATCCATAGAAATAATGGACGCCAAGGCGCTATTTTGTTTCACCACATCGACTAAAATATCCACCGATTGAATCTGTAAAATGGAAATCGTACAAGAGGCCAAACATAAAATGGCATTACTACTGATACCGAAGCCTTTTCTTTTAATACTTCTTTCTAACCCAATCAAAGCTCCAAAAACCACGGCTAGAGCCATCCGAATGACAACGTCGGTGAGAGAAAGTTCAATCATTTTTAAAGAATTCATCGCTTTCTCTCCTTTCTTGCAAGTGACTATTTGACTTATTTTGTATTAACTAATAAACGCAAGCCATTAAAAATGACCACTAAGGTACTTCCTTCATGAATAAGTACGCTAAATGCGATATTCGCAATACCTAAAAAGTTCAAGATAATCAACGTTGCTACCACTAACATTGAAAAAATAATATTTTGCTGCACAATTTTATTCAAGCGTTTTGAGACACGATGAGCATAGCCTAATTTAGAAAGATCATTTTTCATCACTACCACGTCTGCAACATCGATAGCAATGTCTGTACCATCCCCCATTGCCACTCCGATATCAGCATTCACTAAAGCCGGTGCATCATTAATGCCATCACCAACCATCCCTGTCATTCCTACTTCGCGTTTTAATTGATCAACAATCGCTGATTTTTCCTCAGGCAAAACATTAGCATAAACTTGATCCACGCCTACTAAGCGGCCAACTGCTTCACCCGTAAGTTTTGCATCTCCTGTAATCATTGTTGTTTCAATATTCTGTGACTTGAAATAGTGAATGGCGTTCATTGCTTCTTCATTAGGAACATCCATCAATGCCACTAAACCAATCACTTGTTCATTTTCAGCAAAGTACACTACCGTTTTGCCTTCACTCGCTAATTTCGTTGTTTGCTTCTCAATGATTGTTGGCACTTGTTCGAAACTAGATGGTTTACCAATTCTAAAAGTTGTGTCTGCAATGGTCGTTACTAAACCCACCCCAACAATATTTTCTACTTCTAAATTTAAAGCCGTTGTTTCTACTTCAAAGCGATTAACAATCGCCGTCGCCAATGGATGATTGGATTTTTTCTCCATATTTGTTAAAACAGCTACTAATTCGTCTTGGCGATCTTCTAAGCCATCAACAAAAAGATAATCTGTTACCTCAGGTTTGCCTTTTGTTAGCGTGCCTGTTTTATCAAAAGCGAGTGCTTTCACTTCAGCTAAATTTGATAAGAATGAGCCACCTTTAAACAAAACGCCTTGTTTTGCTAAATTGGAAATTCCTGATAAAGTTGCCGGAACGGCACTCGCTGCTAGTGCACAAGGTGAGGCAGCAATTAAGAAGACCAAGCCTCTGTAAAAACTTTCAGCCCAAGTCAATTGGAAAAGCAATGCGCCACCTAAAACAATTAGTGGAAAAACTGCTAAAACTAGTGTGACATATTTCGGTTCAAATCGTTTAATTTTGCTTGCAATTTCTGATTGATTTTCTTGTGATTGGTTCACGAGCTGTACGATTTTTGCAAAAACTGTTTCTGAACTATCTTTCGTTACTTCAACAACAATTGTGCCTGAACCGTTCATGGTACTACCAAAAACTGGGTCCCCACTATTTTTTTCTTTGGGAATACTTTCCCCATTAATAGATGATTCATCCACAGCGGTACTTCCTTCAATCACGACGCCATCTGTCGGGATTTGCGCACCATTGAGGACTTGCACGCGGTCACCAATCTTCAATTGTTCAACTGACACAGTTTGAATTGAGCCGTCGTCTGTTATCAGGCGAGCTTCTGTTGGATTTAAATTTAATAGTTTTGTAATTTCACGTTGGCTTTTGCCTTGAGCATAATCTTCAAGGAAATGCGCCGCCGCAAAAATCAAAATCAACAATGCTGATTCTTCAAAACTTCCCATTAATGCTGAACCAACTGCAGCTAAGGTCATTAACAAATGAATATTAGGCGAAAACTTTCGATTGTTTTTCGTATCCCGATACGTATCTCCAAAGCCTTCCCCAATAATATGATAACCAGCTAAAATAGCAGCTAACGAGAAAAGAATATTTTTCACTAAGAGCATGTTCCCTAAAAATAAACCGATAAAGAAAAGAGCCAATCCTGTAAAAAAGAGAATAACTGGAACGTTTTTACCTTTTTCTTCATGTGTGTGTGCACCTGTTTGTTTTGACATTGTTATGCGCCTCCTTATCAATGTTTTTCTATTCATATGAATGTATATTCATATTATAAAACACTTGGGTGATTTTGTAAAGACTTAAACACAAAGACAAGCGATGATTCTATTCGATAGGATCACCGCTTGTCTTTGTCGATTCTTTTTGTTGTTGATATTTTTCTTCTTGAATAGTCAATAATGATTGCGTTAAATTGACCCAATCAATCGAACGAGGTGGATCCAGCCAAACCATAACTTTACTCTGTTCTTCTTGATACAAGTTATTTAAATTGGTAATCACCACATCTGGTAAGGTATCTGATAACGGGTCAATAATTTCTACATTTAAATTCACATAGACGGATAAATTTTTTTTGATGAATTGGTTATACTCTTTTCCATAAGAAAAATCCATTAGGACCTTGGCTGGCTCTGCAATTAAATGAACCGGAACATGATTAATTAGCAACAATAGATAGTTAAAAAACAAACAGTGATTGGCTTTCGCAATTTTTTTATGTTTTGCTGTTAACCAACGAATATATTCAATTAAATAAAAATAAAATTCCGGATATGTTTGCTTAAAAAACTGTAAATCCATTTCAAAATCGTCAAACATATTAATCGGAAAGTAAATAACATTGAAATGAATAATTGCTAACCCTTCTTCTAGAGTATTCCTTGTTGACTCCTCTAAACAATTAAATGCTTTTTCAAAACTTCCAATGAAAACACGAGTTAGGCTTTCAATCGTAGGATCTTCGTGAATGACATATTTTTTCTCTAGTTTGCCATGCAAATACAAGAAAAAAACAATCGTATACGTTAATGATTTTGAAGCCAATGCCCATGCCAATTGCGATTTTTTTATTAGTTCCTCTGAAAATGTATTCAGTGCACGCGTATCGATCCCTTCCACCGCACGTCCTTCGTTGTTAATCATAATAGCTAAATAATGGAAAAAATTGCGTCGCTCATAGGTGGTGAAAGTATAGTTTAACTCAACAGACTGTAATACACGTTTCGCTTCATTATAAACTTTTACCGAATATAGTTCGGAAATTGGTTGATTGGAAAGCGTGAACAATTTATACAAAAAAAATGAAATTGCTTTTTGATTGCCGACAATTTCCCGCTTACTAAAATAGATCTGATACTCCTTTAAGGCTTTTTTTAGCCGCTGTAAGGTACTATACGCCACAGAGGTGCTGACATGATTACATTCAGCAAACTTTGTCAAACTATAATTTCCTCTAAAGTAAGACAACACTAATTTAAAAGAGAGCGATTCTGTTAAGTATTTCGTGAGCAAAAGTTTACTTGAATAGTTTCCATCAATTTCAAGTGTAACATCTACATCAGAAACGACTAAAGTTAAGCTGTCGCTTAACTTTAGATTGTCAATATCTGCTTTTAATTTTTCTAATGTTTTTTTGACTAAAAAATTCGACATTGATAATTCTTCGCGAAGTGCAATAAAAGTACCTGATAGCGTGGGACTTTCTTCTAAATGCCTTAGCAAGGAATAACTTCGTTGATCTTCTTTATTTAAAAAAATTTCATAATTCATCATTTATCAGTTCTTTCTCCCATAAATAGCCGTTCCTACTAATTCCCGTATGAAATTCAAGTAAAAAGTGTTTTGCCCCTCCGTTCCAGCACCGCCTGTGCTATTTGGTACAATGGTGATATGGCTAGCATCAAATAATTCATCCGTGAAAAATACTTGATGCTGACTTTTCTTGGAAGAAGGCCTTTCTTCATTTGTTTTTGGATTATTGGTTGTCACTTCTTTTTTACTAACGTCTTCGCTACTTTCTTCCGCTTGCGTTTCGCTAGTAATAGTACTTTCATTTGTTTCTTCCATTTTTTCTGGTGTGCCAGTATTCTCAATCGGATAAATTTCTTCTGTTGGATTGGTCGGATTATAAATTGGATTCCGTTCTTCTGCTGCTTGCACATTGGTTACTTGAAAAAACGAGAGTAACAATGTACTCCATAATAGTAAATGTTTGTATTTATCCATTTTTCTCACATATATTGCCAAATACTTTAGCTACATAACAAAACAAAAAATATAACTAGTAAAGTGGTATCAGACGATATTTAACAATACTCCTTCTTATTATTTCTTTTTTTGAGTTAGGTTTGTTGAATAAACTGCATGTTTGATAAGTAAAAACAAACAAAAACGTTGCCGATGATCAAATCAAAAATTAACTACTCTTTATATTTCTCTTTCGTTTTGTTCCTGTTTCTTTTTTCGCCAAATCAACCAGGCAATGATTAAAATCACTATCAATAATAGTAGTAAGCCAATCAGCAAATATAAATTCGAATGATTTTCTTTTAAGGTGACATCTTTTTCATTTAATTCTTTGGCAACTTCACCATTAATTGTAAAGTCTTTTTCAAATTGCCATTGATTTCTAAAAGATATCGATTCATTGTTTATTGATTTTTTAAATGAGCCTGCAGCATCTTTATTCCCAACAACGGTCATAGACAAATGATAATCTCCTGGCTTAAGTGGTTGCCCTTTTAGCGCAATAGGAACAGAAAAATTGGTATTTGGTGCAATTTGCATGTTTGCTTTTTCTTCTTTATATAAAACTTCTTCATGCCCCTTTTTGGTAATCTCTACCGAAAAGGCAACTTGGTTAATATATGTTTTTTGATCATTTTGTAGATTGACTAAAATCACATTTCTAGCATTAATCTGTCCTGGTGAGACTTTTTTCAAAAGTAAATTCGGCTCAACCTTTTTTTTGTTTTGTTGCATCAATAATGCAACGACATACGAATATTCATTTTTAATGGATAACCCCTGACTCTTATCGTCTTGACGTTTGCCTTCATCCGACGTTTCTTCTTTAAAAGTGATACCACTAGCTAACACTCCATCAAAGGGTGTATTAGGCATTTTGACGTTAATAGAAACCGTTTGTTCACTTTTCGGTTTTAAACGAACTGAGCTAGGGTATTGAACGTAGTCTTTTATATCAAACGCTAAACTTTGATCTTTTTTCCCCTTATTTTCACCATACTCCACGATTACATTTGAATTGGTAATGGCACTATTGATGGAAATACCTACCTTTACTTCTTTATCTGTATCATTGCGCAAGTTCACTTTCAACTCAGTTTCTTCATTTGGTGCTAGTAATAAATCAAAGTAAGTTTTTTCTTTATCTACTTGTTTTTCTGATGGAATAGGCGTAACCGCAAAATTAAATTCACTGGCAAAACCATTGCTAGGTACTAACGCTAAAAGAATTAGTAGTATCGGAAAAAAAAGAAATCGTTGTTTTTTTCTGTTCAAATTATTTACTCCTTTTCTATATGTAGTGAATAGCAGGTAACTATGTTCCCCGCTATTCTTCTTTTTAAAACTCGTTTAATTTCCTGGAGCGTCTGTCAACGTCCATGTTAATTTTGTGGCGTATTTTTCAGCGTATTTGGTTGTAGAACCTGGAACAGTTAACTCAATACTTTTAGCAGCTGTAGTTGCATCGGTTCCCCAATCAAATAAATAAGTTCCTGCACCGTTTCCTTTCGCTGCACTCATTACATCTGATTGACTACCATCTGAATTTAGCGTGATTGTGGCTGGGCCTGTTGGTTTGCCTGAATCTGAAGCAGTCACTACATTTCCGTTTTTAAACGTGATAGCTGCCCCAGTCAATTCTTTACCAGAAGTTGATTTAAATTGTCCTTCTTGTTTCACTTTTAATGACCAGCCAGCTTCGGTTCCACGGTTATCTGTTACTTGGACATAGTTAGGACCTTCTTTGACTTCATCGGTTGCGCCTACCGTCTTGTATTTTTGGGTAGCAGCAAAATAAGTCTGATCCTTCGACGTGATTTTTTGAACACCGAAGTCTAGACTTGACGCATAATCAATTGACAACGGACCGTTTGTTCCTGGATTAGGACCTTCAGGATCTGTTGGATCAATAGGATCAACTGGATTAGTTGGATCCGTTGGGTCAACCGGATTAGTTGGCTCTTCACTTGGTGTAAATTCTACGATACCATTAGATGTATAACTACCGCCATCTTCTGCAAAGGCTTGAGAAGTCATGCCTAAGCTCCCTAAAATAAATGTGGATAAACATACTGTTGTTACTTTTTTCATTTTCTTTTCTCCATTCTTTTCTTTAATTTCCTGGTACGTCTTCTAACGCCCAAGATAAACGAGCTTTAAATGTTCCAACTCTTTGATAAGCTACAGGAACATTGATTTGAATTCCTTGTTGTTTTGATTCATCAAGTAATGCTGTTAAATCTGTTTCACCTTTCTGATTACTTTCTAAAAGCGTAATTGCCTCATTTGTAATCTGAGAGCTTCCAGCAGTTGAAACGAAAGAAAAAACATCTGGCATTACAATTGAATCATTCGTTAACGGTTGCGTTTGCTTTAGTTGCAAGCGCCAATTATTTGCGTTACGTTCATCCACAACTTTGAGTCCTTCGGTGGGATGCCCAAGTTTAATTAGTGGTTGATTACGTATCTTTTCCGTACCAAAAGTAATCTGTTTTGGTGCCTCTTTAAAATATAGTTCCCCTAAACGATAGTAAAAATAAATATCTTTTGTTTCCTCTGTCATTGTTCCTTCCGCATTGCCTGAGTCTTTTGTAAAAACATAGCCAGAAATATCTAGGGGTTTTTCTTGATAGGATGCACCAATTTTCCCTGTTACACTTTTAGGTGGAGCAATATCTTTACCTTCCGCGTCTTTATAAAAAACGGTTACTGTTTTTTCTGTTGGTTTAGGAATAGTAATCGTTACATTATTTGACTTTTGCAGTAAGGTTCCTTCTTCATAATAGTCAAAGTTCATAGTTAAAACTTTTTCGGGCGTATTATCTTGAAGGGTTGTTTTTAATTCAATAATCATGTCCTTCTTTAAAACTAGGTAGTCATTTAAAGCAATTGTTAAGTGATTCCCTGTTTGTGTCAGATCTTTGGCTGCTACCTTTTTACCATCAATCGTTAATGAATTTTCTTCATATGCTAATTCATCAGGTAAGTCAATGCTTACTTGCGGTTGACGATCTTCGATAAAGTCATTGTCAATATTCAACGTATTCCGTAGTCTCACCTGATCATTTTTCACTGCTTCAACAGCTGAGCTAAACTCCTGACCATTCACGCTAAGGGCTGCTTGTGACGTAACGTTGGTAGGAATTTGTGTCATTGCTAAAGCATTCTCTTGGTATTTGCCCCCTGTGGATGATGTAAAGCCCCAATAAACTGTTGTTGCGCCAAATTGTGCATTTAAATCTGAAACTACATACGTATTCGTGCCCACACCTTCTAAATCATATGTTAATGCTTTGGCTGCGGCATTCCAATGAACAGTCAACATGCGCCAGGTTCCATTAGATAGATAGGTTGGCGCAACAGTGACGCCTGAATGCTCCCCTGTATAGTTGTTGTTATTAGCTTTCGGAGTGACAAAAGCTAAATGTCCATTTCCCTTATCTTGTGAAATTTCTCGGTCCATTCGGTTGGAACTACCAGTATTTTTATAGGTATCAAACTCAATCGATAAGGCATTTCTAACATAAGGTTGACCAGCTTTCGTGGAGTATGCACCGATTCCCATCCCAGGTGAACCAATGACTTCTTGAGGCGTTGTGGACATTCTAGGATCATTCGTTAAGGTAAAGGTCATACCATCACCAGCATTTGCATACTCGTTTCCTAAATACAAATAACTTTTAAAGGTAAAATCCGACAATAAACTGATTGGTTTTTTTGACCAAATAGCGCCTTTTTGTGATTTAACAGCTGGGTTTAGTTGTAATAACTTCCCACCTTCTAAAATACTTGTTGCATTTCCAATTGGTTCTTGAAATACCTTGTCGATTGGAATGATATTAGGATCATCCGGCAATGAAGTAGCGTATGGCGCAGCCAACATGCGCGGCTGTGGTTCAACTATCACCGATTCCGTTGCACTGGTACCGTCATCCTTTTGTTGTTCGCTAGGTTCTAAAGTAGCCGTTGATTGGTCTGTTTCTGCTGGATGATTATCGGTTGTTGTTGTCGTTTCTAGGGAAGGTTCTTGCTCTAATGTTTCCGAGTGAGAAGGAGCGCTAGTTGCCTGATCATTGGCCGATTCCTCCACTATTTCCCGATTGACTTCGTTGATATTTGTCGAAGGATTACTAATCGCTTCGCTAGTAATAGGCGCAAGGATTAGTAAGAATAAACTACTTGCCAAAAAGACTAGGCTTTGTTTGTTTCGCATCTCTCTTCACCTCTACTCTTTAAATTCCTGGTACATCCGTCAACGTCCACAATAATTTTGTTTGATATTTCACGGCATCTTTAGGGGTTGACCCTGGTACTGATAGCGCAACATCTTTTGTAACATTAACATTGTGTACCGTATTGGTTTCATCGCGTTCTGCAACCACTTCTACTTTACCCCAATAAGTAGCCCAGGTTCCTGCACCGGTTCCTTGCTTCGCAGCTGCCACTAGCGATGCGGTTCCTGGAACAAGGGCAATCTTATTTGTTGCCTCTGGTTTCACAACATTTTGCGCATTACTATTAACAGTCGGGTTAGCTAAAGAAATTTGCGCACCTGTCAACTGACTATTTAAAGTCGCCTTTGTTGCTTTAAATTGCTCCTTTTGAGTAACCGTTAAAGACCAACCGCTATTGGTTCCTCTATTATCAGAAATTTGCACAAAATTTGGTGTTTCTTTTTGATTTTCTTGATATTGCTGTGCTCTTGCAAAATATACTTGGTCTTTATTCGAAATACGATTTTTCCCAAAGTCAAAACTTGAAGCATAATCAATAGACAGCGGTCCTTGGGTACCAGGATTGGGACCTTCTGGGTCTGTCGGATCAATTGGTTTGACTGGCTTTTCTGGATCGGGATTTTCTGGATCAACCGGTTCTGTCGGATCTACGTTCGGAATAAATTCTACTAAACCATTCGAACGATACTCTTTTGGCTCTTCTGCCTTCGCTTGTAAGGACCAACCAGCAACTGCAAATGTACTGCATAGAACGATTCCTGTGAATTGTTTTTTCATTGCTTTTCTCCTTTATTTAATTATTAGAGGGCGTATCTTCTAATGCCCAAACTAACTTCGTTGAATATTGTTGTGCAAGCTTTACAGATTTTCCGGGAACGAATAGTTGGACAGCTTCTTTATTTGTTGCTTCATTTGAACCAAAGCGATAAACCCAAGTCCCAACACCTGTTTCTTTTTTAGCGTTCATCGCTAGATTATTATTTACACCAGGTGTTAAGGAAATAGTACTACTGACTTCAGTAGGTTTATATTTTTCATCCACCATTGAGGCAGCTTCTGCCTTTGTAAACGTTAATTGAGCGCCGACTAGTTCCTCTCCAGTAGCTGTTTTAAATTGTTCAGGTTGGGAAAGCGTTAGTTTCCATCCTGCTAACGTTCCTCTTTTATCAGTTACTTGTACATAGGTTGGTTTTTTTGAACCATCTTTCATTTCATCTGGCGCAGCATAATACGTTTGATCTGCCGTAGAAATCTTTTGTGTGCCAAATTTAAATTTTGAACCATAATCAATTGATAAGGCACCACCCGTTCCTGGCCCTGGAGGATCAATTGGGTCTACTGGATCAGTAGGATCGGGATTTTCTGGATCAACAGGCGGTGTGATTTCGTTATCGCCTGCTTCAAAAGTAATTGTGCCTTCCGTATTGTATTCTTTCGGAAAAGTTTCTGCTGCTGATGCGTTTATTGCTTGAAACCCTACGCCTAAAAGTATGGTTGCCGATGTAAGTAAAATAGTTTTTTTCATTAAATAAGCTCCTTCTCTCGTTTCATTTTATTAATTAAATAAATGACTACCCCCAACAAACTAACTCCTATCAAGGAATACAGCGGATTTTCAGACTCGCCTGTTTTAGGTAAAACTGCTTGTCCAGAAGCAGCTAAATTGTTTCTTCCCTGTTCTTCTGATTGTTGGGTATACGCTACGTCATTTGACTCTTTTTCATTCTCATAAACGTAGGTGCCATAGAAGCTCGCTTGACCATTTGATTCATAATTATTTTCTTCAGCCATAACGCTTTTTGTTTGCAACCCAATGATCAATAGCCCTAAACATACCAAACTAAACCCTCTTATGATTTTCATCTGAATTCCTCCTTCCCCATTTTCAACATTGACTGGCCCAGCCAATAAACATTATATAAAAGAAATATTTATTAGATTTTTTTATTTTTTTCAAACGCTTTTAAAAAATAAAATGGTTTTAGCTAAGAAAGCTTTAAAATCAACACTTTTAAAGACAAAAAAATAAACAAAAAAACTTCAAAAAATAATTTTCGAAGTTTTTTTGTTTATTTTTTTATTATTTTTATACTTCAACCGCTTCTAACAAAGCCAAACGTTCAGCAACTTCTGCTTCTGTTAAATTATGTTTTTTTACATAACGGTTGGCAGGATGCTGGCTACACTCTAATGAGCAGCCACCTAAATGCTTATGTTCATTTTCTTCTGAAGTTAAGATTTGACGATTACATTCTGGGTTTGCACAGTTAATGTAGCGTTCGCAAGGTGTTCCATCAAACCAATCTTTCCCAATAACTTTTTTATCAACGTGATTAATTTCGACACTGATTCGGTCATCAAAGACATACATTTTGCCGTCCCAAAGTTCGCCACGTGTTTCTGGATTTTTCCCATAATTGGCGATACCACCATGCAATTGAGCAACATCTTCAAATCCTTCTTTTAATAACCAGCCAGAAAATTTTTCACAGCGAATCCCGCCAGTACAATAGGTAACAATTTTTTTATCCATAAATTGTTCTTTGTTCTCGCGAATCCATTGTGGTAACTCACGGAAGCTACGGATATCTGGGCGCACGGCACCACGGAAATGTCCTAAATCATATTCATAATCGTTACGAGCATCGATTACAACAGTGTCTTCGTCTAATAAGGCTTCTTTAAATTCTGCAGGTTCCAAATATTTCCCCGTCGTTTCCAATGGATCAACGTCTTCTTCTAAGTTCAACGCCACTAATTCAGAACGTGGGCGAACAAACATTTTGCGGAACGCCATTTCTTCTGCTGGATCAATTTTAAAGAATGTATCCTTAAAGCGCTCATCTGCTTGCATTGCTTCCATGTACTTTTCTGTTTCTTCGACAGTACCAGATAACGTTCCGTTAATCCCTTCTGTCGCTACTAAAATACGGCCTTTTAAATTTAATGATTTGCAAAAAGCTAGATGCTCTTTCGCAAAAACTTCTGGATCTTCAACTGTTGTATATTTGTAATAAAGTAATACTTGGTATTTCATCTTGTTTTCCCCTTTTGTATAAAGTCATTCTATCCCATTATACGGTGAATAAAAAAGGGAAAGCGATTATTTTGCTTGTGTATTTACACACAATAAAAAAGTAGCTTGTTGTTGCGTAATAATTATTACGCAACAACGAGCTACTTCTATATACTACTCCTTTTCAGAAGTCGCAGCGAGTTGTTCTTGCAACTCACCTAAAAGTTCGATTTGAATATTTTGGATTTTTACCAAATTTTCTAGTTGATTATTGATAATATAATCCATTTTCTCATGTAATAAATTAATTTCTACTTCTGCTTTTAAGTTAATTTTATAATCATTATTCGCTTGTTCTCTATCACGGGCTTCTTGTCTGTTTTGACTCATCATAATAATCGGTGCTTGGATAGCTGCTAAACAAGATAAGGCAAGATTCAACAAAATATAAGGATATTTGTCAAATGGTTGTCCCAATAAAGTGGTAGAGTTAATCACGATCCAAGCAATCAACACGAAGCAAAAGAAGCCAATAAACACCCAGCTACCGCCAAATTTAGCAATGGTATCCGCTGCTCGTTGGCCAAAGGTTAATTTCTTTTCCATCTTTTCATTCATATTATTGGAAATCAGCTTATCTTCTTTGATGTGTTGAACCACTAATTCATTCAGTTGTTGGATTTTTTCAGAATCATTTGCGACCAATTGTTTCATGTAATCCAAACGATAATTAAGTAACTCCGCCAATGTAATCATCGATTCAGCTGTCAATTGTGGATTGTTTTGGAGAATAAAAGC
Source organism: Enterococcus sp. DIV1537a (assembly GCF_051712085.1). NCBI lineage: Bacteria > Bacillati > Bacillota > Bacilli > Lactobacillales > Enterococcaceae > Enterococcus > Enterococcus sp. DIV1537a. The sequence continues at coordinate 532,454 of NZ_JBIOOE010000001.1, read as the reverse complement.
TTGCGTTTCCTGTTCTATATCTTGAAGATAAATGTTTTTTTTCGTTGGTTCACCAATAACAACTTGTTTATTTTTTGATCGCTTCATCTTCGTCACTCCCTTTGATTGTTCTTCCCTTTATTTTAATATAAAGTATCTCAGAAGAAACCTAAAAAGGCTTTGGGAGTGATCGTTGTTGCTTCTGCTTTAAAATTTAACAGTTAAATTGGTTACATCATGGAACAACGAACCAATTAATTCTTTGTATTTCGCTGGATTCACACAATTAGTTAGCAATATGATCCCAGTTTTCATATCTTTTGAAAATAAAGCTAGGGCTTGTTGACCCGCTTCAACGCCGTGTAAACGTAAATAATTATCATGAACATAGATGCCGCCATGATAAGAGCTTTGCTGAGAAGACGTCCATAATTTTTGCAAAAGTGCGGTGGAAACTAAATGTCCACTCGTTAATTGATGTAAGTACCAATACAAATCACCTGTCGTCATATCCACATTACCAGTCCCAAATTCATGGGCAAAACTAGCTGCAGGAATTGAGAGCACTTGGTTATATGAATTATCTTCTGTCCATTTATAACTTGTTGAATTATTGGGCTGTTCCAATAAGGTTTCATAGAAGCCAAAATTCTTTAAACCAGCCGTTTTGTGATAAAAATTATTAAATAATTCTTGATAGGTACGTTGATACATTTTCTCTAACATTCCTGCTAAAAGGACAAAATTTACTGGGGAATAATTGTATTTTCCTTTATTGACTTGAATGGTATTTTGTTTAACAAATTGAATAATTTCTTCATCGGTAACGATATCATTAGGCATTGCTGATAACTTTAAACCGCTTGTCATATTCAACATATCGCTAATCGTAATGTCCTCAGCACCTTGTACTTGCGGATAAAACGTAGCGAGTTTTGTATCTAATGTAAGTTTACCTTCTTCAATCGCTTTTAAGATCAAGGTTGTGGTAAAAGATTTTTGAATCGAGCCAATCTGAAACCTTGTGTTTGGCGTGTTGGCTTGTTGCTTTTCAAAATTGGCAAAGCCATATCCTTTATTTACTAAAACCTGATCATCTTTAATGATCAAAGCCGAACCAATATAATTTGTTTCTTGAATTTTTTGATCAAGTTCGCCACTATCTGGTGCAACTATTTCTTTCGTTAAATTCGCATAATTATCACTTCGGCGATCTTCTTCCAAGACCACTTTCGATTCTTGACTAACTTGTGAATCTCTAGTGAAAAAGAACGTTTTTATTAAATAACCACTACCACCAATCACCACCAACAAACATACTATAAAAAGCCAATTCACTCCTCCATGTCTTTTCTTTGCATGTCGTTTACGCATACCGCTTACCTCCGCCTATTCTATTAACAGCATTATCATACGCTATATTTTCATGAAAATTACAGATTTTAGTAAAATTTATAAAACTTTCAACTTTTATAAAAAACAGCAAAGTAATTATCATCGTTATCTGCAAAATTAAAAACTAAGCCTGTTGGCAATTGAACCATTTCACCGACAGTAACGCCAGCCTCTTGCATTTTTTTATAGAGACCAATGATATCATCGCTAGCAAACATTAGAGAAGGGGTATTCCCCGCCACTTCTGGTGAATGTTTTTGAATAAAGGCCAAATCATATAAAACAATAATCGCTTCTGCTGATTCACTTGGCGCAATTTCTACCACCAATGTGCCGTCAACTTCCTCTCTTTCCTTTTCAACAAAGCCAAACGTTTGCCAAAATTGACTAGATTCCTCAACATTATTCACATATAACATAATCTTTACTTGGTTTGAAAACATTCCTTCACGTCCTTTTGAATTTAGTTAACAACTTATTATATACGTTCTTTTAAATAATTACTGCACTTTCGCTTAAAATCAAAAAAAAGTGTTTGAGCAAGACATTGCTCAAACACTTTTCGTTTTATTGATTTAGATATTTGCATCTAAGACAACGTCGCGATCATTTAAGACATCACGATCTAACTCATGAATACGAGCACTTGTTAACACACCTGCAACCATACTATCGTTAACGTTAACAGCTGTCCGCGCCATGTCAATAAGTGGTTCAACCGAAATTACTAAACCAACAATTGCAACTGGCAAGTTCATTGCGCCTAAAACAATCAGAGAAGCAAAGGTTGCTCCGCCGCCGACACCGGCTACGCCAAATGAACTGATTGTGACAACTGCTACTAACATTAAAATAAATTGTAAACTAAAGACATCAATTCCAACAGTTGGTGCAACGATGGTTGCTAACATAGCTGGATAAACGCCGGCACAACCATTTTGTCCAATAGATAAACCGAAACTACCAGCAAAGTTTGCTGTGGCATCATCGACACCTAATGCTTTGGTTTGTGTTTCAATATTTAATGGTAAAGCTCCTGCACTTGAACGAGAAGTAAAAGCAAAGCTCAAGACTGGAAAAACTTTTTTTAGATACGTAACTGGGTTGACTTTTAAAGTAATTAAAATCAACATGTGAATGGCAAAAACAATAATTAAGGCCACATACGATGCCAACACAAATTTACCTAAGTTAATAATCGCAACAAAATCACTTGTTGCTACAACATTAATCATTAACGCTAACACGCCATAAGGGGTCAAGCGTAAAACTAAGGTAACAATTCGCATGGTAATTTTATATAAACTATCAATTAAATTTGCAAAAAATTCAGCTTCTTTTGGCGCTTTACGACGAACGCCTAAATAAGCGACACCAACAAACGCAGCAAAGATTACCACCCCAATGGTACTCATTGGTCGTGTTCCCGCAAAGTCAGCAAAGACATTTTTAGGAATGAATGAAACGATTTGTTGGGGAATCGTCAAATCTTGAATCGCATCTTGACGCGTCGCTAACTCGGCAATTCTTGACGTTTCTGCAGCACCTTGCGTGAATTTTGCCCCTTGAAGACCAAACGCTAAGGTTGTTCCAATCCCCACCAAGGCAGCTACTGCTGTTGTTCCTAGTAAGGTGGCTAACACATTAAAGCTAATTTTTCCTAATTTATTGGATTCTTTCATTTTTGTAAATGCACCTACGATAGATACAAATACTAACGGAATTACGAGCATTTGTAGAAACGCTACATAACCATTACCTACAATCCCGATCCATTCCATTGATTGCGTAGTAATTTTACTGTCTGTACCAAAAGCAAATTGAATAATTGCACCTAAAACAATCCCCACGCCCAATGCTGAAAAGACACGTGTTGAGAATTTTAAATGTTTCTTTTGCATTTGGTAGAAACCGAATAACACAGCAATAAATGCAAGGATCACTAATACAGTGATGAATGTTGTCATTTTAGTTCCTCCCTATGTTTTTAATGACAAGTACATCAAAGGAAGTAAAGGTTCCCGGTACTCACTCTCCAGTAAATACCCTGAAAACAGCAAACTGTTTCCAGTGATAGTTCTATTGTACCTTATTTTATAGCAAATAGTGGGATAATTTGCTTACTTTTTGATAGAAAATAACCGTTGCGATAGTTTAAAACTATCACCAAGCGTTGTTTTACTAGTCACTGTAAAAATAATTTGTTTTTTGTCCTCTTTCTTTTAAGCTGACGTGGTATACTTAGTTCCAGGAGGTGTAAGCGTATGCAAAAAATTTGTTGGATCCTTTCTGTCAACCGTGATGGAGCAACGTTATTTGTGGGAAGCCCTGCAAATGCGGGTCCTTGGCTTTTTTCAAATAAAGAGCAGCAAAACATCAAAGCCTTTTTTCAACCAACCTATGAAATTGACTTTATCAGTTATGATGTTCTTTCAGAGGAAGTACCAGAAGCTGCGTTCATTTTGTACAATGAAATGCTCGCTCCCTATCTTCCCGAAAAAATCACCAAAGTTGGTCAGCCGATTGCTTATGTGGATATCGCTACAAAAAATTATGAACAGTTTAAAAAAGCTTTGGTTGCTAAACCTTCACAGTAAATATCCACCCGCATAGCGGGTGGCTTTTTAATAGCCCTAGAAGGGCTCGCTACCTGCTGCTCCCTTTAAGGGAGCTTTTTTTAGAGACCGCCAACCGCTACCATTCTATTCTTATCTAGTTGTTACTTCCTAAATGGATCTTTATACTCTCTTTTGTTTATACTATCCCTTACTCGATCTTCTGCTTCTTGTTCTCGTATATACTTAGCTATCGTTTTTTGGTTCAATCCTACAGTGCTCACATAATAGCCTTTTGACCAAAAGGATCGATTTCCATAATTGTATTTTAAATTCGCATGACGTTCATGAATGATTACTGCACTTCTTCCTTTTAAGAAACCCATAAAACCTGATACACTCAACTTCGGCGGAATTCTTACCAACATATGGATATGGTCGGGCATTGCATGCGCTTCAATGATTTCGACTTCTTTCATCTCACACAATTTCCTTAGTATTTTCCCTATATCTCGCCTCAATTGACCATAGATTACTTTTCTTCTATATTTTGGTGTAAACACAAGATGATACTTACAATTCCAACGAGTATGTGCTAAACTTTTATCGTCGTTCGACATTCAAAAACTCCTTTCGATTTGATAACGGTTGGTAGCCTTTATCTATTATATCGAAAGGAGTTTTTATCGCTAAAGCTCTGGCCTCCACGCGCAGTACGCGTGGTTTTTTTGTCGAAATCTCTTTAGAGATTTCGACTGACTAAAGTCATTAAGAATAAAAACAGCGTTTATAACGGAATCCGTTACAAACGCTGTTTTTAAAGTTTAAGCTTCTTCTGATTGTTGAAAATTCAATTGGACACCTGGACGATCCAGAGCAATTTCAGTTACTTCATAAGATAAACGTTCGACGATGCTAAATAAAGGACGTACAAGTTCATCGACTTCTTCTTGCGAAATATCTTCTTGTTTTTCAATTTTACGATCAATAATGTGATTAATTTGACTAATCGCCCCTGATAAAACAAATTCGTCAAAGACAATTCGAAATTCTAAGCGAGCAACAAGTGCTGAGCTATTTTCTGGATAATTTTCTTCTTCTACTTCAATTGGTGAAAAACTAACACGTAAATCTGTCTCTACTTCTGAATCAGGTACTCGCATATCATAATGATACGCTTCAACAATTTCTTGTTGGCGTTTAATTTCCATTGTTTTTCTCTCCTTTTTTAACAAGATATTCCCCTTTTAGAATATCCAATGGTTTCTTTTCTCAAGTATACCACAAGTCCGAAAGTTGCCTAGACCAAAAAACACAGAAGGTCAGACTTTTTTGATAAATTGATTTTGGCAGTTTGAACAAGTGACTTTGATTGTTCCTCGTCCTTTCGGCGCACGTAATGACTGCTGACATTTTGGACATTTAAAATAACGATACTCTTTCTGAGTCATGTGTCGCTTGCGAAAAGCATGAACCTTTTGCATTAGGCGTTGTTTTCGAAGAATAAACCGTTGATTTTCATTCAATCGCGGGTGAATATGTTTTGAAAAAAAGCGATAATACACGTAGGCGACTGTGATTAAAATCAATAATCGAACCCAAAGATAGCCAGTAAAAATATTGATGAGCGCCAGCACAACACTTGTTAGCAACAGCGTTCGATTCAATTCATCAAACCGGGCATAACGTCCTTGTAAAAATCGTTGCGCTTTTTTGCGCCAACGTAGAATGCGTTCAAACCAAATTTGGCCCATTTATCTTCCTTCTTTCGAGCATTATTTTTTGAATAAATGATTGATTTACAGAAACTTTCAATCAAAATTTACACTTACTAAGTCCAAATTTTGAACAACTGTTGGTTATTTTCGATGGTATACTTCTAGAGAAGTCAGGTCAACCGATGAATGACTTCGTTGATAATAGCTACCGCTATTTTATACAAACTTAAACTGTCGATGGATAGATTATCCGATTTTAACTTAGGGTAAGGTTAAAATCCGATTCTATAATTTAGCACTACACTCCTTTATTTAGTAGCAACTTTAGCCTATCTATCCACATTTTAAGTCAAAAAGAAGCAAGTCCGGACTTGCTTCTTTTTATTTATCTTTCTAATTCTTCAATTTTCTTCTCAATTAACGCCAAGACATATTGACACGCTTCAGGATCTTCGACAAAATCATATTTATCGCCATCAATTTGAATTTTAGGACTTTCATCATAGTCTTCGTACCATTGATCATAACGCTCGTTCAACATTTGATAGTAATCATACAACGTTGGATCTGTCTCAATTTGTTCATAAGGACGGCCACGTTTTTTGATGCGTTCTAACATTTTGGGAAATGAAATACGAATGTGAACTAACAAATCAGGTCTTTTTTTATGCGCAGCATAAGGCAATTCTTGGAGCATGTTTTGTAATAAGTCATCGTACACTTTGACCTCTGTTTCGTTGGCACGACCTAAATCTGCATTTAAATGAAAAAGTAATGAATCTTCATAAATCGAGCGATCCAATACATTATTTTCATGCGTTAATGCTTGTTTAATACTATCAAAACGTTTATTTAAAAAATAAATTTGTAATAAAAATGCGTACTTTTCCGGTTCCGCATAAAATAAAGGTAATACCTCATTATCATCAACTGATTCGTAAAAGGCTTCTGAACCTAAACGGTTTGCAATTAAAGCTGTTAAACTAGATTTACCAGCGCCAATCGTACCTGCTAAAACAATCACTGCCATCGAACTCCCTACCTATTTTTTTCCATTTTATTTTTTATCTTCAACCAATTAAACATACCAAAAATTGAGTTAAAAGTATACATACAATACATAACAAATATCGCATAATCACCACCAGCGTGCGTCCCTGCTCGGAACCATAACAAAATTGAAAAAATATTTCCTAGTAGCCAAAACACGAATTGCGATTGATAACGTTTAATCATCAATAACATCCCTGTCGCTGAAACACTGAATGTGATTGCATCTAATGTTTGTTGCGCATCATTTACAAAACCTAACAAAATATATGCAGCTACGCCAATGAGTAGCCACGTGAAAAAGGCATACAACCACTGAATACCTTTTAAAACTTTTACTTCGGTTACTTGACCTGAGCCATCTTCGCTAGCCCGAAGCCAAGCATAGAGCCCTGTAATGTCCATAATAATATAGAAGCTTTGTAAAAGAACTTCGGCATATACCCGTGTCACTAACCCAAAATAGCCAATAATCACTGCACTGATTAACCCAAAAATGTAATTGCTGACTTTTCCTTGGGCAATTAAATTCACACAAATGATGCCGGCTAAACCACCTACTAACGTAATCCAATTCGACGGATTGATAGCAAATGCAATCAACTGTACCCCCACCATCAAAGCTAAAAACAAGTAACTTCTCGTTTCCCAACCTTTAAAATCATTCACCAAAAAATTCTTATTCACGACAAATTTCCGACCTTCCTAAAACCAAACTTTTCTCTGTTGACGTCTCAATAAGAGTACTCCGTTTTAAAAAACAAGTCAATCAGATTTCGGAATAAAAAGAAGATTTTAATACTATATATTGATTTGAAAAATATCGAAACACTACATATAGTTATTACGCAAGCTTTCTGATATCCTTTATTGCCACAATATTTTCTTCATCTTGCTTTAATCTTCTATGTATTCATGGATTTGTTTCCATCTAATAATTCCTGCAGCAGAACCCTTTACGACGGCAGCGCTCCAAATTAATGTTGCGAAAGCGGAAGCAACCGTACATATTTATGCTTCAAACACAGCCATCGTTCACTCTTTTTATTGAAATGCTTAAAAATTGATGGACTTATTTCTCGAATCTGGCCACTTATTAACTTATTACATGAAAACATTCGCCTAAAAAAGCAGAAAAAACGACTAACCTAAATAATCGACCTACAAACAATTCCTTTCATTTGTAGGTCGATTATCTTTATTAGGTTTGATACGGATGTTTCGCCATTCCTAGTTTCCCTTTACTGCTCATCTCTATTTATTTTTTTACTGTTTGCCAACAGCTCGTTGTCTGAAAGTACTATCCGTCCTTTTGTACTTTGTTCAAAGCTGTAAGCTTGCTCAAATAACGTTTGCTCTTTATTGGCAGTTTGTGTAAAAGTCAGCCCATAAGGTTGTCCTTCACTGTTTTTCGCCAAAGGAACAGTCAATTCAGGATATCCTGCCACGGCACTTAAACCCGTACCTTCAGAATCAATAAAGGCATATCCGTCTAATTGTTGTTTTTTTAGCAACGCATCAAACGTTTGCTGTGCTTTTTTAATGGTTGTTTGAATGATTTCTTTATCTGGTTGTTTCTTTTTAACATCTGCTTCTAATAAATCTTGCCCATACTTGGCACGAACCTTTTTATCTTGTTGATTATACGCAATTAGTTCCTCCAGTGTTTTAAATGGTAAATCATAACGTTTCGCAAATTCTTCCAATGCAAACTTAAATTCATTGGAAATAACTTTCCCGCCATCAATCCCTTCCATATCTGGTGTTACCGGAATCACTTCTGCTCCTGCTTTTTGGAGGGCCTTTTTAGCAGTCGCAAATTCTTCTTCAGCACTTGGCATTTCTAGCAACCCAATGCGTTGGCCTTGTAAGTTATTTTTAGTAAATTTCGTTGAATCAATGCTCGGAACCGTGTCTTTCTTAAACGCATTATAGCCTTGCGCAGCATCAACGACACTTCGGGCAATCGGGCCAACTGTATCTAATGACGGTGCCAATGGCAAAACACCTTCGCCACTTACTGAACTGTGGGTCGGTTTAAAACCAACCACTGATTGATGAGAAGCGGGGGAAACAATCGATCCCATCGTCTCAGTGCCTAAAGAGAAGGCGCCGATATTCATCGTCACACTAGCCCCACTCCCAGAACTTGAACCTGAAGGTGTTATTTTGAGTGGCCCATAAGGATTAAGTGTTTGTCCATGTTTGGAACTATAGCCACTTGGTGCTTTCATTGACATATAATTCGCTAGTTCAGATAAGTTTACTTTTCCTAAAATCAAAGCTTGCGCCTCTGTTAACTTCTTAACTACTTCCGCATCTTCCTTAGGCTTGAACGTGCGTAAGGCATACGCTCCTGCACTCGAAATCATGTTGGTCGTATTTATATTTTCTTTCAAAGTCACAGGAATACCATACAAAGGCTTCTTCGGTGTTTGAGAGGCTTGCTGGTCAAATGCCTTTGCTTCCTTAATTGCTTGCGGATTGATTTCAGAGATGCTGTTCATGCCATTATCTATTTGATCGAACTGTAAAATACGGTCCAAATAAAACGCCGTAAGTTCTTCATAGGTCAATGTTCCGTTGGCAATCGCTTGCTGTAATTCAGTGATATTTTTTTCAATAATCAACGGTGCTTTGGTACGAGCTTTTTGTACATCTGTTTCTTTTAATTGGTCTTCAATCGTTTTAACGATTCTCTCTTGATTGTACATTGCTGGGGTTTCTGCCTCAGGAGTGAACTTTTTGAGTATAAACCAATAAGCTGCAGCGCCTATTATGACTAATAAAACAGCAATTATTCCGATTACTTTTAAAAATTTAGACATTTTTATCCTCCTATATCGTTTAAAGATTATCTTACTATGTTTATTTTTGCATGACAACTAACAGTTTTGTTCGTTAAAAAGACAAAATAGAGAGTAGGACATCCGTCAAAACGACCGATTTCCTACTCTCTAACGATTAAGATAGTCCGCTAAATGCGTTTGTTTTAGACTTTTGTGAAAGTTAAATACTGAGAATTTATTGTGTAATTCGTGTACCACTTTCTCCTTTGATTGCTTCCGAAGCTAATTCTAAAAGCCCAATAATCGCCTGGCGGTTTGGTTTACTTTCTGCAAAACTGATGGCCGCTTCCACCTTGGGTAACATACTACCTGGCGCAAATTGATCTTCTTCTATATATTGTTGCATTGCCGTAACCGTAACATCGGTCAAAGCTTGTTGATTTGCTTGACCAAAGTTAACAAAAACATGTTCTACTGCAGTTAATACCACAAAAACATCTGCTTCAATGAGTTCAGCCATTTTAGCTGCCGCAAAGTCTTTATCAATGACTGCATCTACACCATGATAGACTGGACCATCATAGGCAATAGGAACCCCGCCGCCACCACAAGCAATTACGATCTGTCCTGCATCAACAAGTGTTCGCAAGCTAACTTTTTCGTAAATATCAACTGGTTTTGGTGAAGGAACTACCCGTCGCCAGCCTCGACCCGCATCTTCTTGATAGACATTTCCAGTTTCCGCCATCAACTGTTTGGCTGTTTCTTCGTCATAATAACCACCAATTGGTTTTGTTGGTTTTGTAAACGCTGGGTCTTTCGGATCCACCACGACTTGTGTAATTAACGTAACAACTGGTTGTTCCCCTAAATTTCTGGCTACTAGTTCTTCATCAATTGCTTGTTGTAAATGATAGCCAATATAGCCTTGGCTCATTGCTGTGCATTCAGGAAACGGCACGACATCTTCTGGAGATTGACTCGTTTCCTCAAAAGCTAAGCGAATTTTGCCAACTTGTGGCCCGTTACCATGAGCAATCACCACTTGATGGCCTTGTTCAATTAAATCGACAATGGATTTTGCAGCGGTTTGTGCTTTTGCCAATTGTTCTTTCGAAGAATTTCCTAACGCATTTCCACCTAATGCAATCACTATTTTTGACATCTGTTTCCCTCCTAGCGCTTTGGTTCTTGTTGTGTGATACAGTGAATATTGCCGCCCCCATAAACAACTTCTACCGTATTAACACCAACAATTTTTTTATCTGGGAACATCGTTTGAACTTGCTCTAAAGCCAAACGATCATTTTCATCACCATACTGTGGCACAATCACGCCATCATTTGTAATTAAAAAGTTCATATAGGATGCGATACAAATATCGCCATCTTCTCGTGGCATGGTTCCTTCCACGAAATCAATTTTAAAGGAACCTTTAATGGTCACATTTTTGACAGGACAGCATAATTTATGGACTTTTAATTGACGTCCTTTAGCGTCAGTCATTTTAAGCAAACGTTGATACGCATCTTGTGCTGCTTCATAAAATGGGCTATTTTGATCTTCGGTGTAAATACAAGCCACTTCACCAGGTGCAATAAAACAAGCTACATCATCCACATGACCATTGGTTTCTTCTGGGTCAATTCCATCACCTAGCCAAAGAACTTTTTCAACATTTAAATAGTCGCATAATTTTTGTTCAATTGCTTCTTTTGAAAGTTGTGGATTTCGACCTTCACTTAATAAGCACATTTCTGTAGTCAAGACTGTTCCTTGTCCATCTACGTGGAATGAACCGCCTTCTAAAACAAAATCATCTGTTCGATAAGAATCTACATGCTCAATTTCACAAATTTTTTGTGCAACCAAATCGTCTTGGTCCCAAGGGAAATATAAACCATCTACTAATCCCCCCCAAGCATTGAATGTCCAATCCACACCACGGATTTCTCCATGGTCGTTAATGACAAATGATGGTCCACAATCACGGACCCAGGCATCATTGTTTGACATTTCGTAAACCGTAATTTCTTGCGGCAATTGGCGACGGCAATTTTGAAATTGTTGTTGAGAAACCACCACATTCATCGGTGTAAACTGACTAATTGCTTTGGCCACATTAGTAAAAGCTTCTTGGACAGGTTTACCACCATCACGCCAATTATCCGGTCTTTCTGGCCAAATCATCCAAACTTTCTCTTGTGGTTCAAATTCTCCTGGCATTCTAAAGCCATCTTGTTTAGGGGTACTTCCTACAATTCGTTTAGCCATTTTCTTTCGTTCCCTTCTTAATTTTTTTCACGTAAATAATTACTTCACCAAACAGAATAAAAATGATTGCCCCAATTGTAATTGGTAATTTTTCATTTAATGCTGCGGGACTAAAATCTAAAGGTACTGCTGTGAAAATCAGTGAAATAATAATCATAATCATTGGTAAAACCACTAAAACTTTTAAAAATCCTGGTTTTCCGTTAACTTTAAACGGACGTGGTGTATCGGGATCAATTTTTCTAAGCTTATAAAAAGCTGGGAAAACTGGGATATACGATAACAAGAATAGGACGACATTCAAGGAGAAAAAGGCCCAGAATAAATCTTGATTAGGTAAAATTGGTGCTAATACAATGACCACCGATGCCACAATGCCATTCATCAAAGCAGCCCCAATTGGCATGTCATTTTTCTTACTACGTTTTTCAAAAAATTTAGGCATGTCACCATTTTCAGCAGCATAACAAGCTGTATTATTGACTCCTAATGACCAAGAAATCATGTTGCCGAACAACGTAAGAAGGAAGAGGAAAGCCATCAACATAATGAACCAACCTTCTGTCGATCCTGTCAATAGTTTAAAGCTATCCATCATACCACTGCCGGTACTAATTTGATCGGTGGGAATCGCTACCCCAATTCCAAAGGCTGAAAAAATATAAATGGCCGCAATGACTAACCCCGCTGCTATAATAGCTTGTGGAATCTGCTTCTTAGGATTTTCCATATCATCTGCAAACGTACAGATGACTTCAAACCCTAACAAATTAAAAATGATTACAGAAATAAAAGATAAACTCCTTAAGTCAAACGTTGGTAGCATCGATTTCAAGGTAAATTCATTGGCAACACCTTTCGTCAAGGCTACATACAATCCTAACCCACCAATTAAGACCGCTAAAACCATCTTGATTACCGCAGCTCCATTTAGAATCCAGATACTGTCGCTAACTGGATAAAAACTAATCCAAACCACAATCCAAGTAAAAATTAATTCAACAATAATCATCATCGGTGTTGAAAACTTAATACCTGTAATTGTCGTTAACAGTTCTGGCGTCATAACGGCTAATGAAGCTAGCCACAATGGATAATTAATCCAATAATACCAAGAAACTCTGGCACCCCAACGATGACCATATGCTTTGGTCACCCAATCATAGATGCCCCCTTCACCAATATAAGTTGTTCCTAATTCTGATGAAATTAACCCATATGGCAATAGGAATGCAATTAATAAGAAAATCCACCAAAAAAACTGAGAATTACCAATTGCAGCAACAGGCGCCGCTGCTTCAGCAACGAAAACCACACAGATCACTGATAAAATGGCACTCGTTAAACTAAATTTCTTTTTCCCCTCCATGAAGACTCTTCCTCTCTTTATAAACTGTCCACTGATTCATTTTTTCAATCAGTGGACAGTTGGCCGTTAAATGCTTTGAGTGTCTAAGAAAACTTCTAGTTCTTTTTTCGCTTCTGCTTGCTTGATTAAATCATAAGGATTTTTTGCTTCATAATCATTCATAAGATATACTAATAAGCCACGAATAGATGTTAAACGGTTTTCTGCTTCATCGAAACAAATAGAATTTTTACCGTCAATCACTTCATCAGTTACTTCTTCTCCACGTGTTGCTGGTAAACAGTGCATGAATTTACAATTGGCACCTGCCCGATCCATCATTTCTTGATTCACTTGATATTTTGGATAGAAAACCTTCATACGTTCTTCTTCAGATAATTCCGCTTCGTACAAGCCATACCAAACATCCGTGTACAAGAAATCAGCGCCTTCAACAGAACTTGCATCATCTGTGACCAAAAAGCTACCGCCTGAAACTTCACAATTTTTTGCTAATTTCGCTTGATGCTCTTCATTTAATTGGAAGCCTTCTGGACCGAAGTGAACAAAATTCATGCCCATTTTTGTTGTGATTAATCCTAAAGAAAAACAAACTTGTGTCGCATCTCCGACAAAGACAACTTTACAATCTTCTAATTTTTTGCCTTCTGGTAAATGCTCAACCATGGTACACAAATCACCTAATTCTTGGGTTGGATGATTGTAATCAGACATACCGTTAATGACTGGGATAGTAGCACAATTAGCTAAATCAACAATACTATGGTGACGTTCCACACGAGCCATCAAAATATCTACTAAACGTGACAATACGCGGCTGGTATCTTCAATCGTTTCATGTCCCCCTAATTGAATTTGACCAGGTGCTAAATATTCGCCATGTCCACCTAATTGTTCCATTGCAGTTTCAAAAGATACTCGTGTTCGAGTTGAAGATTGTTGGAAAATCATTCCTAAAGATTTGTTTTTTAACAGTTGCGGATAATACCCATTTTTAATCGCTTCTTTAATTTTTAATGATAAATCGACTAAGTAGTGCATTTCCTCTTTCGTATATGTTTCTGTTGTAACGTAATCTCTTTTCATGATGTGTTCCTCCTAAAAGTTGTTTTTGTTTACACATTGACTTTACCAAGTTTAGCGAAGAGTTTACTATCCGCCAAAAGTTAGAAAACGCTTTCTTTTTTGGCGTGATTTTTCATTAAAAAAAGTTTATTTATGGTTATAAACCGTTGGTACACCAGGGGTTTATAAAAGTTTAGGCGGATTTCTCTCTAATTTCTGACCAATCATAGATTTGAAAATGGTATAATTATTTTGAAAAATCATTCACTTAAAATAAAAGATGAAAGGGGTTTCCAATCGTGACATTTGTTTTTATTTATAACATCTTGTTGATTATTTTATATTCGTTTACTTCAACCTTCACCTTAAATCTTTACTTGAAAAATAAACAACCGATTTTTTTATTGCTTCTCTTTTTAATGGTTATTTTTATTTGTGACAATGTGATTGTTTATATGACTGAGTTCATTAATTCGTTTGCAACCGAATATAATCAGATCTTTATGACCGCACCTTTTTTAAAGACCATCATTTTTATTTGTTGTAATTTTGCCTATCTGGCTATTATCAATACTATTAGTGGTCGTCCTTTTAAAAATTATCAATTTGTCTGGTTATTTTTAATTGGTTTATGGATGCTAGCTATTCCATTTTCACAAAATTCCGCCTTAAAAGTTTGGTTGTACTATTTACCCAATCAGTTATTTTTAATTTACCTTGGTTTCTATGCGCTCTATCAATTACGAACAGATCCTTTATCAGCCCTTGCGAAAAAATATCTTCGTTTTATTGGTTGGCTAAGCATTGGTTTCGGTGTGGCGATTCTTCTGGAAGATACCTTCGTTATTTTTAACATTGACCAATATTCTGATATTGTCTTTAAAATTAACAACCGAAACGTTTCTGAAGATATTTATACAATCATTCTCTCCATCGCCATTATCTACTTCTGTAATCGTGATTTTCCTCTGTCGACTCTTGAAAAAGAAGCTACTAAATTGGAAGAAAATCAATCAGATGAACCCGTACTTTTGGCGCCTTTTTGTGATGCCTATCAATTAACGCAGCGAGAACGAGAAGTGCTTTCGTTACTTTTAGAGTGCAAAACAAATCAAGATATAGCCAACGAACTATTCCTATCAATCGGGACAGTAAAAACACATATCCACAATATTTTCGTTAAATTAGAAGTAAATAAAAGAGCAGAAGTTTTTGTCAGTTATCAACTTTTTTCTCAACAACAAACTGAACATTTAGCGAGATAATCAAAAAGGAAGCCTCCGTGATCGGTGGCTTCCTTTTTGATTATCTATTTTCTTGTACTTGTCGAACTCGCTTTTCAATTTCTTGAAAGTTAATAATTTTAGCTTGGCGATGAATTTCTTTTCCTTCATAGTATAAGATAATGGTCGGTGCAGAAAAAGCATTTAATTGTCCAATTATTTCTGGACTTTTATCAGCTTCTGCAATGTATGTAGGAAATTCATATTTTGTTGCAATTTTTTCGACAATCGGTTTATCAACTGTACAAACACTACAATTTTTTGCTGTCAAAAAGACGGCTTGTAGACGATTGTCTGTAATTTTTTCTTCTAATTCTTCTAATGTTGTTACATATTCCACTGAATAGCCCTCCTTGTCTTTTGTCTAAAATAACAGATTTACTAGCAAAATAACAACTTATTTGTTTGGCTAGGAATGCTTTAACAAAAAAGTTGCCCCCCATTTCATTAATGGGAGACAACTTTTTACTGATAACCGCTTATTTATTAAAAATTTTAGGCCCTTTGCGCATGTTTTTACGATCATTTTTGGGAGTTTCCATTTTTTTAGAACGGCCACCACCTTGTTTCTTTTTAATTAATTCTAACATTTTTTCTTTTTCATTCATTTAATCCACCGCCTTTGTTAATAACGTGACAGATTCAATGTGGGTCGTTTGTGGGAAATTATCCACTGGTTGAATTTCTTTTGCTTCATAGCCACCTTCTGTTAATAATGCAATGTCGCGAGCGAGTGTGGCTGGATTACAGCTGACATAAACAATTCGTTCAGGTTGCGTTTCAATTAATGTGTTTACTAATTGACCGTCTAACCCTTTCCGTGGTGGATCCACCACCACAACATCTGGTTGCAAGCCATTTTCAACTAATTTTGGCAATAATTCTTCCGCTAAACCAGCCGTGAAAGTGGCATTCTCAATGTTGTTTAATTTAGCATTATTTTCTGCATCTTTGACCGCTTCTTCAATTACTTCAATACCGTAAACTTGCTTTGCATCTTGGGCTAAAGTTAAGCCAATCGTCCCAATCCCACAATAGGCATCCACCACAATTTCATTGCCTGTTAAAGCCGCATACTCTTTGACTTTTTGATACATCACTTCTGTTTGTTGTGGATTTACTTGATAAAATGAACGCGCGGAAATTTCAAATTTCAAATCAAAAATAGTATCTGTAATTTTTTCAGACCCATGTAATAAGATGGTTTCATCGCCAAAAATGACATTGGTTCGTTTTGGATTTACATTTTGTACAATGCTGACTACTTCCGGAATAGCTTCCAAAATATCTGGCACAATTTTACTAATTGGGAATAATTTCGGTGTTCTCGTAATTAGAACAACCATCATCTCCCCAGTATGGTAGCCACGACGAACGACAATATGGCGTAAGTTCCCTGTATTATCAGATTCGTTATATGGTTTTACGCTATATTTACGCATAATGTCACGGATTTTAACAATTGCTGCATCAATTTCTGGGTCTTGAATGTAGAAATGTTCCATCGGAATTAAATCATGGCTATTTTTCCGGAAAAAACCTGTTTGTAATTGGTTGTCAATTTTACGCACGGGAATTTGTGCTTTGTTCCGGTAATGCCACGGATCGTTCATCCCAATTGTTGGTAAAACAGGGACTTCTGGTAATTTAGCAACACGTTGCATAACATTTTCGACTTGTTGCGTTTTAAATGATAGTTGGGCGCCGTACGCTAAATGTTGCAACGGACTGATCCCGACTTTTGTAAAGTTTTCATCTTTCACGGGCACCCGCTGTTCAC
Organism: Enterococcus sp. DIV1537a; assembly: GCF_051712085.1. NCBI lineage: Bacteria > Bacillati > Bacillota > Bacilli > Lactobacillales > Enterococcaceae > Enterococcus > Enterococcus sp. DIV1537a. The sequence goes on along the minus strand of NZ_JBIOOE010000001.1, from coordinate 515,197 downwards.
TGCTTTTTATGACAGTTAATACTTTCCCATAACCAAAACTTTTGCCTGTTTTTAAGACTTTGATTTTAAGTTTTTCACCTGGTAAGGCATTTTCAATAAACAATGGATAATGGTCCACTTTTGCCACGCCTAAACCTTCATGCGTCAAGTCAACGATTTCTACTTCAATGACGTCATTTTTCTTTACTGGATAATTTTTCATAAGTCGCTCCTTCTTTTTATACACTTCACTCATTCTAATGAAAATACCTAAGAAAAGCAACAACGAATTTTCATGGCGATTTAGCAATTTCGTTTGGGCTTTTTAGGTAAATAAAAGAATGAGATCCTTTCCCTTAGTCAAAAAATAGCCAATGAAAGATCTTATCAACTAAATCTTTCATTAGCTATTCACGGACTACTTAGTACTTTTCTTTTTCGGCAATCTTTCCATCGCCATCAATATCTTCGTCGGTTAGTCGTTCAACTTCTTTGACAAATTCTTTGCTGGCTTCGTTATATGCTTCTTCCTCTTCATCTTCTGATTCTACGACAATCTCATCGCTACCAGTTAAGACAGAACCCATAATTGCATTGGACGGCAGTGCATCACCATTTGCAAAAATTTCAATATGTTGATGCATATTTTTAAAGGTCATTGGAGCATCGCCTCCATATTCACCATCTAAATTAATCATCATTTTATTGTTCTTTTCTAACGTTTCTGCATGTAAATAGCTAGTCTTTGTATAGATTAGTCGATGATCTTCAACATGCTTTCCACCATTTAACATTAACGCAACTAAATGAAGAATCTCAAAAATATTGGCTGTTTTTACAATGATTAATGAAAACTTACCATCATCTAATTTAGCGTCTGGTACGATTTGCTCGAACCCCCCCACCGAGTTAGTCAGCCCTAGGAAAAACATTGATGCGTTGCCTTCATACACACCTTCATCATACGTCATGCGCATTTTAATCGGCTTCACTCGCGGCAACATTTCGGCTCCTTTAGCTAAGTATGCTAAGTAACCAAAAATACTTTTCAACTCTGATGGAACTTCATAAGTCAGTTCCGTTAAATGACCACCCGCCGCAATATTGATAAAGTAATTTTTGCCGGCTTGGCCAATATCCATTTTGACAGTCTGATTTTTTTTAATCACTTCTGCTGCCTTAACGATATTATCACGAGGAATCTTCAAGGCCCGTGCATAGTCATTCGTCGTTCCAGCAGGAATAATGGCCATTTTAGGGCGCCGCTTCAACGGAGCAATCCCATTCACGACTTCATTAATAGTTCCATCTCCACCTGCTGCTACTAGTAAATCAAATCCTGCACGCGCAGCACGATGCGCTTCATTGCGTGCTGAATTTTCTTCTGGTGTGGTCGCAAATGCACTGGCTTCATAACCACATTCTTCTAAAATAGATAAAATATCGGCTAAGTTCTTTTTGATTAACTCTTTGCCTGACGTTGGATTATAAATCACTCTAGCTTTTTTCATGGTTTGCCTGCTACTTTCTTATCGTTTTGAAAGCTCTTCTTGCAATAACTTGTTAACCACACCTGGGTTTGCTTGTCCACGAGTTGCTTTCATAATTTGTCCAACAAGGAAACCAACTGCACGGTCTTTTCCGTTTTTAAAGTCATCAATTGATTGTTGGTTGTTGTCTAATACTTCGTTAATCATTGGTAATAATTGCACTGGATCAGATAATTGAACAAGGCCTTTTGCTTCGACAACTTCTTTAGCATCTCCACCGTTTTCAATTAACTCTTTGAACACTTTCTTCGCAATTTTCGAGCTGATTGTGCCATCGTTAATCAAAGTAATCATACCCGCTAGATTTTCTGGTGTTAGTTTAGTATCGGCTAATTCAACTTTTTCACTGTTTAAGTAAGCAGAAACTTCGCCCATTAACCAGTTTGATGCTTGTTTCGCATCTGCACCGTTTGCTAAAGTTGCTTCAAAGAAATCTGACATTTCTTTCGTTAAAGTCAAGACCATTGCGTCGTATTCAGGTAAACCTAATTCACTGATATAACGGGCACGACGTGAGGCTGGCATTTCTGGCAAACTAGCGCGAACTTTTTCAATCCATTCATCATCAATTGAAAAACGAGGAACATCTGGCTCTGGGAAGTAACGGTAGTCACTTGAGCCTTCTTTAACACGCATTAGCAACGTTGTACTAGTTGCTTCATCAAAGCGGCGTGTTTCTTGTTGAATTTCGCCACCAGATAATAGGACTTTGGCTTGGCGTTTTTCTTCATAAGCTAAACCTTTTTTTACAAAGTTCATAGAGTTCAAGTTCTTTAATTCCGCTTTAGTACCAAATTCTTCTTGACCATACGGACGTAAAGAAATATTGGCATCACAACGCATAGAACCTTCTTCCATTTTCACATCAGAAACTTCTGTAAATTGGATAATTGAACGCAACGCTTCTAAATAAGCATACGCTTCTTCTGGTGAACGCATGTCTGCTTCAGAAACGATTTCAATTAAAGGCGTGCCTTGACGATTCAAGTCTACATAAGAATAGCCATCTGTGCCGTGAATATTTTTCCCAGCATCTTCTTCTAAATGCACACGTTCAATGCGAATTTTTTTCTTTTTGCCTTCGACTTCAATTTCAATCCAACCATCATGTCCGATTGGTTGATCAAATTGAGAAATTTGGTATGCTTTAGGGTTATCTGGGTAAAAATAGTTTTTACGGTCAAAATGTGTTTCTTTTGAAATTTCACAGTTCAAGGCAAGTGCTGCTTTCATGCCAAATTCTAAGGCACCTTTATTCATGACAGGTAAAACACCTGGGTAACTCCAGTCAACCACATTTGTGTTGCTGTTTGGTTCTGCTCCGAAATGCGCTGGCGCAGAGGAGAAAATTTTAGAGTTGGTTTTCAATTCTACGTGGACTTCTAATCCAATGACAGTTTCAAAGTTCATTAATCGTTCCCCCCTAAAATGACTGGTTTTTTCGTATGGAAATCTGTCGCTTGTTCAAAAGCATAGGCTGCTTTGTACATTGTATGCTCGTCAAAATGTTTCCCAATAATTTGTAGTCCTACGGGTAGTCCTTCTGAGAAGCCTGCTGGAATGGACATGCCTGGTAGTCCTGCTAAGTTGACAGGAATGGTTAAAATATCATTCATATACATTGTGATTGGATCATTGATGTTTTCCCCTAGACCAAAGGCAACTGTTGGTGTTGATGGGCCAATGATTAAGTCATAATCCGCAAAGACATTCTCAAAATCTTGTTTGATTAGTGTACGGACTTGACCAGCCTTTTTAAAGTGCGCATCATAATAACCAGCACTTAAAGAGAAGGTTCCTAACATAATCCGACGTTTAACTTCTGTTCCGAAACCTTCAGAACGTGAATTAACATAGACATCTTCTAGATTTTGGACATTTTCGGAACGGTAACCATAACGAATACCATCAAAGCGTTGTAAGTTTGAACTTGCTTCTGAAGAGGCAATAATATAATAAACCGCTACGCCGTATTTAGAATGTGGCAAACTAACTTCTTCCACCGTTGCGCCTAAAGATTTAAATGTTTCTGCTGCTTTTAATACCGCTTCACGAACATCAGGTTGTACCCCTTCACCTAAGTATTCTTTTGGTAAAGCAATTTTCATGCCTTTGATGTCGCCAGTTAAATCTGCCGTAAAATCAGGAACAGAAACGCCTGCAGAAGTGCCGTCTTTTTCGTCATAACCACTAATTGCATTTAAAGCTAAGGCATTGTCTTTAACATTTCGTGTCAATGGACCAATTTGGTCTAAACTTGAAGCAAAAGCAATCAAACCAAAACGAGACACACGTCCATATGTTGGTTTCAAGCCCACAATACCGTTGAATGCGGCTGGTTGGCGGATACTGCCACCTGTATCGCTCCCTAAAGAAACTGGGACTTGTCCGGCTGCGACAGCAGAAGCTGAACCACCAGAAGAACCGCCAGGAACTTTGGTTTGATCCCAAGCATTTTTTGTTTTCTTAAAGTAAGACGTTTCCGTACTTCCGCCCATGGCAAATTCATCCATGTTCAATTTTCCGACTGGAATCATATCTGCTTGATAGACTTTATCCATCACGGTCGCATCATAAATTGGGTCAAAATTGTGTAACATTTTTGAGCCAGCTGTTGTTAAAATATCTTTTGTGACAATGTTGTCTTTAATCCCAATTGGAATCCCAGCTAATGGATTACTTTCAGTGATGCCTTTTAAGTCAATCGCTTTGGCTAATGCCATTGCTTTTTCTTCACTAACTGTAATAAAAGAACCTAGTTGTTCTTCTGTATCTTGAATACGATTTAATGTTTCTTCGGTTAAATCAACTGCTGTGATTTCTTTTGAAACCAATAAATCATGTAACTCTGTTAACGATTTGTCGTATAATTTTTCCATTAGGCTCCTGCCTCCCCGTTATCCATAATTGCAGGCACTTTAATGTAACCATTCTCTGATTCCGGAACATTCCGCATTAATTCTTTACGGTCCATTCCTGGTGTCGCTATGTCTTCACGCATGACATTGATTGATTCATTCACATTTGAAGTAAAAGGAACCCCTGTTGTATCTACTTCTTCTAGTAATTCCACCATATCAATAATTTTATCTAGTTGATTGGTAAAGTCCGCTAATTCTTCTTCGGAGAAAGATAATTTTGATAATTTAGCGACATGTTTGACTTGTTCTTCTGTAATTGCCATAGATACCCTTCTTTCTATCATTTACTGAAATTTTCATTTTCAGATTAATCAATTGGATTGTATTTCTTTAAACAGCTTAGCACAGCTGTTCACTCTGTTCCTATTCTACCATAAAATGGTCGGATATTTTAGATGAAACCTTGAATTTCATTGATAATTTGTCGCTCGCAAAAATGACGGAAATATGTTATTATGAAAATGAAAAGAGAGATATGCAGGAACATACCTCTAACATACCTCTCTAGTAGCCACTACCAGTTATAAGAACTGGTGGCTTACTGAGTTATTGGTTTTATTTCAAACGCTTAACCGTTCAGCTCCTCAAAGCTTATGAACGGTTATTTTTGTTGTCTAAGACAAGCGCTAAGATACCGAAGATAATGGTCACAACAAGTGTTGCAAAACCAATCATCAGTCCTAGCGCTGCTTCAACGGACAAAAACATTGCTCCTTTCGTTAAAGTAAGAAGAATTGCGCATAAGCATCAACCTCCTTTCTCAACTCAGAAAGTCCTCGTTCATATAACTTTTATGACTAAAATAAGTATACCATCAAATTACTACATAAAATCTGACAACGTTAATTTTTCTTCTTAAAAATGACTTGCATCTAACGCATCGACCATTTCTTGTTCATTCCAAACGGTCACGCCTAAGCTTTCAGCTTTGGTTAATTTACTGCCAGCATCTTCGCCAGCAACCACAATGTCAGTTTTTTTCGAAACACTCCCTGTAACTTTTCCACCAAGATTTTCAATTTTTTCTTTGGCTTCTTCGCGAGTGTACTGCGTTAATTTTCCTGTTAAAACAACTGTTTTGTCTTTGAAAGGTGACTCCACTTCTGCTAATTGTTCTGTCCGGAGACCTTTATATGTCAAGTTCACTTGGGCTTTTTCCAGTTCAGCCATTAATTCATGAACTTCCTCATTTTCAAAATACGTCACAACGCTGTCTGCGATTGTTTCGCCAATTGAATCCAAAGCCACAATTTCTTCCGCAGTTGCACGACTTAAGGTTGGTAAATCACCAAAATGCTCCGCTAAAATTTTCGCCGCTTTCGCCCCCACATGGCGAATCCCTAAGCCAAAAATCAAACGTTCGACAGAGTTTTCTTTACTCCCTTGAATGGCAGTATAAATGTTGTTTGCTGATTTTTCTTTGATTTTATCCAAAGTCATTAATTGTTCTTCTGTTAAGAAATACAGATCCGCTACGTCTTTCACTAATCCTTTGTCATACATTTGTGCTAACACTCGTGGCCCCAAGCCATCAATGTTCATTGCGTTTCGTGAGACAAAGTGATTCAGCCCTTCTTTAATTTGCGCAGGGCATTTTGGATTAATACAACGTAACGCCACTTCCTCATCTAAATGCACCAACTCACTATGACAAATTGGACAATGTGTCGGCATTTCATAAGGCTGACTATCGGCTGCACGTTTTTCAACTAGGACTTGCGCTACTTCTGGGATAATATCGCCGGCTTTGTAAATAATAACATGATCATTTAAACGGATATCTTTCATTTGAATAAAATCTGCATTATGCAAACTTGCCCGACTAACCGTGGTTCCCGCGACTCGTACAGGAGCCATGACCGCAGTAGGAGTGACTACCCCCGTGCGCCCAATTGTCCATTCAATATCTTCCACTACTGTCTCTGCTTCTTCTGGTGGAAATTTGTAGGCAATCGCCCAGCGAGGTGCTTTGACAGTGAAACCTAATTCATCTTGCAACGCAAATTCGTTCACTTTAATCACAATTCCATCGATTTCGTATGGCAAAGTGCTCCGCTTTTCATGGTATTCTTCAATGTAGGCCCAAACTTCATCAATTGACTGACATAATTGCCGTTCGGGATTGGTTCTAAAACCAATTGCAGAAAGCTCTTCTAATGCCGCAAACTGCGTCTTCGCTTTCATTGGTCCAAAGTCAGCAACTGTGTATAAAAACGTATTTAAGTTCCGTTTCGCCACAATTTTTGTATCTAATTGGCGCAAGCTTCCCGCCGCTGCATTCCGAGGATTGGCAAAAATATCTTGACCATTTTCTTCACGTTCTTCATTCAACGCGACAAAGGATTGTTTAGGCATGTAGCACTCGCCACGAACTTCCACTGAAATGGGCTCCGTTAAGCGCATCGGTACAGAGCGAACCGTTCGTAAGTTCTCTGTAATGTTTTCACCAACCGTTCCATCGCCTCGTGTTGCTCCGCGTACAAACACCCCGTTTTCATAACGTAATGAAATTGCTAACCCATCAATTTTCAACTCGCAACAGTAAGCAACGGGTTTACCAATCGCCTTACGAACACGTTCATCAAAAGCAAAAATGTCTTCCTTACTAAACCCATCATTTAAACTATACATCGGAATGTCATGCGGAGCTTTTTCAAAACCAGATAAAACTTTGCCACCTACACGTTGTGTCGGCGAATCTGGCGTGATTAAATCAGGAAACTCCGTTTCAATATCGACTAACTCTTTATACAAACGATCGTAAACATAATCTTCTACGGATGGTTGATCTTTGACATAATATTCATGGGAATATTGATTGAGTTGTTTTCTTAATTCTTGCGCACGAGTTGTCGCCGCCGTTAATGTTAATGGTTGTTGTTCCATCGTAGAACTCCTCCTCATAAGTGTAATGCTCCTATCGTCTTTTTAACACATTTACACTAAGATAGAAAATAAAAAGAATTTAACTAATGATGATTTCTCATTAAATCGCTGACCTATTTTGCATGTTAAATTTTTTCAATTGGTGCAAATGCCGCTAACAACCGTTTTATGCCTTTTTCAGGGAAAGCAATGTCCAACTCTAAGTCTTTGGCCGAACCGCCTACACGAACGACTGTACCAACGCCCCATGCTTTATGTTGGACCTTATCACCTGCTTGCCAAGAAACTTTTTCGCCACCACTTGCCACTTTGTTGCTAACTGATTTTGTAGCTGGCTGTGTATAAGCTGGTTTACTTGCGCTGGGCTTAAATACTTTAGGATCAAAGGTGCGCGCTGGAACTTTCTGTAAATTGGCTGCCGCCCCTTGTTTCATTAAACGCTCCGCCTCAATTTCTTCTAAAAAGCGACTTGGTCGATTATATTGCGTGCGACCATATAATGTTCTCGAATAAGCATTCGTTAAGAACAAGGCTTCTTCCGCTCGAGTGATACCAACATAAGCCAAACGCCGTTCTTCTTCCAGTTCACTTTCTTCTAGCATGGCACGTGATAATGGGAAAACCCCTTCTTCTAAGCCCATTAAAAAGACCACTGGAAATTCCAGCCCTTTGGCCGCATGCAACGTCATTAAGGTTACTTGTGAAGAGCTCTCTTCTAAATTATCTAGATCAGAAACCAAGGCTAAATCTGTTAAAAAATCCGCCAATTTTGTTTCTTCGCCATTTGGATCGTCGTTGTTTTGCGCTTCAAAACGTTTATCAAATTCTTGTGTCACAGATAAAAATTCGTCCAAGTTTTCTAAGCGAGCTTGAGACTCTAAATTATTTTGCGCCATCAAAGCTTCCCGATAACCACTACGTTGTAAAGTTTCTTTCACCAATTCTGTAATCGTTAAATATGGAACTGTTTTCGTTAAGTCTTGAATCATCATGCCAAAATTGCCAAGCTCTTTACCCGCTTTTCCTGAAATATTTGCCAAATCAACATTTTGGGCAGCTTCCAGCAAAGCCCAACCATGCGTATCCGCAAATAGTCGTAATTTTTCAATTGAACTTTTACCGATTCCTCGTTTTGGTTCATTGACAATTCGTTCAAAACTAATCGAATCATCTGGATTGGCAATCAAACTTAAATAAGCCAAAATATCTTTAATTTCTTTACGGTCGTAGAATTTATGTCCGCCCACCATGGTATACGGAATATTAGATTTCAAGAGCATTTCTTCCACTACACGGGATTGGGCATTGGTCCGATATAATACCGCAAAATCACCATAAATTCGGTCATTTTCCCGCATTTCTTTTTGGATTTGGCTCACAATAAATTGTGTTTCATCCCGTTCTGTGTCCCCGCGATAATAGACAATTTTTTCACCGTCTATATTTTCTGTCCACAGTTCTTTCTCGCGGCGGTTACGGTTATTTTTGATGACATCATTCGCAGCCGCCAAAATGTTTTTGGTGGATCGATAATTTTGTTCTAGCAAAATTACACTGGCATCTGGATAATCTTTTTCAAAATCCAAGATATTTTGCATATCCGCCCCGCGCCAACCATAGATACTTTGGTCGGCATCACCTACGACACACAGATTTTTGAAACGTGCAGCCAATAAATTGACTAAGGTATATTGTGCATGATTGGTATCTTGGTATTCATCCACATGAATATAGTGAAATTTATTTTGGTAGAAAGCCAACGTATCTGGTTGTTCATTAAATAAACGAATCGTATTCATAATCAAATCATCAAAATCCATACATTGGTTTTTGCGTAATTCTTTTTGATAGGCTTCATAGCATTTTGCGACAATTTCTTCATATAAGGAACCTTGCATTTCAGCAACTTTTTCAGGCGTTTGTAATTCATTTTTGGCATTGCTAATCGTACCTAAAATTGAGCGAGGATCATATTTTTTTGAATCAATATTTAAGTCGTTTAAGATGCGTTTCATTAATGTTTTTTGTTCTGATGGGTCAATAATTGTAAAATTACGGTTGTAACCAATCTGATCCACATCACGACGTAAAATTCTTACACACATGGAGTGAAAAGTGGAGACCCATACATCTTCGCCACCCGTTTCCAGTAATTTATTTACACGCTCTTTCATTTCTTTAGCAGCTTTATTGGTAAACGTAATCGCCAAAATATTCCATGGATTTACTTCTTTTTCCTCAATTAGATAGGCAATTCGGTGTGTTAAAACCCGCGTTTTTCCACTACCAGCACCAGCCATGACTAACAGTGGTCCTTCTGTATGCAAAACGGCTTCTTCTTGTCGAGGATTCATTCCCTGAACCAAGGCATGTTTTTGTGTCATATTAAACGTCCTCTCTCTTTTTTCAATCTTATACAGTATACCAAAAATCCCTTTGAAGTTCTTTAGAAAAGAACAAAAAATCTTTTTCTTTTTATATGAAATTTTCTTGTAAATCAAGTCAAACCGCAGTACATTAGTAAGTAGTGATGGAGGCTAAAAATGAAATGAATAATAATGTACATGAAATTAAACAATTAGATGGTACCCGAATCGGCTTTATCCTTAAAGGCATCGTCGTCGGAATCCTGGTAGGCTTTGTTGTCAGCTTATTTCGCTTAGGCATTGAAAAAATTGGCGAACAAGTCGTTCATCTGTATCAAACGTTTCACGAAAAACCCTTTTGGATGATTCCTTGGTTCTTATTTTCTCTCGTGCTTGCTTATTTATTAGGACGACTGATTAAGAGCGAACCAGCAATTAAAGGCAGTGGCATTCCCCAAGTGGAAGGACAACTTCAAGGTCAATTAGAAATTCATTGGTTTCCAGTGCTTTGGAAAAAATTTATCGGTGGGATCTTAGCGATTAGTCCTGGGCTATTTTTGGGACGTGAAGGTCCTTCAATTCAACTAGGTGCAGTGGTTGGACAAGGCTATAGTCAATGGCGGCAAAGCACCAAGTCTGAAGAAAAAATTTTAATCAGTAGTGGTGCCAGTGCTGGTTTAGCCGCCGCTTTTAACGCACCAATCGCAGGACTTTTATTTGTTCTAGAAGAGGTTCACCATTCCTTTTCACCTTTAGTTTGGTTAACCTCTTTTTCTGCGGCCATTTCCGCTAACTTTGTTTCTTTGCATTTCTTCGGATTGCAGCCAGTTCTTTATATTGGTCCGGTTAAATCTTTGCCTTTAGAGTACTATTGGACATTAGTCCTGCTGGGCGTTTTGCTAGGATTATTAGGTTGGATATATCAAAAAACATTGTTGTCCTTACCAAAAGTATATGGAAAAATCAAAGGCCTTTCTTCTAATTATTATGGTTTTGTTCCTTTTATTTTGATTTTACCGATTGGTTATTTCTTTCCACATTTACTTGGCGGTGGGAATCAAATTGTTTTAGCTTTAGGCAATCAACCGGCCACGATTTGGGCTTTAGTCGGCTTATTGGTTTTACGTTTTGTTTTTTCAATGGTTTCTTACGGTTCGAATCTCCCTGGTGGTATTTTCTTGCCTATTCTAACTTTAGGTGCCATTATCGGAACATTGTATGGCAGTCTACTTGTCCAATACGTAGGGATGGATCCAATTTTTGTGAAAAACTTTTTAATTTTTGCCATGGCTGGTTATTTTACTGCGATCGGCAAAGCACCGTTAACAGCGATTATTTTAGTAACAGAAATGGTCGGCAATTTTTCTCATTTAATGTCTTTAGGGGTTGTCGCTTTAGTTAGTTATATTACCATCGATAGTCTTGGCGGCAAGCCAATTTATGAAAGCTTATTAGAACGTTTGGTTCCTTCTAAAGTAAGTAATATTCGTGGCCACAAAACGATTATTGAATTACCTATCACTGCAGAAAGTTCCTTAGATGATACGATGGTACGTGATTTTGTCTGGCCTAAACAAATGTTGCTCACTTCCATTCGCCGTGGCGAATCGGAAATTTTAACACATGGTGATACTGTTATGCATGTTGGCGATGTGCTCATTATTTTGACCGATGAAAAACTCGCTTACCAAGTCAAAAAAGAGATTTATCAAAAAACTTTACCGAATGATTTAGTGAATTAAAGAAAGCTGCTGAACTCAGGTTCAGCAGCTTTCTTTTTTTCTTATGACTGTTTTTTAATTTTTTTGAATGTTTTTGACCGTTTTAGATTGATTAGCGTTTTCATTTGTGCTATTATATCCATGAAATGAGGGATGAAAATGCTTACGGAAGAACGACATCAAAAAATTTTACAATTGTTAGATCAAAAATCAGTCGTCAAATCGCAAGAACTTGCTAGCTTGTTTAATGCTTCAGAATCCACAATCCGCCGCGATTTACAAGAATTAGAAGACGCCAATTTGTTAGAACGCATTCACGGCGGCGCTAAGCGTATTCTTAATTTAGGCTTTGAACAAAACATGACGGAAAAATCAATCAAAAACACGCACGAAAAGCAAAAGATTGCTTCTTTAGCCGCTAGTTGTGTACAAGATGGCGATATGATCTATTTAGATGCTGGTTCAACCACGTTAGAAATGATCCCTTTTTTAGTTGGGAAACAAATCCATGTAGTGACGAATTCCGTGCATCACGCTGCAAAACTTAGCGATATGGAAATTCCCACTATTATGCTTGGTGGTACTTTGAAGCTCTCCACTAAAGCAATCATTGGTGCCACTAGTATGGAACAGCTACAACATTTTCGTTTTAACAAAGCTTTTTTAGGAACTAACGGCGCACATTTAGAGTTTGGTTTAACGACGCCTGATCCCGAAGAAGCAGCGCTAAAAGCCTTGGCTATTCATCAAGCAGAAACAGCCTATGTTTTACTGGATCATACAAAATTTAATGAAGTAACGTTTACCAAAGTGGAAGAATTAGAGTCAGTTACTTTACTAACTGACTACTGCCCTGCTGAATCGCTTCAAGGATTCCAGCAAAAAACTATTTTAATGGAGGCAAACAAATGATTTACACAGTGACTTTAAACCCTTCTATCGACTTTATCGTTCATGTCGATCATCTACAAATTGGTGATTTAAATCGGATGACGAATGATTTTAAATTACCCGGCGGCAAAGGAATCAACGTTTCACGTATTTTAAAACGTATGGAGACAGAATCCACTGCCTTAGGTTTTTTAGGTGGTTTTACAGGCTCATTCATTGCCGATTGGTTGAAAAAAGAAGAAATCCAAACGAATTTCACTCCCGTGTCTGCTGATACACGAATCAACATTAAATTGAAATCAGATACTGAAACAGAAATTAACGGCTTAGGACCTGCTCTAACAAACGAAGAAATTCAAGAACTAAAACAAGCAGTTAGTCGTGTTCAGGCTGGTGATATTGTTGTTCTTTCAGGAAGTACACCTGCTTCTCTACGCAAAGGATTTTACGAAGAATTAATCCAAATTGTGAAGGAAAAAGGCGCAGAATTTGTTATTGATACGACAGGTGAAGATTTAATGAACGCTTTGTCACAAAAGCCTTTATTGGTCAAGCCAAATAATCATGAGTTGGCAGAATTATATCATACAACCTTTACAAGTGTTGAAGACATTTTACCTTATGGACATCGGTTACTAGAAGAAGGAGCACAACACGTAATTATCTCAATGGCTGGTGATGGTGCATTACTTTTCACAGCAGAAGGTGTTTATCGTTCCAACGTTTTAAAACGCCCACTGAAAAATTCTGTCGGCGCTGGCGACTCAATGATTGCTGGTTTTATTGGCAACTTTTCAAAAACACAAGATCCTTTAGAGGCTTTCAAATGGGGTGTCGCTTGCGGTAGCGCGACTGCTTTTTCTGATGATTTAGCCTCAGAAGATTTTATCCAAGAACTTATCCACGAAGTAACAATTGAAAAAATTTCAGAATAAATCCACTAAGGGAGGAAAATAGAGTGAACATTAATGATTTATTAATAAAAGATGTCATGATTATGGATTTACAAGCTACTGATAAAAAAGGCGCGATTGATGAAATGATCCAAAAATTATACGATGGTGGCCGCATCTCTGACATTGACACTTACAAAGAAGGAATTTTAAAACGCGAAGCACAAACATCAACTGGTTTAGGCGACGGTATCGCTATGCCTCACGCAAAAAATAGTGCCGTAAAAGAACCGACAGTTCTTTTCGCTAAAAGTAAAAAAGGTGTTGATTATGAAGCACTAGATGGACAACCTACTTATCTATTCTTCATGATTGCTGCCCCAGAAGGCGCTAATGATACACATCTCCAAGCGCTTGCGGCCCTTTCTCGATTACTTATCGATCCAGACTTTGTTGGCAAATTGAAAGAAGCGGAAACTCCAGAAGCAGTACAAGCTCTTTTCCAAGCAGCAGAAGATCAAAAAGAAGCGGAAGAAAAAGCAGAACAAGAACAAACAACGCCAGCACCAGAAAGCAATCGTAAATATATTATTGCTGTGACTGCTTGTCCTACAGGAATTGCTCATACTTACATGGCTGAAGATGCGCTGAAGAAAAAAGCAAAAGAAATGGGCGTAGACATTAAAGTAGAAACAAACGGTTCAGAAGGAATTAAAAATCGTTTAACTGCTGAAGATATTGCTCGTGCTGATGGCGTGATTGTCGCAGCCGATAAAAAAGTAGAAATGAATCGATTTGATGGTAAAAAATTAGTCAATCGTCCCGTCAGTGATGGAATTCGTAAAACCGAAGAACTAATTAACTTAGCCATTAGTGGTGAAGCTCCTACTTTCCATGGCAGTGACTCGGCTGCAAGCGATCAAGAGGATTCAGCGGAAGGTTCAATCGGTTCTCGTATCTATAAAGATTTAATGAATGGTGTTTCTCATATGTTACCTTTCGTTATTGGTGGCGGAATTGCCATTGCTCTTTCCTTTATGATTGATCAATTTATCGGGGTTCCTCAAGATCAATTAGCCAATTTAGGGAATTACAATGACGTAGCTAGCTGGTTTAACCAAATTGGTGGCGCAGCATTTGGCTTTATGTTACCTGTCTTAGCTGGTTTTATTGCTTCTAGTATTGGGGATCGTCCAGGCTTAGTTGCTGGTTTCGCGGCTGGTGCATTAGCAAACGCCGGAGGAGCTGGGTTCCTTGGGGCCCTAATCGGTGGTTTCTTAGCTGGTTATGTAGTGGTTCTTTTACGTAAAGTTTTCAAAGGCTTGCCAAAATCATTAGATGGAATTAAAACCATTTTATTCTATCCAGTTTTTGGTTTGATTATTACAGGCTTATTAATGTTAGTCATTAACATCCCAATGAAAGCAATTAATGATGCGTTAAATCATTTCCTACTTGGCTTAGATGGCACAAATGCAGCTTTACTTGGTGCCTTATTAGCTGGTATGATGGCCATCGACTTAGGTGGACCAGTTAACAAAGCTGCTTATGTTTTCGGTACAGCTACGCTAGCAAGTACTGTTGCAGAAGGTGGCAGCGTGGTCATGGCTTCTGTAATGGCTGGCGGAATGGTTCCTCCATTAGCAATTTTCGTAGCAACTCGTTTATTTAAAAATAAATTTACAAAAGATCAACAAGATGCCGGCTTAACCAATATTGTAATGGGCCTTTCTTTTGTCACTGAAGGGGCAATTCCTTTTGCAGCAGCTGACCCATTACGTGTGATTCCAAGTTTCGTGGTAGGTTCTGCCTTTACTGGTGCGTTGGTTGGTGCGTTTGGTATCAAATTATTGGCACCACATGGAGGAATCTTCGTCGTCTTCCTATTAAGTAATCCATTACTATATCTATTGTTCATCTTAATTGGGGCGATTATTTCAGGAATTGTCTACGGACTTTTGAAAAAACCTGTCGAAGTACCTGCTTAAAAAAACAGCAAAAAAGCGATTCAACCATGGTTGAATCGCTTTTTTATTATTATTTTCTCTTTATCGCATAATTTTCTAAATACTCAGGATTTCCTTTGCTTCTGATATACGTGTACACGCCCATCACAAAGGCCCCAAGGGTATTGGTAAATAAATCCCCCATCGTATCCATTAAAGCAGCACGCCCAATAAATGGTTGGCCGTTGGACATATTATAGCGTTGTAAGTTCATGTTCCCTAGTGAATCGCAGATAAATTCCCAGAATTCCCAGAAGACGCCACAAAGCCCTGCAAATGCAAACCCAAATAATAAAAACAACCACGGGGAAACATCGGCGTACTTCGTTTTCTTCAATAGGAAACCAGCAATACCATAACCCACAGCAGTTAACAGCATCGGACTAACAAAGTGTAAAATTTTATCCCAGAACGAAATGATTGAAATCATATGCAACGAGGTTCCTAGGAATACTGAAATAAATAAGAAAAACCAGTAAAAATAAACGATAGTCGGTGGCATAATAATTTTTAAAAATTTATTGACAAGATCCGGTAAAAAGATTAGACCAATTCCAAGTAAACATTCGATAACGAACGTCACACCTTGTTTTGTTGAATACTTAGCCGTAAAAAATTCCCAGAGATTGTACGTCAAGCATAAGATGCCAAACACCACTAATCCATATTTAATTTTCGAATAATTTTTATCCATTTTGACACACCCTTTCAAAAGTTATTTTATATGAAAAAAACTGTAGATGAAAGACACCTTCCATCTACAGTTTTAGAAAACTCTATCGAATGAAGAGCTTATTAAAAATGTTTATTTTTCAACAGCTGTTTCAGTAATTGTTTCAACAGCACGTTTCATACGAATATCGTGTTCTAACATGTCGTTGTTTAATACTTTACGTACTTGCGCTTCAGGCATGTTGTATTGTTCTGCTAAATCTTTCACTTCAGCATCGATGTCTTCTTGTGTTACTTCGATGTTTTCAGCTTTGGCAACTGCTTCAATCACTAAGTTTGTTTTTGTGCGTGTTTCTGCTTCGCCTTCAAATTGTTTGTGTAAATCTTCTTCTGTAGAACCAGTTAATTGGTAGTACATTTCAGGAGAAATTCCTTGGCGTTGCATGTTGTTTAAGAATTCATCCATTGAACGGTGAACTTCGTCGTGAACCATTACGTGTGGTAATTCAACGATTTCAGCATTTTCAACAGCTAAACGAATTGCTTCTTCGTCTTTTGCTTCTTCAGCTGCTGCTTCTTTTGCTTCTGTCAATTCTTTACGGAATTTTTCTTTTAATTCGTCTAATGATTCTACTGAATCGTCAACGTCTTTTGCAAATTCATCATCCAATTCTGGTAATTCTTTTGCTTTTACTTCATGAACAGTTACTTTGAAGACTGCTTCTTTACCAGCTAAATCTTCTGCTTGGTAATCTTCAGGGAAAGTAACGTTTACTTCTACTTCTTCGCCAGCTTTTTTGCCAACTAATTGGTCTTCAAAGCCTGGAATAAATGAATTAGAACCTAATTCTAATGAGTAATTTTCGCCTTTGCCGCCTTCAAATGCTTCGTCGCCTAAGAAGCCTTCAAAGTCGATAACTACAGTGTCGCCATTTTCAGCAGCGGCATCTTCTTTGATTACTAATTCAGCTTGAGATTCTTGTTCGCGTTTCAAACGTGCTTCCACGTCTTCATCTGTTACTTCACGGTCTTGTTTAGACACTGTTAAGTTTTTGTATTCGCCTAATTTTACTTCAGGTTTTACAGTTACTTCAGCAGTGATAACCCAGTCTTCCCCTTTATTCATGCTTTCAACATCAATTTTTGGTTGTGCTACTGGTTCAATTCCTGCTTCTAATACAGCCGCTTCATATGCTTCTGGTAAAACAGCGTTTAACGCATCTTCGTATAACGCTTCTTCTCCATACATACGGTTAAAAACAGTACGTGATACTTTTCCTTTACGGAAACCAGGTACGTTTAAGTTTTTTTTCACTTTATTGAACGCTTGCGTTAATCCTTTTTCGATTACTGCTTGTTCGATTGAAAAAGTTAATACACCATCATTAGTGCCTTTTTTTTCCCATTTCGCAGACATTTGTTTCCCTCCGAATAACATTTAATTTTATACATCAAACTTTATTTATGCATACCTTTAAATAGTACACTATCCCTAGGAAAATGTAAATATTTTAAGTGCTAAGAAGTGAAAGAAAGACTCGATTTTTAGCAAACTATCAGTTTTTTAATTTTTTCGGATTAAAAAAGCATAGAATTTCGAGAAATTTCCTTCTTAAACTCCTAAAAGATTGTGAACAAAATATCTTGTTCACCATCGGATGTAATCGCTTTACTTTATGAATGGCCCATTATAGAATGTATGTACTCAATATTTACGCATTATATATTTTCGTCATTATACATATAATATCAAAAAAGGAGAGGATGGTTTTGAATAAGTTCGTATGTGGAATCTTTTCTTGCATCATATCATGGCTTTTTTTATCGCTGACTCAACCTTTGATAGCTCATTCTGAAACACTGAACCCTACAACTCACGCCTCTACTTTTAGTGAAACATTTACTTCAGTTTCAACAGAACAACAAACAACTCAAGCAACCGATATCGTGGAACAAGAAACCGAGCAAACCCATGCTTCCTCTGAAAACGATGAACCTATGGCACCTACGCCAGCTAGTGTTTCTGTTGGTAATAGCACCTTAAAAAGTACCTTAAGCACGGGAACGTATAACCAAGATATTATCACACTTTCGTATGAATACAGTGTGACACTTATCGGCTTAGCAATTAATGATCGACCGATTATTGCTATTCAACTTCCTACAGAAATTTCAAGCCAGTTAGATAACGACACTCTAAAGCAACAAGATTTTCTGACTCTTTTAACAGGGACTGTCAGTTATCCAGGAACAGCCACTCAAGATATTCACAGTTCAACTAACGGCGTCAGCCTCTCTTATAGTAGCACTTATCATTCTGTTTATCTGACTTTTCCAAGTAGCACCTTGGTGTTACTTCCCGGAACCAAATGGTCTGCCGCCATTTCGTTTGATGTGGGCGCACTTTATAAACGAGGAATTTCAATCCCTCCTGCTCTTAACGGCAAAGACTATCCGATTCGAGGAACCTTTACAGATGTCGGCACTGGATTAGGTGCAATTAATATTATTATTGGAAACAATACAAAAACAGGCGTAATTAGCAAAGCTCAACTTAGTTTAGGTAATTATCCCGTTCCTCAAGTCACACCAGCCAAACTAACTCAACCAAATCATCTGGACACTACTGTAACAGGGACCATTCAACAAGTACAAGACCCAAACTATAACTACTCTGTTCAATTAACCTTGAACCGCCATGATGGCACCACTACCCCCATTGTGGTGAAAGGGATTTCTGTCGATGCAGCCGGAAATTTCTCGACATCGTTAGCTTCACCATTAGAATATGGCGACACGCTCTCTACAATTGTCTTTGCTCGTTCAAAAACGTCAACCGACTATATTCAAAGCAGCCCCTCAGCTGACCAAAGTGTCAATTGGTCAATCCAACCAGTCACAAACGTAGTCGCTAATGCCGGCTCAACTCAACTTTCAGGTAAAGCTTCTCAAGCATCTAACGGAACCTATCAAGTTAAAGTACAAATAAATGGTGGTTCTATTTTCACAACGTCCTTAGATTCCAATGGCCATTTTCAATTTGCTAATTTACCCACTTTCCAAGGGGGAGAAACGGTTAGCTTGTGGGTCCAAGGTCTCAGCAATCGCACTGGCCTCCCTTTGTTAACCAGTTCTACTGTTTCTCAAACAGTTGCTTATCCTGTGCCTCAACTAACGGTCACGCAAATCATTGAGCGGAAAAATGCACAAGGGCTCTGGGAAGCTGCAAACTCTCTCGTAAGTGGGCAAATCATTCGTTTCACGTTAATCACACGTTTAACCAATCAACCAGCAACGTGGATGAATCAGCAATTACGAGCAACGGTGCCTAAAGGACTGGCTCAACTTTCAGCTGCTACATTAACAAAACAATCAGCAGCAGGTTTAAGTACGCCAATAGCTGGGCTTCAACTTTTAACTGATAGTTCCACTGGTTTGCCGTATTGGAGTTATCATAATTCGCTGCCAGCAGATAATTTTACGGAAGCCAATACACAATTCACCTTACAATATACAGCAACGGTTACAGAAGAATGGATAAACCAATTTCTTTTATTTTCTAGCACGGTTACTGGCAATGATGGTGGCGGAACGCCAATTACGCCAATCACTAAGGAACAGTCTTTACCTATCAAAAACGGTACCCTCCGTTTTGTGCAGATGCCAACTACAGTTTCCTTTAAAAATTTACCTTTCCCCAGCAAACGAACCATATACTCACCATCGACTATCAGCGCTCCTTTCCTCATTGCCGATGGTCGAGTTGCAAAAACACCATGGCATTTGTTGGTAAGAGAGAGTCAGCCCATGCATTCAACTTCTACAAATAAAACGATCCAGCAAGCTTTCATTTATCGAAAAAATGGTAGTGATTTTCCTCTCTCCTCTTTAGCAACCGAAGTTTATCAATACACCGCAACGGACGATAACAATGTAGAAATTCCTTGGAACCAACAAAATGGACTTTTTTTAAGCGTTGCTCCTGACCTTAATTTAACGGTCAAAGAATCTTACACTGCCGAATTACAATGGATTCTTTCTGATACACCCCTCTAATTAGGATTTAGCTTTTTTAAAAGTTAAAAATAAACAAGAAAGAAGGAATAAAAAATGAAAAAGATCGTGCGCATTTCAAGCATTTTGTTCGTTGCAACGCCTCTTATGCTTTTAAATAGTCCAAAAGTTGAAGCAGCTCAAGTCGCTTCTATTCAATCCAACGCTGATATTACGTTTGCTCTTGATAATACTGTCACGCCACCTGTCAACCCGACGAACCCTTCTCAGCCTGTGACACCTAATCCTGCTGATCCTCATCAACCTGGTACAGCCGGACCCCTTAGTATTGACTATGTTTCAAATATCCATTTTGGATCAAAACAAATTCAAGCCGGAACAGCAATCTATTCGGCACAACTGGACCAAGTACAAAATAGTACTGGCGATTTAATTAGCGTGCCAAACTATGTTCAAGTAACTGACAAACGTGGTCTAAATCTTGGCTGGAAATTATCAGTTAAACAGAGTGCGCAATTTGCTACAAGTGATTCAACACCCGCTGTTTTGGATAATGCATCCTTGACCTTTTTAGCAGCAACACCCAATTCAACACAGTTACTTTCTTTGGCGCCATTAACGGTCCCAGTAACCTTGGATCCAACTGGTGCCGCTACTTCTCCTGTGGCGACTGCCGCTCTTTCAACAGGAATGGGCACTTGGACATTAGCTTTTGGTAACGGAGCGACCGCTGCTCAAGGCATTCAATTAACTGTTCCTGCGACAACGAAAAAAGTTGCAGCTAAACAATATAAAACAACGCTTACTTGGATTTTGGATGATACACCACTTTAAAAGAAAACAAACAAGGTATTGCATGAAACAACTTCATGCAATACCTTCTTATAAAAAATTGTCAAAAAGGAGTGCACACTATGAATCAGCAGCTTTTTAAATGGCTCCATGCTATTAGCGTCATCATTTTTTTATTTTTTATTGGCTCTTATTCTGTAGAAGCAAGCGAAATGACTTTTTCTGTAAAAGCCATTTTACCCGACAATCAACGAACCAAAGAGACAAGTTATTTTGATCTACGTGTCGCTCCAAACCAAACACAAAAGCTACAAATCGAACTAACGAATCAAACAGCCAACGACATTACCGTGCTAGCTTCAGCCAATACAGCGATTACTAATGATAATGGCTTGGCAGATTATTCTCATGCTGAAACAAAAAAAGATCCATCTGCACCTTTTACCTTTAATGAGATTGCGCAATTACCAAAAGAAATCTACCTACCTAAACACTCAACCAAGACTGTTGAATGTCAGCTTACTTTACCGGAAAAACCATTTAATGGTTATGTTTTAGGAGGACTCTACTTTGAACAAAAGTCAGATGAACAACCTGCTCACTCAGAAAACGGCGTGGCCATCAATAATCGTTTTTCTTATGTAGTCGGTGTCTTACTTAGTGAAACAGATGAACCTGTTCAGCCAAAATTATCTTTAAATGAAGTAAAAACCGATCAAGCTAACGGTCGTAACCGCGTATTAATGAATCTCCAAAACAAACAAGCGGCTATGATTAAAAAATTACAAGTCGATGCCTCTTTATATTATGAAAAAGAAGCTAAACCTCGCTACGAAAATCACCAAGAGTCGTTAACAATGGCCCCTAATACAAATTTTAATTATCGGATTGACTTAAAGGAACAACCTTTTGTTCCTGGAAATTATACTGTAAAAATCAAAGCAAACGATGGCTATCAAGACTATTCGTGGGAAAAACACTTAGTCATCCAAGAAAAAGAAGCTAAAAAATACAATGCTACCGCCGTCAACCTCCCACCTGAAAAGCACACCAATTTCCCTTGGAAACTGGTGTTTAGCATCACGCTAGTTTTTCTATTCATTTTGGGAAGCACGATTTATTATTTCAAGAAAAAAATACGTGAATCGCAACAATAAAAAAGCACATCGACAATTGTCGATGTGCTTTCATAATCGCTTAATTATTTTGTATATTCTTCAACTAATGCAACGACTTCTTCCATCGTGTCGCATTCTTTTAATGCGCGGTCAGCAAGTTCAGCCATTTTAGTTGTGTCTAGACGTTTCATCAAGCTACGTGTTTTAAGGATAGATGTAGCACTCATTGAGAACTCATCTAAGCCCATACCCAATAGTAATGGAACAGCTGTTTGATCGCCCGCCATTTCACCACACATACCAGCCCATTTACCTTCAGCGTGTGCTGCATCAATTACATTTTTAATTAAACGTAAGATTGATGGGTTGTATGGTTGGTATAAGTAAGAAACGCGTTCATTCATACGGTCTGCCGCCATTGTGTATTGGATTAAGTCGTTGGTTCCAACACTAAAGAAGTCTACTTCTTTGGCAAATTTATCAGCTAATACGGCAGCTGCTGGAATTTCAATCATAATACCTACTTGGATATCGTTTGAAACTTCAACACCTTCGTTGACTAATTTTTGTTTTTCGTCTTCAAAGATTGCTTTCGCTGCTCTAAATTCTTTCAAAGTAGCAACCATTGGGAACATGATACGTAAGTTACCATGAACAGACGCACGTAATAATGCACGCATTTGTGTACGGAACATGCCGTCACCTAGTTCTGATAAGCTAATACGTAATGCACGGTAACCTAAGAATGGGTTCATTTCGTGTGGTAATGTTAGGTAAGGAAGCTCTTTGTCCCCACCAATATCCATTGTACGAACCACAACTGGTTTTCCTTCCATTCCTTCAAGAACTGCTTTATACGCTTGGTATTGGTCCTCTTCAGTTGGAAAGTCAGATGAATCCATGTATAAGAATTCTGTACGATATAAACCAACAGCTTCGCCGCCGTTTTTGTGTACGCCTTCTAAATCTTTTGGTGTACCAATGTTTGCAGCTAACTCAACATGTTTGCCGTCAGCTGTCACTGTTTCTGCATTTTTTAGTTTATCCCATTCTGCTTTTTGATCTGCATAAGCTTTTGCTTCTGCTTCAAATTCAGATTTTTCAGCATCTGTTGGGTCAATAATAACATCCCCAATGATTCCGTTCACTGCTAAAATATCGCCTGCTTTTACTTTGTCAGTAATTTCTTTTGTACCAACGATTGCAGGGATTTCTAACGAACGAGCCATGATTGCTGAGTGAGAAGTACGTCCGCCGATGTCTGTAACAAAGGCTTTAACATACGTACGGTCTAATTGTGCAGTATCACTAGGTGTTAAGTCATGGGCAACCACGATTACTTCTTCGTTAATCATTGAAGGATTTGGAAGAGTCACACCTAATAAATGTGCTAAGATACGTTTGGCAACGTCACGAATATCTGCTGCACGCTCTTGCATGTAAGCATTGTCGTCCATTGCTTCAAACATACCAATATACATATCCGTAACTTCTTTCAAGGCAGCTTCTGCATTGACTTTGTTGTCTTGGATATTTTGTTTGATTTGACCAACCATTTCTGGGTCAGATAAAACCATTAAATGAGCATCGAAAACTTGCGCTTCTGCTTCACCAAGGCTTTGAGCTGCTTTGTCGCGAATTGCTTGCAACTCTTCAGTAGATTTTGCTAAAGCATCGTCTAAGCGAGTTGCTTCTGCATCAGTATCTTCTACGGAAGTTTTGTTGAAAGACAAGTCAGGTTGAACTAGCAGGTAAGCTTTAGCAACAGCAACGCCATCACTTGCGGCAATCCCTTTTAGCATCTCAGACATTATTCAGCCAATCCTTCTTTTTGTAATGTTTCAACGATTGCTGCCATTCCTTCAGCTTCGTCAGCACCATCAACAGTGATTGTTACGTCAGAACCTTGACCAACGCCTAAAGACATAACGCCCATGATTGATTTTAAGTTAACAGATTTACCTTTGTATTCTAAGTTAATATCTGAGTTAAATTTGCTTGCAGTTTGTACTAATAAAGTAGCTGGACGTGCGTGAATTCCTGTTTCTGCTACAATGTGAAATTCTTTCTTTTCCATATAAATCGGTCTCCTTCGTAAATAAAAAATTTTTATGTTAGGGTTTTCCTTTCTTGATACGCTAAAATCAAACGTCTACTCGAAAAAAGACCCTTTCAGTTTCTAAGATTACCATTTTTTTCTATCTTACACAACACTTTTTGCTTAAATTTCGTGATGTTTTGCACTGACTATTCTTCCTCTTTTTGGTAACGATAAATGATTCGTCCATTTAACCCCGCTTCTCCAACAATTTCCGCGCGGTCAGGCAAAGAAATCCAAGCATCACGAAATTGGAAAAATTCATTTTGCTCCACGATTAATTCAGAGATTTCTCCAGCTTTTAATGAAGCAATTTTTTCTACAAAAGGATTTTCAGCCATTGATTTCACCACTCTTTCTCTTAAATATCAACTCTTATAGTTTACTTGAAAATGGCGCAATTGTCTGTAAAAAAATCGAATCTTTGCCTTTTTTTAAACAAGGTCTTTTACTTGATTCTCTTACAAAAAATGCTATAATAACTTCAAAGGTCAAAAATGGTCAAGTGGTTTTATAGACAGAATTTATTCCTGCTATCTAGCACTTGGCTGGTTTGAGGAAAAATGGTCTGTTTACTAGAAATAATAGAGCAAACAGCTATTTTTCTGGCCTCAGTTATTTTGAAAGGATGTGTTTCATTCAATGATTTGTCAAAATTGTCAACAAAATGAAGCAACAATTCATTTATATGCAAATGTGAATGGTCAAAGAAAACAACTGGACTATTGCCAAAGCTGCTATCAAAAATTAAAAAATCAAGCAAATAATTCCCCTCAAAATATGGGACAAGACCCTTTTGGCTTTGGGAGTTTAGACGATTTATATCGTTCTCTTTCTCGCCAAATGCAACAAGGTAATCCTTATGAACAACAAACACCACCCACTCAATTTGGTGATGGTGGTAATGGAGGTCAACCCCCTCGCGGAGGCGCTGGCGCTGGTCAAGGTTTACTAGGCGAGTATGGGATTAACATCACCGAAGCGGCACGCCAAGGAGATATCGATCCTGTGGTAGGACGTGACCAAGAAATTAAGCGTGTCATTGAAATCTTAAATCGCCGTACAAAAAACAACCCCGTTTTAATCGGTGAACCAGGTGTTGGTAAAACAGCCGTTGTCGAAGGTTTAGCCCAAAAAATTGTCGATGGCGATGTGCCCCAAAAATTATTGGACAAAGAAGTCATTCGTTTAGATGTGGTTTCACTTGTTCAAGGAACTGGTATTCGCGGACAATTTGAAGAACGGATGCAAAAATTGATTGAAGAAATCACTGAAGCTGAAAATGTCATTTTATTTATTGATGAAGTCCATGAAATTGTGGGTGCTGGTGCTGCTGGTGATGGCAACATGGATGCTGGCAATATTTTAAAACCAGCCTTAGCACGTGGTGAATTACAATTAGTCGGTGCCACAACTTTAAATGAGTACCGTATTATTGAAAAAGATGCTGCCTTAGAACGTCGGATGCAACCAGTCCAAGTAGATGAGCCAACCGTTGCCGAAACCATAACGATTTTACATGGTTTGCAAAAACGTTATGAAGATTATCATCATGTTAAATATACAGATGAAGCGATTAACGCAGCAGCAAACTTATCCAATCGTTACATTCAAGATCGCTTTTTACCAGATAAAGCGATTGACTTGTTAGATGAATCTGGTTCAAAAATGAATCTAACTATCCAACTCGTCGATCCAAAAACAATTGATAAAAAATTAGCAGAAGCGGAACAACAAAAACAACAAGCTTCTACAGAAGAAGACTTTGAAAAAGCGGCTTACTATCGTGATCAAATCAATAAATTACAAGCAATGAAAGAAAAACAAATCAGCGATGAAGAAACACCCGTCATCACTGAAAAAGATATTGAAGCCATTGTGGAACAAAAAACTGGCATTCCTGTCGGTGACTTAAAAGAAAAAGAACAAACCCAATTGAAAAATTTAGCTGTTGACTTAAAAGCTCATGTTGTCGGACAAGATGATGCCGTCGATAAAGTAGCTAAAGCGATTCGTCGCAATCGTGTAGGCCTAGGCAAACAAAACCGCCCAATTGGTTCCTTCTTATTTGTAGGGCCAACAGGCGTTGGTAAAACAGAATTAGCAAAACAATTAGCCTTTGAGCTATTCGGTTCAGAAGATTCGATGGTTCGTTTTGATATGAGTGAGTATATGGAAAAACACAGTGTTTCTAAACTGATTGGTTCTCCTCCAGGCTATGTTGGGTATGACGAAGCTGGACAACTCACAGAAAAAGTCCGTCGTAATCCTTATAGTTTAATTTTATTGGATGAAATTGAAAAAGCGCATCCTGATGTTTTACACATGTTTTTACAAATTCTCGACGATGGTCGTTTAACAGATGCACAAGGTCGTACAGTCAGCTTTAAAGACACCATCATTATCATGACAAGTAATGCTGGAACAGGAGCTGTGGAAGCCAACGTTGGGTTTGGCGCTGCCCGTGAAGGTGTGACTAAATCTGTTTTAGGTCAATTGAACAACTTCTTCACTCCCGAATTCCTTAACCGTTTCGATGGTATTATCGAATTCAAAGCATTAAGCAAAGAAAACCTGATGAACATTGTCAGCTTGATGTTAGAAGAAGTAAATGGCTTATTAGCTAAACAAAAATTACACATTGAGGTTCCAACAGAAGTCAAAGAGAAACTCGTTGATTTAGGTTATGATCCTGCAATGGGCGCTCGTCCTTTACGTCGAACAATTCAAGAACAAATTGAAGACGGCATTGCTGAATACTATCTAGATCATCCTGAAAATCATCAATTAGTCGCAGCGTTAGATAACGAAGGTAAAATTATCGTAACTGGCGCACAAGAAGTGACTAAAACAGAAACTTCAACATCTGACCAAGCAGAATAATCAAAAATCCGCACGCATTAATAACAATGCGTGCGGATTTTTTTATGCTTTTCACTTTTTATTTTCATCAAAAAAAACTATAATAGAAGAAAGATATTCGTATACTTGTTCCTCATAGAAAAAATTCAATCTGGAACTCCTGTACATAATTGGAAACGCTCTTTTGCAGCACACAACTATAATGAGGTGATAAAATGAAATTAGTGAATGTGACCAATAGCTACAAACAATTAGTAAATAAACAATTGGAAAACACGGATGCTTACTTTGTAAAAGTCTACTCAGCAGGAAACACGACCGCTGTCTATTCAGAAGCAGCTCACCATGTGGAAGTTCTGATTATGAATAAAAATCGTCGCATTCGTCCGACAGAAGTAAAAGAAATTTTAGCAAAACTGTTAAAACGATTACCTAAAGAGGCTTATGACCCAGATGAAATTTCTATCATTGAGTTAAACCATGTGACCGAAGTGTCTGTTCCATTAAAAGTTTCCCTCATGGAAAACTAAAAAAAACTGCCGAAGTTTCCCCACTTTGGCAGTTTTTTTAATTTATTGTGACGTTATTTTTTTTACAAGCCTTTGATAATTTTCCGACCAGGCTTCCTCATTTGTCGGACTGACTAATTTATTTTCCTCGATTGCTTTTTTTCTTAAGTCATCTACTTCTTTTTTGAAATTTTCCCCCGATTTTTGAGCATAATCTTTAGAAAAATATTTTGATTGGCGAGAATAAGCCTTCAGTTTTGCGTCTTTAATCTCTTCTTCTGTATCTGCAAAATATTCATCATAACGAAGATCGGTTATTTTCCCTGAATCTTTTAACGTAATAACAGTTAAACGTCCAGAAATCCCCTTCCCAAAATCTTCTGTTAGACTTGTATAATGTTCTTTTGAAGGTTCTTTGATTTCCTTGGCTAAAGCCCTAGCAGCAGGAAGATAGCCATTATTAGCGCTATTGGATTGACCTTTGGCTGTCTGGAATGCGCCATCTAGGCGATTTTCAGTAACCATTTGATTTTCTAGAAAAGTCATCGTATTAACAACGGTCACTAACGATTGATCAGTTCGGGCGTTGTTCGCTTGAAAATTTGCATAGCCGGATAAACGTTTTGTCACTCCTGCCCATTCTTCAGAATAATAGTTTTTAGGTCCACGTTCATCAAATTCCACTAACTGAATTTGTTGATCCTTAACAACGACATCAATTAAAGCCGTATAGCCGCCATCAAACACGACTTCATGATGATAATAATCCCCTTGAACTTCTCCGATTTCTGGACGACCTGACCAATACATCTTCTGGGCTTTTTCTTCTGGACTAATTCCTGATTGTCCATTATTAGCTTCTACTGTAGCGCCAGAAACAGCATCAACTTCAAAGGTATGTCCATTACGCTCATAACTCACTTTGGCAGCACTCTCCTTCGGTTGATCATTCGTGTTTGTCTGCTCCTCCTGCTTTACAGAAGTGGCATTAGTAGCTGCCGAGGCACCACTCGTTACTTGGACTGCTTCTGATTCAGTACTTTCTTTCATTTTTTCAGTTCGTTGATCTGGTTGGCACCCCATTAAAATAATCATTGAACAAAATAACCCGACAACTATCTTTTTAGTTTTCATTTTTCCTCCTTTTAAAACTCATTGAATTACCATTTAATTTTAATATAAGTAGAATGAAAAGTATAGCTAAGAAATCGTTTTTTCTTCATACGGCGATAAACTTAACTGTCCAGATAAATACTCACCTAAATAGATTTCCTGTAATCTTTGGAATCCTTGTTCTTGGATTTGCGTTAATAGCCAGTGCTCATCTTTTTTGATTAACTCTAGGACATCCATGTTGGCTTGACCGTCCACAATAATCGGATAACGAATACTTTCATCGCCATATTCGACGATTGTTAATTGACCATTTTGTTCTAAAACCGCCCGTTTAACAAGCTGGACTTCATAAATACCATTTGCTCGTAATTTAAACATTAGATCATTTGCAGAAATACCATTTTTCAAACATTCCTTCACCACAACCTGTCCATCCTTGATTAAAGTAATGGGTTTACCATCCACAATTTGCTTCACATAGCGATTGTGTTCTTTTGCAAATTTTAAAATTAAGACTAATAATGTCCACAAAATTAACACTAATACAAATTGGAGCACCGTAATTGAATCATTATAAATAACACCACCAATAATGCCCCCCAATACATAGTTTTGCACTTGGTCCATAGCCGATGTGGGCGCCAAATTGCCTTTTCCCATCAAATTAATTTGGACAATTAAACAAATAATACCTAAAGCAAATTTAATAATAATTGGACTATAAAACTGCATTAATTTTCCCTCACTTTACTTTATGATTTCAATCGTTGGTGTTAATAAATACGTTTCTTGTAATGTATAAGACTGCTGATCCGTACTTAAACTCATTTTATAAAAGACTTCGTCAATTTTAACTATGGTTCCGTCAGCCAATTGTGTACCATTGACATAAACTTTTTCTGGAGAAACCTTTTTTTCCTGTGCCACTTGTTCGACAAAATGTACCATTTGTGAAGATTGTGAATGCTGATTTTGGTTCAGTTGATAATTGGAATATTGAACCCCTAAAACAAATAATAATGATAAAAAAATAATAATACTTAATTCACGATATTTCGTTTGAATTTGATGTCGCACATAAAAACTAAACACAATGACTAGCCCGATTAACAAAGCAAAAATAAAAAAATACTTTAAGTAATCATTTAAATTAGATTGGCTTTTTAAATACTCGATGCCATAAAAATTCATGTTCTTGTCCACTCCTTGATAGGTTCGTTATAGTAAGTATTCTATCTCAAAAAAAACAATCACGCCTGCTTTAATACCTTATAACAAGAAAAGCTCAGCGCAATCATCTTGAGAATGACTGCGCCGAGCTTCAATCTTCTAAAGATTCAGCTACTGATTGATTACAAATTAATTTTACATCAAACTTTTCAGTTCAACATCTGGATATTTATCCGCAAACCAGCGTTCCGCAAATTGGTTTTCAAATAAGAACAATGGTTGATCGAAACGGTCCCGTGCCAAAATGTTTCGGCTAGAGCTCATGCGTTCATCTAAATCTTCTGGATTAATCCAGCGGGCAATTTTAGAACCCATTGGCGTCATTACCACTTCAGCATTGTATTCATTAGACATTCGGTATTGGAAAACTTCAAACTGCAATTGACCTACGGCGCCAATGATATATTCTTCCGTTAAATATGTTTTGTATAATTGAATGGCTCCTTCTTGAACCAGTTGGTAAATTCCTTTATGGAAAGATTTTTGTTTCATTACGTTTTTGGCAGTCACTTTCATGAATAATTCAGGGGTAAATGACGGCAACTCTTCGTATTGAACATTCATTTTCCCTTCATACAAAGTATCGCCAATTTGGTAATTTCCTGTGTCATACACGCCGATAATATCGCCTGCAACAGCTTCTGTGACGTTTTCGCGGGCATCCGCCATAAATTGCGTCACGTTACTTAATTTGACTTTTTTGCCTGTTCTACCTAAAGTCACGTCCATGCCTCTCTCAAAAACACCTGAACAAATTCGAACAAAGGCAATTCGATCACGATGGGCTGGGTTCATATTCGCTTGAATTTTAAAGACAAAGCCTGAAAATTCTTTTTCATAAGGACTTACTTCGCCACCCTCTTCTGTTTTATGCGCATGTGGCGCAGGCGCAAATTGTAAGAAGGTTTCTAAAAATGTTTGAACCCCAAAGTTTGTCAAAGCAGAACCGAAGAAGACTGGCGTTTGATCACCACGAGCGATTTTTTCCTCGCTAAATTCATCGCCTGCTTCTACCAATAACTCAACATCTTCCAACACTTGTTGATAAACGCTGTTATTGTGCAATGGTAAATCGCTTGGGATATCGCCATCTTTTAAAGGAATAAAACGCTCCCCGCCATTATTTTCTGGACGATATAATTCCACACGTTCATTATAAATATCGTATAGACCTTCTAGGCCTTTTCCCATACCAATTGGCCAGTTCATTGGATAAGATTCAATATCCAATAGTTCTTCCAATTCTTCTAAAAGTTCCAATGGTTCCCGTCCGTCACGGTCCAATTTGTTAATAAAAGTAAAAATTGGAATACCACGTTTTTTAACAACTTGGAAAAGTTTTTTCGTTTGTGCTTCAATCCCTTTGGCACTATCAATAACCATCACAGCACTATCCACGGCCATTAAGGTCCGATACGTATCCTCTGAGAAATCCTCATGCCCTGGGGTGTCCAAGATATTAATCCGTTTGTCTTGATAGTCAAATTGCATCACAGAACTCGTTACCGAAATTCCCCGTTGTTTTTCAATTTCCATCCAGTCAGATTTGGCAAAGTTCCCTGTTTTTTTCCCTTTGACTGTTCCAGCTTGGCGGATGGCGCCCCCAAATAATAATAATTGTTCAGTAATCGTTGTTTTCCCAGCATCCGGATGGGAAATAATCGCAAACGTACGGCGACTATCGACTGCTTCTTTTTGATTGATCGTCATAAAAATCTCCTTATCACTTGTGATGTTTATTTATTTATTTTCTTCAGCATAATTTTTGATTAACCTTTGCTAGTATATCATGTCAAGCCTTGAGAATAAAGAGCTGCTGTTGGCTGTTTTTTAAAAGGAAAACCTGCGACATTAGTCAAAACGACTGATGTCACAGGTTATTTTTAACGTCTTGGTTCGTCATCTTCCATTTCTTTACGGAAAAAACGACGATTTTCTTCTGGTTCTTCATCGACAGTTTCTTCATCGTAGAAATGAACGCGTAAGACTAGCAAACGTGTGCCTTCCATTTCTTCAGCAGTTAACTTAATATTGCCCACTTCAAAAGAAGGTTTTTCCCCTTCATCAGGAATGGTTCCTAATGCTGTAATTAAGTAACCTGCCATTGTATCAACATCGCTCATGTGTAAATCTGTTTCAAATACTTCATTAAATTCGTCAATTAACATGCGTCCTTGAACCAAATATTCATTGTCGGCCACTTGTGTATATAAATTTTCTACTTCATCTGTTTCATCGTCAATTTCACCAACGATTTCTTCTAGTAAATCTTCCAGTGTTGCTAAACCGACAACACCGCCATATTCATCTAGTAAAATCGCCATTTGGTTTTGTGTTCGTTTTAACTCATAAAGTAAATCATCAATAAAAATGGTTTCTGGGACAAATAATGGTTCTTGGATAATCGCGCCTAATTCAATGTTTTCAAAGCCTAAATTACGTGCAGCTTTTAGTAACGTTTTGGTATGTAAAATACCAACAATTTTATCTTTGTCTTCACTATAAACAGGAATCCGAGAATAATTTTCTCCTAAAATTAAATTGATGTTTTCTTGGACATCATCTTGGATGTCAACCATGAATGCGTCTGTCCGAGGAACCATTACTTCTCGTGCCACTTTTGTATCTAATGAAAAGACACCTTGTAGCATTTCTAGTTCTTCGTTTTCCAAAACACCTTCTGTTTCAAGCATGTAGCGCATTTCATCTCGTGTCATCTTCGAATCGGCATCATCGAAAGTCATTGGTGTGATTTTGGATAATAAATCGGTCGAAGCCGATAGCAACCAAACGAAGGGACGCGCGATAACTCCTAAAAAGCGGACTGCACCAGAAGTCAATTGAGCGACTTCTTCTGATTTATTCATAGCAATTCGTTTAGGGTATAATTCACCAAATACAATAGAAACGTACGTTAACAATGCTAAGATAATGATACTGGCAAGACTCTTAGCTGCGGCGCCGCCACCTAATACAGGGGCCAAACGACTAGATAAAGTCTCTGCTAATGAAGCACCAGATAGGATATTAACCAAAGTAATCCCTACTTGGATTGTGGATAAAAAGTTATTGGGGTCTTGCAATACCTTAAGCAATTTTTGAGCTTTTGCGTCGCCGTCTTCCGCTTTTTGTTCCACACGATTCTTGTTAACAGATACGACTGCAATTTCCGCCGCTGCCAAAAAGGCATTGATAAACGTCAACACGACTAATAATAGAAGTTGCGCAATTAGCGACTGACTCTCAGGGTCAGCATTATTCATAATGTTCTCTCTCTCCTTAATTGTTGATAATTCCGAGGCTGTACTTTCGTACTCTTTTAACGTTCTTCCTCTTTTTATGGTTAGGCTTAGAAACAGACACAATCAGTATTATGACAGGTTATTTTCTATCCTAATCCATAAAATCATAGCACGAAAGATTAGCGGATTCAATCATTAACCGTTATTTTCTTTCGTATTTGTTTCATTCCCTAAAAGAACGGCATTGGTAACTTTTTCACTACGACCCGCTTTGACCATATCAATAACATAGTAGATAATGGTCCGGCAGATTGCGTAAAATGGGACACCGAGGAAAATACCTAGCAAACCTGCTAAATTTCCTGCTACCAATAAAATTAAAATAATCGTTAATGGATGGATTTTTAGAGATTTTCCGATAACGTTTGGATAAATAATATTTCCGTCCAATTGTTGAACCACTAGCACCACTAAACAACATAAGGCTGCTTTGACGGGTTCATTAAAGATGGTCACTAAGACAGCAGGCGCTAATCCTAGATAAGGTCCTAGATAGGGAATCAAATTCGTAAAGCCGGCAATGACACCAAATAAAAAGGCATAACGAACACCAAGCAATGAATACCCAATAATCGTAAATGTACCGACAAATAAACATTCAATCGCTTGTCCACTAATATAACTGGATAAGGTTTGGTTCAATTGTCCTAAAAGATCCACGATATCATCTTTTCTTTTTTCAGGTAAAAAACGTTGAATCGCTGGTACTAGCTTGTCTCCATCTTTTAACATATAAAATAAAATAAATGGCGCAGTGACCAAAACAATGGTGGTTGACGCCACCGTTGATACGATTGAACCTAAGCTACTTGATAAACTACTTAAAAATTGTTGGATAATATTTGCATAAGAAATATCCATTTTTTCAATATAGCTTGTTAAATCAATTTGTTTAAAAATAGGTAACTCCGCAATCTCATAAATCCAGGTCTCCACTTGTTTAAAGAAATCCGGCATACTTGATGCTAAACTAGCTAGCTGATCTGCTAACTTAGGGATAATTGTTAATAAGATCAGAACTAATGCGATGATTAGTAATAAAAATACCAGTAAGACGGCATAAATTCGTTTCATTTTCGTCTTCATTAGTAGATTGACCACAGGATTTAGTAAATAATACAAAAAGCCTGCTACTAAGACTGGGGCAAACAACGTTGAAAAGAATGTCCCAATCGGTGCAAATAAGAAATTAATTTTCGAAGCAATAAATAATAGCATGGCCACGACAAGTAATTCAACTGACCAGAAAAATAATTTCGATTCTTTAAATCGATTAATCACAGCGGCTCCTCCTTTATTTTTATTCAATTGTTGCTGTTTTATTTTATCACACCTTCCCCCCTCAGTCATTGAGAATACTTCATTGCTAGAACTTTTTCGTGGTATAATAAAATAGAAACAGATTCTGAACTTGGGGGTTTTTCTATGCATGTAGCTCAAACAAAAGATACCATGAGTGATCTTTATTTAGATGCTGTCCGGCTTCGTCAACGCGTATTCGTAGCGGAACAAGGGGTACCAGAAGAGATGGAAATCGATGAATATGAAGCACATTGTATTCACTTTGTTTTGTACACGAACCATGTAGCTGTCGCAACTTGTCGCTTGCTTCCGCTAGAAAATGGCGTTATGAAATTACAACGAATGGCCGTTGAAAAAGCTTACCGTGGCGCCGACTATGGACGAGTGATTATGGAAGCGGCGGAAAATTTTGCCAAAGAACAAGGCTACCACAAGATTACTCTAGGAGCACAAGTCACCGCTGTAGGCTTCTATGAACGTTTAGGTTATCAAAAAACAGGAGCACCTTTTATGGATGCTGGCATTGAACACTACGAAATGAATAAAGAACTATAACATCAATTAAATCGGAAAATTTAGAGCTTGGAGCATTAGCCATTTTGGCTAATGCTCCAAGCTCCTTTTGTGGGCTGTTTACATCGGCTATTTTTTTGATAGCTGTTGATAACGTTGATACCAGATATCTACATATTCGGGCGAGAAGGGGCCTTTTTCGTTATTAATCCAATCCACTAAAGTCTTGACATTTTCTTTTAAAATGAAGTCAATATCTTCTGGATAATCCATTAGTTTGCTATGAAATTCATATTCATCAACGTCTAGTAAACGTTTTTCACCATCTGGAAAAACCTTGATATCTAAATCATAATCAATATACTTCAACGCTTCGTCATCTAAAACATATGGCGAAGCCAGATTGCAGTAATACGAAACCCCCTTTTCTCTAATCATTGCTATTATATTGAACCAATATTTCTTGTGAAAATAAACAATGGCTGGTTCACGAGTCACCCACCGACGTCCGTCGGATTCCGTTACTAACGTGTGATCGTTCACACCAATTAAAGAATACTCGCTCGTTTTTAGTACCATCGTATCACGCCACGTTCGATGTAAATGTCCGTCATGTTTATAACTCTGAATGGTTACAAACTCGCCTTCTTTAGGAATTCCCATAATACCCCAACTTTCCCCAAATAAAGTAAAGCAATGTTACTTTTTGGGTGTTCATACATCGATATCGAAATAATTATATCATATCTTTTGAGTTTGCGTACATTGAGTTCACTTAAAGAAGACGATTTCTGAAAAAATTTAATTCAGATGACCAAATAGTTTAAATTCAGTATATATTTTCAGCTTAATTACTGTATTTTTTCAAAGACTGATACTGCGCTCTCTCTTAAAACCTGATTCAATTCTTCAACATTTGTTTTACCAGTTGTTTCAAGCCACGCAACGGCTGCTTCAGAACCTTGTTGAACAAATGGAAGCACGCCGTCTGCCCAAGTTGCGCGACCACATAAGACTCCATTAAACGAGGAACCTGCTTTTTTTGCAAATTTCAATGTTTCCTGAAACATCGTAGCACTAACCCCTGCACTCAAGAAAATAAATGGAAGTTGTGTTGCTTCACTTTGCATTTTGAAAAAGGCCTGCGCTTCATCTTGGCTATAAAGACTTTCAGTGCCAAAACCTTCTACAAAATTCATGTTCACAGGGACTTCTACTTTTAAAACATCAACATTATAGCGATCCTTTGAAAATTCTTTCATCGCTTCAATTACTTTGTGCGGTTTTACTTTAGCGTATTCTTTTGAAGCACTATCCGAATTGTTTGCATCATAAGAGACAATTTCTAAAAAGAATGGAATTTCTTCGGCTAAACATTCTGAACCAATCCGTTCTATATAAGCTTTCTTTCGTTCATTGATTGCTTCACTTTCGTCAACATCGTAGTAAAGTAAAAATTTACACGCGTCTGCGCCCGCTTCTTTTAAACGCTTAACCGACCAAACATCAAGACTATCGGGTAACCGTCCTGGTGTCGAAGCATCGTAGCCCGTTTTTTCATACGCAAGTAACAAACCTGAAGTCTGTGCTCGATTTTCAGCAGCAGCTAGGCCATATTCTGGATCCAGCAAAATTGCTGAAGTCTCTGGTGTTAAGCAACGAGATACTAATACTTTAAAGTCACTGATTTCTTGAGCAGTCACCTCTTTGTATTTTCCCATCATGCGTTTTAAGGCCCCACGTTGATCAATGGCTAGTGCTCCAATAATCCCTTGATCATCTACCAGATTTTCTAAATGTTTACGTTTTTGTTCACTAATTTTTTTCATTCTGTTCCCTCTCCTAATTGATTATTTAGTAACGTAGCAATTTCAGCTGGCGAACTTGCTTGTTTCAGTCCAGAAGTAACTTCTTCTCTTAATAGGAGGCGCGCAACGGAAGAGAGTAATTTCAAATGTGTCGTGCCAGCTTCGGCATCTGGAATAAACAGCGCAATCACAAACTCCGTTAATTGGTTGTCAAGGCTCTGCCACTCAACACCTTGGTCCAAGGTAACGATGATAATGGCCGCTTGTTGAATCGTTGCTGCTTTTGCATGAGGTATCGCAAATCCATTCATCATCCCCGTTGTTCCTTCTTGTTCTCGCTCGTTCAGTTTATCGAAAACTTCCTGTGCGTCCTGAGCAACTTCCAATTCTGTTGATTTTTTTGCTAAAAAGTGAAAAACATCCTCTTGCGTTTGTAACTGTTGATTTAAAAAAATATGATTTTCTTTAATAAAAGCCATTCCATCCACTCCTAATTCCTGTTATTTCATTTTTTTGATAACGATTGCTCTTGTTTGGCGATTCTACTTTTTTGTACAAAACCTAGCAATAAGCCACCTACCAATGAACCAGCTAAAATTGCCAAAACCCATTGAACAGCGTGAGTAACAACCGGTAAAACAAGAAATCCTCCATGAGGTGCTGGCACTTGTACCCCAAACATATACGTTAGGACTGCCGCAATTGAAGATCCGAGCATCATAATTGGTAAAACCTTCAAGGGGTCTTTTGCCGCAAACGGAATAGCGCCTTCTGTAATATGTGTGGAGCCTAAAATAAAGTTCACTAGCCCCGCATTGCGTTCATTTGTGTCAAAGTATTTTCCAAAGAATAATGTAGCAAAGCCTGTAATTAAAGGTGGCGCTATGCAGGCAGCAGAAACTCCTGCCATAAAAGAAGTATTTCCTTGAGCTAAGAGTGCCGTCCCAGTAACATAGGCCGCTTTATTAACTGGACCTCCCATATCAAAGGCACACATACAACCCACAATAATTCCTAAAACCAACGGACTGGAGTTTTGGAAACTAGCTAAAAAGCTCATCATTCCTTCGTTAACAGCTTTCATCGGATCTGCTAGTAAAGACATAGTGATACCAATAACTGCAACGCCAATGACTGGATAAAGGAAAATTACTTTTAAACCATCTAATGATTTAGGCAAACCTTTAAATACTCTCTGTAATAAAAGAATGAAATACCCAGCAAGGAAACCAGATAATATCCCTCCTAAAAAGCCAGTACCACCAGTGTTAGCAATCAAACCACCGACAAAGCCCACAACCAAACCAGGTCGTTTGGCAATCCCCTCTGCGATATACGCAGATAAGATTGGCACCATCATGCCCATTGAGGCATCACCAATACTTTTTAACATAGCAGCGGTAGCATTATACTGACTACTTTCTGGATCAAATGAATAAATGCCCCAAATAGCAAAAGAAAGAGCAATTAAAACGCCGCCTGCTACTACAAACGGCAACATGTGAGAAACGCCATTCATTAAGTTTTTATAAATACTATGTCCAACATTTCCTGAAGAAATTTGTGTCTCCTGTTCAAGTTCGTCCACTGCTTGGTTTTCGGCCGCAATCGATCCTTTTCCTGCGAGCGCTTCTTCAATTAAGCGATCTGCTTCTTTAATCCCCACACTGACAGGGACATCAATAATTCGTTTCCCAGCAAAACGTTCTGCTTGAACGTCTTTGTCGGCGGCAATAATGACTGCCTCCGCTCCTTGGATTTCTGCAGGTGTTAACTCGTTTTCTATGCCAATCTGACCATGTGTTTCAACCTTAATCGTAATACCTTTACGTTTCGCAGCTTGTTCCAATGCCTCCTGTGCCATATACGTGTGCGCTATTCCCGTCGGACAACCTGTAGCAGCTATTAATTGATACGTAGCCATCTGTTTATTCCTCCTCTTGAATCTTTATTTGTTGCTCTAACTCCTGAACATCTGAAAAATCTGTCAATCCTTTGCGAAATGCTGTTGAACTACCTGCTGCAATACTTCTTTTTAAATTTTTTTCCAATGAAAGTCCTTGATGCCAGCCAGCTAAAAAGGTACCTAACATTGCATCCCCTGAACAAGCTGTATTCACAACCATTCCAGTTGGTGAATTACCTGAAAGAACCTTTTCATTGTTCATAAATAAAGCCCCTTCACTACCTAAAGAAAGTAAAATATTTTTGGCTCCCCGCTTCAGTAATTCTTGTCCGTAAAAAATGTAATCGTCCTTAGTCTGCACTTCTGTATGAAACCATTCTTGAAGTTCTTCTTCATTTGGTTTCAATAAAAATGGTTGATAAGACAAACAATCTAAAATTTCTTCATAACTACTGTCTAAAATTAAGAACACCTGCTTTTCAAAACAAATTCGGCTAATTTCAATCAAAATACTTGGTGAAACCCCTTGTGGTAAACTTCCTGATACGCACAAATAATCCCCTTTACGTAACTCTGAAATTTTTTTCAAAAAACGTTGTACATGTTCTTCAGATAATTTGGGTCCCTTATTGACTAATTTGTATTCCTTTTGATCTTGGATAACTTTTGTAAACACATTAATTCTCGTTGTGCCAGCGACTTCGATAAAATCAGTGGTTATCTCTTTTTCTTTTAAATAATCCTCGACATAGTTCCCAGTGAAACCAGCTTTGACTCCCAAAGCGGTATTATCAATCCCTAACATCTTTAAAATTAGGGAAACATTGACTCCTTTCCCGTTTGCTTGAATATCATCTTCCTTCGTGCGATTCACGACAAAAGGAACTAGCTCTTCTGTTTCGATAAATAAATCAATGGCTAAATTTAATGTACATGTATAAATAGTCACTGTAGTTCCTCCTTTCTCCTCTTTATTATGTCTCAAAATACCATGTAAAGGTTTTCATTCTTTCGCAAAAATATAGAAAACATTTACAATTTCATAATTTCTCTAGCTTTTTTATTTTTTTTCATTAAAAATAGGCTTATAAATGTTTTTTTAGTGAAAGAAAGAAGGGCTGGTCATTATGGAACAAAAATTGAGTGAGTCAGAGCAATATCTCTGGCATTTTATCGAAACACATATTTTAGAAATCCCTGATTATTCCATTGTAAAATTAAGCGAACGAGCCAACGTATCAACTGCGACGATTGTAAGAACCATGAAAAAGAAAGGCTATGAAGGTTTCACATCCTTCAAGCATCACTTGAAAGATAAAGAAAACCAAAATATAAATTTTTCAGCATTAGAAAAAGTAGACCGAGGAATTCGGACGGCCATTTTAAAGAATGAAGAAGAAGTAACTCGCACGATTAACATGATTGAAATTGGTAATATCGAAGATGCGATCCAAAAAATCAAAGCTTCTCGACGGATTATTATCTTTGCTAGAGGTTTTTCAGAATTAATTGCTCAGGAAATGATGGTTAAGTTTCAATTGGCTGGCAAATACTGTGAACTGCATACGGACCCAGAAATTATTAAAAATATTAGTAAAAAGTTATCAAAAAAAGATGTGGCTCTTTTTGTTTCTTTAAACGGAGAAACCCAAGAATTAGTTGTCGCTGGTAAAAACTGTTACGACTCAGAAATTGGGACTATCCTTTTAACTGCAAGCAAACACTCTAGTTTAATGAAATACATTGAAATTCCGTTCGTAGGCTTCAAATCAGAAGGCTCCTTTTTCCCCGATTATGAAGTGCGTTCACGGTTACCATTATCCATTCTGGCAAGAATTTTATTGGACGCCTATGCTTTAAGAACGACAACTTAGGCTTTCTTAAATAATAAAAAACAAGCATTCCTTCACTTAAAATAAAGGAATGCTTGTTTTTATTTTGCAACAAAACGTGCTTCTACTCGATAAATTCGTTGACCACGACTAGAAAATTTTTCTTCGTATTCTGTCATAATGTTGCCTTCAAACTCGCTATTATGCAAATCTAGCCATACACGTTCAATAATCATGCCATATTTAGAAAAGCTACTTAATGAGTATTCGAAGAGCCCTTGATTATCCGTTTTAAAATGAATTTCTCCATTTGGTTTTAAGATAATTTCATCTGTCGCTAAAAAGTTTTTATACGTTAAACGACGTTTTTCATGTTTTTTCTTTGGCCAAGGATCTGAAAAATTTAAATAGATTAAATCTACTTCATTTTCAGCAAAATATTCTGTTAATGCTTCGCCGTCTACTCGCAATAACTGTAGATTAGGTAACGGCTCGGCCACTAGCTTATCTAATGCAATCGATAAAATACTTAATTGCATATCGATACCAATATAATTAATTTCAGGATGTGCTTTAGCCATTTCATAAATAAAACGACCTTTACCTGAACCAATTTCAATGTGGATGGGATGATTATTGCCAAAACGTTCTTGCCATTTCCCTTGCCATTTTTCAGGACCTTCTACCACATATTGTGGATATTTTGCCATATATTCTGCTGCTCCGGGTCTATTTCTTACACGCATCTT
Organism: Enterococcus sp. DIV1537a; assembly: GCF_051712085.1. Classification (NCBI taxonomy): domain Bacteria; kingdom Bacillati; phylum Bacillota; class Bacilli; order Lactobacillales; family Enterococcaceae; genus Enterococcus; species Enterococcus sp. DIV1537a. The sequence continues at coordinate 474,161 of NZ_JBIOOE010000001.1, read as the reverse complement.
TAAAATTCCTTTCTTTTAAAAACAGACTGGTGAAATTCGCCAGCCTGTGTGGATGTTAAATGAATTAGTTTAACTACTAAACATTCGTTTTAATTGTAAAATTTCTGCAGTCATTGCTCTTCTTTCGCCCTCTTGGTGATGACGAACAATCTCTTGTAAAAAGCTAAATAAACCATACCAATAAATTCGTTGAACCGTACTTTCATTCGGGATTAAACCATAAGATAGTAACCATTGATTCCAACCGGAACGAGGGACATAATGACTCAAAATCATTCCTAAATCTACCGCTGGGTCCGCGACCATCACAGAATCCCAATCTACTAAATAGAGATAATTATTCGAGACTAACCAATTCCGATGATTCACATCGCCGTGGACAGCTACATAACTAGTTTCTGGATATTCTGGTAAATGATTATATAAATAAGTGATTACTTCTTTTAAATAACTGTTTCGTTTTAATTCTTTAGGTAGTTGACGCTTATACTCTTTCAACATTGTTAGCGGGGTACAAACTTCGCCACCAATTTTTTTCAACATGTCTTTCAGCAAATTGGAATGATGCAATTGGTATAACACGTCAATCACGTCATTGCGTTTGCCAATTTCGTCCGCATGTAACAAACGTCCTTCCAGCCATTCTTGGGCTGTTAGTACGTCGCCATTCGCTGTCCGCTTTGTCCAAATCATCTTCGGGGCTAACCCTTCTTTAGACAATGCTGCAAGAAGTGGAGAAGTGTTTCGTTTAATGAACACTTTCTCTGTTTCTTTTATTCCCATGTATGTTTGACCAGTTGCGCCCTTTATCGGCTGCAGACGCCAGTCTTTATCCAACTGAAATTCCATGGAAATTATCTCCTATCTCAACACAATTTTATTGCAATTTTTACAGCAATTACCATTTTAGTCGCCAAACCTTGCTTCGTCAAGCTTCTATGTGGTTCTTTTGTAAATTTTGCTAGGTTTTCTCATCTTTATAACTTATTCAAGCGCATTGGAACATACATTTTAGTGAAAATCACAACTTCTACAATTAAGGCACCCAGAATGATCAAGCTATTTTGCAAACTGCCTAAACGAAGGCAGACAATCCCACCAAAAATAATGGCCGCAACAGATAATGCGCCGCTAATTAACCGGCGAATCGCTGCTTGTTTTTTTTCTATTGAAATTGGATATAGCTGTGTCATCACCATATAATCAAATTGCGTGTACATGGGAATCAACTGGAACCCGATTAAATAGACAAACAATAAAGCAACTACCAACGCAATCCAGAATTCTTGTAAAAAGAAGAGTAGCACGCCACCAACCAAAATCAAACGAAACAATAAGCCGCTATATTCGCTACCTCGTAAAAAGCTCCGAATGAATAAGTAAGCATACGTGTTCTCAGATGTTTTTTTGACTACTCCGAGGAGAGGATCTAAGTATTTACGGCGTTTCACTGTACTACTCACTTCAGGAATATCTGTAAACAGCTGAATGAATTTATAAATTCTATGCATTCTGTTTTGTTCTTTTTGGATCATTTTTTCCCAATCCAAGAAACTCTGTTTCATCTTATTTTGCCAAATACTCGATAAACAAACGGCCAGAATGATGCCACCAATCACACCAACCCAAGGCGTCCAGTAAATAGCTCCCGTCATAATCAAGAGACTACTGATCAACCAAACAAACCACCAACTACGGTAAGTGGTTGACGAAAGATGATAGAGCCCATAGTTTTGTAAACTAAGATGTGTATAAATCATACAAACTAGCATGACCAAAAATAAAAAGAAGGTTTGAAACGACCAACCTGTTGTGACTACAATCAACGGCATCAATAGGCCACTTCCTAGAAAGCTGACCACAATCGGTAAAAGTAAAGAGTAGCGCAGCGCTCGTTTCAGATAAGCAGCGAATTGTTTTTCTTTTGGTAATAAAAACACCTTGTCTGGCTCTTCTGTCAAAGTGGCCAACTTACCAACTTGAATAAGTAGCAGCCAGCCCAACAGAATTAACGGTCTGCCCCAAACAAAATCACGAGGTAATTCTTTTAACAACTGGGAATAGTACAGACCTAATCCGCCTAATAAAAACATACAGACTAAAACAAAATGATCATTTAAAATATAGCGCAAGTACTTGGACATTTTTTTGAAATGCCGTGACAAACGTTGACTAAAAAATTCGCCCATGTTACCCCACCTTTTCTTCCTTCGTCAAGGCAAGATAAATATCATCTAAAGAAGACTCTGGTAAATTAAATTCTGCACGTAATTCAGCCATTGTACCGTTTGCCCGTAATTTCCCTTCGTGTAGCACCACAAAACGATCACAATATTTTTCAGCTGTTGCTAAAATATGCGTGGACATTAAAATCGCTGCCCCTTGCTTACGCATCGTATCCATTAATTCTAATAAAGCATGAATTGCTAAAGGATCTAAGCCTAGAAAAGGTTCATCAATAATATATAAACTCGGTTCAATTAAGAATGCACAAAGTACCATAACTTTTTGTTTCATGCCTTTTGAAAAATTAGCAGGAAACCATTCCAATTTATTGTCTAAACGGAACGTTTTTAGTAATGGTTCTGCTCGTTTGAACGCTTCTTCTAATGGAATATCATAAGCCAAGGCCGTTACTTCGATATGCTCTTTCAATGTTAATTCTTCATATAAAGAAGGTGTTTCCGGAATATACCCGATTTTTTTACGATATTCTTCAGGGGCTTGTTGCAATGTTTCCCCGTCAATCATAATTTTGCCTTTTTGCGGCGTAAGTAACCCAATAATATTTTTGATGGTGGTACTTTTCCCCGCACCATTCAAGCCGATTAAACCAACCATTTCACCAGACTTGACGTCAAAATTAATATCTTTTAAGACAGGAATATGGCCGTAACCTCCTGTTAAATGTTCAATTGTTAAGCTCATTTCTTTTGCCTCCAACCTTTTCTCTCTACCATTATTAAACCCTAAGCGAACCAAGAATTCAAAAATTACTCCCTTAATTAAATGGATTTTTTTCTTTCTCTTATTATACACGAAATGAAACGAACTTTTTAGCGAACTCACGTACTTTTTCATCCACAGAGAAATCAACTTGTGGTAAAGTAAAGGAAAGAACCTAGAGAAAAGAGGAATTTTTCATGAATGATTGTATTTTTTGTAAAATTATCAACGGCGAAATCCCAAGTTATAAAGTCTATGAAGACGAGAAAGTCTACGCGTTTTTAGACATTACACAAGTGACCAAAGGGCATACCTTAATGATTCCAAAACAACACGTTGCTGATATTTTTGAATATAATGACGTTTTAGCAAGCGACGTCTTTGCTCGTATTCCTAAAGTAGCACGAGCATTAGAAAAAGCTTTTCCAGAAATGGAAGGATTAAACATTTTAAATAACAATAAGGAAGTGGCTTATCAATCCGTTTTCCATTCCCACGTTCATTTGATTCCCCGTTATTCAAAAGAAGATGATTTCTCTATTCATTTTGGCAACCATCAAGAGGACTATTCCGCCGAAGCGATGCAAGAAATTGCTGAGACCATTGCAAAGCAGGTGAACTAAATGAAAAAATTTATTAAAGGTCTCTTTTTTGGCGCAGCTGCTGGTACCATTGGCGGCTTGTTGGCTGCTCCAAGAAGCGGGAAAGAAACACGCCAACATTTAATCAATGAGCTAGAGGACTATCGTTCACTAAAAAATCAAGTCACGAATGACTGGGATCAAGTGCAACGAAATTTGGCAGTTGTCGAAGAAAACGTTCCACTGGCAACTGAATTTTCAAAAGACCTGCAACAAGAAATCACTGATTTCAAATTCCAAGCGGAACCTCGGATTGCTCAAATTAAAGAACAAATTGCCAAAATCACGGCTGAATTACCTGACACACAAACCAACAAGCAAAAGTAAAGTCTTTTATGTTAATTATTTCTTTTGTTATTAAAAAAATAAAAAGTGTGACGTAAATACGAATTTTGTTTGAAACTATGCCTGAGACTCTTTCTTTTTCAAAATAAGGTATGGTATAGTTATAACAGAAATAAAACTAAAAAAAACAGGAGTGCATAAGAGAATGAAGAAAAAACTAATCTTAGCTGCAGCGGGCGCAATGGCCGTTTTTAGTTTAGCAGCGTGTTCAAGCGGTTCAAAAGATATCGCAACAATGAAAGGTTCAACAATTACTGTTGATGATTTTTATAACCAAATTAAAGAACAAAGTACGAGCCAACAAGCGTTTAGCCAAATGGTTATTTATAAAGTCTTTGATGAAAAATATGGCGACAAAGTAACTGATAAAGCCATTCAAAAGAAATTTGATGATGCTAAAAAACAAGTGGAAGCGCAAGGTGGAAAATTCTCTGATGCACTAACACAAGCTGGGTTAACTGAAAAATCATTCAAGAAGCAATTAAAACAAGCCGAAGCAATGCAAGTAGGTTTGAAAGATCATTTAAAAATTACAGATGAAGACTTAAAAACAGCTTGGGCAAGCTTCCATCCAGAAGTAGAAGCACAAATTATCCAAGTTGCTTCAGAAGATGATGCCAAAGCTGTCAAGAAAGAAATCACTGACGGCGGCGATTTCGCAAAAATTGCCAAAGACAAATCAACCGATGCTGCAACGAAAAAAGACGGCGGTAAAATTAAATTTGATTCACAATCAACAACTGTTCCTGCCGAAGTTAAAGAAGCTGCCTTCAAACTAAAAGATGGCGAAGTATCAGAACCAATTGCTGCAACAAACGCACAAACGTACCAAACAACTTACTATGTAGTGAAAATGACGAAAAACAAAGCAAAAGGCAATGACATGAAACCTTATGAAAAAGAGATCAAGAAAATTGCTGAAGAAACAAAATTAGCCGATCAAACATTTGTTTCGAAAGTCATTAGTGACGAATTAAAAGCGGCCAATGTGAAAATTAAAGATGATGCCTTCAAGAACGCTTTAGCAGGCTACATGCAAACTGAATCTTCAAGCGCTTCTTCAGAGAAAAAAGAATCAAAATCAAGTGATTCTAAAACAAGCGATACCAAAACAAGCGACTCTGAAAAAGCAACAGATTCTTCAAGCAAAACAACAGAATCTTCTTCTAAATAAGCATAAAAAAGAGAGTGGTCGATTGACCACTCCCTTTTTTTATTTATCTTTTGGAACATAGAAACTGCGGTTATCTAAACCAAAGATTCGTTCCGTATACTCCCCAGGCTGTGTTTGACGAATTGCCCCTAGCATCATTTGAATGGACGCATCCATGGTATCAATTTGATGTAAGATTTCCGCTTCCATAATTCTTGGTCGCACAGGTGAGCCATATTCCAACAATCCATGGTGGGCTAAGACCATGTGCCGAAGAACGACAACGTCTTCTTCTCGATCATCAATTTTCAAAGCCAAACACGCCTTGGTAATTTCCTCATCCACCAAAACTAAATGACCAATTAAGTTCCCTGCCACCGTATATTCTGTCGTAATAGCACCAGATAATTCTAAAACTTTTCCTAAGTCATGTAAAATAATCCCCGCGTATAATAGTGACGTGTTAATTTCAGGATATTCCTTAGCAATTGCTTTGCCTAGGCGCAACATTGAGACAGTGTGGTAAGCTAAGCCATTCGCAAAAGCATGATGGTTCCGTTTGGCTGCAGGAAATTCATAAAATTCTTGTTGGTATTTCGTCATGAGATAGCGCACAATACGATTCCAATGAGCATTGGTAATTTCAAAAATCACTTGATTGATTTCCTCGACCATCTCTTCTTTTTTCAAAGGCGCTCGTTCCATATATAAACTTGGCTGGCTTGGTTCCTCTGCTGTCGCTAAACGCATGTGTAAAATTTTTACTTGGGGTTTATTTTGATAAACTTCTCGTTTCCCATTCAGTAAAACAACGTTTCCCGCAGTAAATCGTGTAATTTCATCCTCAGAGGCGTCCCAATATTTTCCGTCAATCGTACCAGATGTATCTTGAAAGGTAAAGGCAATAAACTTTTTCCCATTTTTAGCTACACGCACATCGGCATTTTTAATTAGAACAAATGATTCAAAAAGTTCTTCTACTGTTAATTCACGTAATTTTTTCACTTGACGCTTCCTCCTTCTAACGCAATTACTCTTTGTTGTAAGTCCTGATAATAGCTTACCATTTCTTGGTCAGAAGAAAAACAAATGACTTGCTGTTTTTGACCAAATTTAGTAAATAATTCAGCTAATTGGGCTTTTCTTTGATGATCATAGTGTAACCAGCCATCATCAATGATAATTGGACAAATCAGTTGCTCGCCTTGGACTGCTAAAAAGGCAAAACGAACAGCCATCATCAATTGATCTTTAGTGCCAGTTGATAATTCATGTAAATAAAACATTTCTTGTTCTTTCGTCAACGCAACTAGTTGACCTTCGGCTACTTGGATTGATTGATAACGCTGATTTGTTAAAAGTGCAAAGTAGCTTGATGCATACTGTAATAAGCTGGGCAATTGTTGTTCCGAAAGCTCTGTTAATAGGTCCATTAACAGTTGTCCCGCTAGTTGATACCCAGACCAACGTTGAGCTAGTTCTTTGATTTCCGCTTTTAAAATTGCTTGTCGTTGATACAACTCATCTAAGGTACCATCCGTCATTAATTGTTGTTTTTCATAAATCAACGCTTGATACTGTTCTTGTATTTTATTTAACTGACTTTCTTCCAGTGCTTGTTGCTGCGCCAGTTGTAAAGAACGGTCTTTTAACGTTGCTTCTGTTACCGCTTCTGGAAACAGATTGCCTAATTGTGTCGCTAATTCTTGCCCACGACCAACTTGAGCTTGCTGAGTGGTCAGCTGTTGAATCCTACTTGGAACATCAGCGATTGATAGAATCCGATAACGAATTAGTAAAGGCTGAATTCGTGTTAATGCTTCTTGCTGTTTAGTTTTCAACTCTCGTAACTGCTGTTTGAGATAGCCATCTGCTTGATACTCTTGAGCAAAGCGAACCTTCTCCATTTCTTCAGCAAATCCTTCTAAAAAGTGTAACTTTTCGGAAAGGCTCTTTCCTTGCAAGGGTAAATGCGTCATCAATGGGAAGACTTGTTCTTCAAATCCTTGGCGTTTTTGTTGATTTTCCTTCAATTGACTCATGAGTTCTTCATTTGTTTGAACAAGCAATAAATAGCGCGTAATCAATTCCCGCTGATTCATTAAAGTATCAATTTGATTCATTTTTCCTAATTGATGGACTTGGGCTTGCTCCGCTACTGCTTGTTCAAGTTGTTCCACTTGCAGTTGTGCCTCACGTTCTTGATTCAGCGCTTGTTGGAACTGTTCATTTAAATAATCTAGTTGCGAAAGTTTCGTCTGCCACTCTTCTTTCACTTCATCAGAGGAAGCTTCTTTTCTAGTGGCGTAGCTAAGCACTTCTTTTGCGATAAGACTAACTCCCACGAGAACTAGGCCCCATTTTAAAGGGCTCGGCAAAAAGAAACCGAGTAATGCAAGGATACTTCCTAGCAATAACCAAAGTGGTTGACTTGTTTTCTGCGCTTTTTGGGCACGCGTCGCTTCACCAAAAAATGCGGCATGCTCTTTTTCAAAATCCGTTAACTGGTCTTCCAGATTTTCAATTTGAGAAGCCAAGAATGCTTTCTGTTCTTGTCCTTTTTGAAGAGCTTGCGTATACGCAACTTGTTGTTGGCGCCACTTTTGAACGGTTTCGTTGTCATAAAAAAGCTGTGGTGGTCGTTCAGGCGACCATGACCATTCGTTCTCTAAAAGGACCATTTCTTGACGATTTTGATCAAAGGTTTGGGTCATCCATTCCGATTCCGTCATCAATTGTTGCATATCATAGCGTTGATTCAACAATTGTTGAATCAATGCTTCTTGTTCTAGGTAAAAAGCATAGCCTTCTGGAACATCGAGCGCTTCTGACTGAAGAGATAACTCTTTGGTCAAACGTTGTCGTTCTTTATCTAGGTACATATATTCTTGAAAGGTTTCTTCTAATTGAACTTGGTCTTCTTTTACTAAAACAACGTTCTCTGTTTCTTCAGGTAGCGACTGCCATTCTTCGTACAAGGGAAAGTGACGTTGCTGTTCCGCAACCTGTAACAAGTCCTGTTGCGTTTCTTTTAATTGCTGTTGCAGTGTCACTCGCTGTTGTTCTGTTTCGCGAATCGTTTCTTCTAATTGTTGAAAAGTTTGTTGCTGCGCTTCTTTCTCTTGAATTTGCTCTTTTAGTTCTTGATAAGCCGCCAACTTCTGATTGAGTAATGGCTGCTGCCCTTTGCCTTTAAAGATTTTTTGTGCTTCTTTAAAGTACGCATTTCGGTAAGTCAAAAGTTGTTGACTACCAGAAACACCAATGGCTAACAAGGATGTTTGCAGTTCCTCTTCTGTCAACTTGTCACTCGTAATTAATTGTTCTTGTTGGAAAGTAAAAACCTCTTGAAATAACTTTTTCGTTAGCGGATGTAACATTTGCTGTAAGGTTTTTTCATCCCCCATTTGTTGTTGATAATAAATGATTGCTTGCCCTTTATTTTTTTCTTTAAAACGCTCGACTTGAACTTCCCCAAACACAGGATGTGCCAACCACAAACGACCACCATACGAGCCACCATTTTTAGGTGCGTAATCGCGTTTTCTTTTGCCCTTTGTGGGAAACCCAAACAGCATTGCTTGAATGAATTGATACAATGTGGACTTGCCAACTTCATTTGCGCCGTACAGCAATTGATTACCAGATTCAAATGTAATTTTCTGTTGTTGCCATTTTCCAAAGCCCACAATCTCTACTGCAAGTAATTTCATAGTGGGTCCTCCTGAATAGTAAAGTCTTCATTAATTTGCTCATGTGCTAGGCGCAAGCTCTCTAATCGCCACTGCTCATCCATTGAAAAAATTCCAGCAAATTCTGGATAACGTAACAATTCCTTGGTGGTATCTTCAAAAATAACTGGATCTAAGTATGTTTTTTCTAATGCCGTTAATAAATTGGGACTAGCGACTAAATAGATCGGTTCTTTCGTTGGTTCCTCTGCTTGCAATATTAGGCGATAAACAAAAAAATCACCTTGCGTTTTTTGTAAAAGCTGCTGCTGTAAGTAGCTTAATAGTTCACCATTGACAATGGCTTGCACCACGGTCACATCCAAATGTTGCGTTTCTTTCAGTGTCAACGCCATCAATTGCTGTTGCTGATGCGCATGCCATTTCGTCAGCAAACTGGTTTCAAGATAAGACAAAACGCTTTGGGTGTCACGGCATTGCGCAAGAGATACTTCTTCATTCGTCCAATCTATTTCTGCGACTTTTTCAAATTGAACAGTCGCTTGATTTTGGGAAAGTGTGACCACTGCAACCCCTTGTAAAGACTGTTCTTTTTTCGTGTGCCCTTGAGGTGTTCCAGGATAAACAATTAGCGGTTGTTCACTAACAATTTGCGGCTGATGAATGTGGCCCAATGCCCAATAATTATAGCCAGTGGCTTTTAAATCCTTCCATGTAAACGGAGCATAATTTTGTTGCGCTTTCCGACTGGTGTCTCCATGATAAATCCCAATATGAATATCAGATTCTGCTTGTTTGATAGGAAATTCTAGTGCTTTATTTTCATCAATCCAGGGATGCTCATAACTAAACCCCGAAACAGCCACTTGTTCGCCCGCTCTCGTTTCAAAATACAGTGTCTCAACCATTTCTTTTTCAAATAAAAAAACATTGTCTGGAAAAGAAAACCAATAGCGGTCTTTTTTATAGTAATCATGATTCCCAAATGTTAGAATCACAGGGATTTCTGCTTGTTTCAACTGTTCTAATGCAGCCATCAATTGGGCTTGCATTGAAATAGAGGTCTGACTTTGATGAAACGTATCTCCTGCAAAAATAACCAAGTCCACCGCTTCTCGAATGGCAACTGTTACGATATTCATTAACAATTGTTGATTAGCTTCTCTTAAGCGCTTCGCTAAGGCTGTCGGGATCCCAGTTAACCCTTCAAAAGACCGATCCATGTGTAAATCAGCTGTATGCAATAGTTTCATCGTTTCCCCTCCTTTTCTCCTCCCTTTATCATATCATTTTCTGCCAGCTTGGTCAGTAAAAACATACGAAAATTTGTTCGTTTTTTCAATAAAAAAAGAATCAGGTTAACTGATTCTGTCGAAAAAGCAAGTATTTAGATTGTCCGTTTCTTCTTATATTCATAAAAGTAAAATAGCTATAATTGGTAAGAATAATAAGTGAAAATTTTTATAAATGATTTCAAATTTAGGATTACTCTAAAAACAGGTACTAAAGTAGTCCTTTCTATAAGTTCAAATACTGAATATTGAATCAAATTTATTAAAAAAATCATTTTGATTTTTAGGTAAATTATTACTTAAATATCTATAATAAATACAGGATTCTTCTGAATCAACAGGTACCTCAAAGTTCACCAAATTTTCTAAATGTATCTCTCTCAATAGATTTTTAGAAAGAACCAAGATATTAAAATTGTCACTAATTTTTTCATTACTATATATTGCTCTTATTTTTATCTTCTCTTTCACGTAGCTGTTATCCGCCTGATCCTCTATCACGCCTACAATTGAATTAGTTCTTACAGGGGGATCAAAATATTTAAAATTATCTCCTTTACATATGGCTAGACCTTCTCCTATACTGACTACTCTATGTGCAAAAAAGTTGTTGTATAGACTTTTTATTACAACAATTTTACCTGTACTTATTTCAAAGTTACTACATTGTGCTATTAAAATATCTCCCTCTTTATATGTTGGCAACATAGATACTCCTTCTGCAACAAACCTCATTGCCTCATCACCACCACATCATATTTCAATAGCTCTTCTATAAATGCCTTAATTTGTTCTCTTACTATATACATATTTTGATTATCTGTATCAAATTCTTTAGATAACCTAGACACAGCTTCATCAATATTCTTAAATTTTTTAGCTTCGATTCTATGAAAAATAAATATTGAAGTTTTATCTTCAAGCATAAAGCCATCCTCATTTAATGATATAACTAAAAACTCTCCTTTGTCTTCATAATTAATTTTTTCATTAATACTAAGCATGCTCTTTACCTCCATATACAAATTGATACATTTGTTCCAAAATCATTCCTTTGATTATTTTGCATTCCTCATTATTGATTACATTCGAAGAATCATCCTTTGACTTTGAATAATAATGATTTGCTCTACACGAGCCTCCACAAAGCAGTTTGAATGAACAATTTTTACATGGCTCCATGCCAAGGGACGAATAAGAGAAGTGATCAATTTTTTTATTCTTAAAAATATAGTCTAGCGGTTCGGCTCTAACATTCCCTAAGTAAAAATCTTTCTGATCCAATAACTTACAAGTATAGACATTTCCCATGGGATCAATTGAAAATTCTCCGATACCTTGACCACAATGAACTTTAATTGTAAATGGATTTAAAGCTTTCTTGTATTTCATCGCAATCCGATCAATCTCTTTTCTTTCATCTTTTGTAAGAGAAATATCGTCAAATCCTCTACCCAATTTACAAAAAGTTCCAATATTTAAGTTTATTTTATGAGATTTTGCAAAGGTAACCATTGTATCAATGTCAGCAATATTATTTTTAGTAATTGTTTGATTAATGGCTAAATTTTTAAAGTTAAGTTTTATTAGATTCTCTAAAGCCTTTGTAGCAACTTTAAAGCATCCTCTTCCTCTATTGTCATCATTGTTATTTTCATTTAAAGAGTCTAAACTGATTGTAATTTTGTAACAACGTTCAGATAAAAACTTAGCTTGTTTGATGTTATAGGCTACTCTACCATTGGATATTAAGTTGCAGATAAATCCTTTTTTATATGCATTATCTAATATCTTATAGAAGTTCTTTTTTAAACCAACTTCTCCACCTGTAAAAACAATTTTTTTTACTCCAGCTACCTTTAACTGTTTAAAAATCTTATCATACTCTTCGTAATCTAATTCTCTACGTAGCTTTTTACCTGGACCTGCTTCAGCATAACAATAGGTACATTTTAAATTACATTCTTCGGTTACAACAATATATACCGTGCGTGGAATAGAGAAATTTTCTATTAATTTATGAAAATTCTCATCTACTTCCAAGTCAGTGAAATCAAAGATTCTATACAATTCTATTTTTCTTAATAAGTCTTTTGAGATATCATGTCTATCTCTAGTTTTTAGATATTTTTCGAGAATAGGAAGTTCATTTTCTTCTATACCAATCCAACTACTAATAATTGGATTATGTACTATAACCTTGTTTCTATAAAAATAAAATTTTAACAAAAATTATCCTTCCCTTCTTTGTATACCTGAGAGCATTTAAACTTAAGCGTACATTATTAATTAAAGTTAGAAAATTTAAGGAGCTAAGATTTATCGTTTCGTAATATTAAATGAAAAATTTGATTAAGTTACATTTCTTTATTCAAAATTGTTTTTTAAGTTCCAGTACCTACAAGGATTCCACACATACAGCCTAATTGAATTGTTTTGCCAATTTTTTTCAATTCTGGTTTATTAAATTTCATAGAAAATTCCTCCTCTCCTAAATAATCAGCTCCTTAAATATATTTCAAATAATACATGTTTTTCCTCATAAGGTCAAATATTTTCCTCTTTATTCAATATAATTTAGGAAAAACAGCGAAAATATTGATATCTATTATGAAATTATATACAATGTGTTTAAGTACGAAAGGGGAGTTGCAAATCATGGAAAAGATTATGAAAAAAAATAAAAAATTTGTTTTTCTAGTTAGTTTGACTGCTATAGTCACCACATTAACCTCTTTAATTGCACCAATTATCATTCAATATCTAACAAATAAAAAAAACCTTAATTCACAGGCAATGATCTATATTTTCTTAGCCATGTTATTGTCTTTAGTAATACAATTAGTTATCATGGTTTATAAAGAAAATTTTGCTGCAAGATTCAATTCCAATTACTTATTTACTCTAATTAATAAAATGATACACCTTAAGTATGACTCTTACATTACTCTTGAACCAACCTATTTGATTAATCGTATTTTTAGTGCTGTGGATGCACTTTATTTATTTTTGATATCTAGCTTCAGTGTGACAATTAAATCAATTTTCACTATCCTTTTATCTTTACTTATGGTCAGTTATCTTTCTATTGAAATTGTTTTATTCATGATTTTATTGATTCCTTTAAACTATTTTGGATTTAAGTATATAAATAAAAAATTAAAAGTTCGAATGGAAAACATGCAAAAAAATGCAGCTGTTGCAAACAAAAATTTAATTTCTACGTTATCAAATCAAGATGCTGTTAAAGCCGGTATTTCAGCTGAAATATTAGAAAATTTACTCTACGAAAAAATCAATTTAATGTATCAATCCGTAGCTAGTACTAATAAATTCGCTCAAAGCACTAGTAGTATTGTTTCTTTTATTAATCAAAGTTTCCAAACTTTTGTTTATATTCGAACAAGTATGTTAATTGCGGCAGATAACTTGCCCATTTCCAGTCTAATTATATTAAGTATCCTTTTGCCTTTGTTTTTTTCCTCTTTGAGTGAATTATCTAAAGTTACTATCGATTTAAATACTTTAACAACAGCAAATACATTTATAAAAGATAGTTTAGACAAAAATATAGAAAGAGATGGTGACATAGATATAGATGCTATTGCAAGCATCCAGTTATTTTTTCCAACATTCGAGATAGACGGCAACCAATTTCAATACAGGATCCAAGAAAACCTACAAAATGGGGATCGAGTTTATTTAACGGGAAAATCTGGAAGTGGTAAATCATCTTTATTAAAACTATTACTAAAGTTTCGAGAATCATCAGGAATTATGATTAACGATTTACCAATCAATGCAATAAATAATAAAAGCTTGAGAAACAAAATTGCCTATTTGGCGCAAGAACCAACAATACTCACAGAAACTTTAGAAAAAAATATTGGTATGGGAACGCCTCTATCCTATGAACAAAAACAACTTATTTTAAATACAGGCATTCTTAATCCTATTTTGAAAACTAAGGACTGGGAAACTGTTTTAACTGAAAACGGCAGTAATTTATCTGGTGGAGAAAAACAAAGAATTGCAGTCGCAAGACTTATTTTAGCGGATGCCGATGTTTATATTTTAGACGAGAGTACCAGTAATATTGACGAAGAATCCAGTCAAGCAATCTTTGAAACATTATTAGAATGTGTCAAAGATAAAATATTCATCTTTACCTCTCATGATAAAAAAAATAGTCAATACGCTAATAAAATTATAAATATTTAAAGGAGACTTCTAAATATGTTGTCTGTAGAACAATTGGCCCAAGAATTAAATGTGACCACAAGAACCATTCGGAATTATTTGAAAGAAGGGAAAATAAAAGGAACAAAAATTGGTGGACAATGGCGTTTCTCAGAACGAGATATTTATGATTTTTTAGGAAAATCAGATGATATCATTGTAAAGAACACCGCTATCGAATCTTATGTGAAAGATGTTCCACAAAACAATGAAGGTCTTGTAACATTGACTTTCTCACTTAACACAGAAAGTGATATTGAATTCGTTAAAAATAAAATACTAAAACATTTCAACTCTGTTTACGGTAGCAATCAGCAAAACAAAAGTTTTGAATATCAGCTTTTGCCTAGAAACCTTGTTAGAATTACCTTAATTGGCCCTCATGCTTACATTTTAAATTTTGGAAACTGGCTAACAAACTTTATAGAATTATCGATTCAAAATTACCAAGAGTAGCTAGCTATTCATAAAATTAAATAATAAGAAAACCCCAGAGAAGCAAGTGCTTCTCTGGGGTTTTCTTATTAATCGTTATACATATCACGCACAGGAGTCATGATAATTCGGTTTAAATCATTGACAACTAAGCTAAACGCTTGTTCTTTTTGCATTAATTCGTTGATAACTGCTGTTTCTTGCACTTTCATTGCAATGCTTTGTGCTTTTTCAGCATCTTCATCCGTGAATTCTTCGCCGCGCATTTGTTTTTCTTGTAGTCCTTGTTGGAATCCTTGGAATTCTTTAAACAATGTGTAAGCTGCTTCGTCTGCTTTTACTTCTTCATACGCTGCTTGTAATGCTTTAAATTCGTCTAACTCACGTAGTTCACGTTCAATCTGATTGGCTGTATCATAAATGTTACTCAATGGAATCCCTCTTTTCTCAATAGTTTCATCTTTATTGTACCATTTCTCTTAAGTTTTCCCAACTAATTTCCTAATAAGCCTCCGAAAATTCCTTCAATCTTGTCTTTGACTTTTTTTGCGCCGTCTTTAATTTGTCCTCCAACTTCATTCAATGTATCTCCGAAATTGCTAGCGCCATCTTGAACAGAGTTTCCAAAGTCTTTTAAGTTATCTCGCCAATTAGAATTGGCACCACCGGTTAAACTATCGTTGCTATCAACAACTTTCCCACCTGTGGCATAAGCATCCGCGACAGGAAATTGTGCTTGTTTGACTTGTGGCAAGATGCCACTGGCTTGACTGTTGAACACCTGAGAGGCATACGTAGCGCTACTGCCTTCCAGATAATGGGTTTTACTGGTTTCTTGGAAGCCTAACCAAGTAGCAATGACAACTTCTGGTGTATAACCAATCACCCACTGATCGTTCGTTTTACTACTATCGAAGTTGGTTTCTGTCGTACCTGTTTTACCAGCCATTACGTAGCCTGCTGGTTGTGCGTTGACCCCGCTCCCAGAACTAAAGACCCCTAGTAACATACTTGTAATCCCGTCTGCAACATCTTTGGTAATGACTTGTTCTTTCTTGACTTTAGTATTATCAACTACAATTGCGCCAGTTGAGTCGACGATTTTTGTAATTAAATGCGTTTCAGTTTTATAGCCTTCATTGGCAAAGGCACTATAAGCTCCCGCCATAGTTAGTGGCGAAACACCCGTTTGTAATCCCCCAAGTGCTAAACCATAATATCGATCTTTTTCTGATAATGGAATGCCAAATTTCTCTGTTTTTTCATAGCCTTTATCTAAACCAATTTGATGTAATAACCATACCGCTGGTAAATTTAAGCTTTCTCCTAAGGCTTGGTACATAGGAACTTCTCCACTGTACGTGCGGCTATAGTTTTGCGCTGGATAGTAATCTTGTGGTTTATCTTCTAAAACAGAGTCTGGTTTATAGCCAGCCTCTAAAGCTGGTGTATAGACAGAAATTGGTTTTAAGGACGAGCCTGGTGAACGTTTTGTTTGCGTTGCAAAGTTAAAGCCTCGATAAACGTGTTCCCCTCGACCGCCCACCAGTGCTTGCACGCCGCCGGTTTTCGGATCAATGGCTACAGAACCACTCTGAACCATGGCACCATCTTCTGCATTGGGTGGAAATAGTGCATCATTTTTATAAGTTGCATCCATCGCATCTTGATACCCCTGATTTAAAGAAGTGTAAATCTTGTAGCCTTTATTTAAAATATCTTCTTCTTTAAATTTATAACGATTGACCGCTTCATCAATTACCGCATCAAAATAATATGGATATTTGTAACTATTTTCGTCGCCAACATAGGTGTCATTTAATAGACTCGCTAAGTTAACACTCGCTTCTTGATTGGCTTCTTCTTGAGATAGTTTTTTATTGTCAACCATTAGTTGTAAAACGGTATTCCGTCGCGCTGTGGCATTGTCAATGTAATCAATTGGATTATAGATTCCTGGCCCTTTTAACATACCTGCTAGCGTTGCGGCTTCCCCCACTGTCACTTGGGATGCATCCACGCCAAAATATTTACGAGCTGCATCTTGCACGCCCCAGACACCATTACCAAAATAAGAATTATTTAAATACATTGCTAAGATATCTTTTTTCGAATATTTCTTTTCGATTTCAATCGCTAAGAATAATTCTCTGGCTTTCCTATCTAACGTTTGCTCTTGCGTTAAGTAAGCATTTTTGGCTAATTGCTGCGTAATTGTACTTCCGCCACCACCGCCACCGATTTTCCCGAAGGTCAATTTTCCAACAACCGCACGGGCAATCCCTTTGATGGAATACCCTTTATGTTGATAAAACGCGCGATCTTCAGTTGAAATAACCGCATCTTGAATATAAGGAGAAATATTATCCAGTTCCACAAAAGTCCCTTTTTGCCCGAATAATTTTCCGACTTCCTCTCCTGATTCGTCATAAACGCGTGTTGATTCACTTAGCCCCGATTTTAGGGTCTCAACGTTTGCGGACTTGGCTAAGTAAAATAAATAAATACTGGCACCTAAAGCGACTACCAAACCAATTAACAAGAAAATTTTATTGATTTGATACTTTTTCCAAATCCGCTTTCTGGCTTGATGGAATTGTATTAAATAAGGCTTTATCCACGTCCAAAAATGACGTAATCCGACACCGACTTTACTAAAAAATTGTTTAAGATTGTCCATAGTACTCCCTCTATTTACGTTTCTTGGCTAAGTCTACCATATTCTTGTGGGTACGACCTAGGTCTAAAGCATGAAAAATTCTTGAAAAACAATTTCAATGGTCTTTTCGCTGTAGCAAAGGAAATATGGCCTTCACTAGAGGTAAATAATTGCTTACGCTTAGAAACGAGTCTTTATTTAGCCTCTATTCTATCATGCTTTTCTTCGTTTTTTATGTAAATTTGTTTAAGAATCTCTCAAGGAACTGCCTTTCTAACAAATTTCAGCTTTTTTTCCGTTCTGACTTGACCTTTTGAGTAGCTTTGTTACACTAAATAGCGAATCAGTGAAAGGTGGGATTTGGTGGAATATTCAATGAGATTACCTGAAAATTTTTCAACAATGACTGTAAAAGAACTATTAGAAAATGAGTGGCTAGTCCCTCGAAAAGTGCGCCATTTTTTACGCACGCGAAAAAATGTCAAAATCAACGGAGAAACAGCTGCTTTTCATTTTCCAGTCCAAGCTGGCGATTGTGTCACCTTAACGTTTGAAGAAACCGATTATGTGCGTCCCACTATTCATTTGGGGGAAGCAACGCGTGTGAAGGTTTTATATGAAGACGAACATTTAATGATTGTAAATAAACCTTATGGCATTAAAACCCATCCAAATCAGCCACAGGAAACAGACACCTTGTTAAATCATGTTGCTGCCTATTTAGCCGAGAAAAATCAGGTCCCTTATGTCGTTCATCGATTAGATAAAGAAACCAGTGGTGCGATTGTCTTTGCTAAAAATCCTTTTGTCTTACCTATTTTAGGGCGTTTATTAGAAACAAAACAAATTTACCGTCAATATCAAGCGATTGCGGCTGGTCACTTTAACCAAAAAGAACAGACAATCAATCAGCCGATTGGTCGTGATCGGCATGATCGCCGGAAACGACGGATTGATCCTCAAAAAGGGGATTCAGCGATTACACATGTCCAAGTGGTCAAAGCTCTTTCTAATAATCAAACCGCAGTTACCTGTGTTTTAGAAACAGGTCGGACGCACCAAATTCGGGTCCATTTAGCTAGCGAAGGGCATCCAATTATTGGTGATCCGTTATACAACCCAAAATCGCAGGCAGCTCGTTTAATGCTCCATGCTTCAAAACTTCATTTACTCCATCCGTTTACAAAAAAACAAATCGTTGTGACTGCAGCGCCTGGCCTATGGTAAAAAAACAGAAGAAATCGAACGGTAACCGCCGATTTCTTCTGCTTTTTTATTTTACCGCACATTCACTGCTGAGAACGGCATATCTGCGTTTGCTTAGTGTCTTGGTGTTAAACAGTTCCTGAGCTAACTCTCAGCCTTAATCATTTGTAGCCACTCTTTTTGTAAAATTCCGTAATTGTAGATATCCAACCATTGGCCATCTTGAAATAACGCTTCTCTATCAATTCCTTCTTTTTTGAAGCCTACTTTTTCATAAACATGAATCGCTTTTTGATTGTTACTATTGACAGCTAATCTGATTTTGTGCAAGCCCAATTCATAAAAAGCAAATTTACAAATTAAAGACACCGCCTCAAAGCCATATCCTTGACCACGTTGCTCTTTTTGTAAAATAGCAATCCCTAAATTGGCCCCTCTATTTTTCAACTGTACATCAGACAACGAAACCCAACCAATAAATTCCTCTGTCGTATTTTCTAAAATAGCAAATAGAAATCGATCATCTTCTCCTTTATTAATTGTGAAATCTTTCCATTCTTCAAGCCCCCACGGATGTAAAGCATCCCAGCTCAAATGCCGAAGCAATTCATTATCCCATTGCTGTTTTGCAATATGTTCGATATATTCTTCTCTAAAATGAGAAAAGCCAACGTGTTTTCCTTTTAAAACATTTTCCATAAGAACACCTTTAATTTCCTAGATTATTTTTCTATTTGCTGACTATCTATTTCCTCGTATTTTTGTAAAAAAGTGGCAATTTTTTCGATGACACACGCATTTTTATCGCTTTGGTCATTCTCTACCTGAAGAACAAGCAACGGTTCATGCAGACTTAAGCGTAGTAAAAACCACCCACTGCCATATTGACCAGACACGTTTCCCCGAACACCTTCTTGGTTTTCACGGTCCACAGCAAAGTCTGCTTGATTTTCTACAAACAATTCAAAGTCTCGCAAGACTTGTTGCCCATAACAAGTAACATCCTCCGCAGTAATTTTGAAGCGAAATTCGTTGGTTTCTGCCGGTTGCTTCAACGTAGCAATCAGATCACCTAACGTTTGATTGTTTTGTTTCAATTCTGGTAACAACATTAAAATTTTCGCCACGACATATGCACCATCATCCAGATTGTAGTTTTCTTGAAACGCTGCATGACCACTGGTTTCAATGGCTAACGGTGTCTGAAAGCCCCCATGATTCAATTCAATCATTTTATTAATGACATTTCGGTAACCAGAAATATAACGAATCTGTTGGCCGCCTTTTTCTTCAATAAATGTTTTTAAATGACTTGAGGTTGGCGAATTTGTCACAATATAACTACCAGGCGCTTCTTTTAAAACGATTGCCGCTAAAACAGCAATTAAATTATTTCGGTTTAGTACCTCACCTGATTGGTCCACCACGGCCGAACGATCTACATCTGTATCAAAAATAATGCCCAAATCTGCCTGATTAGCTAAAACAGCTGTTTGAATACTTTTCATTGCTTCAGAATTATCTGGATTAGGTACATGATTAGGAAAATGCCCATCTGGTTCTAAAAACTGTGATCCCGTCGTATCAGCGCCCAAAACTTGAAGAACCTGCTCCGCAAAGAAGCCCCCAGCCCCATTACCCGCATCAACGATAATTCGAAAGCCCTGTAAAGGTTTCTCTTCGGGCGAATGAATTCCTTGGCGGATTTTTGCCACCAAATGTTCCGCATAAATTGGCAGTAACTCTTGCTTCATCAGTGTGCCATTTTCATTGGCTGTCAGCGGATCAGTATGAGATAAAATATACCGAATATCTTCTTTCTCTGCTCCACCTTCTGCTGTGAAGAACTTCAAGCCATTAAAGTAATAAGGCAAATGGCTAGCTGTAATCATAATCGCTGCATCACATTGAAGCGTTGGAAATTGAGTAGCCATAAACATAGCAGGCGTCGTAGCTAAACCAACGTCAATCACCTGAATACCTAATGAAAGAAACGTATCTACTAATGCTTGCTTAATCGGCTCCGCCGTTAGACGACTATCATGTCCGATTGCAATTGTCAGGCGCTGTTGTGCCTTTCGTGGCAGCTGTTTTTTGTCCTGTAACCAACGAACCACGCCCACCGCAATCTCGGCTACTGCTGTTGCGGTTAATGTTGCAGTTTGTTCTTCCGTATCCAAAGCAATTCCCCGAATATCCGAACCATTTTGTAGCGCTTTCAATTCTACCAAGAAAAAAAACTCCCTTCTATTGATGCTTTCAATTTTAAAAAATCATATTTTCGATGCGTTCGATAAAGTGTTCCGCATCCTCTTCTGAACGTGTAATCACAATAATCGTATCCGCACCAGCCACTGTACCCGCCACTTCTGGATAAGCTACTTCATCTAAAAAGTTACTCACCACATCGGCATTTCCCATCTCTGTATGCAAGATGACAATAAATTGTACTCGCTCCATTCGAACAACTGAATCTTTTACTGATTCTCGTAATTTCTCTTCACTGCTTGTGCCTTGTGCTTGAGAAAAAATTGCATATTTGACACGACCATCTGCACCATGTGTTTTAACAATACTCATTTCACGGATATCTCTTGAAACAGTCGCTTGAGTGGCTCGGACGCCAAGTTCTTCCAAACGAGTGATTAATTCATCTTGTGTTTCAATTTCTTGTTGCATAATTAATTGTTTAATCAAACGTTGACGTTCTGCTTTTTTCATATAGACCACTCCTCTCCATTCATTTCTTTTATTATATCCAAAAATGAGTAAAAATACAGGTACTTTTCACATTAAACTCTTTATTTATCTGAAAAAGACTGGATAAATGTTTATATACCAGTCTTTTTCAGTAAAAAATACTTATTTAAGAAGATTCTTTTCTTTTAAATAGTCTTTCGCCACTATGCTAGGGTCCTGCCCCTCCACATTGACTTGATAATTCATTTCACTCATTTCTTCTTCGCTAATTTTTCCTGCCAATTTATTCAATATTTCTGCTAATTCTGGATATTTTTCCAACGTTGCTGTTTTAATAAGTGGTGCTCCTTGATAAGGCGGAAATAGTGCTTGATCA
The DNA here is from genome assembly GCF_051712085.1 of Enterococcus sp. DIV1537a. NCBI lineage: Bacteria > Bacillati > Bacillota > Bacilli > Lactobacillales > Enterococcaceae > Enterococcus > Enterococcus sp. DIV1537a. The sequence goes on along the minus strand of NZ_JBIOOE010000001.1, from coordinate 452,477 downwards.
TCTTCTAACGTTACTAAATCGTATTGTTTCAATTCACTATCCGTTGAATAGGCATCAATCACATTTACCTCACCATTATTAATCGCTTGATAGCGTAATGCCGGTTCCATCGATTGGACATTCAGATTTAAATGATATTTTTCTTGTAATCCCTTATAACCATCTTGCCGATCAATAAATTCTAACGTAAAACCTGCTTTCAACTGATTGCTAATTTTCTGTAAATCACTAATCGTTTTTAATTGATGCGCTTTTGCAAATGAGCGCTTAACTGCGACGGCATACGTATTTTCATAGCGCATCGGTTTCAACAAAGTAAGGTTTTCTTGTTTTTTCAAGCCAGCGCGTGCCGCTTCATAGACTACTTGAGGTTGATTGTCTAGCTGAGGAGGATTTTTTAAAAAGGTTTCGATCACTGTTCCTGTAAATTCCGGATAAAGATCGATTTCATCTGATTTCAAGGCATTATATAAAAAAGTAGTCTTGCCAAAGTTTGGCTTTAACGTCACCTGAATGTCGCTATTTTCTTCAATTAAGGCTTTATACATATTAATAATAATATCTGGTTCCGCTCCTAATTTGCCAGCAATTGTCAGCTGTTTTTCCTTTGAAGAAGTTTGTTGATTCCAGAAAAATGAACCACCTAACAAAAGGCCTAAAATAGTACCGCCAATGATTAGTCGCCGCCCATTCGCTTTTTCCAACCAATGAATTCCATAATTAAATAAGACTGCTAGTGCAGCCGATGAAAGGGCTCCAATAAAAATCAACGATAAATTATTTCGATCAATTCCTAATAAAATGAAGGTCCCTAAACCACCTGCTCCAATTAACGCCGCCAACGTGGCCGTACCAATAATTAAAACGGTAGCCGTTCGAATACCTGAAATAATAAATGGTAATGCCATTTGCAACTCAAACTTAAACAGTTTTTCTTTTTTACTCATCCCAAATGCTTCTGCGGCTTCTTCTAACGAAGGATCAATTTCCGTCAAACCAGTATAGGTGTTTTGTAAAATTGGGAATAAGGCATAAATCACTAGCGCAACAATTGCCGGTGGTCGACCAATACCAATTAACGGAATCAGTAAGCCTAGCAAGGCTAAAGAAGGGATGGTTTGGAAAATCCCAGTCACTTGTAACAGACTTTCCGCTAACTTACGATGACTCGTTAAATAAATGGCTAAAGGAATTGCAATCAACGCAGCGAATAATAACGAGATAAAGGACAATTGCATATGCTCGATTAACGCTTGCAGATATTCTTCTTTTCGAGCGAAAAAAGTTTCAATCAGTGCTTGCATCTACTGTCCCTCGCTTTCCAACAGCTGTTCCATAAAACGAGTAATCGTTTTTGAGGTGATACACCCTAAAACTTGTTGTTTTTCTACTAAATTTGCTTTCTCTTGTGCATTAATGAGTTGGACAATCTCTTTTAAATTGGTTTCCATGAAAACAGTCGGCACTGGCTCAATCGTCTCATCTGCGGCTTCTAAAAATGCAGTCAAGTCAGCGCCACAATAGTTCGCTAGTTCTGGCGAAGATTGTTTGAAAAATTGACCGACAAAATTATTTTTCGGATGTTTTTGAATGGCTTCTGGCGTATCGACTTGAATAATTTTGCCAGCGTCCATAATACAGATGCGCTCCCCTAACAATAAAGCTTCATTCATATCATGGGTCACAAAAACAATGGTACTCGCTAATTCCTGATGAAGTTCTTTCACCAAACGTTGAAGATGATGTCTTGAAATCGGATCTAGCGCGCTAAAAGGTTCATCCATTAAAATCACTTCTGGTTCGGCTGCAATGGCGCGTAAAATCCCGATACGTTGTTGTTCGCCTCCTGAAAGCGCTGCTGGCTTACGATGCAGATATTCCTCAGGATTCAGCTGAACTTTTTTCAATAGTTCAATGGTTCGCTCTCTGCGTTGCTCTTTGGGCCATTTTTTCATTTCAGGAATCAACTCAATATTTTCCGCCACGGTTAAGTTAGGAAATAAGGCAATTTGCTGAAGAACATAGCCAATTTTTAGTCGTAATTCACGTAAAGGGTAGTTGGTTACCGCTTGTTCATTGAGAGCCACTTCACCTGTCGTTGGCTCAATGAGTCGATTAATCATTTTCAAAGTCGTCGTTTTTCCACTACCACTCGGCCCTACTAATACAAAAAATTCGCCTTGTTGGATTGTTAAATTCACATCGGACAAAACGGCATTTTCTTGATATACTTTTGAAACATTTTGAAATTTTATCATTTATTTTCACCGCATCTTTCACTTCTTAATAAACAAAATCTTTGGAGGATCGTCACTCTTTCAGTATAATTTAAGACTAACATCCTGCCTAATTTTTTGTTTTAAGCGCAAGTATGTGGGGGCTCATTTAACGGCTGCCGGTTCGTATCTACAATTATCTACTCAATGAATGGAAAAATTGTCCTCTTCTGCCTTAAACAAAAGTGAACTGTTTTCTACTAAAAGGAGTGATCGTTATGGAAAACGACAAGCGAATTTATAAATGGGACAACGTGAAACTTTTTTTAATTTTCTTAGTGATTTTTGGGCATATTTTAGATCGTGAAGCTTCTCCTTCACGACTCATGGAAACGATCAACTTTTGGATCTATTCATTCCATATGCCAGCCTTTATTTTTGTCTCTGGACTCTTTAGTAAACATGCCATTAAACAACGAAAATATCTACGCTTACTTTCCTTTGTTTGGCTTTATCTCTTAGCGAAGTTGTTGATTACGCTTGCTAATTTCGCCTTTGCAAATAAAATGAATTTTGATTTACTGAACGAAACGGGCGTTCCTTGGTACTTACTTTCCTTAGCAAGTTTCTACTTAATTACCATCTTTCTTCAGCGCGTTCAGCCGAAAATCATGTTGCCAATCATCATTGTTATCGGCTGCGCCTCAGGCTATTTGCCTGTGGAAGGTTTCTTGTCTTTAGGACGGACTCTGGGCTTCTTCCCTTTCTTTTATTGTGGCTACTTAATGGATATTCAAAAGCTGCAAACCTTTTTAGATCATCGCAAAGTCAAATGGGCAGCGATAGGCGTAATTTTAAGCTCCTTTTTATTTGTAAATAGTCAATGGTCATTGGCAACGAAATTTTGGGGTTTCTTAACTGGTTGGGCTTCCTACGCTGAAATTAGTCCGGCCTTTGAATACAGTAGTTTCATTCAGCTGTTCTTTTACGTTGCTGCAGCATTGGTGTCTCTTTCTTGGTTTGCATTATTGCCGAAACGAAAGTTACCTTTAAGCGCCCTCGGAAAAGATACCCTCTACCCTTATCTTTTGCATATGCCCTTAATTATTCTGTTGGAAAGTGGTTTACAATTAGACACACTCTTTAAAGAATGGTTTACTTTCCGAATCCTGGCACTTTTCTTCTTAGCCCTCTTCATTTTAGCTATTACGAATATGCCTGTGGTGAAACGGGGAGCGGATTATCTTTTTAATCCAATTGCGTATGTGTTGCCAAAACAATGGTTAAAAGTTAAATAAAAAAAGAAGAGCGTGGGACAAAAATCACTTTGGATTTTTGCTCCACGCTCAAAAACTGTTAAACGGCGAGAGTTGCAATGTTTCACTGTGAAGTATGAACAGATGAAATCATCGTACCTACTTGGTTCTTGGAGCTAAACACTTTTATCTCAGATTTTTTTCGACTATTGAAACAATCCTTTAATTTTATCAAACAAACCATCGGTCGTTGTATCAGCTAACATCGCTGTAATTTTATGATAGTGTTCGCCTAATTCATCTTTATGTTCTTCAATGAATTGTTGCGCATGTTCCACGTTGCCTTCTCCAATTAAATCTTTTGCTTTTTGAACTAATTCTTCTACGTTCATCTTCACACGTCCTTTGATTAAATAGTTAACAATAAGTGTTTCACTCATTGCGTTTTCTCCTATTTATCGTATCGTGGGATCCTTTGATTTGCAAGAAATTTTCAGTAAATTGACGGTTCTGATTTTGGGTTTTTAAAAGGCAAAAATTGCAAAAAAAAGCTGTTTTCGAAAATCGAAAACAGCTTTTTTACTTTACTTCGCTAAACGATAAATCGCATCTGCATAAATAGCAGCTGCTCGGAATAAGTCATCTAATTCCATAAATTCGTTGGCTTGGTGCATTGTGTCTGTGTAGCCAGGGAACATTGCGCCATAGGCAACACCACGTTTTAATAAGCGGCCATAAGTACCGCCACCAATGATTTGTTCTTGGCCTTTTTCGCCTGTATGGTCTTCGTAAACTTGTAGTAACGTTGCCACCAATGGATCATCAACTGGTACATAATGCGGTTCTTGGTTGCGATCTCCTTGTGTTGCAGTGACCGTTTCACCGACTGTTGCTTGAACTTTTGCTTGTAATTCTTCTGCTGAAGTTCCTTTTGGATAGCGGAAGTTTAATGTTACTAAGCTATTTTCAGGATTTTCTGGATCAAAGTTAACAATCCCAGCGTTCATTGTCAATTTACCCATTTTTTCGTCTTCAAAAGCCACGCCTAATTTTTCACCATAAAAATCTTCATGGATAAATTCAGCAATGGTATTAATAAAGCTGTATGCGCCTTCTGCAAAGCTGTAATCATTTAAGAAAGTTGCCAAGAAAGTCGCTGCGTTAATTCCAGATTGTGGGCTAGCACCGTGAGCACCTTTACCAACTACATGGAAAGTCACTGTTTTATCTGAAAGTTCTGCGTTACCTGAAATTTTTGCTTCTTGTTTGATGAATGTTTCAAAGCTAGCAGCTAGTGAAGCCGCTTCGTCTGCTGAAGCAGCCGTTACAACAGCATCTGCTGTTCCCGGAACCATGTTTTCACGTAAGCCAGATTTGAAGCTTTCTAATTTATAATCAGCGCCGTTACCGCCTCGGAAAGTTAAACGAATAGTCACATTTCCTTTTTCCCCATTAATAATTGGGAACTCAGCATCTGGTGAGAAACCGAAGTCTGGTGCTTCTTCATGTTGGAAATAGTAATCCATATCGCCCCAGCCGCTTTCTTCATCACTTCCTACTACGAAACGAATTTTTTTAGACACGGGTAAGCCTAATTCTTTGATAATTTTCATTGCGTAATAAGCAGCCATACTTGGGCCTTTATCATCGCTTGCACCACGTGCATAAATTTTGCCATCTTTAATGACTGGTTCATAAGGATCTGTTTCCCAACCATCACCAGCAGGAACAACGTCCATATGACCAAAAATCCCTAACGTTTCGTCGCCTTCACCATATTCAATGTGTCCAGCGTAATTGTCGACATTTTTCACCGTAAAGCCATCACGTTCACCATACGCTAACATGTGTTTTAAGCCAGCAACTGGCCCAGGTCCAAAGGGCGCTTCAGGTGTTGCTCGTGCATCATCACGTTCACTGTTGATCCGTAATAAGTTTTGTAAATCTTCTAATAAGTCGTCTTTACGTGCTTCGACTTCTTTTGTCCAATCAATTGTCATTTGTTGTCACTCCTATTCATAAAGTTCTACATAGTCAATCATACCATTTTATGCAGAAAAAGAAAGAAACCCGACACTATTTTTCGAGAAAATTTTTATCTTTTCCGCAGAAAGTGCTGGGTTTTCGTTTATTTTAATTGAGGTATGATTGTTTAGGTTGTAGTTGTTGCAATTCGGCTTCTGTTAAGGGCCGATATTCCCCTAGTTCTAACGTTTCATCTAACCATAGTTCGCCCATTCGTAATCGTTTTAAATACGTCACAGGTTTGCCTACAGTGGCTAACATCCGTTTGACTTGATGGAATTTTCCCTCTTGAATCACTAAACGGACTACGGAAGTCCCTTCTTCCTCATTGATCGTCTCAATGACTAAGCGACTTGGTTTAACCATTTCTCCATCTTTCAAGGCAAATCCTTGCGCAAACAGTTGACAATCTTCCGCTGTCACAAGTCCCTCAACTTCAGCTAAATATTCTTTATCCACATGCTTTTTAGGCGATAATAATTGATGCGCTAACTGGCCATCATTTGTTAACAGAAGCAAGCCTTCGGTATCTTTATCCAAGCGACCAACTGGGAACAAGTCGGCACGGTAATCCTGATCAGTTAACAAGTCAATTACCGTTTCATCTCGCTGATCTTCCGTCGCAGAAATGACACCTTGTGGTTTATGCAACATGTAATAAAAGAATTTCTGATACGTAAGAATTTCTCCCATCAAGGCAATTTGATCTGTTTCTTCATTTACTTGTGTTTTGGCTTCTTTTACGACGTCACCATTCACCGTAACGACTTTTTTCTTTAACAATTGTTTGATTTCTTTACGACTACCGATACCAACATCGGCTAAAAATTTATCTAAACGCATCGTCATTCCTCTTTCCTTTAAAAAAATAGCTTGGGACATAAATCGAATCGATCGATGTCTCAAGCCTTGTCTCTTAAGAGAATCTGCTGAAAGGAGTTCAATCAGCTATTATTTAATATTGAATTTTGCACGTAATTTTGCGGCATTTTTCCCTAATAAACGATCAGCTAAGCGAATCTTCAAGACCGAATAGCCATAAAAAGCGCCTCCTGCAGCAGCCACAATTACAACGATAATGAAAGCTTGGAAACGTCTAGTTGGATCTAAAAATAGATACAAGAACTGACGGAAAATCAAAGCGATAATCATCATGATGACTGTAATACAGAACATTAACAATGTTCGCCGTAAGGTTAATTTGTAATTAAAACGTGTCACTTGACGAATTCTTCTTAGAATCAATACGCAAGAAACCGTAAAGCCAATCATCGTTGCTAATAACGGACCGTAAACTTCAAATAAACGGATTGCGGGGAATTGCACGATTAATTTCACAGCTAAACCAATTCCTAAATAACGCATTGCGTCACGATTTTCATACATCCCCATCAACATATTTGACACTAACATATACAAGCCCAAGAATAAACTAGCGTAACAAGCTTGCACTAATAAAGAAGTGCCTAAAGCATCTGGCATGTAAAAAACAGTGTATAGTGGTTGCGCTAAAACAATCATACCGAACGTTGCTGGCAACATTACAAACACAAAAAGTTGTAAATTATTACTAATCAAACGCGCTAACTCACGGTGATTTTTTAAGGTGACCGCTTCTGTAATTAACGGTAATCCAGTAGCCGAAATCGAAGTCGCTAAAGCCACGACAATCATGGTTAATTTGTCCGGATTGGCATTAAAAATACCGAAAAGCTCTCGTAATTGGGTATCTGAATAATCCGTAAACAAACGCATAAAGTTTGAGAAAGTAAACTGATCGACAAGTTTAAAGACCGTCACCCCTGAGCCAACTACGATAAAAGGAATCGCCTCTTTAAAAGTTTCAATCAATAACTCTTTTGGAGCAATTTCATGTTCATTGGCGCTGTGTTCTTCTAAATAATCAAATAATGGTTTTTGTTTGTACATGTAATAACCTAAAACCGCAAAACTTGCGAGCATCCCAATAAATGCCGCAAAAGTGGCTTGAGTCACCGCTGTAACGTAATTACCTTCAAAGACTTTCATGATAATAAAAGCGGTTAATAACATGTAAAAAACTCGTGCTACTTGTTCAACAATTTGTGATAAAGCAAAGGGCATCATTTCTTGATTTCCTTGGAAATAACCGCGAATGACACTCATGCTTGGGAAAACTAAAACGGCTAAACTTAATGAACGCATTGTTGGAACTAATTCAGGACCTCCGCCAGACAAAGCTGCTAATGCCGGAGATGCCAAATACATCACAATAGCAAAAACCACACCTAAGCCACCCATTAGTTGTAAGGCACGATAAAAAAGCTGTCGACTAATTTTATATTCGTTCAATGAATTATAATGCGAGGTCTGCTTGGCAATCGCACCTGGAATTCCGGCGGTAGAGATCATTAGGAATAAGGCATAAATCGTATACCCCATTGAAAACAAACTGTTCGCTTCGTTTCCGTGCTCGCCCATCCAAGCGTACCAGGGGATGATGTAAATCGCCCCTAACATGCGGGAGATAATATTACTAGCTGTCATCCAAGCTGAGCCTTTGACCATTTTTTCTTGGTTCGTCAGGATTGGTTGATCAACTGAATTTGGTTGATTGATCATTTTGTCCTCCAATATTCTTTGAGTATGCTTTCTTTATTTTAATTGTTCATCTTGGGATATGCAACGACTTTCTCGAAGAATTATCCTATTTTAACATTTCTCATGGATTTTCTCACGCTAACGAGATGGTTTTTTTAAAAGAAAAATAATGCTATAATGACATCAGTTTTGAAATTTCGTTGAAACGTTTGGAGGAAAAAAAAGTGACGATTTCATTATTCGCAATTCGCGATTGCTTAGAAAAAGAAGATTTATTAAAAGAATTTATTTCACCAGAAGGCTGGCACTTGACTCTTTCCGACACGTTAGGTCAACGAGAAGTAACGGCTCTTTCTTACGATTCGAGAGACGTAACAGCAGAAACACTCTTTTTTTGTAAAGGATTAAACTTTAAAGAAATCTATTTAGAAAATGCTGTAAAAGACGGCCTAGAAATCTATGTTTCTGAGGTGCCTTATGAGGTTCCGGCGCAACTAGGAATTATCGTAACTGACATTAAAAAAGCAATGGCTGTGTTAAGCATGGCTTTTTATGATTATCCACAAAATAAATTAAAACTGATTGGCTTTACTGGAACCAAAGGTAAAACAACAGCGGCTTATTTCACCAAATATATTTTAGATGTTGCTACACAACAAAAAACAGCCTTGCTTTCTACCATGAATTCGACATTAGATGGCAAAACATTCTTTAAATCTGCATTGACTACACCCGAATCTTTGGACTTGTATCGAATGATGGCAACCGCTGTTGCTAACGGGATAACTCATTTTATTATGGAAGTTTCTTCCCAAGCCTACAAAACTAATCGTGTCTACAAGCTGTTTTTTGATGTCGGCATTTTTTTAAACATTACCCCCGACCATATCAGTCCAATTGAACATCCAACCTTTGACGATTACTTTTATTGCAAACGTCAATTGATTACACATTCTAAAGTCATTGTGTTGAATCACGAAGCTGATTATTTTCCATTACTTAAAGAAACTGCACAACAGCAAAAAGTCCCTGCCATTGTCTATGGCAGTCAGCCGGCTCCAGAAGTAGACTATTCATTCGCTGTTTCTTCAGAGGATTCCTTACGTTTTATCGTTGAAAGTCCTGCAGATGCGTTAGGATTGGCCGGCTCTTATCACCTTCGTTTAGGTGGTGATTTTAACAAAGGTAATGCGTTAAGTGCGGCGATTGCCAGTGTCCTTGTGGGAGCTTCAAAAGAAGAGTGTCAACAAGGGATCGCAGCAACCACCGTCCCTGGCCGGATGGAATCTTTAACGAATACCAACGGTGCAACCGTCTATGTTGATTACGCTCATAACTATGACAGTTTGAAGAATCTTTTAACCTTTGTCCGTGAAGAACATCCTGACGGCCGCTTAATTGTTCTTGTTGGTAGCACGGGAGACAAAGCGATTTCTCGCCGCAAAGACTTTGGTAGGGTTCTTTCTGAATTGGCTGATGTTGCAGTCCTAACAACCGATGACCCAGCCAGTGAAGATCCAGCAAAAATTTGCCAAGAAATTCAAGCCCATATTACCAAAGAAATGCCTGTTTACACCGTTTTAGATCGTGGCGAAGCAATTGCTCACGCATTGTCTTTAAGCACAACGGCTGATGATGCGATTGTCTTAGCTGGTAAAGGCGCCGACCTTTATCAAAAAGTAAACGGCATAGATGAACCTTACGCAGGAGACTTTGCCCTTGCGGAAGCTTTCATTAATAAAAAGAACTAAATCATTTAAACACACATGAAAAAAACAAGCTGCAACCACTTATCAACAAAGGTTGCAGCTTGTTTTTTAAAGAACTTCTTTTATTTTCGTTACTTCTTCTTCCGATAAGCCATGACCGCCATCCACTAGTAAAAAGTCGACTGGGAAATGTTTCTTTAATTGATTAGCTAAAGAAAGAACTTGTCCCGGAATACTCAACTCATCCTGAGCCCCTGTTGTGACAATCACTTTTGTCGCAAACTCACCAGATACATATTGATAGCCTAAATTGCTTGGATGCAGTAAAATAACAGTGTTAGCAATAGTCGGGTTCTTTTCTAACAGGCCTAAAATAAAATTGGCACCGTTAGAGTACCCTATAAAAATAACTTCATCGTATAACTTTCGCGGTTGCCAAACTTCTTCTAGAAACGCAGTCACTCGCTCATCAAAGTTAGCACGAGGTAAGGCTCCATTAACTAATGGCGCAAAAAAGCGTCGCTGTTCGCCTACACCTTCTGTCCCTAAGTAACTTAGAACACTCGCTTCTGGATAAAGGGTTGCGATGGTCGTTAATAATTGATATTCATTGCCACCAGTACCATGGAAAGCGACAACTAATTGATTAGGTTTCGACCCTTTTTGAAAAAATTGTTTCATTTAATAAACCTCCAAGAAAGGAATTTTACTATGTATGCACAAATTCATCACATCTCTATTTTAAATCGATTGATAAAGCCTACATTTGACTTCTATCATAATACACTGGGATTAAAATTACTAATGAAAACGATCAACCAAGATGACCACACCATGTATCACTTATTTTTCTCAGATAATGAGCAACGAACAGGTACCGAATTAACTTTTTTTGAATTGAATGATGGCCAAGATCAATCCTTTGGGACAAATACAATTGAACGAACTATTTTAAAAGTACCAACGCGCGCCTCTTTGGATTTTTGGGCAGAACGTCTTGAGCAAGCGGGTATCTGCCACTATGGTGTGGAAACATTTAACCAACACCCAATTTTGCGTTTTGAAGCGCCCGATAATACGCAAATGGCGCTTGTTCCGTTACGTGAATTTGAAAATGCGGAAGATTATTTTCCAGCTGAGCATTCTGAAATTCCAGTAGAACATGCAATTTTAGGCATTGATGCAATTCAATTACGCGTCCAATATGCCGCAGCTACCAAACAACCTTTAGTGGATTATTTACATTGGCATGAAAAAGAAACAGTACCTTTTTTTGAAACTGCGCATGAAGTAACCGTTCTGGAAAATCATCATCCACAGTTTTATCAAGAGGTACACATCATTGATGACCGTACCAATCCGCTTGCCATTGAAGGAATTGGTGGCGTTCATCACGTCGCCTTTGGGGTGGAAGATACGCAAGAATTAACGCAAGTTGATAGCCTGTTAGAGGAAAAGAATTTTACAAACTCAGGAATTAAAGACCGCGAATTTTTCAAATCATTGTATTTTAGAGAACCGAACCACTTGTTATTTGAAGTAGCCACACAAAAAGGCCTGTTAGATGCCGAAGCCTACGAAAATCAAAGTTCAAACTTTGATGAAATCCCCCTTTATTTGCCTCACTTTTTGGCAGATCAAAGAGAACGAATCGAAGCGATTTTAGCACAACAACGCCATGAGTAAACAAAAATAGCGGTTCTAACCGCTATTTTTGTTTTTTAATATCCTATTATTGCCCTTTTTTGAAAAAAAGGAGTACACTAATAGTAGATGAACTGCGCAAGGAGGTGAGTACATGTTATCTAAGGAAGAAGTTCTACACTTATTGAACGAAGCAAAAAAAGAAGTCGATCGTTTAGAAACAAACCGCCAAGAAGATTTAGGTAATTCAATCAACTATATTGAAAATGAATTACAGCTCCAACGTGTCTTATCTCAAGTGGAAGCTTATGAAAAAGTACTTGGTTAATTGATTACGTATTAAATGAGAGAGGAGCAACCAGATTCAGGTGAATGAATCTGGTTGCTCCTCTCTCATTTTTTACTAGACTAATTCGTAAGCAAGTTCTCGTGCAATAATTTTTGCGGTTGTTTCAGCGATTTCTCCAGTAAAGCCAATGCATTGTTCCATATGCTCAGGTGAACCCATCGTCATTTTACTTGTCAAAATACTGCAGCAAACCACTCGATGCTTTTGTCGAAAACTTTGATGCAATTCGTTGGCTAAAGCCATCGTTTTATTTACTTGTTCTCCTTTGGCTTCTGTCCGACCAAAAAAGTAGCCCAGACACATAACCCCGCCTGAAAGAGCACCACAAATACACTTCGCTCCTCCAACACCTACAGGAAACCCAGAAGCCATGGCCACAGCTTCAATGGGAATCTCCGCATCGAAGTGTTGCCGAATGGTCGCCACAATCGCTTCCGAGCAATAAAAATCACCGTTACGATAATAGGCTTCCGCTTCTTCCCTGATTGCTTGTAAACAAATTCTCTTTTTCAAAATGCCCTCCATTCTGTATCCGCTTTCATTTTATGAATAAAAGGATGCCAAGCATCCCTTTATTTTATAGATTTTCTGCAGAGGTAAATACTTCTGACACATCATCATCGTCTTCTAACTTGTCAACCAAGCGCTCTAATTGCGCTTTTTGTTCATCGTTCAAGGTTAGTAAGGTTTGCGGAACCATTGTTAATTCAGCTTGTGCTAATGAATAACCTGCTTGTTCTAAAGCATCGCGAACCGCTGTAAAATCTTCTGGTGCTGTGTAAATTTCAAATACTTCTGGTGATGTTTCTAAATCCTCGCCGCCTGCTTCCAAAACGACTTCTAGCATGTCGTCTTCCTCAATTGCATGATCTTCTCGCTTAATGACAATATAGCCTTTACGATCAAACATATAATTCACCGAACCCGTTTCACCTAAAGAGCCACCATTTCGAGTAAACGCGACGCGAACATTGGTGGCCGTTCGGTTGCGGTTATCTGTTAGTGCATGAACTAAAACTGCCACGCCACCTGGCCCGTATCCTTCATAAGTTACCTCGTCATAATGTTCCCCTTCACCAGCACTACTGGCTTTTTTTATGGCGCGCGCAATATTATCATTGGGCATATTGGCTGACTTAGCTTTATCGACTGCTAAACGTAAAGCAGGATTCATTGCGGGGTCAGGGCCACCTGCTTTTGCCGCCATATAGATTTCCCTTGAAACTTTTTGGAAAATTTTCCCACGTTTGGCATCTTGCGCATTTTTACGCCCTTGAATGTTGCTCCATTTGCTGTGTCCTGACATCCTTGATTCCTCCTGACTTTTCGTTACTATTCTCCTTTATTCTACTCTTCTTTTCAGTTAGGAACAAGCGCTACCAAAAAAAGACCCTCGCTTATCCATCTTTCTGACGAATAAACGAAGCTCTTCTAAATTAGCGTCTTCTTTTTTTATTTTTCTTCAAACCATGAACCACCAAACAAATAACGATGGCTGTCAAAGCACCCATGGCATCCAACATAACATCTTGAAAAAGAGGGGTCCTTCCGCCTGTGATCATTTGATGAAATTCATCTAAACCTGCATAGCCAGTAGCAGCTAGCCAGGAAACAACAGCTGTTAAAAACAGACCTTTGATTCTTGGCACTAATCCAATAAACCAACTACCACCTAATAGAAAATACGTACCAAAATGGGCTCCCTTACGAATAAAAAATTCAACAAATTTACTATAACCACTAGCTTGAATGCTCACTTCACTGCCAGCATATTGAAAAGAAATGTTTTTTAATTGTTCTTCAAAAGGATGACTGCCCAGAAGTTTATCTAAAAGACCAACTTGTGATTGCTGTTCATACGTCTGTGATGAACTGAAAAATAAAATGGCCATAATAACAAACGCAATGACTAAATATAAATTACTATCTTTCAAATAATTTTTCATATAATCCTCTTTTCTTGGTTTCAAGTTGCCCCGTGTCTGCCACGGAAAATTCTTTTTTATTATAGTCGGTTTCGAGGGAAAAAGAAACAACTTCTCTTAGGTCTTATGATATACTGAAAAGAAAAAAATGAAAGAAGGATTGGATATGACCTATTCTATTACATGGGATTTAGACAGTATTTTCCTCAATGGGAGCGAGTCCAAAGAACTTAGCCAACGAATGACTCAATTAACCGAACAGACAAAAGAGTACCATCAATTAATCACAGAATGGACACCAGAAAGTGCCCAAGGCAAAGAACAATTTGCTGAAATCTTAACGTTACAAGGGAAAATCTCAAATGGCTTTTCACAATGTAATAGTTTTTTAACTGCTTTAATTTCTGCTAATACTAATGATACCAAGGCCAAAATTTTATCAGGCGATTTATACAATCTGTTGCCAGCGATTCAATTAGCTGAAACCATTTTTACTAAAAAAATCACCGAGATTTCAGCAGAACATTGGCAAGACCTGTTAGCCGAAGAACCGTTTAAAACAATGGCTTTTCGCTTAAATGAATTACGACGTGATGGAAAAAAACTGCTTTCCGAACAAGAAGAAAATATCATCAATACGCTTTCTCTAGATGGGTTAAATGCTTGGAGTACACATTACGATACGATTGTTGCTTCCATTGTGATTCCTTTTGAAGAAAAAGATGGCTCTGTGACAGAACTATCTGCAGGCCAAGCCTTTAACCGCATGATGGGAGATCCTGACAAAGAGGTTCGTCAACGTTTGTTTACAGCCTGGGAGAAAGCTTGGAGTGGCAAAGCTTCAATTTTAGCAGACACCCTAAATCACTTGGATGGGTTCCGTTTATCTGATTACAAATTGCATGGCACTACAGATTATTTAGAAAATCCCTTAAACTATAATCGAATGAGTCAAGAAACATTAACGGTTATGTGGGAAACCATCCAAAAAAATAAACAACCATTCGTCGACTTTCTAACGCGCAAAGCGCAATTATTCGGTAAAGAAAAAATGGATTGGCAAGACCAAGATGCACCAATTATTTTAGGTGATTTAGAAGAAAAAACGTATTCCTTTGATCAAGCCGCTGCCTTTATTTTAGAAAATTTCCGTAAATTCAGTCCGAAAATGGCCGATTTTGCCCAAATGGCTTTTGAAAAAAGTTGGATTGAAGCTGAAGATCGTCCAGGCAAACGTCCTGGGGGTTATTGTACAGAATTACCTGAAACACAAGAGTCGCGTATTTTCATGACCTTTGGCAATTCAATCAACGAAGTAGCTACTTTAGCCCATGAATTAGGTCACGCTTTCCATAGTAGCGTGATGTGGGATTTACCTTCATTGAATCGAGAGTATGCCATGAACGTAGCAGAAACGGCTAGTACCTTTGCAGAATTGATTGTTGCTGACGCCACCTTAAAAGAGGCCAAATCAGACGTTGAAAAGATTAACCTTTTAGACACAAAAATGCAAAATGCCATTGCTATGTTTATGAACATTCATGCGCGTTTTATCTTTGAAAATAATTTTTATCAAGCGCGCCAAAAAGGTTTAGTAGCGGAAGAAGATATTACTGAATTAATGTTAGCGGCGCAAAAAGAAAGCTACAAAGATAGTCTTGGCAGTTATCATCCTCATTTCTGGGCGAGCAAATTGCACTTCTTTATTGATGATGTGCCTTTCTATAATTTCCCATATACTTTTGGCTATCTATTCAGCATGGGTATCTATGCGTATGCCAATCAACAAGGCAGCTCTTTTGAAGACCAATACATTGCGTTATTAAGAGACACTGCTTCGATGACAAGCGAAGAATTAGCGAAAAAACATTTAAATGTTGACTTAACAAAACCTGATTTCTGGCAAGCCGGCATTGATCAAGTCCTAAAAGATGTGGAACAATTCATGACTTTAACTGAAAACTATGTAAACTAAGCAAAAAAGAAGCAGTAACCAACATCAGGTTACTGCTTCTCTTTTTTTCAAATAGTTTCGATACGCAAGGTAGCCCACAAGCATTAGTCCAAACGTAACAAATTCAACTACTGGCATGGCTAACCAAACACCGGTTAATCCTAGTAATTTCACCAAAATAAATAAAACTGGCACAATTAAAAAGAACCCACGCAAAGAGGAAATCATTAGTGCCATTTTCGGTTTACGAACTGCCGAAAAGTAATAAATCCCCATAAAATTCAATCCTGTAAACAAGAAGGAAATCGCATATAAGCGGATGGCTGTCCTAGCAATTTGCGCCAACTGGTCGTTCCCTTCGCTATTAAAGACCTCAATAATTTGTCCCGTAAACACTTGACTGATTAAAAAGAACAGGAAGCCGGCGACCAAGTACGTAATAAAGCTAAGTTTAACAAATTTACGCAACACCTTCGTTTCCCCTAAACCATAGTATCGGCTGAGTAATGGTTGCGCCCCTTGCCCAATCCCTGTAAAAATAGCAATCACAATAATATTGAGATTGGCAACAATCGCATAAGCTGAAATCGCCACATGACCAACTAAGTTTAACAAAACAATATTAAATAAAAACATGACAAAGGCCGAAGAAAATTCATTTAAAAAGGAGGAAAAACCAATCGACATAATTTCTCGAACATCCTGAAATTTCACTTTAAACTTTTCAAAACGTAAAACTCGTTGCGGCGACCACTTATGCAACGTAATCAGGATTAAGCTTGTTAAAGGTGACATCACCGTTGCAATGGCCGCGCCTGCCATGCCCCACCCAAATTGATAAATAAAGACATAATCCAAAATAATATTGACAATTCCCCCACTGACAAAAGCAATCGTTGCCAAACGAGGATTATGGTCATTTCTTAAAAAAGTAATCAGGCAATTGTTTAAAATAAATAATAATGAACAGCTAAGGTAAATCATATAATATTCCTTTGCCAAACCAAACAAGACACCGGTCCCCTGAAGTCCCCGAATAATTTGATCGGAAAAAATCAAACTCGCTAAAGTAAAGAGACTTCCTATAACGAAAACTAACCCAATCGTTAAACTAAAATACTGATTGGCTTTTTTGATTTCTTTTTGCGCAACCGTGGTCGAAAACAACGTAGCGCCGCCAACCCCAAACATCCAACCTAATCCATTAATAATATTAACGAGTGGTAAGACAATGTTAAGCCCCGCCAACGCCTCGGTGCCGATCCCATTTGCAATGAAAAATGTGTCCGCCAAAATAAAAATTGATTGCGCCGCCATACTTAAAATTCCTAACAGAACATTTTTATAAAACAACGCAGTAAAATGGTTTTGCTGTGTTTGCTCCATACCCAAATCTCCTTCTAACAAAAAAAGGACTCATTCTTTTTGCTTCAAGGCTTACGCAAAAATCAGAATCCTTCAATTATTCAACCCAGCGATTAAATAATCTGTCTATTTATTGATACTTCTAGGTTAGCATTCTCTCTTCGAAAAAACAACCATCCTTTTATTTTTCTCATTTTAAACTTTCTTAAGCAGTTGCAGTTGTTTTTGAACCACTTGCCAATCTTCTTTCACGACTTCTTTTAAACGATAATTATAAAAGACAGCCGCTGGATGGAAGAGTGGAATGATTTGATAGGTTTTCTGCGTCCAATGATAGTTTTGTGATTGCTCATCAAATGTTTGAATGGGCGACTGAATGACCGTTCCGTGCACTGCAGTGATTGTTGGCTTTGGTCCTAAAAGTCGTTGCAACCCAATATTCCCCAGTGTCAAAATTAGTTCAGGTTGGCAAACAGCGATTTCCCAATCAAGCAAAGGCGCAAAAATTTTGATTTCTTCTTTGGTTGGCGTTCGATTAGGAAATTTGGTTACTCTTTCTCCCGTTTTTGCAATCTGCTTCGTTTTTACAGAAAAAGGCCGACTCCTAACCGCACTGGTGATATACACCGTTTCACGACTTAAGCCAACTTGTTGTAATTGTTCCATCAACAATTGACCTGAACGCCCTATAAATGGTACGTTTTCTTTAATTTCTTCTTTTCCAGGGGCTTCCCCAATCAGCATCACTTTTGGCTGTTGCGGGCCTTGCCCTTCCACAAAACCTTCTAATGGTAAGTCTTTCGCTTTAGCTAAAACTGCTTGTTTCAGATGTTCAGGATAATGCATTTACCATCACGCCTCTCTTCTGGTGTTCTTCCTTCGCTATATTGATTATAAATAAGGCCCAAAAGAAACTCAAAAAAGGAGCCTACTCATTTAGGAGCTGGTTTTTCTACACACAAAGCTTTGTCTTTAGCTAAATAAAAAGGCCGTAAGTAACCAACTAAATTAGACATTGGTAAAACCTCCGTTGGTAAGTCAATCTTCAATGTCTCTTTTAAATAGGCTCTGCGTGTCGCAATCCGTTGCCACATGTCTGGATAAGTTTGCTGAATCTCTTTTTGCAATGTTTCATCAGCCAAAGCCACACATTCTTCTGCACTCACCCCTGTATAACCAGGTACAGAAGGAATAATATCCACTTGAAAGAGCATGCCACTTTCCAAGCGAATGGCTGAATCTGGATAAATAGGCGACGACATCCATTCATCATCCGAAACTAAATGCCCAGGATTCAAATGCCAGTGATAGATTTCTTTTGGTAACTGTTCTTCAATCGCTTGGTACATTTCTCGCCCTAACAGTCCGATTCGAATGGTTTCAAGCCAGTGAACGACAGCTTGAAAATAGGGTTTTGCTACGCGCTCTAAATAATCACGTTGCGCTTCTGGCAATTGCTGCTCGTTTTCAATAACAAAACCTGTTCGGCTAGACAAGCCGCCTTTGTAGCCTGTAGTTAATGATAAGGCATCACCTAACTGAATTTTTTTGGCAGTCGGATACATGTTTGCATATTCAAAACGTTGACCAGTTGCCGCAATGGTTACTACCGTCGGCGTTTGACCTTCATCATTTAACAAAGCCCCAATGTCCGTTTCACGCTGTCCTACTTCAATTGCATTTAAGGCCTTTAACATACTGCGAGAAGCCAAATTCGCCCCATATTCATAGTGCGCCAATTCGTTGGCATTATTTGTTGTGCGGGCCCCCTTTGCTCCAATCAATAAGTGGGTCCCATTTAGTAAACGAGCTTCTTTCGGCAGCGCTTTTTTCAGTGCTTCGACAATAAAATGTGGCACATCAAACATAGTAGCAGGTTCTTGCTGTTGTGTCGTAAACATTTTCCACCCAACGATACCTATTTTTTGAGCAGTTTCATCGAGAAGCGTTTCAAAAATCTGCGCCAACTTTTGTTCTCCAGCCATTGGTTGATTCGGTAGCGAAAAAGCTGGATAATGAATTAAATCGGCTGAGATGCGGGCATGTTGGCACAGTTTTAAATTTTCATTGCCTAAAATAAGTGTCGCCGCACCATCCTTATTTAACACAAGGAGTCCTTCTTCAAACCTCGGAATAAAGCCAGTTAAGTATTCAAAATTACTGCCATGCTCTTTGTCTGCATAGAAGACCAATTGATCGAATTTTTCTGTTTTCATTCGTTGTAATACTTTCTGCTTACGCGCCATCATCGTTTCATTCGTCAAATACGTTGGAAAAACATTCTCAAAAACAGTAGGTTCAGCAATATGTGTATAATTAATTTTTCGCTTCATTATTATCCTCCATTATTCATCTGCAACAATCAACGTTACGCCTGCTTTCGCTAACTGCTCGCAAAATTTTTCATCAGGTCGTGTATCTGTCACTAAACAATCAATTTCTGTTAATTCGCAAATTTTAAATAAACCCGTTTTGTTTAATTTCGTTTGGTCTGCTAAGGCAATGACTTGTTTGCCTTGTTGAATCATTCGCCGTTTGACTTGACCTTCTTCTTCTGTGTGAATAAATAATCCTTGTTCAGATAACGCAAACACACCTAATAATGTATAGTCAGGGGCAAATTCCCCAACCTTAGCGACTGTTTCTGCCCCAAACAAAAAGAGTTGTTGTTTATGCAGTTGCCCAGGTAATACTGTAATTTTGGTTTGATCCATTTGCGCTAGAAGTAGCGCATGACTGAGAGAGTTCGTGATCGCGTGAACCGGACTATTTTCCATCGCTCGAATAGCTTCTTCCACCGTGGTTGATGAATCAAAAAAAATGGACGCTTGTTTGGGAATGGTTGCCCAAACTTTTTGGGCAATCGCTTGTTTTTTCTCTGGATGCTTCACTATTCGTTGAGCATAATCGTAAATAGTTGCTTCAGACTGCACTGAGATAGCACCACCGTGCGTTCTCTTTAAATGTCCTTCCTTTTCTAAACGAATTAAATCTCGCCGAATAGTATCTTTTGAAACGGAGACTTGCTCCGCTAACGCTTCCATGGAAATACTTTTTTGTTCATTCACTATTTTTTGAATCTTGGCTAAACGTTCTTCAATCAACATGCTTCCTCACCTCTTCTAAGTAAAGATAGCATCTTTTGCATTATTTTGCAAACAAATGCAAAATAATGCAAAAAAGACAAAAAAACTAGTCCTTCATTTTCTAACGAAGGGCTAGTTTGAGAGTGGTTTTAATAGGTAAATTGAATAATCATGCCGCTAGGATCTTCTAACGCAAGTAAATGATCTTTGGCAATAAAATGTAACTTTGCTTCTTCCGCATTGGCTTGGACGATCTCTAAATCTGCCGCAGTTGGTAAACGGAAGGTGTAATTTTCTAAGCCAAATTGATTTTCTTGAATCGTTGGCAGCTGTTTGCCGCTCCATGTATTTGTCCCAATATGATGATGATACTGACCCGCTGCAAAAAACTTCGCTTGTTGACCAAAGTTAGACTTTAAGCCAAACCCTAAGTTTTTATAGAACGTTTCAGTGGTATCTAAATCGGCCACTTTCAAATGAATGTGCCCAATTTTAGAACCTTCGGAAATTCCTAGCCAGTGACCGTCAGCTTCTGCAGCTAAACTATCACCGTCTAATTCTTCTGTCACACCGATAATTTCACCATTTGGACGAATATACCAGACTTCTTCTGGTTTATCCCAATAAATTTCGATGCCATTATTTTCTGGATCACTTAAGTAAAGGGCTTCACTATAGCCATGATCTGCTGCGCCAATTTGCACATTTTCCTGCAAAAGCCACAGCAACATATTGCCTAAATCTTTGCGGGTTGGTAGCAGGAAAGCAATATGGTACAAGCCAGTGGTACCCTGATTTTCTTCCCCAGCTGTTAGTTCTTTTAAGACAAGAATTGCATCGTTGGTGCCTTGTGGCGCTAGCCAAGCACGTCCCTCTCCTTGTTTTAAAAGTTTTAAGCCAATTGTTTTCGTATAAAAGTTTACCATTTTATCTAAATCAGCCACTTTCAAAGTGACTTGTTGAATCCCAATATTACTTGGTAATGCTTGAACCATTTGCTTTCACTCCTTTCCTCTTTGTTTTACTAAAGCAATGATTTAGTTGAATTCTTTAAAACGAGCACTATCTTCCATGTATTCTTTTTCGCCAGCTGGCGCTTCAATGGAACCAATAACCATTTGTGCACGTAAATTCCAGTTTGCAGGAATTGACCATTCTGCAGCAACCGCTTCGTCAATGACTGGGTTGTAGTGTTGTAAGTTTGCGCCAATATTTTCTTGCGCTAAGGCAGTCCAAACGTTCGCTTGTGTTAAACCAGTTGCTTGTTCAGACCAAACAGGGAAGTTATCCGCATATAATGGGAAGCTATCTTGTAAGTTTTTCACGATATCTGTATCTTCAAAGAATAAAATTGTGCCCGCACCAGCTGCAAAACCTTGTAATTTAGCTTGTGTGTTTGGAAATGCTTCTGCTGGAGTTAATGGTTTTAAGGCATCTTCAGTCATTGCCCATAATTTTTTGTGAGCATCGCCGAATAAGAACACAACACGTTGTGTTTGAGAGTTAAAAGCTGTTGGACTTTCTCTAACAACTTCTTTTACTAAAGCAGTTACTTCTTCTTTTGAAATTGGTAAGTTTTCTCCTAAAGCATAGATTGAACGACGGTTTTTCATCATTTCAGTAAATTTTGACATAATATGTTCATCCTTTCGAATTTCCTCAGTAAATTCATTTAATTTTGTTTACATGCTTACTATACTACCTTACTAAAAGTAAGTAAAGCTTTTTGTCTTACTTTTTGTAAGTTTTTTTATTTTTTAGCGAAAAACCTTATTCTACCAAAGAAAAAACAACCAGCTTTTTTCTAAGAAAAAGAAAAATCTGGTTGTCGATTAATAAATGTAGAAGTCAATTGAATCGTTTTCGGCCGTTTTTCTTGAAATAAATGTGTGGCTTTTTCCCCTAATTCCATTAATGGATGACAGATTGTTGAAAAATTTAAAATTTCACTTAATAAAGTTTGTTCCTGTCCCACTAAAAAGAGTGGTCTTTCAATAACGGCTTGAATCCCTGCGGCAATTTCATCACCGTTGGTCACAACCGCCTGGAGCGTTGGATCTTGCCCACAGTGTCGTCCTACTTCACACCCATCTTCATAGGTTAAACAGTCCTTAAATAACCGATTTTCAGGAATCACTCCATAAATTTCCTGATATGCGTCAACTAAATAACGTGCGCTTGTACTTTTTTCTGGTGCACGGTTAATCGTAATTGCCACTTCTCTACATCCTTGTTGTTTCAACGCTTGGAAAACCCGCCGATAAACGGTTAAACGATCGATATAGATACTAGCATAACTAGGGTCTTCTATTTTTTCACAAAAAACAACTTGCTCTTTATACGGAGCAAACACACTTAAAGGATTTGCCTTTGACAAAACAATCATGCCATCAAACGCACCCGTAGCCATTTTTTCCAAGTAACTTTTTTCAACTTCTTTATCATAATCCGTTGGTAATAAACTGACCATCATCCCTTGCTGAAATGCTTGGTGGATAATGCCACTTAAAATAGCATCAAAATAAGGTTGATTCGTATAAGGAACCATGACACCTAATGTGTTACTTTTCCCAAAGCTAAGATTTCTCGCTAATATATTGGGCTTATAGCCCAACTCATCGATAATTGCTTGGATTTTCAGTCGTTTTTCTTCAGAAACATAAGGATGATGATTAATCACACGCGAAACAGTCGTAACTGAAGATCCTGAAAGGCGCGCAATTTCTCGAATTGTTGTCATACTTTCACCTCATTACTTTACAAAATTGAGTTAAATAAGGCACAATCCCTGTCCCGTAATCAACAAAACGATAAAAGGTCTCCTGCCAAGCAAAAGAAATTTCCTGAATATCCTCCTGCTGTGTCAAGTGCCACTCCGTTATCTGATGGTACGGAATTTCTTGATGCCAAATCTTATAGTATTTTTTGGGACTATTTAACTGCAGACTTTTGGCCGTCGTAGTCACCGAGACAAAATAGTAATCCATACCAAGTCTATCGCTTATCTCCACTATAACATTCATTTTCATGCCCTCCAATATTTTGATACACCTAGCTTACCTTATGAAACGCGTACCAGAGCAAGAGGAAAAATAAAAAAAAGTGAGACCATGTTATACTAGATGTATCATATAAAAGCAAAGGATGAGTGCAATGGAAACTGTTACGGTAGCAACAAAAAGCGACTTACTAACGAATTTGAACAAGCAAACGGATGAAATCATTATCTCGGGGGCACTTGCACAAGAAATTTACCACTTAAAAAAACAACAATTAACCGAAACGGAAGAAATGGGCTTTTTAGTGGGCAGCCAAGGTACTGGCTCATTTTTAACCTATTTAATCGAGAAGTTATCCTATATAAATTCGGAGCTATCGCCAGAAGAACAAAAAATTGAACATGCGATTTTGCGTTTGTATGTTATTAAAAAATTGACTCCAGAAACTACTTTATTACGTCTAAAACAGTTAGATTATTAAAATTTTATTTAATCAAGATAGACCAATTCCCCGCGTACAACGAGTCCCTTTCATTAATCACTTGATATAATTACCTTTATTCAAGTTCCCACCATTGTCATTATCGATTAACCAATGGTATATTAGAAGTAACAGATAAGTCATTTTATTTGAAAAAGTGTTTGGGAAATGTTTGGGGAGGAATGTTTATGTGTCAACCGCAGGAAAAAAAGAAAGAAATTTCTGTTGCTAAGTTACGTTATCGTTTTGAATTACCAATGATTATCATTGGTTTTGTTTTATTGTTTTTAGCATTGGGGTTAGTTGCTTTATTGATATTGAGTGATTTGCCGATTCCTGACTGGTTATTAATTGTCTTAATTGCACCAATTGCGCCAGTCATTGCTTTTTTTACCATTCGTTATATGTACATGGATACTGCTTCTAACGGAGTGGAAATTACAGAAAATCAGTTACCAGAAATTTATTCTTTGTATATTGATTTGGCAAAAGAAATGGGCTTTGGCACTAAAAAATTAAGGATGCCACGTCTTTATTTAATCAACGGGAATGGTGTCTTAAACGCTTTTGCGGCAAAATGCTCTTTACACAGACGCTATGTTGTCATTCACAGTGATTTGTTGGATATCGCGTACAATACAGGCGATTTTTCGCTGATTCGCTTTATTTTGGCACACGAGCTAGGACACCATAAATGTGGACACACTAATTTATGGCGGCTAATGTTATCCATTATTTTGAAACCAGTTGCGTTAGATAAAAGTTTTACAAGAACGCAAGAATATACCGCTGATCGCGCAGGTTTATACTACGCCGAAGAAGGTGCTTTAAGTATGATTTATTTATTTTCAGGAAAATACATGGGCAGTCGTGTGGATTTAGAAGAATACTTTCACAGTATTGATTTACATGATAATACCATCTGGCTTAAATTGAGTAACTTCTTATCCGATCATCCTGTTGGCTTCCGTCGAATGCAAACATTGAAAAAAGCCAAAGATACTGGCAATTGGGACGTTCATGGGAAATTTTTCTAGCAAGAGCCAACCATCATTAAATAAACGTGCTGGGACAAAAGATTCTTTAACTTTTGTCCCAGCACGTTTATTAATCCACCAATAAATGAACAAATTCTTCTTTGGTGATATTTACAAAGTAGTCTTCAAAGTTAAACGCTGCTAATGCTTGCCAAATTGATGAATACTGATAGTCCACACCTAATAAAGCTGTAACGATTTCCGTTGTTTCTTTTTTGGCAAAATAATCACCATAAATCGTTAACTCAATTATTTTACCTTTTTCAACAGTCAAACGTGCATCCACAATGCCGCCTTTAAACTTTTCTTCTTTTTTGATCGTAAATTTAGGCGCTTCACCAAAAATCCAAGCTTCATTGCCATACACTTCAGCGACCAATTTTCTAATTTCCTGTTGATCTGCTTTGGTTAGGACATATTCTTTCTCCGCAATTTCAGTTAGAGATTCGACATCAAAGAGCTCCATCAGTAAACGATTGCGAAATTTCTCAATGGTTAATTGTTGATATTTTTCGTCTAAGTACGGCCGTAAATTGGTTACGCGTCCCCGAACAGATTTTGTCCCTTTTGATTCAATTTTTTTCTTAGAAACAGTTAAAACACGTTGAACTTCTGCCAAATCAACATCATACATCAAGGTACCATGAGTATACATCTTCCCCTTTTTTGTATACATGGCATTGCCAGAAAATTTTTTCCCTTCAATTAATAAATCATTGCGACCGCTAATCTCGGCCCCCGTTGCGCCCATTTTATGTAATGCTTCAATAATTGGTTTAGTGAACGCTTTAAAATCCCCAAAAGCTTGATGTCCTTCCTGAACAACAAAACTAAAGCTGACATTCCCGAGATCATCATAAACAGCACCACCGCCCGATAAACGGCGAGTAATAACGATTCCCTTCTCTCTAGCATAAGCTAAGTCAATTTCTTCATAAGCATTTTGATTTCGGCCTAAAATAACACAGGGTTCCTGAATATAGAACAACACTAAGGGCTCTTCAAAAGAGAGAGTGTTTAATAGATAATCTTCCGTTGCTAAATTTTCACGAATATCTCGTGACTGCATTATGACATAACGCATAAGGTCGCCCCACTTCTTTTTCTTCTAGTGTATCACTTTCTTTCAAAATTGGTTCACTAAACGTCTTCTCTGGCCATTCTCAAAAGCGGATGATCAACAAAAAAACGAACGTGGGACAACAATCACTTTGGATGTTTGTTCCACGCTCAAAATCTAATAAACAGCAATTACAGAACTGTTTAGCTTTTTAGTCTAACCAAGTTACTACTTCTGAAACATCTCGTCGGACTGTTTCAAAGCCGGGTGTTTGAGCTTTGCCAATCGGAATAATCAGTCCGTTCACTAAATGATCCTCAATATTAAATAACTTGCGAACCGCTTCTGTTTCAAAACCAGACATCGCCACAGTATCATAGCCTCGATCTTTTGCAGAAAGCATCAGCTGCATTGCAACTAAGCCTTGGTCTAACATTAGCCACTCTCTTTTTTGTTCTTCACTAACATCATAGTACCAAGAAACATTTTCATTAATTCCTTGACGAATTTCTTCCGTCATCGTTCCTTGTGCGACAGCTTTAGCACTGATTTCATCTGCATTGGCCACTGTATAAGCAGTCAAATCACCTAATAAAATAATCACCGCCGCTGCCCCTTTAACTGCTGGTTGTTGCATCGAAACTTCGTAAAGGATCTCTTTTTGTTCTTTTTCTGTGACAATTAAAAAACGCCATGAATTTAAATTGGTACTATTTGGCGCGAACATTGCTTCCTCAATTATGGCCATTAATTCCTCTTTAGGAATCTCAACATCTGGCATAAAATCCCGAACTGAGCGGCGGCTGCGAACAACATCTTGATACATCATATTTCTTCTTCCTTCCTCTTGCCTTACTTGACATAGTTATTATTACTCACTATGATGGAGAAAAAAAGTACGCACTTTTTATTCACCTAGGAAGAAAAAAGTAACCATTACGTGTCACAAGGAGAAACTATGACAACTGATAAACAAACCAGTATCAACTTAGCTCTTTCCACCATTAACGGCAAATGGAAATTATCATTAATGGATGAATTATTCCAAGGAACCAAGCGCAACGGTGAATTGATGCGTGCGCTCGACGGAATCACTCAACGCGTCCTGACAGATCGCTTGAGAGAAATGGAAAAAGATGGCCTAGTCCATCGAGAATCCTTTAACGAACTGCCCCCGCGTGTGGAATATACGCTCACTCCGGAGGGATATGCTCTTTACGATGCCCTCTCTTCACTTTGCCATTGGGGCGAAACATTTGCACAAAAAAAGGCGAGACTTAACAAATAAGTCTCGTCTTTTTTTATCTATTTTGGGTATTATGGGTAAACTTAAAATATTTTTGAAGTCCTTCTCGAATTGAATAAACGGGCGAAAAACCTAAGCCTTTCAAAGCAGAACTATCTGAAAGAGAATATTTTATATCGCCATCTCGTTCCTTTTGATAAGAAACTGGCAAAGAAAGTCCCACTAATTGGTTCATTTCTTCAATTAATTGATTAAGGGAAATGGCAACTTCGGTACCCACATTATAAACATGTCCCAACGCTTCACTTTTGGTTGCTACTAAATTTAATGCAGTTAGGACATCCTCAATGTAGATAAAGTCACGTGTTTGCTGACCATCTCCAAATATTTGAAATTGGCTCGCTTGCCCTTGTTCTAACTGGATATAACGATCCATCAAAATGGACAGGACACCAGAATAGGGTGAAGCAGGATTTTGATTGGGACCATAGACGTTAAAGAAGCGAACTGCGCTCGTGGGTACCCCGTGTAAATGGTATTCATTGAGAACATAACGTTCAGCAGCAAACTTATCAATAGCATAGGGACTCAAAGGGCAAATCACCGAAGTTTCTCTTTTAGGCAACGTTGGCTCTGCACCGTAAACGGCTGCCGACGAAGCAAAAACAAAACGTTTGAGCTCTTTTTGATATTTTTTTATTGATTCCAATATTTTCAATACACTTAAAAAATTGACCTCATGTGTCTCTAGAGGCTGTGCCACAGAACTTGCCACGCTTGCCACGGCCGCAAGATGAAAGATATACTCAAACGAATGCTTTGAAAGTACTTCGTCCAATAATTGCTGATCCGTCACACTTCCTTTAATAAAAACCAACTGCTCAGTTTGTTGCAAATTTGACACTCGCCCCATGGACAAATCATCAATCACAAAAACTTGATACTGTTGACTATAAAAATTAGCCAAATTAGAACCAATAAAGCCAGCTCCTCCAGTAATTAATAGTTTCTTCACCTCTTTGCTTCCTCTCTTTTTTTAATTTAATTCCACTTTTTTCGTGTTATTTTCTCTTTGGAATAAAAAAATGCAATATCGAATGAACACATAACTTACAATAGCCACAGCTAATAAGAGTTCAAAAGTAGACAAAATATTTAACAGACTCGTTAGGCCTACCTTTTCTGCAAATAAAGGTTTAACTTTGACTAATGCTGTCGCAGAAATTACTAATGGGAATGTAAAGGCAGCATAACTTGGATAGAATGTCACTTGCATAATTTTATATAGATTCACTACTACAATCCCATAAATACATTGAGACAAAATTAGCAAGAAAACAACTAATGGCATATACAAATGACCACCCATTGAAATATAGCCAGCTAAACATAACGAACCTGGCGCTGTCATAATCGTCAATAAAGGAATGGTCGATTCAGGCATTTCCTTCGACTTCGTAATTCTCTTGATTAAAATTGGTAACAAAAGTAAATAAAAGAACAACGCTACCCAAAAAACAATTTTTCCCAACTCATTGATAAACAATTGAGAAGTATTAGGAATAACGCCAATGCCGACAAACGTAATAAACCAGCTTGGATAAATATGTTCCAGTTCGATTTTTGTTGGAAAAATATGCACCGCTACAAAATAAATCATTAAAATAAAATGTAAAATCACTGCGCCAATCCACAACACGTTAATCCAAGCAGCATTGGTAAATATCCGATCTAAGAAAACACAGATAACCATTAAAGCCATTGTAAATGTTGGTGATACCGAAGCAATAATTGGATCATCTAAGGTGCTTAATGCATGTTTCATTGTAAAAATAATTTTTAAAATAACTAAAATCATTAAGAGACTGCCAAGTACACAATAAATGGTCCCAATTGTTGCATATCCCAAGGAATAAAGTAAATTCCCCAAAGAAACCATCCCTAAAATTAGTCCGCAAATGGGAATCGGGACTTTCCGCAAGAATTTTTTCGCACTTTCTACCATTATGTAGTCACACTCCGTCTTTATTTATTATTATTGATATTAATCAAAAGTATGTTATTATACTAAATGAAATATTTATATTTGTAAAATAAATATTTGCAATAACAACTATTAAGATAGTAAATAGAAAGAGGCGATTTTATGTTCGAATGGATCAAAACATTTATTGCTGTGTATGAAACCAAAAATTTTAGTGCGGCGGCCAAACAATTGTATATTTCTCAGCCAACTGTTTCTTTGCAAATCAAGAAATTAGAGCAACACTTTTCGATCAAGCTGTTCTATCGTAATGGAAAACAATCGGTTATTCCTACCAAAGAAGCTGATTTTTTATATCCAAAAATGCTCTCGATTATTGAAAGCTTAACTACTTCTTTTGCGCAAGCTGCAGAAAAAGAGAATTTTAAAGAAGACTGCATTATAGCCTCTTCAAATACAGTTGCTATTTATTTATTGCCAGATATTATGGAGAGTTTGGTTACCGCTTTTCCACTCATCAACTTTTCGATTCAACTGATGAATTCAAACGAAGTCGTGGATATGGTTCAAAATAATCATGCCCACATTGGACTAATTGAAAAACCCATTGAAACCAAAAATCTACACAAAGAAATTGTTTATGAAGACCAACTAGTTCTAGCAGGTGATGCCGCTTCAAAATTTTGGCTCTTAAGAGAAAAGAACTCTGGCTTACGTTTTTTCAATGAGCTTTATCTCAACGAACACAGCATCAACTTACCAATTATCGAATTAAACAACAACGAAGTCCTGTTACAATTACTAAAAAATAACATTGGGCAATCAATTGTTTCTCGATTATCTATTTCCGATGAGATCCCTTGGCAACCAATTGATCAGTCCTTTGCTTCTCGAAAAATTTTCATTGTCCAGACCGATCACCATGCCAACACTTCCTTCTCTGAAGTTTATAACCGAATCGTTGAAAAAATTCGTGAACGACAAGCCTAAAAAACAGGAAAACGACTTAGCTTTCGCTAAATCGTTTTCCTGTTTTTTATTTATCAGTTTCCTCTACCAATTCAAATTCAAAAGGTTCTAACTCAAATAGTTGGTGTAAAATTTGCTGGGTTTCTTGGAACACTTGTTGTGGCTCTTTAGACAAAAGAGTGCTTTGAATGGTCTGTTTTTTTGATTGAAAAAGAATTCTCGTTTCCTCTTCCTTAAATACAACTTGATGAGTTTCCCTTTCAAACATCGTATATTCTTCGAACATTTCCATAACTAATTTTTGACGAAACCCTTCTTTGAGTGCTAATAAAGTTACTAAATCTGCAACGGTTAGCGTTTCTAACGCAATTGTTTCATCTTCTACATGAACAAGATAATTCGTACACTTCACATTCGGACAGGCATTGCAGCCGCCATTAATCAAGTCTGAGGTAGTTGTTATTTTCACCTGTTTCATCTTAATCCTTCTTTCCTACTTTTCGAGAAAAACACAAGGGGTCTCCTCAAAAATATTCAATAAAATATGATTGACTTCTTGAAAGACTTCTTCGTGATTCCGGCATTGTTTTTCCATTACTAAACGCAGATCATTCACAACAAAAGTCAACGTCGTCGCTTGTTGGGAAACATGTATACAACGGTTGCCTTTAACAAAACATTCTGTTTGTTCTTCAATGAATGGTTCTTTTTGATAGCCATATGCTAAAGCGACACATTCCAGGATTTCGTAGATTTCTATTTTTGGAAGTTCATAGCTACAGCTACCGATAACTAGTTGAAAACGGTTCGGCTGTTTTTCATTATTGCTTGCATAATACACTGTTGTCGTTGTCATTTTGCCTCCTTATCTTCTCTATTTTCCTACTCTTATCATAACAAAAAAAGCACGCTTCCCTTATTTAAATTGTTAATAAAGACTATTACAGATTGGTATAACCACACCTAAAAAGTTCGTGATATAATTCACTAAGAAAGAAATATTACAGAAAGAAGAGATGAACGATGAAAGTATTTAACAAAAAAGTCGCAATTATTGGTACTGGTTTTGTTGGCACAAGTATTGCCTATTCCATGATCAACCAAGGGATTGCGAATGAATTAATCTTAGTTGATATTGACAAAGCCAAATCTGAAGGCGAAGCAATTGACTTATTAGATGGTGTGTCTTGGGGTCAAGAAAATGTAAACGTCTGGGCTGGCGACTATCAAGACTGCCAAGATGCCGATATCGTCGTGATTACAGCTGGCGCTAATCAAAAACCTGGGCAAAGTCGTCTAGATTTGGTTTCAATCAATGCAGAAATTATGAAAACAATTGTTAACAATATCATGAAATCTGGTTTTGATGGAATTTTAGTGATTGCCTCAAATCCTGTCGATGTACTGACTTATGTGGCTTGGCAAGCTTCTGGTTTACCTGTTTCAAGAGTAATTGGAACTGGTACAACTTTGGACACAACTCGTTTCCGCAAAGAACTGTCTCAACGTTTAGCGATTGATCCACGCAATGTTCACGGCTATATTATTGGCGAACACGGGGATTCTGAAGTGGCTGTCTGGTCTCATACCATGATTGGTACCAAACCTATTTTAGAAATTGTGGATACGACAGAACGCTTAACTAGTGACGATTTACCAATCATTTCTGATAAAGTGAAAAATACAGCTTATGAAATTATCGATCGCAAACAAGCGACCTATTATGGGATTGGTATGAGTACTGCACGCATTGTTAAAGCCATTTTAAATAATGAACAAGCTATTTTACCTGTCTCAGCTTACTTAGATGGGCAATATGGGCAACAAGATGTATTTACAGGGATTCCTGCAGTCGTTGGCAATCAAGGTGTGACTGACATTATTGAATTGAATCTGAATGCCGCTGAAAAAGAACTCTTCCAAAAATCAGTGACACAATTAAAACAAGTGATGGCATCGTTACAACCGAACGCTTAGTAATTTTTAACTAAAAATAACACTTCAACTAAATTATTCTCTACCAAAATAGATTCTAATTCCCCTTTATCGTTCTTTTTGGTACCATGAAAGAAGAACTTCAACTAAAGCAGAAATTAGGAGGACAAAAAATGGTAATCCAAGGAGATACGTTAGAAAATAGCGCACGTCGTTTATTGCAAGAACGTGGCGTAACAATGAATGATTTAGCTGAACTTGTGTTATTTTTACAAAAAGATTATATTGATAATTTAACATTAGATACTTGTTTAGAAAGTATTGATGCCGTGTTAACAAAGCGTGAAGTACACAACGCGATTATTACAGGTGTCCAACTGGATATTCTGGCAGAAGAAAACAAGCTACTCTCACCGTTACAAGAAATTTTAACGGAAGATGAAGGGCTTTATGGCATTGATGAAATTATGGCGCTCTCCATTGTAAATGTTTATGGATCTATCGGCTTTACGAACTATGGGTATATCGACAAGGTAAAACCAGGCATTTTAAAAGAGTTAAATGCGCATGATGGCGAACATGTCCACACATTCTTGGATGATATCGTGGGCGCAATTGCGGCTGCGGCTGCCAGTCGGTTGGCTCACTCACAACCAGATTTAAGTGATATTACTAAATAAAAAAACTTGCCTCTTCTCATAAAAATGAAGAGGCAAGTTTTTTTATTTAGTTTTATTTGCTGGACTTCTCACAAGCTTTCTACTTAACAGTAATTATTTGGCGTGTTATGTTACAGTCAAGAATAAACAGCTAAAGGAGGTTATCTAGAAATGAAAAAGTTTTTACGTGTATTTTTAATTTTTATTGGGGTATTCTTTCTTGCAAGTTGCGGTTCAAAAATAGAGACAAAAACCTTTGTAGGTTCGCCACAAGATGGGATTGATTCCACCTTAACCTATACGTACCAAGGAGATAAAGTCTTAACGCAAACGGCTAAAAACATTGTTTCTTATGACAAATTGGGGATTACAAAAGAAGAGGCAAAAACAGCGTTGGAACCCGTTTCTAAACAATATGAGGACATCAAAGGGCTTGATTACAAACTGACCTATGAGGACAAACAAGCCATCGAAAAATTGACGATTAATTATGAAAAACTTGATTATGATAAAGCCAAAAAAGTAGATGGTATCCAGATTGATGGAGATTCTTCTAAGGGAATTAGCATGAAGAAAAGCCAAGAATTGGTGGAATCACAAGGTTATACAGAACAAAAGTAAATATCCACCCGCATAGCGGGTGGCTTTTTAATAGCCCTAGAAGGGCTCGCTACCTGCTGCTCCCTTTAAGGGAGCTTTTTTTAGAGACTGCCAACCGCTACCATTCTATTCTTATCTAGTTGTTACTTCCTAAATGGATCTTTATACTCTCTTTTGTTTATACTATCCCTTACTCGATCTTCTGCTTCTTGTTCTCGTATATACTTAGCTATCGTTTTTTGGTTCAATCCTACAGTGCTCACATAATAGCCTTTTGACCAAAAGGATCGATTTCCATAATTGTATTTTAAATTCGCATGACGTTCATGAATGATTACTGCACTTCTTCCTTTTAAGAAACCCATAAAACCTGATACACTCAACTTCGGCGGAATTCTTACCAACATATGGATATGGTCGGGCATTGCATGCGCTTCAATGATTTCGACTTCTTTCATCTCACACAATTTCCTTAGTATTTTCCCTATATCTCGCCTCAATTGACCATAGATTACTTTTCTTCTATATTTTGGTGTAAACACAAGATGATACTTACAATTCCAACGAGTATGTGCTAAACTTTTATCGTCGTTCGACATTCAAAAACTCCTTTCGATTTGATAACGGTTGGTAGCCTTTATCTATTATATCGAAAGGAGTTTTTATCGCTAAAGCTCTGGCCTCCACGCGCAGTACGCGTGGTTTTTTTGTCGAAATCTCTTTAGAGATTTCGACTGATTAAAGTCATTAATAATAAAAAGAAAGCGTGCGACAATGTCCATTGTCGCACGCTTTCTTTTTATTAATTACATTGATGTTGCCATCTTCACTGCTTGAATTGGGTCAAAATGATGGACAGAGTAAACTACTGTACCGGCTTGCCAAACTACTGAGTTTCGATTATAGTCAGTGGTTCCTGCCACGTTCAGTGTGATTTGACCAACGGTATTCGGTGCTGGCAACGTTTCTTGTTCCAAAATGTTGACAACATTTTTCGCTAAATCATCAGGCGATTCACCATTGATATTTGAGGCCCGTACGACTAAACTCCAATTGCCTTCTTGCCAAGATAAGTAACTAGAACCTGCCGCCCCTTGTTTATACCCAGTAATATTGTAACCTAAATCTACTGGTTGACCGCCATTGTCAATGATTTGGTTCACTGCATTTTTTGCTTCGGCATCAGAGCCATATGTTTTTTTCTCAAAAGAACTAATTGGCGTTAACTGATTGACACGTGCATCATTCACTGGAATCGCTTCTTTTTCTGCATAATATAAAACACGGAAATTGTTTTGATCCGCTTGTGATGTTGTCGCTGCAGTTAAAAAGTTATTCGTTTGACTCGTTAAAATTGCCTGCGGTAAGCCTTGACCAGGAAACATGTTTGCTAGCTGGTTAAGCACTTGCTTGGCTTGGTCATCTGGATTCGCATTTTTCGCTGGTGATTGTTTTTCTGCTGAGCCATTATTTGTCGCTTCCTTCGTAGAAGAAGCTGTTGCTTTCGAATCAGCTGTCGTTGTTCCTGACGGTTTCGCATCACTAGATTTTGTTGCTGCTTTGCTACTTGATTCTTTTGTAGCAGATGCTTTTGTACTCTCGACTGTGGTACTTTCCGCAGCACTGGAACGACTATCCGTATTTTCTGTACTTTTTCCGCCGCCACATGCTGCTAAAGCAAGGGTTAAAAGAAAAGCACTAGAAATAAGCCCTATCTTTTTCATAAGAATTCCTCCTTGTTTTCCCTACCCTTATTGTACCTTAATCATGTGTATCCGTCACTTGTTTGTGTTTCGTTCTAAGTTGGTTTAAATAACAGAAAGTGGACGGTAGGATTCGAACCTACACCTCAACATTGAGCAAGAATAAACTACTGTTAGTCTCTATGAGTTTAACACCACGTTCATCCACCTATTTGATTGATCCTTTGTATCATAACTTAGAATAATTAAATTGCCTTTAAGGAGCTTCAAAGATTATATGAAGAATTGTAAAAAATCTGTGACGAAAAAACGATTGAACCAATCAGTAGATACACTGAGGTTCAATCGTAACCAATTGTTTAATTATCTGAAAAAACTCACAATTCAACGTTAGTCCCTGGTGCTTTTTTGTTTTCCCCTTGTTGTTTTTTTAAGAATATCCCCAAAATGACGGTGATAATGGGACAAAGCAATGGGAAAAAGGCATATGGTAAGTATTCTAGTGCACCAACTTTTAACGTTCCCATAATGAAGGTACCACTAACTCCCCAAGGAATTAACGAGTTGACTGCCGCCCCAGCATCTGCCAAAGTACGAGTTAAATATTTTTTATCAATACCTAAACGAGTAAATGAGGATTTAAATGTTTCCCCTGGTAAAATAATTGACAAATATTGTTCGCCAACTAGTAAGTTAATTCCCACAGAACTTAAAGCAGTTAAAGCGATTAATTTGGCTGGATTATTCACATAGCCTTTAATTTTATCAATTAAAGTAGCCACGATGTTAAACTTAATCAACAAGCCGCCCAAACCTAATGCCAAAATAATCAACGCAGCAGAACCTAACATGCTTTCAATCCCACCACGAGATAAAAGTGTATCAATACTTTGATCCCCTGTATCTGCCACATAACCACTCATTAAGATAGTAGAAACTTTCGCTAAACTTAGGTGATGATCATTTATAAAAGCTAAGATGACCGCCACTGTAGAGCCGACTAGTAACGTTGGAATAGCCGGTACCTTTTTCCAGGCGAATAAGAATAAAACCGCTACTGGCAACAATGTAATCGGTGAAATCCAGAATCCTTGATGTAACGTTTGGACCATTGCATCAACCGATTGTAAATCCGCTGAACCAGATTGATGCCCCAAAAAGATATAGCCGACAATCGAAATAATAAACGCCGGAATAACAGTGTACATCATGTTTAGTATATGTTCAAAAAGGTTCACGCCACCAATTCCAGCAGCTAAGTTTGTTGTATCAGATAACGGTGAAATGTTGTTCCCTAAAAAGGCACCTGAAACAACTGCGCCAGCTGTCATCGCATTGTCGAATCCAAGAATATGTCCAATACCTAGAAAGGCAATCCCCATAGTTGAAACAGTCGTAAAGGAGCTCCCTACCGTCACACCAACTAGTGCACAGACCACAAAAACGGTTGGTAAGAAGAACTTCACTGAGATAATTTTAAAACCATAGACCATAATTGTTGGAATCGTCCCAGATAAGATCCAAGTAGCAACTAAGACACCTATAAGCAAGAAAATAATAATCGGAATGATCCCTGGTTTAATCCCTTCCACAATGCCCTCGTGGATCTCATCCCAAGAAAATCCTTTCCATTTGCCATAAAGCAACAACAACATGAATACAAAAAGAATCGGTATGTGAGGGGTTAATTTTTGACCAATAATTAAGTACCCGAGAATCGCTAACAAGGCAATCAAAATGCCTAAACTTTCAGCGAACGAAACAGTGGGTTTCGTTGATTTCATATGAAAACCTCCTTTTATGGAAAGCGAAAACTGAAGCAATAATCGAACTTGCTTCAGTTTCCAAACGACAATTTACTATAGTCATCAGGTGAAGAGGCACTCAGCAAAATAATTGCTAGCCTTTTTATTCACCTAAATCTTCTTTTACTTCCGTTGCCCAACTTGCTTTTTTAAAGCGATTAATGATTAACGGAATCACAAACATAACAATAGTGATTAATGCAACTAAGACTGCATCAGTCACGGTTGTTGTACCTAATGTGGCGAAAATAACAATGATAACACTAAAAATTAACATTGCTGCCACTAAATAAGCTAAGCCATTACCTTTTTTACCAATTCGGTAAGGACGTAGTGTATCTGGTTGAGATTTACGTAATTTAATTAGGGAAATCGCAATCAATACATACACAATACTATAAATAATTGTTGTTGCATTTGTTAAAGTTAAGAATACAGCGTTGACATCATCCATTACCCCATAAAGTAAAGCGAATAATGAGATAACTACAGATTGTGTTAACACAACGTTACGAGAAACGCCATATTTATTTTCGCGATGGAAACCAAATTTTGGCGGCAATAAGCCATCACGAGCAACTTGAATAATTGTTTTTGATGGTCCAGTAACCCAAGCAGATAATTGTAATAACACACCTAAGAAGACCATGAAACTAAAGATATTACCAATAATTGTTGGTAAACCTAAAACGTCACAATAAAGCAAAATTGGTTGTGTAATGTTAGACAATTCCATTTTGCCATTTGGAACAATATTAGCAACAAACATTGCATTAATAACGTTTAATAAAACTAAACCAATTAATGAAATGAAAACGCCTTTTGTATAATTTTTTGTTGCATCTTTCAAACGAGGAATATAAACAGAAGACATTTCAATCCCAACAAAGATAAACGCAATCCCTGCTAGATATTTAAATGTGTCCATATTTTCTAAGTTTGGTAAAACTTTTGACCAAGAGAAGGCACCTAAATAGCCGCCAGGTGTTAAGCCTACTTTAATCATTGAAAGAAGACCTAAAACAAACATAACTAATACTGGGATGTAAACACCTAGCCAAACACCAATATTTCCGCCAACTTTCGCCATGTCAAATTTCAAGTTCAAGATTGTAATAATCCAGTAAATCACTAAGATACAACCTAATACGAACCAATGATTTTCACCTAAGTGAACATTACCAAATGTATTACCTAGCAAAGGGCCTAATGTAGAAGCAACCATTACCATTCCTGGGAACATTTGCACCCATAGTAACCAAGCGACAACAAAACCCCATTTGCTACCTAAGGCAGTTTTAACCCAAAGTTGAGGGCCACCTTCTTGAGGAAGCATCGTAGATAATTCACCAGATATCAATGCGATTGGACCAGCAAAGAATAAGACCGCGAAAATTGTGTAAGAAATTAATGTCCAACCAACAGCAGCAAGTGTTGGGATACTACGTACAGTTGCACACAATGCCATTGTTAAACCGATAAAAGTACCTAATTCAATTTTTTTAACTTGTTGTTTATCCAATTTTGTACACTCCTTATAAGATTTTGGATAAGGAGCATGAATGACTGTCATACGCTGAGTAAAACAGTCATTCGACTGCCTCTTACCCAGACAAAGAATTGGTTAAGAGGTTAGCCGTCTGGTTGATTTATCTCTTAAATAAATCAATCAGACGAACGTCCCCTCATTCGGTTACCATTTCTTTTTTCCGTTTAAGATTCAATTATTTTACGTCGTAAATTTGTTCTAATTTTTCTTGTAAAGCAGCTTGAATCTTAGGAGCGTAAACATCAAATTCTTCTTTATCGTTCATGTATGGAGTCATTACAGCAGCACGTAACACAGTTACTTTACCTGCACGGTTCCATTCTTCGTCACTAAATCCTAAGCTGTTTACAAATTTTAATGGGCTGTTGCCATAATCTGGAATAGCAAAGTCAGTATGTGAAGTAATGAATTCGTTGTTGTAAATATTTCCTTTAACGTATGATGCATAGTCATATACATCATGGTTTAATTTGTTCATTGCTACTAAATCATCGTTGCCTTTTTCTTTAAACACATAGTCAACCATGTTGAAGTCTGGATGAGTTAATGTGTGGACTTCGATTTCTTTGTCGCCAACTTTGAATGTTAAATCATTCAAGAAGTTATAGAAATGATGTGAGCCTTCAATTGAAGCACCAATTAATTTACCATAACCTGCAACGTTTAAAGGTAAAACGTGATGTGCAGCCCATACAGAAGCAGCTGTTGCACCAGCTTTTGAACCTTCAAGGATATAAGCACCTAGTAACGCAGGAATATCGGCACCTTTTTCAAATACGTAAGTTGCGAAGTAAGAAATAACGTCGCGCATACGGATATCTTGGATAACGATACCACCAGCTGAATAAGGGATATAACCCATTTTATGAGGGTCAATTGTTACTGATTCTGCTAATTCGATTGCTTTATATGCATCATACACTTCTCTTGAAATGTGTTCTTTTTTCTCTTTGAAGACACCGTATTCTTCGTGAACATCTTGTAAATCTTCGTAAGGGATGAAGTTGTTGTCTTCGTCTAAGAAGATGGCACGTCCATAACCACCATAAGCAGCATCAACGTGTACATAATAGTAAATACCGTCTTTCATTAATTCATCGCGTAAAGCAATAATTTTATCGATTGAGTCAACGGCACCTTCTTCAGTAGAACCAACTACACCGACAACACCTAGCACTGGAATTTGTTCTTCTGCTAAGCCACGAACGATTTTTTCTAATTCGTTGATATCCATACGGTAGTTATGGTCAACTGGTACTGGGATAACTTGATCTAAACCGATACCGATAATATCAGCAGCTTTTAACCAAGAATAGTGTTTAGTTTGTGGGACTAACCATTTACCGATTGCTTGTAAATGTTTACCTGAACGAGCTGAATGAGCTTTGATTTCATCAATTTCATCTTCAGCTGATTCTAATAAGTCCATAATTTCTTTTGTTGGCATGTTCAATAGTTCCCAATCTGATTTGCCAGCAACTAATTCTGGTTTTACTTCTTTCATAGCAAATGGTAATGATTTAATGTTACGGGCATACCATAAGCCTTCTAAGTTAGCTAAAGAACCATCAGCAACGATGTGTCCCCAACCATTTTTGTAGCTCATTAAGTGAGCAAATTCATGTCCTACTTCTTCTTCCATTTGAGAAGTTGCTGGAGAAGATTCATAGGCAACGTTGTTCCCGTTCCATAGCATTGCAAAGTTGTAAGCTAATAGAGAAGGCATTAATGTTTCTGAGTTCATATGTCCCCAATATCTACCTGCTGTATGCCATGGAACTGAATGTGTACGCATGCGAGAAGAGATTTCATTCAATACATCTTTCATATGGTTGACAGTTTTTTCGTAGCTTTCAGATGTGCGTTCTTGAGAAGAGATAACTGGCATGTCTTGTGGCATGTAGTTTTGACGCCATCCTAAATGTTCATCTACTAAGTCGATCAACAAGTCTTTATATAATTGTCCGTTTTCGGCTTTGTCCCCAATGAATAGTGCATTAAGGTTCATTTCGCCTTTTGCTAATTTTTCGTTTTTCATACGAAAATTCCTCCTTACAAATTTTAATGAATTAGATTTTGCATTCACAACTTACACCCAAACGGCTAAAGTGTAAAGAAGAAAAATAACAATGGTTATCATAGCTCTTTAATTTTATAATTTTTTCACAAGGTGTCTTGTCAGAACCATTATATAAAAAAATAAGAGTGGGATTGTGTGTACAATCCCACTCTTATTAGGTGTATTAACGGTTTCACCACTACCTGTAAGGAGAAATAGAATTTTAACTTTGATCAAATAATCACACGTCTTCTCTTCGTGAAATTATTATCAATTTCTAATCCATTACTTTTGCTAAAAAGTAATTTTTCTTCCCTTTCCGTACAACAACGAATTTTCCATCGAAATGTTGTGTTGGATCGACTGCAAAATCTAAATCGGTAACTCGGTCACCGTTAATACTTATAGCTCCTCCGCTCACATCTTCGCGAGCTTGACGTTTTGATGGTTCGATTTCTGTGTCAACTAACCAATCTACGATGTTTTTAGCATCTTTGGTAATTTCAACAGTTGGCACATGTTCTAACCCTTGCTCGATTTCCTCAATCGTTAAGTCTTTAATATTGCCTGAGAAAAGAGCTTCTGAAATTTTTTGCGCTTCTTCTAATGCTGCATCATCGTGAACAAATCGTGTCACTTCTTCAGCTAAGCGTCTTTGTGCTTCACGTTTACCTGGTTCTTTTTCAACTTTTTCAGCTAACGCATCGATTTCTTCTTTATCTAAGAAAGTAAAGAATTTCAAGTATTTGATGACATCACGATCATCTTGGTTTAACCAGAATTGGTAGAATTCAAATGGTGAGGTTTTCTTAGGATCTAACCAGATAGCGCCACCCGCTGTTTTCCCAAATTTTGTACCATCTGCTTTTAGCATTAAAGGAATGGTTAACCCGAATACTTTGGCTTCTGGTCCTTCTTTTTTACGAATCAAATCTAATCCTGCAGTGATATTGCCCCATTGATCAGCGCCACCAATTTGCAATTGAATATTATGTTTTTTATGCAATGTGTAAAAGTCAATTGATTGAAGAATTTGGTATGTGAATTCTGTAAAGGAAATGCCACTTTCTAAACGACTAGCGACAATGTCTTTTGCCAACATCGTGTTGACATTAAAGTTTTTCCCGTAATCTCTTAAAAAATCTAATAAAGATAGTTCTGATAACCAATCGTAGTTGTTCACCATTGTTACCTCAGCATCTTTACCAAATAATTTTTTCATTTGATTTGAAAGACTGTCCACATTATGTTGCACAGCTTCCATCGTTTGTAAAACACGTTCAGTTGTTCGTCCACTTGGGTCACCAATTGTTCCAGTTCCGCCACCAATTAAAATGTATGGGTGATGACCTGCTAATTGGAATCGTTTCATCATCATAAAAGGAATTAAATGTCCAATATGCATGCTATCTCCAGTTGGATCGACACCGCAATATAGCGAAATGCTCGTATTTTCTGTAAGTTCTCTTAGTCCTTCTTCGTTTGTTTGTTGATTGATTGCATCACGCCATGCTAGCTCGTCAATGATATTCATGTTATCACCCTCCATATTTATAATTATCTCTTTATAGGAAATCGTTCATTTAAAGAAATAAACGATTAACACACTTGTTTTTACACGATATTCCGTGTTTATTTCTATGTATACACGGGTTCACGAAATTTTCTTTGGTCTGCCACGTATTCAAAAAAAGAATACAAAAAATCCCTAAGCCATCGAAACGACTTAGGGACGAATTTCTCGTGGTACCACCCAAATTTATACATAGTTTAGTTTATTTAAAATACTATATACCTCTTAACAAATAACGCTGTTACCCGTGCCCTGTAGGCAGAAGCTCAAGAATGTAATTCGATAAATAACGTGTACTAGTTTCCAGCGCCACTAGCTTTCTGTAACAGTGGTTATTTCTCTACTGCTTTTCTGTCATTGCTTTGTATTTAACTTGTACATGTAGCATATTCCTTTTCGTTTTTTTTGTCAACACTCTTTGCTTAATTTTTTTTACTTTTATAAAAGATGTCCCTTTTTCACAAAAATAAAATAACAAATTAAAAATAATATTTATTTGTTTTAACAGCAACTACAGATAAAAAAATAACGAATAAAATTAAAAATATTCTTTAAAATTTTTTTGACTTTTTTTGTGATTTTCTATACTTTTATAAAATTCCCGAAGAAAAATGACGAACTTCGGATCAGAAGTTCGTCATTTTGTGAAAAACAGTTTTAAAGAATTGGTGAAAATAATCGTGAAATTTGTTGTTTAAAAATCAACCATTTTGACATGTCGCGAACAACTTCTGGAGTCATTGTTGTACATTTTTTTCGATCTTCTAAGAAAATTGCTTCTAATTGATCAATGATTTTTTTATCATATAACACAGCATTTGCTTCAAAGTTTAATTTGTAACTTCGGATATCTTGATTGGCTGAACCTACTGTGCAGACTTCATCATCCATAATCATTGTTTTCGCATGTAAGAAACCACCGTTATAAATTAAAATTTCAATATTTTCTTTCATCAACAAGCGCCCGTAATACTGTGTTGCTCGATAAATAAACGGATGGTCGGGCTTATCTGGAATCATAATTTTAACATCTACTCCTGAAGCCGCAGCAACCTTTAAAGCCGCCAAGACACTATCATCAGGAACTAAATACGGCGTTTGAATCCAGACTCTTTTCTTGGCAGAAGTAATCAATTTAATAAAGGCCAATTTAATTTGTTCACGGTCACTATTAGGACCACTGGCAATCATCTGAATGGATGTATTTGCCTCTGGCACCAACGCTTCAAGTTTAAAGAAATAATCCAATTGATACGCCACACGATTTTTCTCAGGGGAAGAGACGTTCCAATCCATTAAAAAACGCATTTGCAGTAATGAGGCTGCTGGCCCTTGAATCCGTAAATGTGTATCCCGCCAATAGCCAAACTTTTTAGTCGTTCCAGCATATTGATCGGCAACATTAAAGCCGCCAATGTAGCCTACTTTCCCATCAATAACAACAATTTTCCGGTGATCATGATAATTCAAACGAAACTTCAAAAGTGCTTTTTGAGAAGTAATAAACGTTTGGACAAAACCGCCGTTTTTTTTCAATTCATTCAAATGATGAACCTTGGTGCCCTTTGAGCCAAAGGCATCGTAAAGCAACCGCACTTCAACCCCTTCAGCCGCCTTTTCTTCTAATAAGTTCAAAATTTTGGTACCGATATGATCCGTTACAAAGGCATAATATTCAATATGAATGGAGTGCTGAGCTTTTTTTATGTCCGCCATCAACGCATTGAATTTTTCCGTACCATCCGTAAAAATTTCAACATCATTTTTCTTAGTCAGGGGCATCCTATTTAACGAGGAAAAAAAGTCTGTAAACTGTTGTTGCTCCTCCGTCGGCATCTTTTGACTATAAAGTTCAAAACTTTCTTCTTGGAAGTTCTGAAAATTCTCTAATTCCCGTAAATCACTTTGTTGCAAATAAAATTTCTTTTTGTCGGTTAAACCGCGCCCAAAGAATAAATATAAGAAAAAACCAAAAACGGGTAGAGCAATCAGTACGAGTAGCCATGCCCAAATTGCTGCTACATCTCGAGGTTTTAACAAAATGGTAATTCCCGCAATAATTGCATTAATAAAATAAATAACTGTTAAGACGCTAAGAATCAATTGTCTTCCTCCTTTATTTGTTACGTTTTAGTATACCATCAATTACGGATTTGGAATATCTTTTCTTTAGCTGCTTCTGTCTAAAAAAATAAAAAGAACCCCTCATTCTAGTTACTGGTACTAGAATGAGGGGGTCTTTTTGATGTTTGTTTGAAAGTCTTTTAACTTAATTTCGTGTAAATGGACCTTTAGGAGCAATCAATTCTAAATTTGTACCATCTGGATCGGTAAAGTAAGCGACACCTGTACCAAAACCGCTCTTCAAGCCATCTTCTTCTTGGAATGTAATCGGTTCTCCATCAGGTTCTACGCCAATCGCTCTTAAACGTGCAACAGCTGCATCAATATCTTCCACTTCGAAACACAGATGCATTGCACTAATTTGTTCGTTGGAATAAGAAGCTTTTTCTGATTTTGGTTTAACATATTCTAATAAATCAATATTGATGTTTTCTAGATGCACATTGGCATACTTGATTAATGTATCATCTAACCCTTGTGTTTGGACCATCCGTTTTCCACCAATTTCATCACGATTTGCGATTTTTGTTCCTGTTAATGCTTCATAAAACTTTACTGATTCATCCAAATTACTGACTGTAATCCCCACGTGGTTGACTACTGAAAAACCTTTAACTGCTTCACTCATTGTATCTTCTCCTAGTTAATTTTTAGAAATCAAACGTGTCTGGATCTGGTCCCACACGTAACGATTCATTCAATTGGTTAATTTGCGCCATTTCTTCTGCACTTAGTTCAAAATCAAAGACCGCTGCATTGCTAATCATCCGTTCTTTGTGGACAGATTTCACGGCTAATAAGATATCTTGTTGAATATCCCAACGTAAAATCACTTGCGCTGCTGATTTATTATGGTTCTCAGCAATCGCCAAAATAGTTTCATTCGATAATAATTGACCTTGCATCAATGGT
This sequence comes from Enterococcus sp. DIV1537a, assembly GCF_051712085.1. NCBI lineage: Bacteria > Bacillati > Bacillota > Bacilli > Lactobacillales > Enterococcaceae > Enterococcus > Enterococcus sp. DIV1537a. The sequence continues at coordinate 407,673 of NZ_JBIOOE010000001.1, read as the reverse complement.
GACCAAGCTTGGACTTTGATATCATGTTTTTCACAGAAATCACGTACTTCTTTTTGATCCAATTTTGGATGTAGTTCCACTTGGTTAATTACCGGAACAACTTTTGCATAAGAAAGTAAATCTTCTAAATGATGAACTTGGAAGTTGCTGACACCAATCGCTTTCACTTTTCCTTCAGCATATAAAGTTTCTAAAGCTTGCCATGATTCTTTGTAAGAATTATTTCCTGGCCAATGAATTAAATACAAATCTAAATAATCTAAACCTAAACGTTCCAAACTATCATTGAAAGCTTGAATTGTTTCATCATAGGAAATATGCGCGTTCCAAACTTTCGAGGTAACAAATAAGTCCTCACGGTTCAAACCAGTTGCCGCTAAGCCTGCTTTAATTCCCGCTCCTGTGCCAGATTCATTGCCATAGATTTGCGCTGTATCGATTAAACGATAACCATTGATAATCCCTTCTTCGACTACTTTTGCTGTCTCTTCATCTGGTATTTGGAATACTCCGAGACCCATTCCTGGAATTTTAGTGCCGTTGTTTAATATTACTGTATCTGCTAGTGATGTAATCATTTGATTCGCTCCTTTAACGTTTTCTGATATCATCATATACCGTGCCGTACATGCTGCATAGTACGTACTTTTTCGTTTCATAGGAACCAAAAAGTGCGCTTTTTGTTAAATTCGCTTTTTTAGCCTGAAAAAATTTTAACTTTTTTATATAACGTACTTTCTCGCTCTTCTAAGCGTAGCATTCTTTAAACGATTTAACTAGTGTATCTCTCACGACACACGACATTTTATGTAAAAAAAGAGAACGCGTACTCCGTCTTCGAAACGTCCTAAGACGCCGACAGAATACCGTTCTCGTGGGTTTGGCACCCAATGGGGGCATAGGGATTCGAACCCTAGACCCTCTGATTAAGAGTCAGATGCTCTAACCAACTGAGCTATGCCCCCGTTGTATAAAATGGCTTTTCAGCTACCTCAATATTGTAGCACTCCGCTATTATTTATACAAGAGGGAATTTTTTTCAGTTGTTATTCTTGTGAAGATTGTTCTTTTTTTACAGGACAAGCTGTTTGACAACCTTCACAACTTTCCCCTTTTTTGATTCGTCGATAGGTGATGATTCCTGCTGTTCCAAAAATTAAAATGGATAAAATAATTGTTGCCATCCGTTATTACCCTCTTTCTAAAGAAGTGATTGCTTGGACACTTTCTTTGACTGGCTTTGGTTTTCTTATAAGGAAATAAAATCCAGCTAAAACAACACCCATCGCTAAAAAAGTCCCCAGAGTTAGTGTGCCTTTTTCGACTAACACATGGCCCAATTGATAAATCACAAAACTAACCATATAAGCCAAACCGCATTGATAACCAATGGCTCCTAATGTCCATTTGAGGTCTCCCATTTCACGACGAATTGCGCCAATTGCAGCAAAACAAGGTGCACATAATAAGTTAAAAGTTAAGAACGAATAGGCCGCGACTGGCGTAAAGGTGTGTTGCAGTGCGCCCCAGACTTCTACCCCGTTTTCAGAAACATCTTTCACATTGCCAAATAAAATGCCTAAGGTACCAATAATATTTTCTTTCGCTATCAATCCTGTAATTGTAGCAACTGCCCCTTGCCAATTCCCCCAACCTAATGGGATAAATAGCACCGCCAACCCTTTACCTAGAAATGCTAGAATACTTTGACTTTCTGGAACGGGTTGAAACGTCACAGAATAATGGGACATGAACCAAATGAGAATACTGGAAACAAAAATAATCGTGCCTGCTTTTTTTACAAATGAGCGACATCGTTCATAGGCATGTCGAACCACACTTCTAAGCTGTGGCAAATGATAGGCGGGAAGTTCCATAATGAATGGTGCTGGATCTCCCGAAAAATGCTTGGTCTTTTTTAAAGCAATTCCTGATAACACAATGGCAGCAACCCCTAAGAAATAAGCAGAGGGCGAGACCCAACTTTGGTTAGGAAAAAATGCACCTGCAATCAGAGCGATAATTGGCAACTTCGCCGAACACGGCATAAAAGTCGTGACCATAATAGTCATTCGCCGATCACGTTCGTTTTCAATCGTTCGACTAGCCATCACGCCTGGGACCCCACAACCTGTCGCAATTAACATTGGAATAAACGACTTACCGGATAGGCCGAATTTCCGAAACAAGCGATCCATGACAAAGGCAATCCGTGCCATATAGCCACAATCTTCTAAAAAACCTAAACATAAAAACAGGACGGCCAGTTGTGGTAAAAAGCCTAACACAGCCCCAACACCTGCAATGATCCCATCTAAAATTAAACTTTGCATCCATGGCGCTACTTGCCATTGCGCCAACCAATTTCCCACAAATTGAGGAACCCATTCCCCGAAAAAGACATCGTTTAACCAGTCTGTCCCCATTGTACCAACCGTTTGAATAGACAAGTAATAGACCAACCACATCACAAACGCAAAGATTGGCAACGCCAACCACCGATTGGTTACCACTCGGTCAATCTTATCACTGTGAGTAAATGTCATTTCTGTTTTTTTCGTCGCACACAAAGCAATTAATCGAGCAATAAAGGCATAGCGTTCATTAATGATAATGGCTTCACTTTCATCTTGAAAGATTTTTTCGGTAATTTGTATGACTTCTTCAATTTCTTTTTCTTGAAAAGAACTCAATAATAATTGCTCTTTGGTTCGAACATCTCGTTCAAAAAGTTTTAAACTATACCAACGCTGTTGCGTTTCAGGAACAGTATTTCCTAAAATATCAACAATTTCAGCAAGTGCTGCTTCTAAGCGATTATCATAAGAAGGATAAATAACCTCTGTCTCTATGGCATTCGCTCGCTGCTTACTTTGTTTTAAAGCATGATCCAACCCACGATTCTTCAAAGCACTAATCTCAACGACAGGCACGCCTAAGCCATAACTTAACTTTTCACTATTCAATGTTTGGCCGTTTTTTTCCAACAAATCCATCATATTTAACGCACAAACAACCGGTAATCCAGTTTCAATTAATTGTGTTGTTAAATAAAGATTCCGTTCCAAATTGGTCACATCGAGAATATTCAAAATCACTGAAGGTTGGTCCTCCAAAAGATAATCTCGTGCCACAATTTCTTCAGGCGTATAAGGAGAAAGAGAGTAAATCCCTGGCAAATCTTGAATAATGAGTGTCTTATCTTTCTTTGCCATCCCCTCTTTGCGTTCCACAGTCACCCCTGGCCAGTTTCCAACATATTGGTTGGCTCCTGTTAACATATTGAACGTTGTCGTTTTACCGCTATTAGGGTTGCCGGCTAGTGCAATTTGCTGAGTCATTCGCTTTCCTCCTTTTCAACCAAGATTAGTTCCGCTTCACTTTTTCGTAACGTTAGTTCGTAGCCACGTACATTGATTTCAATTGGATCAGCTAAAGGAGCTACTTTACGAATAAAAATTACTGTTCCTTTTGTTAAGCCCATGTCCATCAACCGACGTTTCACCGCTCCTTGTCCGTGGATCCCTACTATTGTAGCGCGTTCTCCAACTTTCAAGGTATCTAAGGAGACCCAAACTTTCTCATTCGCCGAGCGCTCCTCCACATGAATCGCTTGTAAAATCGTATCTGTCAGCGCAATTCGGCTATTATGTAATAAAACAATACCATTTTGATTCTGATAATTGACAAGGACAACTGCTTGGCCTGCAACGATACCTAAATTGTTCAGATGTTTCTTTGTCTGAACATCTGCTTGGAAGCTTTCGACTGTATAGACTTTCCCAACTTCTGCCTGCGCTAACGTAATCATTTACTTTCCTCCATGTGAAAAAGTTTCAAACAAAAATGAGAATCGTTCTCAATTAAAAGAATACGCTTGCTTACACGGAAAGTCAATGAATTTCTGGATGTATCTCCTGTTTTCTTCTATTTTCCTTCTATATAGAGACACTTTTTTCAGGTTACCATTTTTGAAAAAAAGTCAGCACTTGTTTTTTATGTTACTAGCTACTGTAAAATTCCACTCATTCAATAACAAATCCGCTTATTTTTTCTTCTTGTGCCTAACTCAAATGTCAACACAATATTTAGTGTTTTTTCACTAAATGTTCTCTTTCAAAATTTTAATTTTTTTGTTTGTCAAACACTGACCAATGTGTTTTTTCTCCCAAAAACGAGGATTCACGTGTTTTCATTTTTCTTTCAAAAACACAAAAACTAGTATTATGAGAAAAACGCACCACAATATATAGTGTTAAAGTGTTGACTTTTTTCTACATAGATTTATACTAGTCTATGTAGAAAAAAAGAGGAGGAACTTTCAATGAACGTAAAAATCTTTTCAAAAAATAACTGTATCCAATGTAAAATGGCGAAACGTTTCCTAAGTGAAAATAACATCGCTTTTGAAGAAATCAATATCGACGCACAACCAGATGCTATCGACTGGTTAAAAGAACAAGGGTTCCAAAGCGTACCGGTAATCACATCTGAAGCAACAACCGTTGTTGGCTTCCGTCCAGACCAATTAAAACAATTGGCTAGCTAAGATGAAACTTGTTTATTTTTCAGTCACCGGTCAAACAAGGCGCTTTATTAAAAAATTGGATTTGCCTGCTTATGAACTTGAGCCAGCGAATCCTTTTTTTGAAATAAATGAGCCTTTTATTCTTGTCATTCCTACCTATGATGCAGAAATTACAGAGGTAGTGAATGACTTTATTGATTATAAAAGTAACCAAGAACTGTTAGTTGGTGTAGCTGGTGGGGGCAACCGTAATTTTGCTGAATTATTTGTCTATACCGCCAAAGATATTGCCCGCGATTATCACGTTCCGCTTCTATACTCCTTTGAGTTTAGCGGAACAGACGAAGACGTGGAGACCTTTAAGAAAGTAGTGGAAGAAATTGAGTCTAAAAGAAATTAAAGATGTCAGCTATTTCAAACTGAATAACGAGATTAACCGTCCTGTTGATGGTCAAATCCCTTTAAATAAAGATAAAGAAGCACTCGCAGCCTTCTTTAAAGAAAATGTAGAACCGAATACACGTAAATTCAGCTCTGCTGAAGAAAAAATCAACTTTTTAATGAAAGAAGATTTTATTGAAACTGAATTCATCGAAAAATATTCAATGGACTTTATTGAAAAATTATATGCTTTCTTAGATGAACAACATTTCCAATTCAAGTCTTTCATGGCGGCTTATAAATTTTATTCTCAATACGCTTTAAAGAACAACGCCGGAACAGAGTATTTAGAAACATATGAAGATCGGGTTGCCTTTAATGCCTTGTATTTTGCGGATGGCGATGAAGAGTTGGCTTTAACATTGGCGGATGAAATGATCCATCAACGGTATCAACCAGCCACACCTTCTTTCTTAAACGCTGGGCGTAAACGTCGAGGTGAATTGGTTTCTTGTTTCTTAGTTCAAGTAACAGATGATATGAACAGCATTGGGCGTTCAATTAATTCTGCCCTTCAATTATCACGAATCGGCGGCGGCGTAGGAATTACTCTTTCAAACTTACGTGAAGCGGGCGCACCAATCAAAGGTTATGATGGCGCAGCAAGTGGTGTTGTCCCTGTTATGAAATTATTTGAAGATAGCTTTAGCTACTCTAACCAACTAGGTCAACGTCAAGGTGCTGGTGTGGTTTATCTAAACGTCTTCCATCCAGATATTGAAATGTTCTTATCTGCTAAAAAAGAAAACGCTGATGAAAAAATCCGTGTAAAAACGTTGTCTCTTGGTGTTATTGTTCCAGATAAATTTTACGAATTAACACGTAACAACGAAGATATGTATTTATTTAGTCCTTATAGTGTGGAACGTGAATATGGTGTACCTTATTCCTATGTAGATATTACCAAAGAATATGATAACCTAGTGGCCAATCCAAACATACGTAAACGTAAAATTAAAGCCCGTGACTTAGAAAATGAAATTTCTAAATTACAACAAGAATCTGGCTATCCTTATATCATCAATATTGATACAGCTAACAAAAACAATCCGATTGATGGCAAGATTATCATGAGTAACTTATGTTCTGAAATTCTTCAAGTTCAAACGCCTTCTGTTATTAATGGTAAACAAGAATATGAAGTTTTAGGAACAGATATTAGTTGTAACTTAGGTTCAACTAACATTGTTAATTTAATGGAAAGTCCTGACTTTGGAAAATCTGTCCGCGCTATGACGCGTGCGTTAACTTTTGTAACAGACGCTTCTGAAATTGATGTCGTACCAACTATCCAAAATGGAAATCGTTTAAGCCATACAATCGGGCTAGGCGCAATGGGCTTACACACCTTCTTCGCTAAAAATCATATGGAATACGGCTCTGAAGAATCACTAGACTTTACAGATATTTATTTCATGTTATTAAATTACTGGACTTTAATGGAAAGTAACCAAATTGCGAAAGAACGTAACCAAGTCTTCCACAATTTTGAAAAATCAGATTATGCTTCTGGTGCTTACTTCGATAAATATATTGAAGGCAACTTTACACCAAAATTTGATAAAGTGAAAGAAATCTTCAAAGACATTCAGATTCCAACAGCTGAAGATTGGGCTGCATTACGCGATGCTGTGAAAAAAGATGGTCTTTATCATCAAAATCGTTTAGCCGTAGCGCCAAATGGTTCAATTTCATATATTAATGATACTAGTGCCAGCATTCATCCAATTACTCGCATGATTGAAGAACGTCAAGAGAAGAAAATTGGTAAGATTTACTATCCAGCGCCTTATTTAGCTAATGATACAATCCCTTACTATACTTCTGCTTACGACATGGATATGCGCAAAGTGATTGATGTCTACGCAACAGCGCAACAACACGTTGATCAAGGAATGAGTTTAACCTTGTTTATGCGCTCAGAAATCCCTGAAGGCTTGTATGAATGGAAAGAAACACCAAAACAAACAACCCGTGACTTGAACATTTTACGTCATTATGCGTTCAACAAAGGGATTAAATCAATTTACTATATTCGTACATTTACAGATGATGCTGAAGAAATTGGCAGCAATCAATGTGAGTCTTGCGTGATTTAATGAAAAGCACTTAAATAAGGCGTTCTGCTTGAGCGTCTTATTTTTTAGGAATGTTCTCTTTTTAAACAGGACATTTTCAGATATACTGGACAAAGAAGAACGGCTGCACGCTCCTATTTGGACTCTGTAGAACGTTTTAAGCGAAGAAACGAGACAACTAGTCAAACAGACTGCTGTCCCAGCATACAGGAGGAATAACCATGGCAACGTATTATGAAGCAATTAACTGGAACGCCATTGAAGACGTCATTGATAAATCCACTTGGGAAAAATTAACCGAACAATTTTGGTTAGATACACGGATTCCGTTATCCAATGACTTAGATGATTGGCGGACTCTTTCCGATTTAGAAAAAACTACTGTCGGCTACGTTTTTGGCGGTTTAACTTTATTAGATACTGTTCAATCAGAAAGCGGTATGGATCAACTGAGAAATGATGTGCGGACGCCCCATGAAGAAGCCGTCTTAAATAACATCCAATTCATGGAATCTGTCCATGCCAAAAGTTATTCTTCTATCTTCAGTACATTAAATACAAAAAAAGAGATTGATGATATTTTTGAGTGGACAAATACCAACAAACATCTGCAATATAAAGCAGAACGGATTAACGAAATTTATAAAAACGGTACTCCGTTAGAGAAAAAAATTGCTAGTGTATTTTTAGAAACGTTTTTATTCTATTCTGGGTTTTACACTCCTCTTTACTATTTAGGAAACAATAAACTAGCGAACGTCGCTGAAATTATTAAATTGATTATCCGTGATGAATCAGTGCACGGCACGTATATTGGCTATAAATTCCAATTAGGATTTAATGAATTACCAGAAGATGAGCAAGATAAACTAAAAGACTGGATGTATAATTTACTTTACGAATTGTACGAAAACGAAGAACGTTATACAGAAGAATTATATGATGACTTAGGTTGGACCGAAGAAGTAAAAACCTTTTTACGTTACAACGCCAACAAAGCTTTAATGAACTTAGGTATGGATCCCTTATTTGCGGATACGGCCAATGATGTGAACCCGATTGTAATGAATGGTATTTCGACAGGAACTAGCAACCATGACTTCTTCTCCCAAGTAGGAAATGGCTATTTACTAGGAACAGTTGAAGCCATGAAAGATGATGACTATCTTTACGGTTTAGATAAATAGCAAAAAGCTAGAAACGATTAACGTTTCTAGCTTTTTATTTTACCAACTTCCTGAGGCACCGCCACCGCCGAATGAGCCGCCACCGAACCAAGAACTAATCCAACCAAACATACTTTTCACCTCCCTAAGTAAAAGGTATATATAAATTAGAGTATGAAACCACTTTATTATGTACCCTACTCTAACCTATAAGTAATTTCTTTTCTCATTGCCCCTGATAAACAGGATAACAATTAGCTTATGCAAAATGGCTTACTTTTTTCTTTTAAAAGCAACCTGGATAATTTTGGAGAAAATAAAGCTAAAAATTATGATGCAGGCTAAAATAACAAAAGAACCGATAGTATTTTCCAAAACATTCTTAAATACGGGAATTTTTATTAACCCTAGATACCCAATAAGAGATAAAATAATGCCCACCAAATAAAATTGGAGTATTTCTCGGCTAGATTTTTCTTCTCCTTTTTCAAATCTGGTAGAAGCAAAATCTCCCACTTGAAATGGAAGGGGTGAACCATTTTGCGAAGGATCTACTTTTGTATTCATTTTATCAAAAGAAGAATTAGAGATATTCATTTTCTCATTAGCTTTTTCTTGATTATTTTTCATCATACATCCCTCTCTATTTTCATTATCCCTATAAAACCAAACGCTAAAAGCATCCATTTCATGAGATATTTTTTAATTTCTACACATTAATCAATCGTAATTTTGTTACATTATTTGAAACAGATAGATCTTCGATAACATCGGCATACGTTAGGCCTTTAGGCAAATCAATAGTATAGATATTCGTATAGATTTTTGTATCATCTACCCAAGAAACATTGAAATTCACATCATAAATTTCAATATGTTTTTCTTCAAAATACTGATTAATAAATTCTTTGGTTTCTTGTTTATGTTGATAGCGAATTTCTAATTTTTTGATTGTTGGTACGTGAATAATTCGTTTGACAATGGTTAAGGCAAATAATACACCGATAAAACTTGTTAAGGCAATCGTATAGTAGCCCATGCCCACCGCGATCCCTAAACCAGCAACGGTCCATAGTGACGCTGCTGTCGTCAATCCAGTGACACTTTGTTTCGTTACAATGATGGTTCCAGCACCTAAAAAGCCGATTCCACTTACAACTTGTGCAATCAACCTTGCTTGATCTGAACGAATGACCCCCGTCAAAGCCGGATTAGCTAACGCATCTTTCAATGCATTGATTGCAATTTGCGACTGAATTAACGCAATAATAGCCGCGCCCATACAAACTAAAATGTGAGTGCGCATTCCTGCTGGGCGATTCTTATATTGTCTTTCAAAACCAATTGCGCCACCCATCACCATGGCTAGGACTAACCGTAAAATAATTTCTGGAATTGTTAGCTGTAACATCCTTTTCACCTCTTCTTCTATTACTTCCAGTATAACAAAAAAAGAACTTGAAACATAAAGATTTCCTTATGTTTCAAGTTCTTTTTAATCAACGATTATAATTTACTTGCAGCTGCATCATCAATGATTACAACAACATCTTGATGGTTTTGTAATGCGCTTGCTGGCATGTCTGTTGTTACTGGTCCGTCAATCATGCCTTTAATGGCCTCTGCTTTTGCTTCGCCATAAGCCATTAAAATCATTTTTTTGCCTTTCATGATTGAACCAATCCCCATAGAAACAGCGCGCGTTGGGACATCTTCTACTTTGTCAAAATAACGTTTGTTTGCGTTGATTGTTGATTCAGTCAACTCAACGACATGTGTTAAGCTATCTAGAGGTGTACCTGGTTCGTTGAAGCCGATGTGTCCATTTTGACCAATACCTAAGATTTGGATATCTACTGGATGTGCATCGATAATTTTTTCATACTCTGCGGAAGCAGCATCTAAATCTTCTGCTTTACCATTTGGTACAAATGTTTCTTTAAATGGTTTTTTGTCAAATAAGTGTTTGTTCATGAAATAACGGTAACTTTGCTCATCTTCGCCACCTAAACCAACATATTCATCTAAGTTTACAGAAGTCATTTCTGTAAAGTCGACATCACTTGCTGTCATTTCTTTATATAATGTTTCTGGTGTACTACCTGTTGCTAAGCCTAAAACTTTCGCACCATTGTTCATACCTTCTTTAATTAATTCAAACGCTTTTTTGCCGCCTTCTTCTGCATTTGCTACACGGATAATTTGCATTTTGACTCGCTCCTTACGGTTTATTTTGGTATAGTCCAATTATAACATCTTCTGAAAAAAATTTCTAGAATAAAAGAAAAAAACTTCTATTTCCCATCAGAAATAGAAGTTTTCGAGCTTGTTTAACAGTTTAATATTGTGGTGCGTTGGGATCCACATACGTATTTGGATCAGCATAAGCGTTTGGATCTGTGTACGCATTTGGGTCAACGTACGTATTCGGATCGTAGGCTCCTTCTGCTGCTTGTTGCGTATTGCCGTTGTATTCTGTTTGTCCGGCTGTGGTGTCCGCTGTGCTACTCGAACTAGTAGAACTATTGGCACTTGAATCACCAGATTCACCAATCAGTGCAGTATCTGTAACAGCATAGCTAAACTGATTATAAAAGGCTAAATCTTTTTCACGTTCAGAAGCATGTTCTTTTAAACCAAGTTGTTTTCTAAGTGTTGTTTGTGTTTTGTATAAACTATTTGGATCTAGGACTTGATAATAAATATCATCAATGGTTGCACTATATCCTTGTAATTGTTCAGAATCAATTTTTTTAAAGGCAGATAAATATTTTGATTGGATGTCCATCATGTCATCCCAAGTTAAGTCTGTTTTTACATTGGCTTCAACAGCATCAAGAATTTTTCGATATTTTGAAACACCATCTAAACTCATGACTTTGCGCACAATTTTCTCAACAACTTCTCGTTGGCGGCGTTGACGACCCACATCTCCTTCAGGATCTTCGTGACGCATCCGCGCATAAGCCAAACCTGTCGTGCCATCTAACTTGATTTTACCTGCTGGAACAGTAATACCGTCCAACGTAAATTCACCAATCGTATTATCTACTTCAATACCGCCTACCGCATCAATCAGGTCTTTTAACCCTTTCATATTGATGGATACATAGTGATGGATGGGAATATCCAGTAATTCTTGGACTGTATTAATCGCCATTTCGGCGCCACCAAATGCATAGGCATGGTTCAATTTGTCTTGTGTGTCATTTCCAACAATATCTGTTAGAATATCTCTATCCAAACTGATCATTGTGGACTTGTTTTCTTTCGGGTTGATGGTTACAACCATTGTAGTATCTGAACGACCTTGTTCTGTTCGGCCTAAATCACCTGTGTCAATCCCCATTAAAAGAACAGAGAATGGTTCTTGTGCATCAATATTGGCCGTGGCTCCTTTATTGGACTTACGGTTAACTGATTGATAGATCCCATTGATTGTTGAATTGGCATCTGAATACATCTTAATCCCGTAAGCACATACCCCAGCTACTACCACTAGCAAGACGCTCAAGAAGCCCAGTACTACTTTTTTCCATAGTTTCATAAGACACTTCCTCGTTTATCTAAGAATAATTCTTAATTCATGCCCTTTATTTTCTCATAGTTTGCTTATTCAAGCAATATTTTTTATTTTTTGGAACAAGAACTTAACACAATTGTAAAATAAAAGAGCGCTTTATCAAGGAACAATTGTTATTTTTGAGAAAGTGTTTGCAGAAATTCTTGATAATGTTTCTGTTCATTCGTTTCAGTGATAGTTATTTTCTCAAATGCACCATGTAGTAAATCAGTCAATGATCCTTCAATCAAATGCGTAATCGTGGCATTCCCAATTAATTCCATCCAATAACTGCCATCTGACGTTTCGTGGACGACTGTTTTCACCATACCTCCAGCATTTTTGACGGTTATTTCTTCATAAAAAACACCATCTTTCAATAACGTATAAAGTAAACTACTTGCGCACATAGCTGTCCCACAAGCACTTGTAAAACCTACACCACGTTCATACGTTCGAACAAATAGTTGATTTTTGCCAAGAATTTCAACAAAACTCACATTTATCCCTTCTGGAAAATATGGATTTTCATTATTTACATAGGTAGCGATTCGTTCAAATTCTGGACCATTTAAGGTTTCGTGATCTACAAATGCTACAAGGTGCGGATTAGGCACTGCTACCGCTGTAAAGCGAATGGTGTTAGATAAGGCTGGTACGATTTCATCAATTAATGTTTGGACCCCTAAATGCATTGGGATAGTGACTGCTTCAAAACTTACTGGTGAAATTTCCACTTGGTAAGTCGCTACTTCTTCAGCTAAATTGGGGGCTTGACGTACTTTCAAATCTGCAAACATTGTTTCAACTGTAAATGATTTTTCTTGGTTTTTTTCAGATAAATAACGGGCAACCGTACGCAAGCCGTTCCCGCACATGCTTGCTTCACTACCATCGCTGTTAATCACTCGCATTCTAGCATTGGACGTGCCGTGAGTCCCTTCTCCTACCAAAAGTAACCCATCTGCTCCCGCCAATAATCCTGTTTCCCGCGAACATAACTGGATGCGCAATTGCTCAATTTCCTCAGCGGTTAAAGAACGCTCAAACTGTGTTTCATCCAATAAAAAGAAATCATTTTCTGACCCGTGTACTTTTTGCATCATAACATTCATTTTTTTAGCTCCTTCTTTATGTATCCGTTATCTTTCCCTACTTACTTTAGTATGCCATAAACGAACAACTATTTCGACCCTGGATTTGTAAAAGGAAAGAGTCAAATGACAGCCGTCATTTGACTCTTTCCTTCACAATTGGCAAACTTATTTTGCTGCTGCAAAAAGTTCGTTTACTTTATCCCAGTTAACAACGTTCCAGAATGCTTCAATGTAATCTGGACGAACGTTTTTATATTTTAAGTAATACGCATGTTCCCAAACGTCAAGACCTAAAACAGGTGTTTGGCCATCCATTAATGGTGAATCTTGGTTTGGTGTTGAAGTGATTTCTAATTTACCGTTATTCACAACTAACCAAGCCCAACCTGAACCAAAGCGGCCAGTTGCAGCTGTTTTGAAAGCAGCTTTCATTTCATCAAAGCTACCAAATGTTTCATCGATTGCTTCTTTAATAGCGCCAGTTGGTTGTCCACCAGCATTTGGTGCCATAATTTCCCAGAAGAATGTATGGTTTGCGTGGCCGCCACCATTGTTACGAACGGCTGTGCGGATATCTTCAGGAATAGCATTCATATCTGAAATTAAGTCTTCTACAGATTTTTCGCCTAATTCTGGATGTTTTTCAATCGCTGCGTTTAAGTTAGTCACATAAGTGTTGTGGTGTTTATCATGGTGTAAGTGCATTGTTTCCACGTCAATGTAAGGTTCTAATGCATCATAAGCATATGGTAATTCTGGTAATGTGTAAGTCATTTTTTAAATCCCCCTATTTTTTAGTATGTAACATACGTCTTTCATACAACTATTATGATAACAGAGTGAACCGCTTTCTACAAAATAGTTTGCTTGCCAAAAGAAAAGTTTTACAAAAGAGGGAGATTACCTTGTGTTTCCCTCATAAATTCGCTAGAATGACCTGTAGAAGAATGATGTGAGGAGTAAATAAATGAATACATTGCAATTATTTAAGCAGGCCTTTTTTTCAGTTTCAGAATTACGGCATGCGAAAAAAATGGCGTTTTGGAAAGTAATTCTCTATGCTGTTTTTTTAAGTGCTATTTTAGCACTACCTATTACCAAACAAGTCTTTTCTGTGCTACAAGAGGTGCAACAAGATGGCCAAAAAATTGCAGAAAAGTTGCCTGACTTTTCTATTGAAAATGGCACGTTGCAAACAAAGGCCAAAGAATCTGGTTTTATTTATCAAACCGACTCGATTATTTTTACGTTTGATCCAGATGGAAAACGTACAGCCGCTGATGTCCAAAAGGATTTAATTGGTAATGCGTTTGGTTTGGCTTTTTTACAAGATGAATTTGTAGTCGCCTTACCAAATTCAGGCGCAACTGAATCAATTCTAGGCACCGACCAATTTATCTTCCCCTATAGTAAAGGAACCTTAGATGGCGTTAACGCTCAGAGTATCAAGACTGCGCTAAGCGAAGCAGCGATCCCCTGGTGGACAAAACTCATTGTCTTTTTAGTGGCTATCTACCCTGTTCTAATCGGTTTAGTTTTAGACTTACTGATTGCCGCTATCGGTGCGTCTCTCTATTCAAAATTACGTTTTTATTCTTTACGTTTGATTGATTGTTTAAAAATTATTACGTATTGTGCTACCGTGCCAGTCATCTTAAGTGCTATTTTAAACTTCGTAAATCCGATGTTTAACGATGGCATCCTAGTTATTTTACTAAGTCTGTTCTTTTTCTTTGTCACAACCAAAAACGAACCACGGAATATCCCTGGTTCTTAAAAAAAGGTGTTGTCTTTGAGACAACACCTTTTTGCTATTCTTCAAATTCTTCTTCATCTGTTAATTCAGGTAAGTCAATCGTGGTCACCGCAGATTGGCCAATTTGCGTTAAATATGCAGCTAATTCATCCACATTTTCCACAGGTGACACGGCTGCTTCAATTGCCATTGCTAAATTAAGTCCAGCGACTACTCGCAATTGCGGATAAGTGCCCATGACCATCATAGCCACATTACAAGGTGTTCCTCCTTTTAAGTCAGCTAATACAAGCGTCGGGACATCGCCAGCTTCTTTTAAGATTGCTGCCAGTTTTGCTTGCGTGCCGCTCAAGCCATCTTCTGCGGTCATTGACACAATCGCAGCGTCTGCTAATTCCCCGACAATCATTTGAGTAGAAGCTAAGGTTTCTTCTGCCATCCGTCCATGGCTCATTAAAATTAATTTTGGTTTCATCATATCCTCCTAAAAATACTGCTGATAAATTTTTGTTCGCGCTTTCAGAAAGCCACGTTCTTCACGAGTGGGATGAATCCGATTCGTCAACAAAATTAGGGCTTCTTTGGTCTCTTTTTTCATACCAATCGCCGTTCCAGTAAAGCCAGTATGATACAAATAGTCTGCCCCTGCTTGCGTCTTTTTCACTTCCCAACCAAATGTACGTCCCCCTTGGTTCATAGACCAGAGAGCAGTGAACATTTTTTCAGAAAATAATGGTTTGCCAGACGGGTAGCGATTGTTCATAAAACACTGAACAAAAGTGAGTAAATCTGGTAAAGTTGCAAATAAACCTGCACTGCCAATTGGCGCTTTTAGTTGATAGGCTTTCGAATCGTGGACCACTCCCTGAATAACGCCGCGTTGTTTTGTAATCTCTGTGGGCACTGCCTGGGCAAAATCGCTGACCGTAAAACTTGTATGCTGTAGGTTCATTGGTTGAAATACGTATGTTTGAAAGCTCTCTTCTAATGAGCAGCGATCCAATACTTGAATAATTTCTCCCAATAAGTAATACCCTAAATCAGAATAAGTGGTTTTCCCTCGTTCAGATAACGAATGCGTTAAAATGATTTCTTGCAAGCTTTTTTTTGTGACATTTTTCTTATCGACAACATCAGCTGGCAGTCCGCTCTGATGCAGTAGAAGCTCCCCAATCGAACAAGATAGTCCTTGATAATCAGGTAGGATTTCCCCCACAGTGGTTGAAAAAGTAAGCTGATTTGTATCGATTAATTGTAACATTCGATTTGTTGTCCCAATAACTTTCGTTAAGGACGCTAAATCATACAGGCTAGCTGATGAAACCTTTTGTCTTGCAAATGGACCAGTATTACCTAAAAAGCCCGTATACTGTTCTGATAAGCTATCTTCTGTGATCGTCCCCCAAGCGACACCCGGAACGACTTGCTGATTAATCAGTCTCTGAATTGTTTTTTGAATTGCGATTTGATTCATTGTTCACCACTTCTATGCTAAAACTTCTGAAATCCGTCCGTCATGTTCTGCTAATAGTTGTTTGGCTTTTTGAAAATCAACGTGGGCTTTCGCCATTACAATGGCTGGTGCCACTTCTAGCTGTGCTGCCTCCAAGTATTCTTTGGCTTGCGATTCCTCGATTTCTGCTGCTTCTTTAATGATATTCGTGGCACGTTGAATTAATTTTTCGTTCGTTGGTTGTACGTTGACCATCAAATTTTGATAGATATTCCCTACTTTAACCATAATCCCTGTTGAAAACATATTTAACACCATTTTCTGTGCTGAACCCGCTTTCATTCTAGTTGATCCTGTAATGACTTCCGGTCCTACAATTGGCGCAATCCCAATTTCCGCCAATTGATTCATCGGACTTTGATTATTACAGGTAACTGAAATGGTTAGAGCGCCCACTTTTTTTCCGTATTCAATTGCGGAAACAGCATATGGTGTCCGACCACTAGCAGCAATCGCAATTACGACATCTCGGGCGGTCAATTGATGTTGCGTTAAATCTTCGATAGCTAATTCTTTCGAGTCTTCAGCGCCTTCAATTGCTTGATACATTGCTTTTTCACCACCAGCTAAAATACCAAATGCGCGTTCTGGCGACACACTATATGTGGGCGTTAATTCAATCGCATCCAAAGCACCTAAACGTCCAGACGTTCCTGCACCACAATAGATTAAACGGCCCCCTTTTTTAAATCGTTCTGCCGCTGCATCAATTGCTGCAGCAATCTGCGGAAGCACCTTTTCAATTGCTTGTGCTACCTTTTGGTCTTCTTGATTTATTAAAGTCACCATCTCTAATGTTGACACTTGGTCAATCTTTTTAGTCGCTTCATTTCTGGCTTCTGTCGTTAATCCTTCTAAGTTCATTTGCTTGCACACCCCTACTTCTCTTTTAGACGGCTGACAAGTTGACTCGTTTCAATCATATTGCGTTCAATTTCTGTGTCTAAATCATCTTGAATTGAACCTAAATACAGAACATCGCCAATTGCCATTGACGAAGCAATCGATGAAATAGCCCCAACTCGAATAAGGTGCTCATTATTTGGTACTAAAAGAACTTCATCGCTCAATGATCGCACGTTTTCTCCATCGTTACTGGTAATAAAAATAACCGTTGCGCCTCTATTTTTGGCAATTTCACAGGCAATTAAGGCTTCTTTTGTCAAACCACTATAGGAGACCGTGATCAAAATGTCT
The DNA here is from genome assembly GCF_051712085.1 of Enterococcus sp. DIV1537a. Lineage (NCBI taxonomy): Bacteria > Bacillati > Bacillota > Bacilli > Lactobacillales > Enterococcaceae > Enterococcus > Enterococcus sp. DIV1537a. The sequence goes on along the minus strand of NZ_JBIOOE010000001.1, from coordinate 390,335 downwards.
TGTGCCGTTGCATAATTTAAAAACTCCAACATCATGTGACTATCATAATTAAAAATTGCTTGGCGACCAGCGCGGTTAAACTTGTGATAAAGATTATAAGTCGTTAAAGAAGAGGCACCAATTCCAACCAAATGAATTTTTTCCGCTTTTTTAACATGCGCGATTGCTCGTTCCAAGGCTTGTTTATCCACTGTATAAAACAAATCCTCAATCGTAGCATTTAATAAAGATTCCACTTTCATACAAATAGTATCCACCGAATCATCTGCCGCTACAATTGGATCAATATCTTTTTTACCGTTACTGGCAGCTTGTACCGCTGCAATGGATAGTTTTAACTCTTCCCAGCTGTCAAATCCTAATTGTTTAGAAAAACGGGTAACTGACGCTGGAGAAGTTTCGCTATTGCTAGCAATTTCGTTTGCTGTTAATGAGAGAAGACGGGTCGGATCCTTCAGTATATAGTCTGCGATTCTCTTATTTACTTTGGAAAAGTCCTTATATTTTTGTCTGATTGAACGGATTGGCTCCATCTTCTCATCTCCATTTCTATTTTATGAAAGTTAAAATTGCTTCGTTTGGTTCAGAAGGGATCATCTGTGCGGTAATAGTCACCCCATTATCTGTTAAACGACGAACGGTTTGAATATCTTCATCGGTTAATGCAACAGATTTTTTAATTGCTCGACTGCCTTCTTTTTGAGAAATATTGCCGACATTGAAGCTCTGTAACGGAACACCGCCATCAATTAAAGCCGCCATGTCTGCAATGTCTTTCGTAATTAAAAAGACTTTTTCTTCATCATAATTGCCTGCTAAAATTTTTTCAATCGCTTTACGTTTTGATAAAATGGATAATTTAACTCCTGCAGGCTTAGCCATTTTTAAGGCACCAATTTGTAATTGATCTTTGACCGCGGCATCATTTACTACCATGATTCTTTGTGCTCCAACCGTATTTGTCCAAACAGTTGCAACTTGTCCGTGAATTAAACGCTCATCTACTCTTGCATGTACAATTGTCATAATAAATCTCTCCTATTATATACTATTTTTTTAAAATAAACCGCCAACCCAAGCCAACATTGGTTGTAAATTGCCTAAAACCATGCCAATTAAAATTAAAACAAAGATTAGCCGTGTTGAATTCATTTTCTTTTTCCCTAGTAACCAATAGGATAAAAGAACAATCCCTAAAGGAATTAATGCGGGTAAAATTTTATCCAACATTTCTTGAACAGATAATGTTACATCTCCCATTTTATAAGTTAAATCTAATTTGTAAGTAATTACCGAAGGAATCAAACCGCCGACCACCGTTAACCCTAAAATAGCTGCACCTTGCGTAAACAATTTCATTTTATCCGCAAATTCTGTCGCAATTTTTTTCCCTTGATGGTAACCAATCCAAGTGAATTTATAGCGAACCCATAGGACCACTGCTCCGGCAATTAACGGGATCAGTAACCCAACAACCTGGCCCCCTTGCGCCATGTAAGCTGCAATCGAAAAAACAATCGCACGATAAATCGCGATAAAAATGGTATCACCAACACCAGCAAACGGACCCATTAGACCTGTTTTCAAGCCAGTAATGGCCGTTTCATCTTCAATGCCGACTTCTTCTTCCAAAGCCATATCAGCTCCGACAATTAAATGCGACATGGCTGGCGTTGTATTCATAAAGCCAAGATGTGTCTTCAAGGCTTTCTTCATAGCTACTGGATCTTCACTGTATAGTCGCTTTAATGCAGGCATCATCACCCAAGCGTAACCAAGTCCTTGCATTTTTTCATAGTTCCAGCCCCACTGATAGCCAAAAAGATTACGGACGTAAACTTTATTAATATCCTTTTTTGTTAATTTGTTAGTCATCAATCTCAACCTCCTCATCATCTTCGTAAATAACCGTGCCACTTGTTGTAGCTGCGCCGCCTTTGTTATGATTCATCACATAAATCGCTGCTAAAGCCAAGCCAACCAGTGCGACACCTAAAACTGAGAAGAATTGGGCCCCATAAGCAAGTAACACGAACCCAATAATAAAATAGGGCCAGTATGTTTTAATTGGTAAGTAACGCATTAAAATAGCAATCCCCATCGCTGGTAAAATAGCGCCTGCTGCTTTTAGCCCATTCATCACCCAAATAGGAATCCAATTATTGATAGCGTTTACAACTTGTTCACCAAAAGCTAGGCCAATAAAAACTGGGATGACACGAGAAATCGTCCAAGGAAAAATTCCTAAAACATTGCAGCGCTCGACCCCTTTATAATTGCCTTCTTCCGCATAGCGATCTGCTTTGTGTTGGAAAAACGTATTAGCCATTCTGCCTAAAATATCTAGTTGTGTTAATAATAACCCAATTGGAACCGCAACTCCGATACCATACTCTGCCCCTTTCCCTGAAATGATTGCATAAGCCGTTCCCATAATGGCCCCTGAAAGAAAGTCTGGGACTGTTGCTCCTCCATAAGTCGCTACGCCTAATGTCATCAATTGAAGCGTTGCCCCAATCATCAAACCTGTTTGAACATCTCCTAAGACTAGGCCAGTAAACGTTGCAGCAAACAATGGTGTATATGGACCAATCTGAATAGAAATTTGGTCAAGTACACCAACAACTGTGTAAAGACATAAAATCAAAATAATACCAATCGATACTGTCATGCTTTCTCATCCTCCTTGAATGCGTTTTCTTTTTTGCATTTGTAGAATACCATTAAAGAAATATCATTTCAAGTTCTTTTTAAAATATTTTTAAATGAAATTACATTTCTTATATAATTTTTGTGCTATACTAAAAGAAAACGGTTTAGGAGTGATTATGTGCGGGTTTTGCTGATTTATTTCATAACTATTTTTCTATCCAATACAGTTGGGGCGCTCTCTGGGATGGGTGGAGGCGTCATTATTAAGCCTGTTTTGGATTTTCTTGGGTTCCATTCGTTAAATAGTATTGCGTTCTATTCAAGTGTCGCTGTTTTTGTCATGTCCATTTCTTCGACTTATAAACAGTATCAAAATGGTGTCCAAATTGAATGGAAAAAAGCCGCGAGTATTTCGTTTGGTTCCTTAGTCGGCGGCATGTTAGGTGATTTACTTCTTAATCAGGCGATTGCACTAGCGCCAAATGAAGAAAAAGTACAACTAATCCAATATATCATCATGTTGCTGACCTTGGTTTTGGTTCTTCTCTACAATCAATTTTCCAACTGGCACTTACACCTCAACGGATTGAGCATTTTTCTGATTGTCGGATTAGGCTTAGGGATTCTATCAACCTTTTTAGGCATCGGTGGCGGTCCCATTAATGTAGCTTGCCTTATTCTCTTTTTTGGAATGGATATCAAATCAGCAACTGTCTATTCCATCATTACTATTTTTTTCTCCCAACTCGCCAAACTTGGCAATATCGGCTTGACCACAGGGTTTGCGGTTTTTGATTTGACAATGCTTTGGGCTATTATTCCTGCCGCTTTATTCGGTGGTTATGTCGGCGGTCTTTTCAGTAAAAAATTATCCCAACAACGGGTCGCCCAAATTTATAGTTTAGTTGTTTTTTTAGTTATTTTGTTAAATATGTATAATTTGTGGACTGTTATCTAAAAAAGAAGCGCTTTGTCGTATAGACAAAGCGCTTCTTTTTTAATTAAATCACTGTTAATTTAACGTCTATATTATTTCTCGTTGCTTTAGAATATGGGCAAATTTCGTGGGCTTTTTTAACAAGTTCTTCTGCTTTAGCTTGATTTACCCCATCAATATGAACTTCTAATTCAGCACCAACGCTAAACCCATCTTCTCCTTGGAATAAGGAAACACGTGCAGTTACTGTACTTTTACCTTCGACTTTTTCTTGATCCATCACTAATTCTAACGCACCGTTAAAGCAAGCACTGTAAGCCGCTGCGAATAATTGTTCTGGATTTGTTGTATTTTCTTTCTTGACACCTGGCGAAGCAACCGCATAAGAAAATGATTTATCCGGTGAGTGAACTTCTCCTGCACGTCCACCCGTATTAATGATAGTTGTTTCATAGATTTTTTTCATGTAAATTCCTCTCCTTTGTAAAGTTTTACACTTCTGAGAACTTGTTACTTACATAATTATTGTAGGAAACTTTGTCAGATACAGCAAACGTTGTGCTTGTGAATAATAAAAAATAACATTTAACGTTGTATTTTTGACGTAGAAAAAGAACCCATTCTATGATAGGATAAAGTGAACTTGTACATTTGTACACAAACTATTTTACAAAGGAGACTTTCCCTTGACACACTTACTTGATTATCAACCATTAAACCTCTACACAAACTATCAAGAAGCCGCAGAAAAAACACCAACTGTTCCAATTATTTTTGATGAATCCTTGCCTGCTTTTCCTGCACTTGGCTTAGAAACAACTTATGGTGAAAGCCATCAAGAAATTTTGAAACGGGCATATCAATTAGCCGCTTTAGGTGTAAAAAAAGGCGACAAAATTATTATTTATAAAAGTCCTAAATTCGACACGTATTTACTAGCTGTTGCAGCCTCATATCTAGCAGCCGTTCCTGTAATGGTTTCATACCATTTACCTTTTGAAACAATTGAAGTATTCGTTGATCGTTTAGAAGATCCTTATATTTTATTTGATGATGTGACTGCTGAAAAAGTTCAAGCTGTTCGTAACAGCTCTGCCAATAAAAAACTTTCGGTTGCTTCTCTTTTAGAAGCTGATGCCACGGAAGTTCCTCAAGACGAACTGACTAAAGACGAAATTGCCTACATGACCCACACCTCTGGAACAACAGGTATTCCTAAACTTATCTGTCATTCCAATCACTCTATGGGTTGGCGTACAAAATGGCAAAAAACCATTTTTACAAAAATTGCTGAAAAGAAATTAGTTGGCTTTCATATTTCGCCAGTTCATTCTCGTTTTAACATTGGCGTGTCTTCTTTAATGGCTATGGGCTTCCCTATGATGCCTTTAGCAAATGCTTCGAGCGAAAAAGTCGCTGAAATGTTCAGCACCTATCAACCAATCGCTGTAGAAACACACCCCAATAACTTCGTTCAATGGGTTCGTTTGGCCAAAGAAAAACCTGAAGCTTTCGCTAGTGTCCATTATTATCATTCTACTTTTGATGCAATTAACAACGCTACAATGGTGGCTTTCTTAAAAGCATCTGCTGCCAATGAACCAATTTTCCTACAAGTTTATGGACAAAGTGAATGCGGGCCAATGATCTTACGAGCGCATACTTTAGACTCCTTAAAAGATTCAGATGCTCGTGACATGGGTGTTGGTTTAGAGGATTTAACACAAGCTCGAATTACCGATGAAAAAGGACAAGTTTTACCTGCGATGACGGACGGCCATATCCAATTTTTATCAAAAGGACGGGCCTTAACGTATTACAAAGAAGATGCCCGCTTTGCAGAAAATGTCTACGGCGAATGGTGGGACAGCGGCGATTACGGGATGTTAGATGAACGCGGCCACTTATTCTTGAAAGATCGCCAAGTAGATCTAATTGAAAACATCGACAGTAATTTAGCTATTGAAGATCATTTATTGGATGCATTAGATTTCTTAGAAGAAGTGATTATTGTCCGTGGCAAAGAAAATGAACCTCAGCCAATTTTAGCGGTTGTCCCTGGGGAAGAAATGGATTGGGACGCTTGGTGGACACAAGTAGCCGATTTACCACATTTAAACGAACCTATCATTATGGCTTTTGATGAAATCCCTCACACAGCTACTATGAAAGTGCAACGTTTACAACTAGAAAAATGGTTAAAAGAACAATAAAATAAAATTCTTTGTTAAACAGTGTTGGTCAAAAGAACGTTTAGACCAGCGCTGGAGCAAGTGGAGCAGAAAGCTAAAAAGTTAACTCGTTGTAGGTTATCTTAATCTTTAAAAAGAGGGGTAGTCGTCGTTTTGACGGCTGCTCCTCTTTCTTTTGCATACCGTTAATTAAATCCTTTTTGTGAAGAGCTTGACATGGGATGGTTCCCACAAATTATACTTAGCTTATTCAAAGAATGGAGTGAGCAAGTATGAAAATTTTAATTAAACAAGATTTCGACGCGATGAGCGAATGGGCAAAAATGTTACTTCTAAGCACGATGAGCCAAGATAAACGAGTGAATTTATCAATTACCGCTGGCAAAACGCCAACACTTGTTTACCAAAAATTAGCCTCAATTGTGAAAAATTCATCTGACTTTGATAATGTTCATTATTATAACTTTGATGAAATCCCCGTTCCTCATCAAAAGGAAGGCATTACTTTGACAGATTTGCGGACGCTGTATTTGACACCTGCAGAAATATCCGAGCAAAACATCCATCCATTAACTGTTGAAAACTTTCAACAACAAGAACAACGGATTGCTGACGCAGGCGGCTTAGATTTGATGTTAATTGGCTTAGGAGCAGATGGTCATTTTTGTGGGAACATGCCCACTACCACTCATTTTAAAAATGAAACCTATCAAGTGACCGTCACTGGTTCAGAGCCTTGGTTTGTTCCTGAAATGATGCAGCCAGGCATGACCTTTGTTACGATGGGGCCAGCCAGCATCATGAAAGTTAAACACCTTGTCCTAATTGTAAATGGTGAACAAAAAGCTCAGATGGTCAAACAAGTGCTCCAAGGATCTGTCACAGAAACGTATCCTGCTTCTATTCTTCAACTCCACCCAAATTTAACGGTTCTCTTGGATGAAGCCGCAGCGAGTCAATTAGAAAAATAAAAAATTGCGCCTAGATTATGCTTCTCTGCATAGTCATAGGCGCAATTTTGTTATCATTACATGATTTTTTGATACTGACTGTATTTTAGCAAATTCGTCTGGGAAAGTGTAACACCAATACCAAGTCCCTGAGGCACGGTCATTGTCCCTTGTTCTAAAACAAAAGGTTCAGTGATGATATCTTCATAAAAATAGCGTTCCGTGGCTGAAATATCACCTGGAAAGGAAAAGGTAGGCTGTGACGCAAATTGCAAATTCAATGCGCGTCCAACACCAGACTCAAACATGCCACCTAACCAAACCAATAAATCATTTTCTTGGCAAAATGTGGTAATTTTCAACGCCTCGTGAATCCCACCTACACGAGGAATCTTCAAATTGATACTACGGCAACTGCCCAATGCTAACGCCACTTGGCAGTCTTTGAGACTACGAATATTTTCATCCAAACAAATTCTTGTCTTCAGTTCTCTTTGTAATTGTGCGTGATCTAAAAAATCATCTGCAGCAAAAGGCTGTTCAATCATCGCTAATTGATAGTGATCTAAACGTTGCAATTGAGGCAAATCAGCCAATGTATACGCTGAATTGGCATCGACCATTAAAGGCAAGTTAGGAAAATGCTGACGAATCAAAGCAACGGGTTCCACATCATAACCGGGACGAATTTTCAGCTTCACTCGTTGATACCCTTTTTCTACAGCTAACTGAACTTGTTTAAGTAATTGAGGTAAGTCTTCTTGAATCCCTAAACTAATCCCTACAGGAATTTTCCTCCGCGTTGGTCCAAAAAATTCAGTTAAACTCTTCTGTTGCCGTTTGGCATATAAATCCCAGATGGCAGTTTCTAACGCAGCTTTTCCCATCCAATGCCCTTTAACTTCTTCAAAAATTGTTGAAACCTCTTGCGGCTGTTCAATCGCTTCTGTTAAAAGTAACGGAATTAAATGCTGTTGGATGATGAAGCGTTCGGTTACCAACGTTTCTTGCACATAATCAGGTTGCTCAAAAGCCACTAATTCGCCAAACCCTTGATTTCCTTGCTCATCCGTTATTACAAATAAATCAAACGCTTTTTCTTCCAGGCGACCATAGCTCGTGACAAACGGCGTTTTTAAAGGCAAACGAACCTGATAGGTTTCAATTGATTGAATGTTCATTCAGATGGCTCCTTCCAATAACGCTGTCACCTTTTCATAGAAAATCGTTGGTTGTTCCAAATGGATACAATGTCCTGCTTCAGGAAAAATTGTCAGCCTCAACAACGGTTGACGTGCCTGCATTTTTTTCGCAATTCCAATAAATTTTTGATCTTCGCCGCCTACCAATAAATCGGTAGGAATCGGCTGCAATTCTGCTAGACGTTCCCAGTAACTCTCTTGCGCTCCTGTACCCATATACCACAAACTACTAGCCAATCCAAAGGCCGATTGGCTCAAACGTTCCTGACGAATGGCCATTTGCTGTGCCACAGACAAGGCTTTTTGCGTTTGAAATAACGGTAATTCTTGCCAGAAATCAATAAAATCCACCAGCGGTTCCTCTAAGAGACGTTCCGCCAAACGATGATCTTGACAGATACGAGCCTGACGTTCTGCGGCGGTGGCCAAACCTGGTGATCCACTTTCCAATAAAAGATGCTGTACCTTTTGTGGATAATGTAATGCAAAACCTAAAGCTGTTCGAGCGCCCATTGAATAGCCTAGTAAACAAAAGCAAGGCAAATTTAGCGATTCGGTTAGTTCAGCAAGATCATGGCAAACCTGTTTCATGGTATAACGCTCTGGTGCTACCAAACTAGCAGTCGCGCCATGCCCAGGTAAATCAATGCCTAAAACGTTATAAGGTGTTTGACTGGGAAAAACGGCTGCAAACGTGGCTAACGTTCCTGTGAAACCGTGTAAACAGACTACTGTCGTTCGCTTTGCATCAAAAGGTGTTAACCATTGATAATGGTACTGCATCCCCCGAATTAACCGTTCCATGAAATCCCCTGTCTTTCTACTCGTCTACCAATTTCAGCTAAAATTGATTCGTACAAATGAACATTCTCTTGACGATTCCCTTTGACTTCGATCACTTGAAATTGTGGTTCTTCAGCCGCTGTTTGTAAAATTTGCTTGAGCTCCGCGATTGTTTTGACTTCTTGGTACGAAGCACCGTAAAGTTCAGCAACTAACGAGAAATCTAAATCAAGCGGTGTTCCAAATAAAGGCTCGAAATCGTCCTCATGTAAAGTTCGTTGAGATAGAAAAGAGAAAATCCCGCCACCATTGTTATTTAATAAAACAATTGTTAACGGCAACTGATAGCGTTTAGCCAAAAATAAACCATTCATATCATGATATAGTGCTAAATCACCAATCAGTAGAACGTTTTGCTGTGTCGGTGCTACGGCACTCATTCCTAAAGCAGTTGAAACAATCCCATCAATCCCATTGATGCCGCGATTTCCAAACATCCGATAAGGGCGACTATCCATAAATCGATCTAAGTAGCGGATAGCCATACTATTAGATACAAATAACTGACCGTTCTCTTTCATCGTTTGGTGAACAGCTAAGCTGGCTGTTGTTTCATTTAATTCTGTCGCGTTCAGCGTTTCTAGAAGAACTTCAGAGACCGTTTTTTCCAGCAGGAGCCATTGTGCTAACCAAGTCGCTTCTGTTGGTTTGACAACCGTTAGCAGTTGTTCTACAAACGTGGTTTCCTTTGCCTGAATAACGGTTTGTGATTTTTTCAATTGCTCTTGCCATTGCCCATTTTCGTCCACAAAATAAAAAGCAGTCTCTGTCGTTGCTAAGCGTTTCAACCATAACATGATGTTTTTAGAAATTGGCAGCGAACCAAAACGCACTACCACTTCTGGTTCTTGTGGCAAGGTCGCCACATTTAGAAACAGATCACTGTGTGCAATAACAACTTTACTCTTTCGCCCATGTGTCACAATGTTTGCTAAAGGATCCGCTAGTAACGGCCATTGCAAAGCTTCGGCTAATTGAATAAATAACGCCGCTTCTTCCTCTGTATGACTGCCACCGACAACCAAGACGCCGTTTTTCTGGTACCATTGATCCGCTAACTGTTGCACTTGTTCTGTAGAAAGGATTGATTGGCCAGCGAATAAAGCCGTTTGTTGAGAACTCTTTGTTTTTCTCTCTAAGTCAGGTAATAATGGTTCCCGCAAAGGAAAATTCAAATGAACAGGTGCAGCAGGCGTTTGTTGAGCGAATGCTGCTCCTTTAGCGCCTTGCCAATAGGCGTAATTCAACATCTCTTCTGTTGCTTCTGGCAAAGCCATTTCAACAAATAATTTCACGTGATTTTGATACATTTGTAATTGGTCCATGGCTTGAGGAGCGCCAACTTGACGTAACTCATGCGGCCGATCCGTTGTTAAAACGACTAAGGGTATATGGCTAATATTGGCTTCGCAAATTGCTGGATAATAGTTTGCAGCTGCTGTTCCAGAGGTACAAAGTAAGACCACTGGTTTTTGACTCGCTTTACTTAATCCTAAAGCAAAAAAAGCAGCGGAACGTTCATCGACATCGACAAAAGTTTGGATTGCGGTTTCCCGATGAAGTAATAAAGCCAGTGGTGTGGAACGGGACCCTGGACTAATGACTGCTTGTTCAACCCCACTATTTTTTAAGCCTTCAATAAAGGCCGTTAAATAATCGGTCATTGTTTCTTGATGATTCATTAAACCTGCCCTCCAATTCCTCGTAACATCGGTTGAAATTTTATTTTCGTTTCTTCTCTTTCTAGCTCTGCTTGGGAATCCGCAACAATACCACAACCTGCATAAAGAACGCCTTGCTGACCAGCAAAGACACCTGAACGCAAGGCCACAGCAAACTCGCCACTATCATCATTCCCTGAAATCCAACCGATTGGCGCACCATATAACCCACGACTCCCTGGCTCATATTGTCGAATCCATTCGACTGCCAACTCTTTGGGCTCACCGCCTAAAGCTGGCGTTGGGTGTAGTTGCATCACACTTTCCAAGAACGAAATTCCCGGCTTACGTTGACCCGAGATTGGCACATAAAGATGTTGTACATCTCGATTTTCCAAAATAATGGGTGCTTGAATACTGTTTTCAGAAGTCGTCATCTTCGCCAACTCTTTCGCTAAACGTTCCACCACAATTTGGTGTTCTCCGGTATTTTTGCGGTCTTGTAAAAGTTGTGCTCCTAAAGCTTTCGTTTCTTCTGGTGTTTGACCCGTTTTAATGGTTCCTGCAATACAAGCGGTCGCAAACGTTTCTTTAGTACCCAACAGAAGTCGTTCTGGTGTTGCACCAATGAAACTTGTGTCTTTGGCTTCTAAAGCAAACAAATACGTATTTTGTTGTTGTGCCATTAAATTAACGAGCACTTGGTTACTTCGAATTTTTTCAGGACTGCTCACAGCAAGTTGTCGAGCCAAAACCACTTTTTTTAAAGGGCCATCTTCTCTTAAGACTGCTACGGTTTCGTTGACAGCTTGTAGCCATTCAGTCACGGCAACTTCTTCCTTGTCAATCTTTGTTTCCGCTACAGCTGGCAACTCCTCACAGGTAGCTAACAAGCGATCAAACTGAGCCACCAAAGTCGACCAACGTTCCTCGACTTCTTGTTCACTAGAACCTGAAAAGTTCAGCGTTCCATAAATACGTGAACCTGAAAAAGTAAATAGAATACTTGGTAGATAAAACCAACCTTCCCCTAACTCTCCCCAGGCCTCAGTAGGCGTTTGTTCTGTATCAAAAGGCAAACCGCCAAACAGAAGGGCCCCCGTACCAGAAATAGACATATTTTGAAAACGAGTTGCCGCCTCTTTTTTTAAAAAGTTGTTCAATTGATGCGTTTCTGTTTCTGCGCCTTTTAAGATAGTTTCATATCCGAAGCCAACCAAAGCAAAATCTTTTTTCGGCGTTTGCCAAAAAAAACGTTCTCCTTGGTATGCCTTTTCACCAGCGGCAAAAATTGCCAAGGCTGTTTGTTCTGTTTCTAATGGAAAAACCCAACTGAACTGACGGGCATTCTTCTGATAGGCTTGTCGTAATTCATCAGGCAATTTCATCTGATTAAAAACGCCTCTCTTTCTTCTGTCATGAAACGATGTTTGGCAATCTTTCCACTTGCTGTTTGCGGGAAAGAATGACAAAAATAAATGCGTTTCGGTCGTTTATATTTTGCCAGTTTTCGTGAACACTGGTCTTGAATTTGCGCTAAGGTGATTTCTTGGTCACTAATCACATATGCAACTGGGACGGCTCCCCATTGCGCATCTGGTTCTCCTACAACTGCCGCTGCTTTAATTCCTGTTATCGCCTGTAACACCTGTTCAACCTCAGTGGGGTAAATATTTTCACCACCAGAGATAATGAGTTCACTTAAACGACTAACCAAATACAGGTAACCTTGTGCATCTAAATAGCCCATGTCGCCTGTTTTAAACCAACCATCTGCTGTCCATTTTTCAGGTTGACGCTGGTTAAGGTAACCTGAAACAACGTTTGGTCCCTTAAGTAAAATTTCCCCGACTTGCTTTTCTGGCTGTTCTTGTCCTAGTTCATCAACAATTTTGATCTGCATATCTTTTAACGGTTGCCCAGCAGAGCCGATTTTCAGCGCCGCATCTTCAAATTTCAAGGCAACAACTTGCGAACACGTTTCCGTCATCCCGTAAGATTGAATGACTGGAATCCCTTTTTCCTCACACTGCGCTAATTTATCCGGAGCAATCGGTCCGCCGCCTAATAGCATTCCTTTAAAGCTGGCGCTGTAGCCAGCTTCAGGATAGACAGACAATAATTGTTGTAACATTGTCGCAACCACTGAAATGACGGTTCCACGGCCTTCTTGTAAATCTTGTGTCACTTGCTGTTCATCAAATTTATCGTAAAGGCGAATACTACAACCTAAGACGAGTTGTCGAACAACAATCGACAATCCGCTAATATGAAATAATGGGACTGCACACAACCAACAATCTTCAGCAGTAATCCCCATATTTTCTTGGGTGCCTCTAGCACTGGCCAAATGATTTTTAAACCGTTGCAAAACCCCTTTAGGTTGTCCTGTAGTTCCAGATGTATACATAATAGAAGCCACCGACTCTAAGTCACTTGGCTGTTGAAACTCCTGACGTGAAAGACTATGTTGTTTTTTAACCATTGGCTGAACGTCAACAAAAGAAATCTCCTCTAACAAAGCCTGCGTTTCAGGCGCACCAATAATCGTTTTAACTTGCGCATCTTTTAACTGAAAAGTCAGTTCAGCAAGTGTCAAATGCGTATTTAAAAATAATAACTCTTTCCCCAATTCCCATAAGGCTAGAATTGAAAAATACAACTCTTTGCTGTTCTTACTGAATAAAGCCACACGTTTTTCTTCTGGTGCAAGCACCTGTTGATATGTGGCTACCCAATGGCTGACTTCTTGTTGCACTTCTAAAAACGTCCAAGATTCATCCTGAAAATAAAAAGCAGGATGATCGGGACGTTTTTGTACTTGTTTATTTAACCAAGTCATTGGTTTATGGGAATTTAGGGAATTGATCGAAATCTGGTGTCCGTTTTTCTTTAAATGCATCTCGGCCTTCTTGTGCTTCAGCCATTGTATAGTAAAGAAGTGTCGCATCACCAGCTAATTGTTGCACACCAGCCAAGCCATCTGTATCGGCATTTAAAGAGGCTTTAATCATCCGTAAAGCAATCGGGCTTTTGGTTAACATTTCTTCTGCCCACTCCATTGTCACATCTTCTACTTGATCCAATGGAACAACCGTATTAATCCAGCCCATATCTAAAGCTTCTTGAGCAGAATACTGTTTACACATAAACCAAACTTCTTTCGCTTTTTTATGGCCGATAACGCGCGCCAAGTAACCTGAGCCGTATCCACCATCAAAGCTACCGACATTTGGTCCTGTTTGCCCAAACTTAGCATTTTCAGCCGCAATTGTTAAATCACAAACTAATTGTAAAACATTGCCGCCGCCAATGGACCAGCCTTTCACCATTGCGATGACTGGTTTGGGAATGACACGGATTAACCGTTGTAAATCTAACACATTTAAACGTGGAATATTGTCTTCGCCAACGTAACCACCATTACCTCGAACTTTTTGATCGCCACCAGAACAGAATGCTTGGTCACCTGCGCCTGTTAAAATAATAACCCCGACATCTTCTTTATCACGACTAATGTTGAATGCATCAATCATTTCCATGACTGTTTTTGGTGTGAATGCGTTGTGAACATGCGGGCGGTTGATAGTAATTTTTGCTACTTTGCCTGCTTGCTCAAATAAAATTTCATCATATTCTTTAATTGTTGTCCAGTTTCTCATTAGGAAACCTCCTTCATTAATCTCATCTTTTCTATTATACACAAGAATCGGCACTTTAGAGAAAAAGTCGCTTGAATTTTAAGAAAAAACATGGCTATTTCAAATTTTCTTCATTCCTGTATAATAAATAAAAAACCTTTTATTCTCTCTTTTATTAGAAAGGACTGATTACTATTCATCTTTTAGAGTATTTAGGCATCACGATTCAACACGTTTCTGCTGAGAAATGTCAGCTTACTTTAGCGGTAAAAGACGTGCATAAACAACCCTATGGCCTTGTCCACGGGGGCTTAAACGGCATCTTAATTGAAACTGCCTGTAGTTTAGGTGCGAACGAAAACGTTCCTGAAAACACTTTTGCTGTCGGCATAGACTTACAAGTAAATCATCTTCGTAGTGTCCATGATGGTAGCCTTACCGTGATTGCGACGCCTGATCACTCGGGAAAGACCCTTCAAGTTTGGGAAGCAAAAATTTATAACGCAGACCACCAATTGACGAGCGTGGGGCGTTGTACCTTAACAAATCGACAAAAAAAACAGTAATCTTTACAGGTTACTGTTTTTTTGTTTATGGTTTTTAATAAGTAATTAGATTACTTCGTTTATTTAATTTTAGTACCAACCATTTGCTAACCAGAATGATTTAGCTGCATCCCATGAACCATAGCGACCTGCTACGTACTGATCTGCCACGCGTTCTTGGTTGGCAGGTGAATAGTCACCATTTAAATAAGAGGCAGATAATTGGTAACGACCGATATACTGACCGTTTGTTGCATCGTAAGAACCACTAGATTCACGTTGTGCGATCCACTCTTTTGCATCACTGCTTGCGGCAGGTGCTGCTGGTTGCGCTACTTCTTGAGCAACAGGTTGTTGTACTTCTTGTTGTACTGGTTGTGCAACAGGTTGTTCAACTACTTGTTGAACTGGTGCAACTTCTACAGCTGGTGCTGGAGTATTAGCAACTTCTTTTTCTGAACGAATAACTAATTGTTCTCCTTCAAAAATTAAATCAAGGTTTGGCAATTTGTTATCAGAAGCAATTTTTTGAATTAAGCTATTGTCTCCTGCAAATTGATGAGAAATTGTTGATAAAGTATCTCCTGCTTTAACTGTATATAAGCTTTCTGCGTTTGCGTCTGTTCCTAAGAATAATCCTAAACCTGCGGCCAAAGTTGTTCCAAGTAAAATCGTTTTGATTGATTTCATGTATGTTTCTCCTTTGTAATTAAAAATATTTGATTGTTGCTCTTAGCTCTCGGCAACAACCACGTCTGCTTCGCTTTATCGAAACGACTTCACATACTTTATCATCGAATGGCCGGCCGTAGGTGAATATCTCGTGACAATTTATTACTAGAATGTCGGTTTTGTTACATTTTGTAATAAAAAGCTGCTGGAAGCTTGATATTATCCTGTTTATATTTTGCGAAAAAAAGTTAAAAAAACAGGATTTTATTTTTGAGAAACCGTTTTCCAACCCTTGATTAGCCCTTAAATGTCGGTTTTTTTACATTCGTTTCAGTCAAAAAGTAACAAAATGTTAAAGATACTAGACATAAGAATGTTTTTTTCAAAATTCACGCCTAAAAAGAACAGGTGTTTTCTTTGAATTTTTTTATCATTCACTATTTTTATTTTTCCTTCTATATATAGTTAAATTTTATATCGTATTCATTTTTCGATTCTGAAAAAACACTAAGCACTTCCTATTGAAACAAAAAGAGTTAAACAAAAAAATCTTATATTTTGCTTGTTATTTATTCATTTTAATCTTATTCAAAAAAGGAACAGCTAAAACGAATGTGAAAACAAATTATTGAAAATAAAGCAGAATAAATATTCATTTTTATCATAATTCACGAATAAAAAACAAACAATCACTCGAACGCTTGTTATTTAAAAACGTAATCAGTTTTTTCTCTTTCTATTTTCCAATCTATGAGTAATAAAATATATGAATCTACATTTAAGTCATTTTATTATCAAATATTCTGAATATTATAAGAATTGGAGTTTTATCTATGAGTGACAAAGAACAACTTGAGAAATTAGACAAATCCTTTCTGGGACAACCGAAAGGACTAGCAACACTGTTCTTCACAGAAATGTGGGAACGTTTCAGTTACTACGGCATGCGTGCTATTCTAATGTATTACATTTACGATACCGTAGCCAATGGCGGTTTAGGTCTCCCCAAAGCAACTGCCTTAGCCATCATGTCCATTTATGGATCAATGGTTTTCATGTCCAGTATCATTGGAGGTTGGGTCTCTGACCGTGTCTTAGGTTCAAGGAAAACTGTTTTTATTGGTGGTTTGTTAATCATTGCTGGACATATTGTTCTCGCTACCCCATTTGGTGTCCCCGCCTTATTCGTTTCTATTATGTTAATTGTATTTGGGACTGGGATGTTAAAACCAAACGTTTCAGGGATGGTTGGCCATCTTTATTCAAAAACTGACTTACGTAGAGATGCAGGCTTCTCCATTTTTTACATGGGGATTAATATCGGAGCCTTAATCGCTCCCCTTGTTGTCGGAACTTTAGGACAAGAATATAATTATCATTTAGGCTTTTCCGTTGCCGCAGTAGGGATGTTCTTCGGGCTACTACAATATTATTTCCAAGGACGTAAATCTCTGGCTGGAATTGGTCAGGCCCCAACTAATCCAATGTCTAAAGAAGAGCAAAAGAAATTTGCTAAAGCATTTATGCTGGCAATTATCGTTGCTTTACTTATTTTTGGTGGCGCCTATGTCACAGGACATTTAACAATTGATTTCTTTATTAATACCATCAGCGTGTTAGGAATCCTGTTACCTGTTTATTATTTCAGCAAAATGTTAACGTCTAAAGATGTCACTGCTGAAGAAAAACCAAAAGTTCTGGCTTACTTGCCATTATTCTTAGCAGCAATTGTTTTCTGGTCATTGGAAGAACAAGGTTCGTCTATTCTTGCTCTATTTGCAAATGAACGGACGCAAACGAGTTTGTTTGGCTTCCCGATTGCCGCTAGCTGGTTCCAATCATTAAATCCTGTATTCGTAGTTATTTTGACCCCTATTTTTGTTACATTATGGACAAAACTAGGTAAACGTCAACCATCAACCGTTGTGAAGTTTTCACTAGGGCTAGTCTTTGCTGGTCTTTCCTTCGTCTTATTAATGTTGCCAGGTCTACTTTATGGTACCGAAGGACGGGTGAGTCCACTTTGGTTATTCTTTAGTTTCTTCATTATGATTGTCGGAGAAATGTGTTTATCTCCCGTTGGCTTATCGATTACTACAAAATTAGCACCGAAAGCTTTCGAAGCTCAAACCGTTGCTATTTGGTTATTAGCAGATGCCGCTTCACAAGCCATTAACGCTCAAATTGCTCGTTTCTATACACCTGGAACAGAGTCAGCATATTTTGGGATTGTCGGACTTGTAGCTGTCGTTGCCGGGATTCTCTTATTCATTGTGAAAAAACCAATCCAAAACTTAATGGGTGACGTCCGTTAAACCGTCAAAAAGTTGCCTTTCTCTTTTTTGAAAGGCAACTTTTTTATACAGCGTTTTGATAACGTTTTCATCAAGTGGTATACTAAATAGAAGGAGGACGAGGACATGCGTTACTTAATTGGCGGTATTTTTTTATTGATTAGTATCTGGCAATTCATTGTTACTGGACGGACATTTTCCTACTTAAAGAAAGAGGGCGGCAAAAGAACCTCACCGTTTATTCTGTTAGGACTATGGAGTAGTTTAGTGTTTGCTATTATTTCATTTGCTGTGGCGATTGCTTCTTTCTTTTATGTGAGTTTTTAAGGCAAGTATATTTTATATTTTGTCTTATTAAGCAACGAAAAACATCTCAAAAAATCGAGATGTTTTTTGTTGCACATTTTTATCTAAATGGAATGATATTGCGAAACTTTTTGATAGGCACTTGCTATTTTTTCAAATGGTGTTTCCTCAAAAATAGTGAACAGTCCGGGCTTATGTTTATTCAAAAATTGAATGGTTTCTTTAAGAGGTACCTGCCCTTCGCCAATGGCTACCGGAAATATCTGCTGATTTCTTATAATGAAATCTTTCAAATGAAAAGCAACGATTTTTTCACCAAAACACTCAAACGCTTCTTCTACTATTTCCAAATACGTTTTATCTATATCTACTCGAATTAAGTTGGTAGGATCCAAAATAATGCCTAAATTAGTTGAAGCAACCTCGTCAATCAATCGTTGCATTTTTTCAATTGTATGAATTGGATGATTGATTCCTGGTTCAATCCCAACAATTATCCCATACTTTTCAGCTTCTCGACATAATCTTCTAACAGAAAATAAAACTTCTTCGTATGCTTCTTCTGTATAATTATCTTCAGTGTAATAAATCGTTTCATATATACTGCCTGTTTCAGTTGCAACGATTTTTGCCCCAAACATTGAAGCGTAACGAATGTATGTTTCAAATTGATGCAGTCGTTTTTCTCGCTCTTCTAAATCTGGATGAATCAGATTAATATAACAACTTAGGACACTAATCGTAATCTTTTCATCTTCGAAAATATTCTTCAATTGACTTCCTAGTCCTGGAGATAGAACAGCAGCACTTGCATATTCTGGATAAGAAATACCTAAGGCAAATTGAATTGAAGTGATGTTCGTTTCAGCAATTTTTTTAGCCAATTCCACAGGAGATATTTTGGTGCCAACATCATGGGCACGTACTGCAAGTGTCAACATTTTATTCAAGCCTCACTTTCTTGATAGATTCTTCGTAATGATCAAAATGAATGATCTGATTATTCTTATGTTGCACCAAAAATTCTTTCGGTGTCATATTAAACTCTTTTTTAAAGGATTTCAAAAAGTGTGGATATGATTTAAATCCACATTTCAGGTAAACATCACTAGCACTGCGATATTCTTTTAATAACTGTTTAGCGTAAAGTAGTTTCTTTTTCAGCACAAATTGATGGAAAGTAAATCCTGTATGTTTCTTAAATTCCCGCGTTACATAATACTTAGTCACAAAAAAATTTTTTTCCATCTGTTCTAAGGTTAATGGTTGATCCAAATTTTGAGAAATGTAGGTAATCATTGCTTCAATTCGTTCATTTTCAATCATTTGTTTTGGTTGGCTCTCATTCTCTTCTTTCAGAACTAATTGATTTAAGTAAATTAAAAAGTCTAACAGTTGTTGTTCATAACGAACATCCGCACCATATTCTTCTGGCAAAGGAGAATGATCTAACGGGGTCAAGTAGTTTGCTAATTTTGCTACATCCACTTTGATAACTTTACTACGACGCTGACCAAAATGTTGAAAACAAGCAGACAAGTTTGTCCGTTTACTAGATCGTTGTTGTAAAAAATCAGGTGTTAAAAAAATATACATCCGTTCAAAATCATCAGTACTCTGCTTAATAATTCGATGTAAATCATGATAATGAATGAGTAAAACGGTTCCTGCTTCAACATCAAATTGATGTCCATCTAAAAAGAACGTTGCTACCCCTTTTAACGTACAATGGACTTCATAAAAATCGTGGTAATGATAGATGGTTTTTTCTGGACTAACCATATCTTTTACATGAAAGATCTCATATTGATCTGAAATCATACTATTTACTTGTGATTTCCGGATTTCTTTTACACTCTTCAACAAGATTCACCTCTTTTTTTAGAAGTTAACTATTTTTTGAATAAACAGTTACAGCTAATGTTGGTACAATTTATTACTTTCTGGAACAGCCGTTACCACAAAGGCTTTCTTTGTAAGTTCCAGAACAATCCCTTGAAATCAACTCTACTCAAGTAAGTTGTTTTGTGTACAATCATACGATTCACTATAACAAACTGTTCTATTTTAAATTATAATTCAAAAACTTTTTTTAATTCAGTCGTCACCGGCGAGCAATCAGGATTTGTTTCCATAATATCTTCCATATAGTTCCACCATTTTTGATTGATTGGCGTCAGTGCTATTTGCTCCCAGCGAGCTTCATCTTCTATTTCTAAATAACCAAAAAGTGTACTGGTTTCAGAATTTAAAAAAATTTGATACTTAATTGCCCCATGTTCTTTCAGCATTTGACGCATTTCTGGCCATAACTCCTCATGACGTCGTTGATATTCGGCATGTTGATCAGGATATACTTGCATACAAAAGGCTTTTTTTATCATAGCTTTCTCCGTTTTGATACTTTCTCTTCCAAATAGCCAACTTTCGGTGTCACACCAAACGCTTCTGCTAAGCGCCATAAATCTGCATCTGAAATTGTTTGGCGAACGCCTCCTTGCGCACAAACATAAGTGTACACTTCAGCGGCTTTTTCGGCAGTTTCAATTAAACCAAATACTTCATCCATATCACGGCCAGTACCATAAATACCATGTTGCGGCCATAAAACCAAACGAGATTCTTTCATTTTTTCAGCCGTTGCTACACCAATTTCATTCGTTCCAGGAACCAACCATGGAATAATGCCAACACCGTCTGGAAATACTACTAAACATTCGGTACACATTTGCCATAATGTTCTAGTAAAGACTTTTTCATCTAATTCGTGGGTAAAACTCATTGCTAATAAATGACTCGCATGATTATGCATGACAATGCGATTTTCTGGATCAACAGCTAAACGAGCAATATGGCTCATAAAATGACTAGGTAATTCACTCGTTGGCACAGCTTCATCTTCTAAGCCCCACAATAGTTCTAATTCCTGGCCATTTTCACTAACTCGTAAAATCCCTAAGTTTTCACTTGGTGCATCACAGACATTTTTAAAATATTTTCCTGAGCCTGTCACGATAAAATATTTTCCTGCTAATTTCGTTGCATCAAATTTCATTGGAATCTTTCGGAGCACTTGTGTTGGATTTAGAAAAGGTAAAATCTCCTCCTCTTTTAATAAATACGAAATATTTCCGCCATTTCGTTCATCCCAACCTAAACGATATAAATTTTTGGTCGTTTTGACCATTTCTTCCACAAATGGTGCTTGTAACACGTTCATTTTTTTCATTTTAGAAGTTCCTCTCGTTTGTTAATTTTATGAAAAACGACAACTATCTTTACCTGTTGGCAATTGACGAGTTGGTAAAATCACTTTTTCGTATTCTTGAACATCCGTTAACCAATCTAAGCCGATAGGTACGTGATTTTCTTGACAGTAGTAGTTCCAGATATCGGCAAATGGAAAGTCTTTTAACTCTTCCGTTAAGGCTAAACGTGTGGTAAAATCTCCTATCAATTCAGCTTCTTTTAAGACGTTTGTTGGCTCAAGCATCGCTTTCATTAACGCTTTTTGTGTATTGCGGGTGCCAATCACCCAAGCGGCAACACGATTGATTGTGGCATCAAAGAAATCTAAGCCCACGTGTGTTTTTCCTAATAAATCATTGCGAACTAACTCCTTGGCAATTTCTTGCAATTCATCATCCATAATGACAACGTGGTCACTATCCCAGCGAACTGGACGACTGACATGTAATAGCATTCCTTCGCCAAATAAGGATAATGAAGATAACTTATTAGAAATCACTTCTGTTGGATGAAAATGACCAGCATCTAAACAAATTAATTTATTCCGCGTTAAACCGTAGCCCATATAAAATTCATGAGACCCAACTGTATAGGCTTCTGACCCAATCCCAAAGAGCTTGCTTTCCACTGCATCGACTGTATAAGCTGGATCAATTTCCTCTGAAAAAATTTCATCTAGCGAAGCCATTAGCCGCTTTCTCGGCGTTAAACGATCAACTGGGTTATCTTTAAAGCCATCTGGCACCCAAAAGTTATTGACAGCTACTTGTCCTAATTCTCTTCCAAAATATTCAGAAATTCTTCGTGAACGTTTCCCATGCTCAATCCAAAAGTCTCGAACTTGCGGATTCGGATGAGCTAAAGTAAAGCCATCGCGGTACATTGGATGCGAGAAAAAGGTTGGATTAAAGTCCAATCCTAAGCCATTTTCTTTTGCCCAAGTCACCCATGGTTCAAAATGCTTTGGTTCCAGTTCGTTTAAATCCACCCTTTCCTCTGTGTCTAAATAAATAGCATGCAAATTCAATTTGTGTTTTCCTGGAATTAAAGAAAACGCTTTTTCTAAATCTTGACGTAGTTGCTGGGGACTTCGAGCAACGCCTGGATAATTCCCTGTAACTGAAATACCACCAGAAAGTTCATCCTCACTTAAGAAGCCTCTCACATCATCTCCTTGCCACACATGCATTGAAATTTTGACATCAGCCATTTTTTCCAATACAGCTTCGGTATCTACGCCAATACTGGCATATTTTTCTTTCGCTTCTTCATATTTTTGTGTAATGGTTGTCATAATGAGCTCCTTTTCATAAATGCTTGATAGCGATTTTTTATTGTTGAATCAATTGGATTTGCTTGATAGATTTCCGTGGGAAAAGATGTTTGGATACAAGTACGAGCTGCTGGAATATCTTTAAGTTCACCTGTTGCAATCATCTGCATCAAAAGATTACCTAAAGCAGTTGCTTCCCCAGGTCCCGCTTTCACTGTAACATTAGCAACATCAGCAGTTAGCTGGTTCAATAAACGATTATTGGAACCACCACCGACAACATGTAAAGTTGTAATTTTCCGTTCGATTCCTGTTAATTGAGCTAATTTTTCTAGTTCTACGCTGTAACACAATGCTAAATTATCATAAATACAACGAGCGAGTTCACCAGGGCTTTCAGGAACTGTTTGTTGTGTTTCACGGCAATAGGCTTGTAATTCAGTAATCATATTTCCCGGATTTAAAAAACGAGGATCATTTACATCAATAAATTGTTGAAATGCTGGTTCTTTTTCAGCTAAGGCGGCCAATTCAGCATAGCTATATTGGTAGTTTTGGTGCCGTGCCACTTCTTGAATTAGCCACATACCCATAATATTTTTTAAGAAACGAATTGTGTTCTGGGCGCCCCATTCATTCGTGTAATTTTCTTGGAAAGCTTCAGCAGAAATTGTTGTAACAGTCGTTTCAATGCCTAATAAAGACCAAGTACCACTGCTAATGTACGCCCAGTCATCGCCAATGCCTGGCGTACCTAAAATTGCTGAAGCTGTATCATGACTAGCTATCGTAATCAACGTTGCATTTGGTAAATCATAGTCTGGAAAAGCCGCTGTTTGCAGGTCGCCTAAAATCGTGCCCGGCTCTACTAATGTTGGAAATAGTGTTTCATCAATTCCTAGGAAATCCAGTAATTCACTTTCCCATTGTTTCGTTCCAGCATTCAACAGTTGCGTGGTGGAAGCGTTGGTTGCTTCGATGACTGCTTTTCCAGTAAAGACATAACCTAAGTAATCAGGGATTAACAACAATTGACTGGCTGCAGCCAAACGTTCCTTTTCCTCTACAAATAACTGAAAAATGGTATTAAAAGGCTGAACTTGAATCCCCGTTTGTTGGTACAATTTTTCTAATGAATAGCCTTTTGAAAAATTTGTTACAGCTGCTTCTGTCCGTCCATCTCGATAAGCAATCGGTTCGTCCAAAAGTTGTCCAGATTGATCCAGCAGACAATAGTCAACACCCCAAGTATCAATTCCAATAAAGCATTCCTTGATACCTAATTGTTTAACTTTTTGCAGACCAAGCAGTAACTCATGAACTAAACTAGCCATATCCCAACGCTGATACCCATCTTTTTGATGAAAACCATTTTTAAAACGATGAATTTCTTCTATTGTTATCTGACCATTCGCTAAGCGTTGACTTTTCATTATGCGACCGCTAGAAGCGCCAATATCAACCGCTAAATAGGTTCGTTTCTCAACTTGTTCTTTTTTCACTTTGTTGATAGTTGTCAATCCTTTCACTATTTTTATTTTTTGTACGTTAGACTAACTTTATGTATTCATCATAAACAAAAAATAGCGCTTTCACCTCTCACAATTTTGAGATATAATTGTACTATCTTGGTAATTAGGAGGTTCTTATGGATTATTGGGAAAAAGCCGACTACTCTTGGTCAGACGATTCTAAGCGACATATTTTGACACCTAGCAGCAAAAGTCGCACACTTTTTTATTACATACAGGAAATTGGACAGTTTAAAGCCTCGCGCCCTTATTATACGGAGCGGGCACATTTACCATCATACTTAATTAAATTCACGCTAAATGGTACTGGGGAATTACGCTATCGTTATCATACATACAGCTTACAGAGAGGTGATTTATTCTTTATTGACTGTCGGGATTATCAATACTATCAAGCAACCAGCGAAGATCCTTGGGAAATGGACTGGATTCATTTTGAAGGAGGAAATTCTGGTGCTTTTTTCCAAGAATTTATGAAAAATGGTTCACCAGTTTTCTCCACTAATCAGCTTCCAGAAGATAATCCTATTCATTTAATCATTCAGCAGCTATTACAATTACAAGATTTACAACATGCGCAAACTGATTACCAGTCTTCCGTTTTAATTCATCAATTACTGAACGAATTATTGTTGCAAAAGTATCGTCAAGACTTTACCTACGAAACGATTCCATCATTGGTTTTGGAAATGAAAGCTTACATTGATCAACATTTCAAAGAAACAATTTCTTTAGAAGACTTGGCTCAACTCTTTCATTTAAATAAATATCAATTGAACAAAGAGTTCTCCAAATACATTGGATTACCGCCAATTAAATATCAAATTAGTAAAAAAATTTCTTATTCAAAAGATTTACTACGCTATTCTAATCAAACAGTGAAAGAAATTGCTGTAGATGTTGGTTTAGAAAACTATGCCTACTTTAGTCGATTATTTAAAAAGCGAACTGGATTAACTCCTAGTCAATACCGTAAAAGTGGCTTCTAAAAAATCTCTCTATGACACATAACGTCATAGAGAGATTTTTTATTTCTATGCCTCCTAAACTCAATATTTTATAGTAAATTACCAAATCTAGTTGATTGAACAACTTATATTTCGCTCAATTGGGGTTGTTAGACAATTTGTATTGAATTAAGAAATTAGATTTGGTAACCACATGACAAGTTCAGGTACATATGTGATTAAAAGTAAAATTGCTAGAATTATCAGATAAAATGGAACTAGCGGTTTCAGCATTTGCTCAGCTTTAACACCCCCAACACTAGCACCAACATATAATCCTGTTCCAACAGGTGGTGTAATTGAGCCAACACACAAGTTCATAATCGCAAATAAACCAAAATGAACTGGATCCACTCCAACATTCATAACAATTGGTAAAAAGATTGGTGTAAAAATCAAAATAGCTGGACCAACATCCATAAACATTCCCACAAACAATAGGACAACGTTTACTAATAATAGAATTAAGTATTTATTGTCTGTGATTCCTAAAATAGCTGTACTGATTGCTTCTGGTATCCCTGTAAAAGCCATCGCAAAAGACATCATTGAAGAAGTTGCCAACAAGAACATAATGGTTCCGCTCATCAAGACAGCCTCTTTTAACATTTTAGGTAAATCGTTTATTTTCACTGTTTTGTAGTAAAACATTGAAATCAATAATGAGTATGCGACAGCGATTGCTGATGCTTCAATCGCTGTAAATAACCCCGTCAAAATACCGCCAATAATAATGACAATTAACAATACACTGGGAACCGCTTCTCGCAAAACCTTGCTGACTTCTCCTTTTTTTGCTTTTGCCACAGTAGGATAATTATGACGTTTTGCAATAACATAAGCTACCACCATAATTCCTAACGCCCACAAAGAACCTACCAAATAACCGCCTAAAAATAAAGAAGAAATAGAGGCCCCGCCAGCCACCAATGAATACATAATAAACGCTGTACTTGGTGGAATAACCATCCCTGTAGGAGCAGAGGCAATATTTACAGCCGTTGCAAATTTCCGATCATAGCCCTCATTTACTTGTTGCGGAATTAGCACGCCACCAATAGCAGTCGATGCTGCAATTGCAGAGCTAGAAATCGAACCAAATAATGCGTTCCCTAACACATTAGTATGTGCTAGCGCGCCGGGAACACGACCAACAAATAACATAGAAAAATTTACCAACTTTTGGGCAATTCCCCCATTATTCATAATCACGCCAGAAAAAATAAAAAACGGAATTGCTACGAGAGAGAAACTATTTAAACTAGAGACCATTTTTTGAGCTGAGGTAAATGCAGCTGCTTCAAAAGGAATTACTAATAACAATGTTGCAATTGAAGATGCCGCAATGCTCATACCAATTGGCATACCAACTACCAATAAGACTGCAAAAACTACAAATAAGATAATGCCTGCTTCTAAAGCCATATTTTTACTCCTATTCTTTTTCTTCTATAAACGCATTAAGAATCTTTTGATTGCGTGAATAACTCTAGCAAATTCATCAAACTATAAATAAACATCAAAACACCTGCTGCTGGAACAGCTAAATAGACATAACCCATAGGAATTGCCAAAGATGGTGAAATTTGTCCTAACGTAATTACTACACCATTCCAACCGCCAAATATCATAATCACTCCTGCAAAAAGTAGGAACAACAATTGAACAATAAATTCTAAAAAGCGTTTTTGTTTCCCTTGTAATTTTTCACTTAACAAAGTTACTGCTAAATGTCCCTTTTTTCCAACCACATAAGCAGAAGCTAACATCGCCAGCCAGACCAATGCAAAGCGAACAAATTCTTCTGTTAAGGTACTAGGATTTTTTAACACTGTCCGGGCAAACACTTGGTACAAAACGACCAAAACCATTGCAGCAAGAATGATTGATCCAAGTATTTCTAAAAGTCGATTTAAAAATTTTCTAAAACCTTTCATAATTACCTCCTTAATTAGTCCGCCAACTGGCGAATAGCCTGATACAGTTCGCCATATTCTGAGCTATTTTTGAATGATTCATGCAACGGTTGAACGAGCTTTTGGAATGGCTCACTGTCTACTTGATTGAACACAACGCCATATTCTGCTTGTGCTTTTTTCTTTTCTTCTTCAACCGCTTCTTTAAAGACCGTTTTTTCAAAAGCGGTCGATTCTTTTGCTGCTTCTTCAATCGCTTGTTCTTGTTTCGCTGTCAAACGTTCTTTTGTCCCCTCGTTCATAATCACAATATCTGGCACTCGAGTATGCTCATCATAAGAATAATACTTAGCCACACCACCATGACCAGCTGTATATAAAACGAACTCATTATTCTCTGCACCGTTGATTAGATTAGATTGTAGAGAAGTATATACTTCCGAACTACCCATAGGTACTGGCGAACCTCCTAAAAGTTCTACCATTTTGATGGCGGTTTCACTTTGCATGACCCGAATTTTTTTACCTTTCAAATCATCTGGAGATGTAACAGGCCCTTTGCTCATATAAAAACTTCGTTGACCAGAGTCATAATAAGTTAAACCAACAAATCCTAATTTTTTTGTAGAATCATACACTGGTTGCATTAGCGCTTGATTATCCATTACTTTAAAAAAATGTTTTTCATTATCAAAAATATACGGAATGGCAAATACAGAATAATCTTTAGAAAAGCTTTCTAATGCTGATCCACTGACCTTTGCAAAATCAATTGCACCAGTTTGTGTTAATTCAATTAGTTCTGTTTCTCCACCTAATTGACCATCTGGAAAGTATTCAATTTGAACTTTACCATCTGTTTTTTCCTCTACCAATTCACCGAATTTCTTCATAGAATCGATAACTGGTTGGCTATTACTAGCATACGCATAGCGCAAGACTACCGTATCACTTGCCGAAGCTTCTGTTTTGCCGCAACCACTTAGCAACTGTAATCCTGCCAATACCATAACTGCTGTAAATAAAACCTTTCTTTTTTTCATGAACTTTTCTCCTTACTTTTCTAGCAATAAGAAACAAGCAATTCAGTCAAACATAGGATTGTTAATGATTGACCATAAGGCATCGCTGTCATTCCAATTGTGCGATAAAAATCTAAATTATCACCCATTCCTGTACCAACTGACACATGTTGTACTTCTCCCGTTTCATCAATCTCATTTAGTAAGCCAGCAATTGCTTTGTTTGCCACTTCTTCATATTCAGAAGAAATATATTTTTTATGAACCGCTTTTAAAATCCCATAAGCGAATCCCGCTGTAGCAGAAGATTCTAAATACGAATTTGAATCATTAATTAATGTATGCCATAAACCAGATTCATCTTGGTATTTCGCTAAAGCTGCCACTTGCGCATTGAGGGTACTTAATAAAAATTCCCGTAAACTATCTCCTTTTGGTAACTCTAAGATTTCAATAATTTCTGGAATAGCAATCGTAATCCAGCAGTTTCCTCTTGCCCACAGTGCTTCCGCATAATTATGATTTCCTTCAAAAGTCCAACCGTGATACCATAGACCACTTTTTTTATCTTGTAAATATTTAATATGGATTAAAAATTGATGCTTTGCTTCTTCCAAATAATCGAGTCGATTCAACAACTTACCAATTTTTGCCAAAGGTAAGACAGTCATCATTAACGTATCATCCCATAATTGATTTTTATTTTCTGGTCCATATGTCGCATGTTGCAAGCCACCTTCATTCGTTCGGGGCATTTCTTCCATCACCCATTCCGCCCATTGCTCTAAGTAAGGTATATATTTAGAGTCTTTCGTGTCTTCATATAGATAAGCCATTGTTAAAAGCGGAGCCATCGTATTCACATTCTTAGGCGGCGCGCCTTCTTGCATCCGACCTTCAAACCAGTCGTTAACTACTTGTAAAGCTTTTTCACTTTTAGTATTTCGATAATTCTTATATATACCATACAACCCAACGCCTTGCGGCCAGTTCCAAATCGTCCAACTTTTGTCATCAACTTTTAAACCATCAAAATCTAACAAAAATTCACCTGTGTTATCTTTAATCGTTGTTAAATTTCTAATTAATAAGTCAATCGTTGTTTCTACTGTATCTTTTGGTATGAATTGTTCCTGTTTAATAATCATCGGCAATCAAAACTCCTTTTCCATCCCACTAGCGCAAATGAAACGCTTTCATTTTTTGTAATTTTAGTTTAGCAAGGAATGTTAGCAAATTATATAGTTAATCTTGACGAATTACTGTCAAAAATTGACTTTTTTTAAAAATTAGATACGGTTTTTACCAATTCAATCAATGAGTAAATAACAAAAAACGGACATCCTTTTTAGGGATGTCCGCTTTTTGTTACTTATTTATGGTTGTTTTCCAATATAAGCTAAAATTCCACCATCGACATATAAGATATGTCCGTTAACAAAGTCAGAAGCGTTAGATGCTAAGAAAACTGCTGGGCCAGCTAAGTCTGCTGGTGTGCCCCAACGATTAGCAGGTGTTCGTCCCAAGATGAATTCGTTAAATGGATGCCCTGGTTCTCTTAATGGCGCCGTCTGTGGCGTTTCAATGTAGCCAGGTCCAATCCCATTACATTGAATATTATATTGTCCATATTCAGAAGCAATATTTTTCGTTAACATTTTTAGTCCGCCTTTTGCTGCCGCGTACGCACTAACTGTTTCACGACCTAGTTCACTCATCATTGAACAGATATTGATAATTTTGCCATGACCCTTTTCAATCATATCTGGAATAACCGCTTTTGCCATAATAAATGGCGCATTCAAGTCAACATCAATCACTTGACGGAACTCTTCTGCTGACATATCCACCATTGGAATTCGTTTAATAATTCCCGCATTATTGACTAAAATATCAATAGAGCCGACTTCTTCTTTAATCTGAGCAACCATCGCTTGAACTTGCTCTTCATCAGTGACATCACACACATAACCACGTGCTTCAATCCCTGCGGCCCGATAATTTTCCAAACCTTGTTCAACTGATTCAGGAGATAAGTTATTAAAAACAATTGTTGCTCCTGCTTCAGCTAGGGATTTCGCAATCTCAAAGCCAATCCCATAAACAGCACCTGTAATTAACGCTACTTTTCCATCTAATTGAAAATCATTCATTTTAAATTCCATGTTTTCTCCTCTTTCTTTGGTTTATTTTAATTGATCCATTGCAACCATATCCATGTCTGTGTACGTAATATTTTCTCCGCACATGGCCCAAATAAAGGAATAATTACTTGTACCAACCCCAGAATGAATTGACCAGCTTGGTGAAATAGCTGCTTGTTCATTACTCATTACTAAATGTTTCGTTTCGTCTGGTTTACCCATCATGTGGAAAATCCGCGTATCTTCTTCCATATCAAAATAAACGTACGCTTCCATACGACGTTCATGTGTATGACAAGGCATTGTATTCCAAGCGCTACCTGGTTCTAAAATGGTGTAGCCCATTTGTAACTGGCAACTTTCACAAACGTTCGGATGAATGTATTGGTAAATTTTACGTTGGTTCAATGTTAATGGATCACCCGTTTCCATTGGGGTAATTTCATCAATACTAATTTTTACGTTCGGATATTTATGATGTGCTGGCACACAACTAATGTAAAATTTCGCTGGATTATCAGGGTTTTCTGAAGAAAAACGAACATGTTTTGTTTCTTTCCCAATATAATAGCCATCTTGTTTTTTCATTGTTTCTTTGGCGCCATCAATTTCAATAAAGCCGGGTCCCCCAATATTAATAACTCCTAATTCACGGCGTTCTAAGAAATAATCAACTCCTAATTCCTTGTCCAAAATAATTTCTAATTCTTCTGTGGTTGGTGTCACACCACCAAAAATCATCCGATCATTATGTGTGTAGGTTAAGCTGATTGCACCTGGAATAAAAACTTTCTCTACTAAAAATTCATCTCTCAATTGTTCTGTTGAATAGTGACGGATATCCGCCGGACTATGTGTATAACGTGTTTCCATATTTTGCATAACTAAAATCTCCTATCTATTTATTTTTCCTGAGCCCGTTACCAAAAAAGCAAGGACTTCTTTTTGACTAAATTGATTACAATCACCATGGACAGTATGTTTTAACGCACTAGCCGCTGTCGCAAAATCAATACAGGTTTGTGGATCATAGGCAGCTAATAAACCATGTAAAACCCCACCAACAAACGCATCACCGGCACCGACACGGTCAACAATCGGTTGTAATCGATGACATTTGGACGTATAATACGCACCTTTGTACCATAGCGTTCCGATTAATTCATTATCTGTCGCTGAATGAACTTGACGTTTGGTTGAATAAAATACTTGAATGTTGGGATAACGTTCTTGCATTTTTCGGTAGTACCACGTTAATGCGTCTTCAAGTTCTTCCTCTGGTTCTGGAATCTCCAGTAAATAACGAGCATCTAATACCCCAGCTGAACAAATATCAACAAATGGAAGAATGGCCTTCAATGCCACGCTCGCTTCTTTCTGGGACCAAAGTTTCCCTCGATAATTAATGTCAAAACTTACTTGGCACCCTGCTTGCTTCGCTGCTTTAACTAGCGCAACCGTCATACTTTGCCAATTTTTTGATAACGCCGCTGTAATTCCTGAAATATGAAAGATCTCTACTCCTGAAAACAGCTCATGTAAGTCCCATTCCATTTCTTCGATTTGAGCAAAGCTTGAATAGGCGCGATCATAGACAACACTGGCTGCTCGTTCTCCTGTACCAGTTTCCAAGTAATATGTTCCTAGGCGTGTTCCGCCAGTTCGTACAAATTCCGTTGAAACCCCATAACGACTTAAATGCTTTTTGGCGGCTTCTCCTAATGAATTATCGGGCACTTTACTAGCAAAAGTCACTTGGTGGCCATAGTTCGCTAACGAAATTGCTACATTCGCTTCACCACCGCCGTAATGTACAGCAAAATTTTCTGTTTGTGCTACGCGTATTCCGACAGGCGTGGACAAACGCAACATGATTTCTCCCAATGTTACGACTTTCCCCATGTGCCTACACCCCTTTGATTGCTTGGAATTTTTCCATATAGGCTTGGGCAACCTCACGAACTTTTTCAAAATTCCCAGTTGCTGCTGGTGCTAACAGATTACCGCCAACACCGACGGCCGTCACACCTGCGTCAAACCACTCGGCCATATTTTCCAAACTGACACCACCCGTTGGCATAATATTTAACTGAGGCAATGGCGCTTTAAATGCCGAAATAACACTCGGTCCATAAACACTTCCCGGAAATAGTTTAATAATATCTGCTCCGCTTTTCAGTGCTTCTTTCATTTCTGTGATGGTCATACAGCCTGGCAAATAGGGAACTTGATATAAATTGCAAATTTTAGCGGTTTCTTCATCGAAGCTTGGACTCACAATATATTCAGCCCCTGCTACAATAGCTAAACGAGCAGTCGTAGCATCCAAAACTGTCCCCGCACCAATGACTACGTCAGGATTCTCTTGGTATAACGCAACTAATTCCTGAATCACTTCTGTTGCTTGAGGAACAGTAAAGGTTAACTCAATCCCCCGCATACCGCCTGCTACAATGGCTTGACTAGCTTTTAGCGCTTCCTCTTTTGTCTTTCCGCGAACCACAGCAATCACGCCAGCATTTTCTAATTTTTGTAAAATTGATACTCGCTTCAACAGACTCCCTCATTTCTTATTTAGAAATATATATTTATTATAAAGAAATTCACAACTTCATTATACAGATAAAAAAAGAAAATGCAAACGTTTTTACAAAAATAAAAAAAGAAAGCCAAACAAAAATCCCAATCGACTTTTGTTTGGCTTTCTTTTTCTACTATAATTTCGCTTCAATCGCTGCTTTTGTTGCCAAAAGGGCTTGATTAATCGTCGTTTTATTTTCCTCTGTCAAACGATATTTCGGCATGCTCACACTAAAAGCACCCGCAATTTCGCCATCTTTCATTAAAGATACTCCGCTACAGAAAATATCTTGTTCAATTTCTTCATCATCGTAAGCAATCCCCGTTTGTTGCACTTGTTTTAATTCTTTTTTCAAACGCAAGGGATTGGTAATCGTATTTTCGGTATAGGGAATTAATGTCTGCGTGTCTAAATATTGTTGCACTTGTTCTTCCGTAAATTCTGCTAAAACGGCTTTACCCATGGCCGAATTATACAAAGGTCGAGTAATTCCCACTTTCGAGGACATGCGAATGGTTTGATTTTTCGGTTCTAATTTATTGATATACAGAATTTCATTATTATTTAAAATCCCTAAATGAATGGTTTCATCGACCGTATTTTGAAGGTTTTCTAAATAAGGTACCGCAATTTCAGCTAAATCGATTTGCTCCACACTTTGATTCGCATAGCGAATCAATTTTGTTCCTAAGCGGTACGTCTTGTTCGTGTCTTTTTGAACATAGCCAATTAATGTTAAGGTTTCTAAAATTTTGATTGCCGTTGATGCCGTCATTTCGGTATTCTTTGCAATTTCCTGTAAGGTTTGATCGGGTTGTAAACTTAGACAGTCCATGATTTTAGCCGCTTTTAACAAGACTGTTCCATAAGGTTTTGTTTCTTTCATCGAAACCCTCCTTTTCCATATAAGAAATTATATAGGAAAATAAAGAAATTGCAAGAAAAAAAGAACTCGAAGATTCATTCAGTAACGTTTTACTTTCACTTCAGGTCTTTCTCCCAGTCCTATTTCATTCTTATTTTCTTTTCTTTAACTCATCAGAAACATCTGCATCCTTAGGAATTAAAAGATACTCACTGACTTCTGTGGTTTCATTAAATACGACATATAATTTTTGTTCTTCATCGAAATCGCCCAAATCAATCGCTACGTAATTGGGACAAACTTCTGAGATACCATGAAACATTTGACTAAAGATTTTTTTCGTCATCCCCACATTACGATGCTGCTCTTCTGCTTTTTCCACCGCACTTTGTAACGTATATCCTTCATCTAAAAAACGCTTGATCCAATGCACTTTGACGACTGTATGTAACCGATATTTCCGTGGACCGTTTGCGTCTTTCGCAATGGAAGAAATATACCCTTTTTCTTCCCAATAACGAAGTTGACGTGGCGAAACTTCAGCAATTTCACTTAGTTCACTAATTCCTATCAACAAATTTTCTTCATTTAACAAACGCTGAATCATTTTTGACCACATTAGTTTAACTTCCTTTCCCTTATCCTTTCCTTAATTGTAGTTTTTTTTACACCTTTGTCAAGTAAGTTGACAAAGATTCTAATTAGTTGTAAAGTAGTTAATGCAATTTAATTTGAAACTTACAGAAAAAGGAGCGATATATGTGACTTCACAACAACCTGTGGATATTCACGGAAAACCTTATAACCGGTCGTTACTAGTCGGCGTTTTACTAATCGGAACATTTTGTACGATTTTAAACCAAACACTTTTAACGACGGCCTTACCTACATTAATGAAAGAATTTGATATCTCAGCTTCAAGTGTACAGTGGCTAACCACTGGATTCCTACTTGTGAACGGCATTATGATTCCCATCAGTGCTTGGTTGATTAACAAATTTAGTTCAAAAAAATTATACATAACAGCGATGTCAACGTTCTTAATCGGAACCATCATCTGTTTTGTAGCGCAAGACTTCGGCATGTTATTGACTGGACGTCTTGTTCAAGCCGCAGGGGTCGGTGTATCTATGCCTCTTTTACAAACAATTATGCTTTCAATTTTCCCGCCTGAAAAACGTGGCGCTGCCATGGGCACAACGGGAATTGTTATCGGATTAGCACCCGCTTTAGGTCCAACATTATCTGGTTGGATTATTGATTCTTATACATGGCGTGACCTTTTTGGGATGGTCATTCCAATTGTTGTTTTAGTCCTAATTTTGGCTTCATTCTTAATGAAAAATGTCATCCAATTATCTAATCCAAGTATCGATGTCTTATCGGTCATTCTTTCTACTCTCGGCTTTGGTAGCTTACTTTACGGCTTCTCAAGCGTTGGTGATAAAGGTTGGGGTAGCCCGCAAGTCTATGGATTCTTAATTGTTGGTGCGATTGTTTTATGTCTTTTTACATATCGACAATTGCATTTAGAACAACCTTTCTTAGAACTACGCGTTTTTAAATCAAAAGTCTTTACTGTTGCAGCCATTTTATCTGGCGTAACCAACATGGCAATGATTGGCGCCGAAATGGTTTTACCTTTGTATATCCAAAATATTCGTGGTGAATCTGCCTTCCATTCAGGGTTAATGCTTTTACCAGGAGCGTTAGTCATGGGACTTATGATGCCAGTAACTGGTCGCATTTTTGATAAAATTGGTGCCCGTCGTCTTGCGATTACCGGGATGTTTATTTTAACAGCTGCAACGTTACCGTTTGCTTTCTTAACAAAAGCAACACCTATTATTTATATCATTGTCCTATATGCGATTCGGATGTTTGGTATTTCGATGGTCATGATGCCTGTGACAACTTCTGGCATGAATGCTTTACCAATGAATTTATTAAGTCACGGAACTGCTGTAAACAACACCTTCCGACAAGTAGCCAGCTCAATTGGAACAGCTGTTTTGATTAGTGTTTTAACAAATGTTACCAAAGACGGCTTACCTGCATCAGACTTATTAAAAACAGCCCCACTCGCTTATCGCGACCAAGCAACAAACGCAACATTAAACGGCTATCACGCAGCCTTCTTCGTGGCAACAATCTTTGGCGTTCTCGGCTTGGCGATTACTTTCTTCTTAAATAAAAAAGAAGCGATGCCGGTTAAGGAAGTAGGTGCAATGAAATAATGATTATTTTTCTTTTAATCCTTTGCGTGTTAGGCTTTGCCTACACAAATGTATTTGGCCGAAAAGTCTGGCATAAATTCTGTATGGTTATTTTTGGTTTAGGCTTCTTAGCTTCGTTAAGTCTTATCGTTTTAAACGATAAAGATCATTTTGGTATGACCGAAGTTACTCAGGACAAAACGTTTGAACTAAAAAGCAGTAGGTCAAGCAAAGATGGCCCCAACATGTTATTGTACCAGCCGTTGGGCGATGGTTCCGAAAAAGTTTATTTATATAACACACCAGATAAAAAGAAACTACAAAAAACAGGAACGGAAAACGTCACAAACACAGTTCAAAAAGATGCTCAAAAAGCTACATTAGTCCAAAAAACGACGAAATGGTCCTATCAAGAGTCTTGGGCCAAAACACTATTTGGCCTTGCTGACAACGATAACCAATTTGCAAAACAAGAAAACACCTTCAACGTTGCTAGTGACTGGCTAGTTTTAAGTGCTGATCAAGCCAAAAAATTAGGCGAATATATGGAACAACATGCAGCTGATATCAAAAAAGAAGGGACTGAAACAGTTGGCAAAAAAATGATGGCCGCTATGATGGCGAATCCATCAATGTCCCAAGAAGAACAAGCGAAACTCACCGAACAATATACCAAAGAGTTTCAACAAGAATTGATTCAGAAAATTCTTAGTGACATGAAATAAAAAAGCGAGCTTGATAGGATCATCAAACAAGATGTGACTACCAAGCTCTTCTTTTTAATTATAAATCGCTTTAATCGGATCCATCCTCGAGGCACCAATTGCTGGAATAATCCCGAAAAAGATACCTGTGAAGACCGAAACCAATGTTGAAATGGCAAAGATGGACGGCGTAATAATTGGCGTAATCGAAATATACCCACCGACCACAGTTGCCAATAAGTAGCCGCAGCCGACACCAATCAAACCACCAATCAATGTGATAAACGCTGCTTCCATTAAAAATTGGAATAAAATGACTCGTGGTTTAGCACCAATGGCCCGACGAATCCCGATTTCTCGTTTCCGTTCCGTGACAGACACGTACATGATGTTCATGACGCCAATTCCCCCGACTAATAGGGAGATTGCAGTAATTGCCATCAGAAACATTGTCATACCCGTGACCATTTCTTCCATTTGTTGTTGGAGTTGTTGGTCTTGGTCATTTTCTTTAAACGTTCCTTTCACTTCAGGATGATTTTCACTTAAAATGGTGATTGCCTGTCCTAAAATTGCTTCACGGTCCGCTCCCTCACGAACCTTAATATTGATGCCACTAATTGCTTTTGTTTTCGCTAATTTATTGTATGATTCTCGAGAAACAAAACTGCTCATAGCAGTTGCCCAATCATCGTTCATACCCAAACTATCTAAATCTTTTGGTGCTAAAATACCAATCACCTTGTACATATAACCACCAATTGAAACAGCTTTTCCAATGAGTTGGCTAGGATCATCAAGCCGAATTTGCGCTTCAAAGATATCATGATTTAAGACAATCGCATCTGTATTTGCATCGCTCGGTTGAAAATCACGACCATATAAAATATCATTCTGCCCTTTAGTCGACGTAATGGATAAATTCGCTTGCGCCCCAAAATAATCCATTGGTACAAACAAATTGTCTCCGCCCCCCATCATTGATTCACCATATTGAGGATAAATACTTTCAATTCCTTGAATGTCTTGTAATTTTTTCAAGTCCACTCGGCTAAACGTATAATCTGGCTCTTCATAGGACATAAAATTGTCACTGCTACCATCCGACATTGTATAATGAATCTTCAAAACATCCGCGTTCACTGCACTGGATGCCTTCACAACTTGACGCTTCATCCCTTCACCTAGCGCAGAAATCGTTACGACTGATGTAATCCCAATAATAATCCCGACCATCGTTAAAAATACCCGCAACTTATGTGCCTTTAAGCTTAAAAAAGTACTAACAAATAAATTAGCAATCATCTAATCACCTCTTCTTCCAAAAAGCGACCATCTTTCATATGAATCACTCGTGAGGCATATTTTTTCATATCTTCATCATGTGTCACCATGACAATTGTTTTGCCCTGTTCATTCAATTCTTTCAATAATTCCATAATTTCTGTACCCGTTTCACTATCCAATGCCCCAGTCGGTTCATCAGCCATAATCAATAATGGATCATTCACCAAGGAACGAGCAATGGCTACTCTTTGTTGCTGTCCTCCAGAAAGTTCAGTAACTTTTGATTTGGCTTTTGTTTCCAAACCGACAATTTTTAGGTATTTTTCAGCAATCGCTTTTTTCTCAGCGCGGCTTTTTTTTCCTTCATAAACACAGGGCAATTGAACATTTTGACTAACATTTAAAGAATTAATCAAGAAAAATTGTTGAAAAATAAACCCTAGATATTCATTGCGAAAGGCTGATTTTTTATTTTCAGACAATTTTGAAACATCTGTTCCTGAGAAATGATAGCTTCCGTCTGTTAAGCGATCCAAGAAACCAATAATGTTCATCAGCGTTGTCTTACCGCTACCGGACTTCCCCATGATTAAAATGAACTCTCCTTGATGGATGGTCAAGTTCAATTCTTTTAAAACATGTAGTTTTTCCTTACCTACTGGATAGAACTTGTTAATGTCCCGCAATTCAATGAGGGGTTGATTTGTATTGTTTGCTTCCACCATCAAGCCCTCCTATTTCGACGCATCTGTCATTGATTCGTTGGTTGCTGATTCATCAGAAGCAATCGCTGCATCTGATTCAACAATATCACCGACTTTTACTGGTTTTTTTGAAGAAATAACCACTCGGTCGGCTGATTCTAAGCCAGATTCAATCGCCATTTTGTCGCCATTTTCTTGCCCGACTTGGACATCACGACGAATGATGGTTCCAAAATCATTCACTAAAACGTAGGCCTGTTCACCCTCTTTTTGAATCGCTTTTTTCGGTAACTCAATCGCCCCTAAATCGCCTAAATCAATGGTTGCTTGCATATGGTAACCATTTTTGACTTTGTCTAAATTGGCCAACGCAATTTTGACGCTATAACTAGACATCGTCGTGCCGCCCTCTGGATTGCCACTCGCGGCATCGCTGTTGCCTTCAGGAGGATTATCATCGATGTAAGAAATTGAGCCATCCACAACCACATTGTTGGAAACAGAAGTTAGTTTAGCTTTTTGCCCAACACTAATTTTAGTCAAATCCTTTTCATTCACTTTCCCAGCTAAATAGAGATCTTCTGAAGTTAACCGTAAAATCGGTGAATTGGCGTCTTTTACTTCTGGAATTGATACGCGACCTTTGAAATTAGCTTTTGTGGAAATATATTGCTTCGCTCCTAAATCCGCTAAGGTTTCATTGGTGAAGGTGATCTCTTCATCTACCGCATCGACTTCTGTTTGATATTGTTCATTTAAATCATCCCCAGACATCGTGCGGTCTTCTTCTTTAGTTTTATTAAATTTATCAATGGCCCGATTCCACTTATTATAGATATTCGCCCGCTTCGTTTCTAATTTGGCTAAGCTATTTTGTTGTGCCTCAATTTCTTTTGTGACCGCCTCATCTTCATAAGTAAATAATTCTGTGCCTGCATCTACGACATCGCCGTTTTTCACCTTAATCTCTGGATCCTTTGTTATTTTTTGATCGCGCGCAAAGGCTTCCATTTGTTCCGGTTGGATGACACCGTTAATATAAATTTGTTGCAAGTCAGGAACGTCAAAATAGTCAATTCCCCAGTCATCTTTAGGCGCTTGCTTGACAGCTACTTGTTGTGCATTTTTATTTAACGCATTCACAGTTACGATGCCCCCAACCGCAATTACCGCAACTGCCCCCAATATAATTATCGTTTTCTTCTTCATTTTCTTCGTTTCATCTCCTCATTCTGTCTATTTTCCCCAACAAACTAAATTGCTCGGTCGTTCACTTATAACTATTTAACCATGCTTGAATTCAAGAAACAAGGGCATTTCTCTAGGCCTTTAGTCTGATTTATTTCATTTTTGTTCATTTTTTTATTTATTTCACGACAATAAACAACCATTGTTGGGTCTTTGTATTTCAACAATCTAAAAAGGTTATTTTTATGTTATTTATAACTAAACTATACGCAATCGAGATTTTTTGCTTCTTTTTTTATTTAAGGTACACTAGAAGAAACAATTGAAAGTGAGGGCTTGCCATGAAAATCATTATTTTTGGCGGTAGCGGTTTTTTAGGTCAACAAATCGCGAAAATTTTAGTCCAACGCCAACATCAAGTCATCAGTGTTTCACGTCATGGAAAGCCTGCCACGCTCTCCGCATCTTGGAGCCACCAAGTGCAGTGGGTATGCTCCGATGTTACTCGTGACACGAATTGGCAAGAACAAGTCCAGCGTGCTGACTGGGTCATTGATACAGTAGGTATTTTATTTGAAAATCCACGAAAAAAGAAAACCTATCAACGGCTAATTCTGACGCCAGTGAAAAAAATCAGCTCTTTTTTAGCACAACAAAAAAAGCCAGCTAAGTTTTTATTTATTTCAGCCAATACTGTTCCTTTCCCTTTGAGAAAATATATGGATGCCAAATTGGCAGCGGAGGAACTAATCCACCAAGAAGTCGCCGAAGCAGTGATTTTTTATCCTAGTTTACTTGTAGGTCAAGAACGTACCGGCACCATACTTTTTAGTAAATGTATTTATTTTTTTAAGAAAATTCCCTTTTTAAAGAACTTATTTATTGGCTATGATCCTGTGCCTGTGGCAGAAATGGCACAAGAAATTGTTCACGTTTTAGAAGGCGGCAATTCTATTTACACACACAGAAGGACCCGTTAACAAGTTATCTCCCAATCGTCTCTGTCTAGAGGCGGTTTTTTTGTGTTACAATACAACTGTTCGAAGGAGAGAAGAAGCATGAAAAAAATTGCCATTATTGGCGGCGGCATTATCGGAATGACGTTAGCTAATTATTTAGATCCACAAAAATTTGACATTACCGTTTATGATGAAGGGCTCGGCCAAGCGACTAAAGCGAGCGCCGGGATTATTTCCCCTTGGCTATCCAAACGTCGGAATAAGAAATGGTACCAATTAGCGCGAGAGGGCGCTGCCCTATTTCCAAAGCTAGTCAAAGATTTTCAGCTGACGGAGGATATTTATCGTCAATCAGGGACAGTCATTTTGCGTCCGGCAGCTGCTTTGGCAGACTTAGCCCATTTGGCAGAAGAGCGTAAGCAAACTGCACCTGAAATTGGAGAAATCACGATGTTGTCAGCGGTTCAAACAGCGAAGTTCTTACCGCTACTTAAGGAAACTCCCTCACTTTTTATTTCTGGCGGCGGTCGCCTAGATGGACCAGCTTATCTAAACCATCTTCAGAAACGCGCCGAAGCTAAAGGGGTCACTTTTTGCTCACAACGGGCGCACTTTCGACAACTGAATCAAGGGTGGGAAATTGTCACAAATTCAGAAAAAAAGAGCGTTGATTTTCTCGCTTTAACACCTGGTCCTCATTTAAAGGAATTACTCGCTACTTTAAATTTATCTGTGGACATTCGTCCCCAAAAAGGACAATTATTAGTTTTCGAGACCCCTTTTACAAACAGTCAGCAATGGCCTGTTGCTATGTTAGATGGCGAAGCCGATTTAATTCCTTTTAATCAAGGGAAAATTTTATTAGGTGCCACCCACGAAAATGAACAAGCCTGGGATTTAGAAGAGACTGTTAGCGCTTTTCAACAACTAACTTCTGGGACTGCGCCATTTCTAAAAGAAGCAGATCAGCTTTTTAAGCAACCCATGCATTACCGTGTCGGTACACGTGCTTATACATCTGATTTCGCTCCGTTTTTTGGCCCTTTGCCAGAAATGCCCCACCTTGTGGTTGCTAGCGGACTTGGTTCATCAGGACTCACTACTGGCCCATTCATTGGTTACCAATTAGCTGAATACTTCAATACAGGTGCCTTCAAAGGAGAGCTTTATCAAAAACCACTTAGTCAATATGTTAAAAACAACCCCTCACTTTAATCAGCGAGCGGTTGTTTTTTTCCTTTAAATTAAGAAATGTGAAGTATCTTGGTAGAAGGATTTTGTTATTATGCTACTTGTGGTCGCGCATAGCGTTCTACGTTTTGTTTAATATTTTTAACCGTTTCTGGATCTTCAATGCCCGTTACTTCAGCGATCACTGTATCAACGCTTTCTTGGTCAAGCATTTTCTGTAATTGACGGCTTTGTTCATCTTCTGGATCATGATAATTAAAGACAATACCAATCATTGCTAATAAATGCGGCGACACTAGATTGCGTTCCTGTAATTCACGGATTGGTCGAATAAACCGTTCTTGCGCACCTAATTTTCTGATTGGTGTCCGTGCTACACGTGTAATAGCATCTGAAATATATTTATTTTGGAAACGTTGAATAATTTTTTCAATATAGGCTGCATGTTCTTGTTCATCAAAATTCCATTTAGCCACTAAAAGTTTACCAGTTTCCTGCAAAACTGATTTGAGTTGTGCTACCACTAAGGCGTCCTGCATCGCTTCGTCAATGGTTTGATAGCCTAACAACGCCCCTGTATAGGCAACTGTAGCATGGCCAGTGTTTACACTAAATAATTTTCGTTCAATATACGGCTCTAAATCAGCAACGTAATGAACGCCTTCTAACTGAATCTCTTTGGCTTTTCGGTTGGTATCATCAATGACCCATTCACAAAAAGGCTCAACTTGAACAAAAAGTGGATCTTCATGTTTTTGTAATGGAACAATCCGATCAACTGCCGCATCAGGAAAACCAATCCATTGTACAGCATAAGCTGGATTTTTCAAATATTTGGCCACTTCTTCTGCTAAAAAGGTTGAACCACCAATCATATTTTCACAAGCGATAATATCCAGCGGCTTTTGGCAATTTGCTTCGGCACGTGCATCAATTCCTTGGGCAATTAATTCAGCAATTCTTGGTAAAATATTAGGACCAATCGCCGTCGTGACTAAATCGGCTTCCGCAATTGCTTCTACTACTTTTTCTGGTTCTGTCATGTTATTTAACCCAGTCACATTTTCAACGTTAATTTGTTGATGTGAGGCATCGGCCAATTCAATTGTATAACTTTTACGTTCTTTTAACGCTTGAATGATGGTTTCATTAACATCCACAAACGTAATATGAAACCCGTTTTTAGCTAAAATTTCGCCGATAAAGCCGCGTCCAATATTTCCTGCTCCAAAATGTACTGCGTTCATTCTTATTCTCTCCTTTAAGCAATGCCTTTAAGCAATGGCTAAATTTTCTGTTATTTCTTCTTTACTTAATGCATCGGCAAGTTGCACCACGTTATCCATATCACTACAATAAAGTGCAATTTGTTGGACTAATTGCAAATGTTCTTCACCGACTCCGGCAATCCCAAATAATACGGTAGCAATTTTTTCATCTTCTTCGGTGCCAAAATTAACGCCCTCTGGGACTTGCACTACACAGATTCCTGATTTTTTCACTAATTTT
Source organism: Enterococcus sp. DIV1537a (assembly GCF_051712085.1). Lineage (NCBI taxonomy): Bacteria > Bacillati > Bacillota > Bacilli > Lactobacillales > Enterococcaceae > Enterococcus > Enterococcus sp. DIV1537a. The sequence goes on along the minus strand of NZ_JBIOOE010000001.1, from coordinate 347,093 downwards.
TTGGCTTCTTCTGTTCCATGAGGAATGGCAATAAAATTCCCCATATAAACAGATAGCAATTGGTCTCTTTCAATCATTGCTTCGATATAAGCGGGCTCAACACAGCCTGCCTCGACTAGTTTTTCGCCGCAAAAGCGAATAGCTTCTTCTTTTGTATTAAACTGTTGATTTAATTCAATTGAAATATTCGTAAGATTTTCCATTGTTTTCTTCCTCTCTAGGCACTTTCTTTTAAGAGCGAAACCACTGTTTCATATTTTTGGGGATTAACCATACTTTTTACTGATAAGTGTGTCGCTTTCGGTGCTTTTTTACGGGCTTGTTCCGTTAGTTCAGCTTTGGTGACAATTAAAGCCTGTGTTTGTTGAGTTAATTCATTAATATTAATTTTTCGAATCGGCATTGAAATTTTCTCTTTATCTAAAATTTCTTCTAAGACTTTCATTCCCATCGTTGCTGACCCGACACGATCATCGTGAACCAAAAGAATCTCATTGACATTTGCTAAATCTCCCTCAATTTCAGAAGCAGGTGTTGCTTTGGAGGCTGTTGGTTGTGCGTCGTTTTTTTCTTTGGTACCTGATAGTTCAGCCACAATTTCATCATAACGTGGTGAGTTCAAGAAGTTTTCAACTGCTACAAAGGTTGCATTAGGTGCTTTCTGTTTGGCCCGTTCTTGCAATTCCGCTTGTGTGACAATCAATGTATTTCCCTCATCGGTCAAATTATTAATGGCCCGATTCGTCACAGTTTGTACTAAACCAGCCTCTTGGACCTTTTTCCGTAAGATAGACGCCCCCATTGCACTAGAGCCCATCCCAGCATCACAAGCAAAAATAATTTGTTGAATTCCTGACAATGAAGCACTACCATTTGCGACAGTTAATCCTTTTGATGCTGCTTTAGCAGCTTGGGTTTCTTTCACTTTTTGGGCAAATTCATCACTTTCTTCTTTCGCATCTGCTTTTAAAATGACTGCGGATACTGCAAAGGAAACAGCAGTTGCTGCCAAAACACCTAAAATAACTGGTAAGTAAGAACCCATTGGTGTCATCGCTAAAATAGCTATAATGGAGCCTGGTGAAGCGGGCGCACGTAAACCAGCATCTAACGTTTGGAAAACCAAACTACCTGTCGCACCACCTGCAATAACCGATAAGAATAATAACGGTTTCATCATTACATATGGGAAGTAAATTTCGTGGATACCACCAAGGAAATGAATAATTATTGCTCCCGGCGCAGAAGATTTTGCCGCACCTTTTCCAAAAAACATAAATGCTAATAAGACACCTAACCCAGGACCAGGGTTTGCTTCTAATAGGAAAAGAATTGATTTGCCAGCCGATAAGACTTGTTCTGTCCCTAAGGGTGTTAAAATGCCATGATTAATCGCATTGTTTAAAAAAAGCACTTTTGCCGGTTCAATAAAAATACTCGTTAATGGAATCAAATGAGCATTTAAAATGATTTCCACACCACGTGCCATTGCAGCAGTCAGAGCATCGACAATTGGGCCAATCGCTGAAAAACCAAGTAAAGCTAACGCAAAACCAATTAATCCAGCTGAAAAATTGTTTACTAACATTTCAAAACCAGCTTTAATCCGATGTTGGAAATACTGATCAAATTTCTTAATTGTAAAGCCACCAAGTGGACCCATAATCATGGCACCTAGCATCATCGGAATATCGGTTCCCACAATCACGCCCATTGTCGCAATTGCGCCAACTACGGCACCGCGATCACCTGCAATTACTTTCCCACCAGTGTAGCCAATTAATAATGGAATTAAATAGGTCAACATTGGGCCAACCATCGTGGCAAAGGCTTTATTTGGCAGATATCCATCTGGGATAAATAGCGCTGTCAAAACGCCCCACGCAATCAACGCCCCGATATTGGGCATCACCATGCTAGATAAGGTACTGCCAAGTCTTTGGACTTTTGCTTTAATTGATACTTTATTTTTTTCTGGTACTTGTTCCATTTTTATTCCCCTTCTCTCAAGTAACTTTTCTTGTTGACTAAATTGTATCCGCTTTCCGAATCTGGAAAAAGTCGTACTTTGGCACAAACCATTGTGCCAAAAGTTGAAAGAAAAAAGCACGTGTTCTCTAGTTACGAAAACCAGAAAACACGTGCTTATTCCATTTCTAATAATTTCAATAATAAATTAACAACTTTTTATGCTATACTCAAATTGGCGACTTGCCTCGAAAGGAGGTGCATCACATGTACGAGATTGTCACAAAAATTCTTGTGCCGATTTTTGTCGGGATTGTCCTGAAACTTGTAACCATTTGGTTGGAAAAACAGAACGAGGAATAAACAAGTTGCTTCCAACCGCTGCTGTCTAAACAGCAAAAAAAGACACCCTACCGCAATAGGGTGTCTTTTTAGTGCATCCATGCACGACTTTGTCACAAGTTACTTTAAATTTATCATAGGTCCTATTTTTTGTCAAGGAATCTTCTTATCTTTTTTGTTTAACCTCTTAAATTAAAATATTTTATTTTTTAATATAGAATTATTTCAATAATTTTTGAACATTTCAGATTGAATTGCTTTTTTTTCAGACGTAACTTTAGGCTTGAGCCAGAATTTTTTGCGCTTCATCTATTGTTTGACAATCACTGAGCCGCTGAATGTTTTCGAGATCTGAACAGAAAAAAGCTAATTCTTGAAGCATGCTTAATTGCTGTTGACTTTTTAGAGCAACAACAAATAACAAGGTGGCTATTTTTCGATCTGCTTCCGTACCAAAGTTGACCCCATCAGGCACTTGAATAAAGCAAATCCCTTCTTTTAAAACTTGTTCATCTTGTCCTTCCGCATGAGGCAATGCCACGAAGTTACCGATATACACGCTGACTTTTTGTTGACGTTGATACATTGCTTTGACATAGTCAGGCGTGACCAACTGATTTTTTAGCAGTAATTCACCAGAAGCTGCAAGTGCTTCCTCCCAACTAGCATACGATTGATTCAACATTATTTGCTCCGCTGTAATTTCAAACATCTCTCAACACCTAGCCTTTCATTTCTTCAATTAATAATGACGAAAGCAACTGATAAACAATGGCTTCATTTCCTGAATGAAAAATTTCTGTATTTAAATCATTCATAATAATCGCACCACTGATTTTTCCTAAAATTTTCCCGATTGTTTCATCAATCGGCATCGGCGCTAGCATGAGTAACATACGTTGTAACTGCATCGGCTTTTTATCCATACCTTCAATCATAAGTGGCTGGGCCAGATTAAAAATACAAAAAACAGGCTGTGTCACTGCTGTACTTGAGGTATGGAATAAGGCCATTTCCGTCTGAGGAATCCCAATAGGCGCTTGCTCGTAACGTTTCATCAATTGCTGACAAACGATTGCACTATCGGTGATTAAATCTGCGGAAAGTTGCGCGAGGGCTTGTTGAACGGTTTCTGCCAAATCCGCTTGATTATTTAAATCTGCTATGAAAAATGTTTCTAATAGTTTACTAATTTCTTCCATGAAAGCGACCACTGTTTCGTAGCTTTCTTCGCCACCTGTTTTTTTCACAGGTGCTTTCCTAAGCGAGCGTTTTTCGTGACTAATCCGCTTAAACTCTTCTTTCAATTGGCGGATTTCATCGTCTAAAAGTAACGGTGAGATCAATTTATATTTGCCATTGTATCCTGGTAATAACGAAGTGGAAATCACTAAGTCATAGTTTTCCTCAACATTCACCTTACCTAAATCCGCAATCCGAAAAAAATGAATCTGGTTGATAAAAGGAAAGTAGCGCCGTAATCGCATTTCCAACATACTTGTCGAAGCCAAACCGCTAGGAGAAAAACCAGCAATATCAACTTCCATAATTTTGGGACTCCGTTCTAAAGAATTAGCAAAATGAAGTACCATGTAGGCAATTTCCTCTTCCGATAGATTCTTTTGCGGAAAAATTTGCGGCAACGCTTGGCGTAAAGCCGCAGCTATTTCTTGATATTGATTCATGATCCGTTCTAAAATGGGATTCGTTAAATCTTCTTCTTGTAAAACCGCCCGAGAAAAAACACCTGATAAATGCGTCAACAACATTTTATACAAATTGGTATCTTCGAAAAAATTAACTTCCGTTTCTTGACTTACTGCTTCAATCAGTTGTTTCAATGCATAAGCCAGCTGAGTGTCAAAATGTTCATCAAAAAAATCTTCATCAAAAGAATTAGAAAAATCACTTAATAAGCTAGCAAAAAAAACAATCTCACTGACAGCGTATAGTTGTTTCGTTTCAGCAGCGACTTTTGAAAAAAGTCGTTTAGAACAATTTAGAAAAGCCTTATTCATCTGCCCAGTATAGGTCTCATCAGCTAAATAAAAACCTGCAGTGACTCGATCCATCGCAATTGTTAACATTAAAATCAAATGTTGTAATTTGCGATCACTTAATGCTGGAAATAAAGTTTCTACTTCTGGCTGAACAATTTTTTGTGCAAATGCTAAATGTTCTGCATGAATAAACTGAAAGAAAAAATGGTCGCTTGTTGTTAATTCGGTAAAATGAAAAAATTGGTACTCATTAATTTCCATACTTAGAATATTCGCCATTAGAAGACGGCGATATTTTTCAGAACCAGTCACTTCATAACCTTGATTCCGAGAAATCGTCAACGGAATCCGAGCAATCCGTGTTTCTAATTGTTTAATATCGGCATAAAAAGTCGTATTACTAATACAATACGTTTCCAGAAAATAATGCATAGAGACTGGTTCTTTTGTTTGCAGTAATGTCAATAAAATCGCATGTTGCCGCGCCAAAGTAGAAAGTTCCTGTGTCTCTTCTCCTAAAATAGCAGCCTGAATTTCCGTCATCGCTGCTTCATCTGCTTGAATCGAAAAGCGCCCACGAGCTACTTTTTCCAATGTCGCGCCCATCGATGCTAGCGAGGTTTCTAAATTTTCTAATTCACGATATACCGTCCGGCGGCTAACCTTTAACAAATTCATCATGCGGTTTACTGAAACAGGGGTAGGACTATTCACTAATTCCGTTAATAGAACAGTTTCTCTTGTCGTTAAAAACATCTATCAGCTCCTCCTTCCAGCCATTCTTGATACTCTTTCTTATTCAAAAAACTAGTAACTACGTATAAATTTTGTTGCGTTAGATCTAAATGATAGGCTTGCGCCAGTTCACGAGTCACTACGTAGGTTGTCTCCTTGGTAAAAAAGACTGTTTCCAGTGGTTCTTTAGATACTTCAATCGCGACTCCTTGTTTCGCTGCTTGTTGCCGCAATAATTCCATTCCCATTGTTTGCGATCCTCGAACATTCTCGGCATATAAAAAAACAAGCTTCTGTCTTTGTTTGGTCGGGTTCGTTCCAGTAGACTCTGAACCAAGTGAAGATTGCTCTTGAGAAGAAGCAGTCAGTTTGGCTAAAACTTGCGGGGAATAGGATTTAATTTCTAAAAAATTTTGAACACTCACCATATCCTTTTCTGGGACGTACTTTTGTGCTAACTGTTTCAATTCTGCTTGAATGACCACTAATGTCTTAGGCTGCCACTTCATCTGATGAACGGACCGGTAAGTCACAGGTATCTCCAAGTTCACAGCTTTTAATTGTCGGGTTAGCAAACTAGCCCCCATGGCACTTGATCCCATTCCTGCATCACAAACAAATAAAATTTGCTGATAGTTAGGTGTGACTGTTTCCACTTGGTCTTCCTCCTTCTCCTTCATCTTTATCATTGAAACTGGTTCAATTCCTCGTTGACGTTTTAATAACAAGCTTGCTATTGCAAAAGAGCACAGAAAGCTAACAAAAATTCCGCTAAAAACCGCCAGCCTCGCCTCAGTCGGGGCATTGGCTAAAATCGCAACCAATGAACCTGGCGAAGCTGGAGCACTTAGCCCCACATTAAATATTTGAAAAACAAGCGTACCACTCATTCCTCCAGCAATTACTGCTAAAAATAAGCGCGGATCCATCAAAACAAACGGAAAATAAATTTCATGAATACCCCCAATCAATTGAATCATGGTGGCGCCTCCTGCTGTTTTTCGTTGTCCTACAGGACCAAACAGCAGAAAAGCAACCAAAACGCCCACGCCTGGTCCAGGGTTTGTTTCCAATAAAAATAAAATGGACTGACCTGTTTGACTAGCACCTTCTAAACCTAGAGGCGTTAATAAGCCATGGTTAATCGCATTATTAAAAAATAACACTTTTAAGGGTTCTAAGAAAACGTGAACCAATGGCAAAAGATTGGCTTCAATTAACCAAGAAGAAAATTGATACAGCCAAAAACTAGCGCTTTCAACAGCAGGAGCTACAACCAGAATACCAAAACAGCAAAGCAGTCCTCCCACAATTCCTGCCAAAAAGTTTTTAGTCAGCATCTCATAGCCTTCTTTAACTTTCGGTAAGAGAATTTGTTCAATTTTGGCGAAAGTATATCCTGCTAAAGGCCCAATAAACATAGCACCAAACAACTGTGGAACATCTGTGGAAACAATCACGCCCACTGTCGCAATAGCAGCAACGACGCCGCCACGTTGTTCCTCGAACATTTTTCCGCCTGTAAAACCAATTAAAATCGGTAAAACAACTCGAATCATTATCGTTTCGACTTCAGAAAGAGCTAGCCGTAGATTCCCGGTCGTATAGCCAGCCACCAAAGACAATAAGCTCCACGCAATAAAAATACTCAAATTTGGCATAATCATCCCACTCAAACGATGACCAAAACGACGTAAATAGGGAGTTACTTTCACAAACTTATGTTTAAAAAAGAGCGAATGCATTTCTTTTTCCTTCATATTCCTTGTCCCTCGCTCTCTATGTAGATAATTAGAATACTTCTATTATATGAAATTTCACAAAAAAATAGTATAGATTTTTGTAAAATAATTCTTTTATACACCTCACAAGAGAATCCGTTTACATTAATAGAAAAAACTTTTATACTAAAAGAAAGAAACTCTTCGGATTGGAGGCCAATTATGGCAATCAAAGCAATTGTAATGGATATTGATGGCACCTTGTTAACTTCAGAAAAAAAGATTTCACCAAAAACGCGACAAGCACTAGTAGCTGCACAAAAACAAGGCCTCTCACTGATTTTGGCTTCTGGCCGCCCGACTAACGGTATGCGGCCCTTAGCAGATGAATTGGAGATGGCTCATTATAATGGACACTTACTTTCCTATAACGGCGCTTGTGTCACCCATCATGGCAGTCAGCAACAACTATTTAATCAGACAATTTCAAAGTCATTGAGTCAACAAATTTTAGAGCATTTGAAACAATTTGACGTAATTCCAATGATTAATGATGAAACATTTATGTATGTCAATGATGTTTTTCATAACACCTTACATTTAGAGACTGGTGATTTTAATATTATTGAATATGAATCACGGGGCGGCAACTTTCAATTATGTGAGTGGCATGATTTAGCCGCCAGACTAAACTTTCCCTTGAACAAAATTTTAATTGCTGGTGAACCCACCTATTTACAAAAATATCATGAGGCCATCTACGCGCCTTTCAAAGAAACCGTCACCGCTGCTTTTTCCGCTCCTTTCTATTTTGAATTTACCGCTAAAAATATTGATAAAGCGCGTTCTTTAGAAAAACTAACCCTACAGTTAGGCATAACTGCTGAAGAAGTAATTGCTTTTGGTGATGGTCTCAACGATTATACAATGTTGGAATGGGCCGGCACGGGGATTGCTATGGAAAACGCCGTTGACGAGCTTAAAAGCATCGCAACGGAAGTCACTTTATCCAACGACAATGACGGCATCGCTGTTGCATTAGCCAACTTTCTTTAAGATCGTTGGTTGATGCAAGCGTACGCCGTCATTTTTTATTGCCTATTCAAATGTCGTGATTTTTTCTGGTGCTAAACGAACAGATTCATAGCCAGTTTCCATCCCCTTACCCACAGATAAAATCATTACTGGGACATAGCGCTCTTGATCTAAACCAAATGTTTCGGCTAATTTTTCCGCTTCAAAACCACCGATTGGATTTGTTTCATATCCGTGAGCTCGTGCCACTAACATAAATTGCATAGCTGCTAAACTCGCATCAATTTTTACGATGTCATTCATTTGTTCTCTGCTTAAACTTTCATAATGGGGAATAATTGCTGCTAATTGTTGGTCCCGCACTTCCTTAGGCATTTTACCACTAGCATAAGCTTGATTGTAAATTTCCTCTCCTCGTTCATGGCAGTTTAGATCACCAAAAATTAAGAGCATTGCAGAAGATGTTTCATTTTGACGCGTATTAAAGCGAATTAAGGGTTTTAATTTTTCTTTGCCTGCTTCACTTTCCACTATGACAAAACGCCATGGCTGCATGTTAACAGAAGAAGGGGCGGTGGTCGCTTCTTGAATCATTGTTAACATTTCTTCATGAGAAATTTTATGGGTTTCATCGTACACCCGAACTGATTTGCGGCCAAAAACAATCTCTGAAAAATCATTCGTTGTATATGTTGTCATTCTATCATACCTCTTTCGTTGTAATGCTTTGATCTAGTTTTGTCAAAAGTTCTTTTAACTGGCGACAGTCGTCCTTTGTAAATGTACTGGGAATAATTTCTGTTACCGTTTGTTGCTTGGCTGTACATTGCTGTAGTTCTTGTTGTGCTTTTTCTGTTAAATGCACTAGCACTTCCCGATTATTTTCTGGATTTCGCTGTCGTGTCACATACTGTTTCTCTTCTAAAATTTTCAAATGGCGAGTGACCGCACCACTATCGATTTTTAAGTGTTCTTGAATCTCCGTTTGAAGACACGGCTGACGTTCTTTTAAAATCATCAGCAACTCATAACGAGTCAAACTCAAGCCAACTTGCTCTTCAAAAACTTTGGTAATTTTTTGATCTAATACCTTTAACTGACATAATAATTGGCTAACTTCCCGTAATGATAACGACATAGTTTCCTCCTTAAAAAGATGACTCGTCAACAATTGACTAGTCAACTATAACTGTTTCTTTCTAAAAATGCAACCTTTTTTACAAGAAAAATAGAACAATTGACAGAGAGAAACTACAGTATTCCCCATCAACTGTTCTATTTTAATCGACCTATTTTTCGGTAACAGGTTCTGCTGATAACCGCTTAATCCCTAAACCAGTAAACGCACTGACCATTGAGAAGACAGGCGATAATAAGCTAAAGAAAACAAATGGTAAGTAAGTCAACGTTGGTACGCCAAAGGTCCCCGCTACGAAGCTACCTGCAATCCCCCAAGGAATGAGGTAGTTAATAACCGTCCCGCCATCCTCCAAGGTTCTGCCTAAAACAGTCGGATCCAAGCCTTCTTTTTTGTAAACTTCTTTAAAGGCATTCCCTGGTAAAATAACCGATAGGAATTGTTCACCAATAAAAATATTTACGCCAATTCCTGTTAATAACGTTGATAAAATCAATTTCGGTGTACTGCTCATTTTCTGAGAAACAACTTCCATGACCGCAGAAATCAATCCTAATTCCATTAATAAGCCACCTAGAGACAACGTTAGAATAATAAGTGCAACAGTCGGCATCATACTCATAATCCCGCCACGACTTAATAATTGATCAATTTGTGCGTTCCCCGTTTGAGAAACAAACCCATTTTCCAACGTGTTTCCTAATGCCTGCAACGATACTTTCGGATTTTGAATAATAATCATAATTACTGCCACAATAATGTTTAACAAAATCGTGATAATCGCTGGAATTTTGCGCCAGGCACAGATTAACATTAAGGCTAATGGTAACAATGACCAAATTGAAATGGTAAAGTGGTCTTCCAATACTTGAATAACTTGAACTACTTCTGTCAGACTAGTATTCGCGTACGTTTGTCCTAAAATCATAAACAAGATTAAAGAGACGATAAATGCTGGTACAGTCGACCACATCAAGTTTTTTATATGTTTAAACAAATCCGCTTCAACAATCGCTGCGGCTAAGTTTGTTGATTCTGATAAAGGTGACATTTTATCACCAAAAACTGAACCAGAAACAATCGCACCCACAACTAAAGCAGGATTTAACCCTAAGGTACTGCCAATACCGAAAAAGGCAATTCCAATTGTTGACATCACTGTAAAAGCACTACCTACTGCACTGCCGACAATCGCACAGACAATAAAAACTGACGGCACAAACCATTTAACACTAATCATTTTAAAACCAAAAACCATAATCGTTGGAATAATTCCAGCTTGAATCCAAACGGCAATCAATGCCCCCACTAAAATAAAAATAAAAATTGGAATAATCCCTGGCTTCAAGCCATCAACAATCCCTTTATGCATTTGATCAAATGGTACTTTACGAAACATTGCGTAGCCTAAAATCAATGCAATCACAAACAAAATAGTAATATTTGGCGATATCTTTAAGCCAATTACTCCTGTTGCAATAGCTGCCACAATAATTAATAAAACGATACTTGCTTCTCGAACACTCACGGTCTTCTTTTTCTGTTTTTCTTTCATTTCGTTACTCTCCTCTAATCTTTTTTCTGAATACTCTGACATTAAAGGATCTTATGATAACGAATAACCCCTCCACAACTCATTGAAAACGCCTCCTAAAGCTACATAAAAAGAGAGATTCATCCTTAAAGAATAAGGACGAATCTCTCCGCGGTACCACCTTAATTAGAAGCTTACTTGCTTCTCGCTTATGTATTATGTAATTGTTACTACTTATTAGTGTAATTCACAAATAGACTTGATCGATTCGCAGCAACCATCGACTTTCTGAACAAAACATCTATTTCCTACTGGGCTAATAATTTATGAATCTCAATATACCAAGAAGAAACCGACTTGTCAACGAAAATAGTATAAAAAATTTTTTCACACGCCAACAAAAATTACTTTTTCTTTTTGTAAAAATAGAAAGAGGTCGGGACAGCAGCGTTTAACTCCGAGAAATAAGAAGGAATTTCCGAAAATTGTTCTTTAATTTTTAGAGAATTTCGGCTTATTTCCGAAGGAGTTGCTTCTGTTCCCGCCGTTTATCAGTTTTTGAGCGTGGAACAAAAATCCAAAGTGATTTTTGTTCCACACTCCTGTTAATTAGTGGGTTGTGCCACCTTGTAGTTGAATATCTTCTTGCGTTTTTACCGCTGCTTCAATCATATAGAACAAAGATTCTGTGATTGCTTCTAATGACATAGAAGCAAACGTTGGTTTATCAATTGTTTGTTCTGGTAGGAACGGAACATGAATAAATCCGCCACGAATAGTTGGATATTTAGTGTTAATTAAGTGTAGTAAGTGATACATAATATCATTACATACAAAGGTTCCTGCTGTATAAGAAATCGCTGCAGGTAATTGATGGTCATGACAATTTTTTACCATCGCTTTAATCGGTAAATTTGTAAAATAGGCTGTTGCTCCATCTTCAACCAACGGCACATCGCTTGGTTGTTGACCTGCATTATCCGGGATACGCGCTTCCGCTAAATTAATCGCTACTTTTTCAACAGTGACTGTTTGACGGCCGCCTGCTTGTCCAACACAAATCACCATATCTGGTTGATGGGTTTCAATTGCTTCAGCCACTTTTTCACCACTAGTGCCAAAAACAGTTGGCACCTCCACTTTAATAATTTCAGCTCCTGCAATTTCAGCAGGTAATTTTTTGACTGCTTCAAAGGCAGGATTGATTGCTTCTCCTCCAAATGGATCAAAGCCAGTAACGACAACTTTCATTTCGATCATCCTTTCTTATTTGAATAGAATCATATAAACAATTTGGAAAATTAACATGAAAAGTGCAATCGGCAATTGATTTTTAATGACGCCGTACTTATCTTTCATTTCCAACATGGCTACAGGTACGATATTAAAGTTCGCAGCCATCGGTGTTAACAGTGTACCACAAAAACCACATGTTAAGGCAACCATCCCAACTAATGCGGGATCTGCACCTAAAGAAAAGACAAACGGCACACCAATTCCGACTGTCATCACGGTTATTGCTGCAAAGGCATTGCCCATGATAGCCGTAAAAATAACCATTCCCACAGCATAAATAATAATCCCTACATTGACATTTCCTGCTGGTACTACGGCACTAACCCCTTTTGAAATAATCTCACCAACACCAGCGCTAGTAAAAACAGCACCTAAACAAGCTAATAGCATTGGCAACGTACTAAGCGGACCGACTGTCTCTAACATTTCCGCCGCATCATCAAAAAATACTTTCGGCGTATTATTTTTAGAAAAGAACATCATGATGAAAATCGCTACAAAGACACCAACACCGACACCGACTAAAGCCCCTAAAGTAGTCAATGTGGCAAAAAGAATTGCAAAAACCCCGATACTTAGTGCGGGAATAAAAATCTTCATTCCTAATTTTTGAGACATTTTTTCCATGTATTCTTTCGAAGGTAAGCGACTTTCTCCTTTTGTCACTTTTTGAAGAATTGCCGGAATTGTCATCACAAAAATAAGTACGCCACAGGCAACTGGTGGAATAAACCGACCAAAACCGATTAAGATCCCTAAAATCCCCCAGAATAAACTAGTCCCATACGCATGTTGATTGGTTTTATCACGAAAACTACGAAAACTTGTATATAACAAGATAATACCCATAAAAATATAAAGGACTTCCAATAACTTTGCACTCAAATCAATACTTGGATCTGTGAAAAAACTCATTTCAGTCCCTCCTGTCCATAATATTTTTTACGTAATCTTTTTTCTTTTAAAGTAAAGTAAATACTTGCCGAAATTAAGGCAACTAAGGCGACTGGTACTTCCACTAAAGCCAGTTTACCTAATGTCACTTCATAGCCTAAATCTTTCAATGTTGATTGAACAAGTAATGCCCCAGCCCCACCAACAAACAGAACTTGACCAAAGAACCAACAGATATTTTCCATGGCTGAAGCCATCCCTTTTAGTTCTTCTTCATACTCTGGCACCATTGGTAAATTTTTTGATTCAATTGTTCCTAACGCCATTGGCAAAATAATCGGACGCACAAAACCTGCTACCCCACCGAAACTTACGTTAAAAGCGGCGAAGATAATCCGAAAGACACCATAAATGTCAATAATCACACCAGCAGATACCTTTTTGAATCGTTTAATCAACGTAGCCGCTGACTCTTTCAAGCCATTTCTCTCTAACGTTCCTGTTGCTAACATAATAATAATAAAGATAGCCATGCCTCGATTATTCACAAAGGTTGTTCCTAGTGTTTCTAGCATTGATGTCAAACCAAGCCCGCCAGTAAAAGCCGTCACTATTAAAGCAACCATCACAATCAAGATAGCATCAAATTTCAATGCGAAGCCGACAATGACGATCAATACGCCTAATAAAGGTAATAAATCCATCAAATCTCTCCTTCTTAAAATAAAATTTCACTTTCCATTATATGCCAATTTTCGCTCATTTGTAAGACTTTTTTAATTTTTAATGTTATTTTTTCTAAAGACACAGTTTCCAACACTTTTTAGAGCTACCACTCGCACTTTTTTCTTTTTTCCGCTAGAATAAAAGAAACAATAACATTGAGGAGGATTTTTATGTTCCAAACTTTTAGAGAAAATTTTCGGCGCCATACCCTATTGCGCGACGCCGTCTTTATCGTTATCGGAAGTGCCATTGTCTTTAATCCCGGTGCTTTCTTCCAGTTCGTCGGTTATTTAATTGCTGGTTATTTGATGCTTTTAGGGTTAATTAATATTTATGATGACTACAAAATAAAAAAACAAACGGGTAGCTGGGGACTTGGTTTCGTAACAGGTTTAATCTTTGTCGTCTTAGCAGTAGCCTTTTTATTTTTTGCACCAGTGATCGTTTCGATTCTGCCGTTTTTATTAGGGATTAGCATTGTTATAAACGGCCTCGTTCAATTGACTTTTGCTTTAAATACTCGTCAAACAGGCGCGCTTATCTACAGTATTCTGGTTTTAATCGCTGGAGCTGTTTTAGTTTTCAACCCCTTCAAAAGTCTCTTAGTTTTGATGCAAGTCTTTGGATTTATCCTGATTTTCATGGGTGTCATTGAAATTATTGGTCATTTTAGAAATAAAGCTTAACGAAAGGAGCAACTTATGGATAAAGAAAGTACCAAGTGGATCCGCTTTTTAGGTGGGAAAAATTTACTTTACACATTAACTATCCTTTGTCTAATTGCTGTAACTATCTTTTTATTCAACACTGTTTCATTTATCTTTAAACCAATTTTTGTTATTTTTAGTGCCGTCTTAGGCCCGGTACTTTTTGGTATTATTCTATTTTATTTGCTTAATCCAATGGTGAAACGCCTTGAGAAAAAAATTCCCCGTGTTTGGGCGATTGCGATTCTCTATGTCTTAATTATTGCATTACTAGTGTTAGCTGGACTGCAACTTTTCCCAATTATCCAAGACCAAACGGAAGAATTAATCAAACAATTCCCAAGTTTTTGGAAAAGCACGCTCCAAACAGTACAAGAATTTATGGCTAAAACACCTTTTGCAAAAGATTTAGAATCTGCTAATGAGTCGATTAATCAGCTCTGGGGCAAACTTGCAAACTCCTTTAAAGACTTTGCAGGGGATTACCTACAAACAGGCGCACAAGGTCTGGGAAGCGTCTTTTCTGCAGTCTCTTCTACTTTCCTAACCTTGTTTACAGGACCTATCATCGCTTTTTTCCTTTTAAAAGACAAAGAAAAGTTTTATCGCTTTGTAAAAGGCATCATTCCCCCAGCTTTTCGTCCTGATTTTGACGAATATAGCCAAATTGCCAACATTCAAATTGGCGATTATCTAAAAGGTCAAGTCATTGCTTCCTTGGTTTTAGGGATTATGTATTGGCCAACTTTTCTATTAATTGGTTTACAATTTGGTAGCATTTTAGCTTTAGCTGCGGGTATTTTATGTATTATTCCTTATATCGGGCCATTTATTGCCTTTATTCCTGGATTGATTATTGCCTTTCAGGATTCCACATTTATGGTAGTTAAATTTGTTATCGTCTGGTTTGCCATCCAATTGATTCATGGTGATTTTGTTATTCCTCGTGTGATGGGCGATAAATTAAAAGTCCATCCGATTACTATTTTACTTGTCTTGTTAGTTATGGGTGAACTGTTTGGTTTAATGGGCGTTATTTTTGGGATTCCAATGTATTGCCTAGTTAAAGTGACAGTCATTTATTTATTCCGCAAATTCAAACAACGCTATAACCGCTTTTATGGTGACAACGGCGAGTATGAACACACGAATTTTACTAAAGATCAATATTTAAAATAATACAATGAAAAAACTGGGACATAAGCCGTTTAGACTTATGTCCCAGTTTTTTACCATACTTCTCTAGCAATTTCTTGAAGTAATTGAACTTTGCGCCATTGTTCTTTCTCCGTCAAACGATTTCCTTCTTCCGTTGAAGCAAAACCACATTGCGGACTAATACTTAAGTTTTCTAAAGGAACAAACTGTTGGGCTTCTTCAATTCGTGCTTTCACTTGTTCAGTCTCTTCTAATTCAGGAAACTTAGAAGTAACTAAACCTAAAACGACTTTGCTGCCATTATTTTGCCAATGTCTTAATGGTGAAAAGTCCCCTGCACGATCTGAGTCATATTCCAAGAAGAAACCATCATAATTCGTAGCAAATAATTCTTTTGCTATCGGTTCATAACCACCTGAAAATAACCAAGACGAAGCATGGTTCCCACGGCAAATGTGTGTGGTTACAGTTAAATCTTCTGGCTTGCCAGCTAAGGCTTCATTAATAATCGTGGTACACACTTGTGTAATTTCTTCTGGCTGTATTCCTTTTGCTCGTAATTCTTCTTGTTTTGTCTGATCCGCTAGAAACGCCCAATTTGTATCATCAAATTGTAAATAGCGGCAACCTCTCTCGTAAAAGGCCGCAATTGCGGCTTTATATGTTTGTGCTAAATCCTTATAAAAAGCACCAATCTCTGGATAAATTGTTTGAATGCGCGAGGTGCCGTCGTTGGATAAAATTTCTTGACGTAAAATCATGGTCGGACTAGGGATCGTTGCTTTGGCTACCGTGCCATCACCAACTTCCACCACCTCTTTTAAAAATGAAAAGTCCTCTAAAAATGGATGTTGCGCAGGAAAAGATATTTTATCCACTACGCAGATATTATAGGCCGGAGCTGCTTTTCCATGAAAGGTTTGGTTATACCCCGTTTCTGGGATATAGCCTGTCACGCCATTTAATCCTTCTAAGAAATCAATATGCCAAAAACCGCGACGAAATTCACCATCTGTGATTCCCCGTAAGCCGCCAGCTTTTTGTTTTGCTACTAATGCTTTGATTTCTTCATCTTCAATAAGACGTAGCTCTGCTTGAGATAAAGCACCTGCTTGGACCTTTTTCCGTGCTTTCTTAATTGTTTCTGGACGTAAAAAACTTCCCACATGATCAACTGTAAAAGGAATCTGACTACTCATTTGCCTCACTCTTTCCTATTTTTATTTATAAAAAAACGCCCTTTTACTAGCCGTAACTAGTAAAAGGGCGATTATTATCGCGGTACCACCTTTTTTCGGAAAGATGACTCTTTCCCTTCAACTGACAATCATAATCAGCGGTCTTGTTAACGAAAGACATTACGTTTTTGCCTACGTTTCGACAAAAATTCCTCCTAGGCCATTTTTCGATACAGACATCTAACTTTTTTCACCAACCAAAGTCTCTCTACCAGCTGTCTTGCATTTACTTTCCTATTCAACGGAAATTATTAGATTATAATTAGAATACCACGTTTAGCAAATTTGTCAACGGAGATGGATGAAATAGTAACGAAAAAAGCAGCTTCTTTCCAGAAGCTGCTTACGTCTATTTTTATCATTGCTGATTAGGCAGAGTGTCCTACAATTGTGCTACCTGAGTAACCAAAACCGACACGTGTAATACCTGGGTTAATTTCCCAATCACGGTGACCGCTACCTGAAGCTGTTACCATGTTTGTTTCATTGTACCACGCCATGATTACTGAGTTACCTGGAGCCCACATAATTGCGATAACTTCATCTCCGCGAGACCAGTGATCATTTGGGATACCACCTGCTTCAACTTGTGCTGCACGAGCAGTTGCAGAAGCTGCTAAACCTGCATCCCATACTACTGGACGTAAACCTAATGATTGACGTAGAACGTTCAATGCATTGATTGTTGGATCAGCAGAAGGTGTTGGTGTTGGTGGTGTTGGTTTCTCTGGTTCTGGTGTAGGTGTTGGTGTTGGTGTAACTGTTCCACCACCAGTTTGGCCACCATTATTTCCATTATCACTTGGTGTTGTAGGTTGTACTGGTTGTTCTGATGAAGAAGAGCCAGTATTTTCTGTTGCACTATTATCTGTACTTGGTGTAGTTGTTTCAGTTGTTTGTTGCGTGCTTGATTCAGTTGCTGAGCTTGAGCTTGCTGGTGCTTGTGCTTCTGTTGTTGATGAAGAGGCAACTGGTGCTTCTGCTTTCACTTCAGCTTTAGCTGGTTTTGCAGCAGCTTGTTTGGCTTTTTCAGCTGCAGCTTTTTGTTCAGCAGCTAAACGTGCTTGCTCTGCTTCAGCAGCTGCTTTTTGTTTTTCTAAGCCAGCTTTAGAACTTTCAGCAGATGATTGTTCTAATGCTAATGAAGCTTTCATTACGTTTAATTCAGATTGTTTAGAAAGTAAATCTTGACGTTTTGTTTCTAATTCAGCTTCTGTTGCTTCAAGTTGTTTCACTTTTTTCTCGTTTTCAGCTTTTTTATCAACAACAGCTTGTTTGTCTTCTTTTTGTTGTTGCATTAAGTCGTTGTTGGCATTTACGATTGTTGAAACAGCTTGAACACGGCTGATTGCGTCTGCAACTGAGTCCGCATCTAAAACTGCATCTAGCATTGTTGTGCTTTGTCCATTAACTTGAACATCGCGTGCTTGATTTTTGATTGCTTCGTTACGTTTTTCAATACGTTGATTCAAGTTTGTAATTTCTTGTTGTAATTGTTCTGATTTTGCTTTTAGGGTTTGCTTTTGTTCACGTAAAGCCATGCTTTCATCAAATACTGAAGATACTTCTGCTTCTAAAGAAGATACTTGTGAAGCTAAATCCCCTTGTTTTGCTTTTAATGATGAAATTTCTTGATTTTTTTCTTCAATTTTTTTATCAACATTGTCCGCCAAAGCGATGCTTGGGGTAGCAATTGCTGATAGCGTTAATGAACATAGTAATACTGATGCAAATAGACGTTTCTTCACTTGTCATTCCTCCGAATTAATTTCTAAAGTTTATTTAAAATATCTTAATCTTTTCTTACGACAAAAACATTCTACCACACCCATATTTCAATTAAGCAATAGAAATGTTACAAAAACATTTCAGATCATTCCTTCTTTCTTCATAATAGGTAAACTTACCTTTTGTAAGGTTTTTACACCTTGTCATGACTGGTTTTCACGTGTTTTCAATTGTTAAACAATTCTTCGATTTTTTTTCATATTTTTTCTTTTTTTATTCAAATTTTGCTTCTTTTTTGTCGATATATGCTTTTTTTCGTAAAATTAATCATTTTTCCTTCTTTTTATCAAACGTTTTTGTTACAAAATTCGTTATATTTTGGTAATGAATCAAGAAAAAGGCCGCTTCGTTGAGCCGCCTTTTATTGCTTTATTTAAAGAATTATTTTAGTTTCTCTGCTTAAGTAAATAGAATCCAGATAAACCTACCAATAAACCACCTAATAGTAAGAATACTCTTTGAAATTTCTGGGTTTCGTTTGTTTTTGGTAAATGTGTGTCATTGGGTGTAGCCTTCGTTATTTTTTTTGCTGTTGTGTTCGTCTCTGCTAAGAAATTATTATCCTTGAGTTCTGAGGTTGATGTGGTAGTTTCTACAACAATTGGTTTTTCAGCACTCGAATTTGTCGTAGCAGTCTCAGAACTTAAAGACTCATTCGTACTTGTATCTGTTGTGCTGGAAACAACTTCTTTACGACGATTGGTAAGGATAAATTCATCCTTTGTCTTTGTCATTATACTGTCAAATTCAGATGGCACGTTCACTTCTTCTATCTGATATATAAAGTCTTCACCCCTGTTATTAAACTTTGGTAATACTACTTCTGCGCCATTAACCGTTACTTGATTAATCAGCTTTTGATAGCCTTCTTTTTTGGTTAGTTGCATGACTTCTGAAGTAGACCAAGCAGCTTCTTCTGTTGTCGCTTTTCGAGTTACTTGATATTGAATTGCTTCTGGAATTTCTTTTTCTGCAATATTTTCCCAGTTCTTAATCAATTTTAATTGTACAGTAGGTGCTTTAATTGCTGGAATCGGAAAATCAACTGCTTCTTCTTCTGGAGTTGGCTGTAACGTAGTACGATCATTACATAAAAACCATGTATCTCCTTTAAAATCATTTGTTTCTGTGTTCAATCTAATCTGATAAGTTAATGTTAAACGTTCGTTCTTTCCTAATGAAATAGTAGAAATATGGAGCACTTGATTTTCTTCTGTAACTACGACATCAGTCAATAAGTCACTAGCCTCTAACCATTCACCCGTTGGTATTTTTCGCCAACCTTTTAGTTGGTAGTTATCTTCTGTGAAATTCCCAGCACCTTGTAAAAGAATATTTTCTCCCATCGGATCGATAATGAGCCCCTCATGGATAGTATTATTGATACTCCCAGCTAATTCTTTCAGCGCAGTGCCCAAGCCAGATAAATTTTCATCAATAATCAAATAATTTTTAGGATCAGAAGCTATATTCCTACTAATATACTCTCCTCTTAACGAAGGATTAGCTGCAATTGAATAATAAGTATCTCCTGATTTTTTTAGAGAAACAATGGTTCCTAACGTATTATCTGTCACTGTTGTACTGTTTGTTTGGATAGCGTTAGCATCAGTAGAAGCACTGTTACTTGTATAGTACTGATTGGATTCTGTTTGAAACTCTTCCATGTAGGACGATGTATGGTAACCGTTGTAATCGATAATTTCACCATTATTGGGATAGATTTGAGCATTTTCTCTAGGTAAAAAACTAGCATTTGCACTCCCATCACCAATATGAACCAACATCTTTTTTGCATTTGGACGACTTTTTTCAGCCAATAAACGTTGCCCTTCTAGCAAGCCTTTTTGCATAAATGTACCTGAATGTGGTTCGGCTGTATTTCTTAAAAAGTCTTCTAAGTCATTCATGTCTGTAGAAAAATCCGCGGTGGAGTAAGTTAGTCGATTATAGGCAACAATACCAATTCGAACATGACCATCTGTTAATGAATCTGAAAGTTCTTCGCCGAATTGTTGCAAACCTTTCAAAGCGTTGTTTAATTTTTCACCTTTCATTGACGAAGAATAGTCAATCACTAGCACTAGATCAATAGGGCTTTCTGTTTGATTTCCTTTTACATCTAAAGTCACATTAAAAAGCCCTTGCTGGCCTGTTACAGCCGCCACACTTTTCTTCAAATAAGCTTCATCTCCATAATTCACATATTTTTCTTCGTCAAATGTCGCTTCAGGGGCATGACCATAATCATAATTGTTTGTGTCTCCCTCACTAATTCCGTTCGTTAAATAATGACCTTGTTCGTCATTTTTATAGTTAAAATTGTATGTTTCTGCGGAAACGTCTATACTAAAAATAGTCATTAGGAAAAAGAACATAAATAAAAATAAGGTTGTTTTTTTCAATTTTTTTAACTCCTTTGTGGTAAGTAATTTCTCATTCAAATGAAATTTGAGCGATATATGTAACTTACTACAGAAATAACTTTTAAGGAGACAAAAAAATGTACTTGTTAAGTACATTTTTTTAAACAATCGAATAAAAAACAAGTTATACTTATTTTAACAAAAAGAATCGAACCAATTGGAGAAGAATAATGGAAATATTAGACACTTTTTTCGGCTCAGAAGTTAAAAAGGAATTGGATTTACTGCGTTTGTTGTACCCTAAAAAAAACTTTATTCGTATTGAAACACTTAGTCAATTGTTACAAATGGATCGACGTTCAATTAATAAATACTACGAATCCTTAATTAGTAAACCTTATGTATTGGCTAATAATTGTTCACATATTTTCTCTGCCGAGCGAGGTAAAGGCTATTGTTTCATGGGATCAAAAAAAGAATATAAAATTTTGACGAAGCAAATTTTGCAAAGTAGTCCGTATTTTACATTGCTCGAAAAACTATTCTTTGAAAGCAATGTTCATTTAACAAAATTTAGTATGGACCAATTCTTATCCGAATCAACTGTTCGGCATAAGGTTGCTGAGTTAGATACCATTTTAAAAACCTTTGATTTTTCGATCCAGAGAACCAAAGGCGAGATTCGTTTAGTTGGTGCTGAACCACGCATTCGTTTTTTCATGATTGCTTTCTATTGGCGCGTTTTTTCTGGTCTCGATTGGCCATTTGCTGACGTTTCGCAAACAAAATGTGAAACCCTTGCGAAAGAACTGATTGCTTTAGGCTATTTTCCAGCTAATCAATTGAATATGAAACTTATTTGTTATATTTTAGCGGTAAATATTATTCGTTATCGAAAGGGATTCCAGACAAATTTCCTATTTTCTGAATCTATTTCTTCTTTATCTGATGAAGATCAAGAAGTACTGCTTCAATTTGTTGATACTCATCATCTACTAAAAGAACATTTAGAAAATCAATTAACGAACGCCTTTCTGTTACCCAAGAGTGAAAGCCAGCTGATTTTTTTATTTCTATTAACAAATACAACAGTACAACTCTCGAACAAACATTTTATAGATTTAATCGAACCTAACCAACCATTTTCAGAGACGAATTCTTTTATTAAAAAGATTCTTCACTCCCTTGAAACAGAAAACCCTCATGCCTTTGAAACGACAAAAAACAGGGGCTTATTCACAAAACAATTAGTGGCTGGTCTTCTTTTCGTAGAGTTATTTGAACAAATGGATTTTACACTTACTGGCTACAATATTAAGAAGTATTTATTACAAAATTTTGCTCATTTATTTGAGCATGCACAAAAGATAGTCGCCGAGCAAGACATCTATGTTTCGAACCCAGCTAAACAAACTGGCTTAGGCCTTCAATTATCGATGGCCTACACGTTAATTACTGCTCCAACAGCTTTCAATCAAACAATTCACATAAAAATAGAAACAGACTTACCTACACCGATTGAAGCGATTATCATTCAACGAATTCGTGAAACGTTTGCAAGTTTCTATCACCTTGCAATTAATCAATTGTCTGAAGAAGATAGGTACGACCTTTATTTAAGCACTACGCCTTTGCTGCAAGTAAAACAAGCTGCACCATTTTTATTAATTAATGCGCAAGTTTCTTTACCTGACTTACTAGCGATTCAAGAACAATTAGATCGGTTGGTAGCAAAGAAATGATTTAATTCTGTTATAAATAGAACTCGAGGAACAAAAAAATAACTAAAACAGGATCAATCAAACACATCTTTACCTTTATCAAAAAAAGCTCAAAATGTTAGTTTTGACAACTAACATTTTGAGCTTTTTATTTTTTTTCTTAACGAATGATTTCGACTTTTTTGTCTGTCTTGACTGTAACACGGCCGTTTTTAATAACATATAACCGTTCTGGAATATCAATAATCGCATGTTCAACCACTTTTGTGTCTAATAAGACTAAATCTGCTTTATTCCCAACTGCGACACCGTATCCTTCTAGTCCCATCGCACGAGCAGGACTTGTTGTTACCATTGGTAGCACTGTTTTTAAGTCATCCGCTCCACCTAGGTGCCCAACAGGAATGGCTAGCATCGCTGTTTGAACAATATCCCCTGTGCCATATGGTGTAAAAGCATTGCGAATATTATTTGTAGCAATACAGACATTCACGCCACCATCGCGTAATTTACGGATTGGCGTAACCGCACGTCGAACATTGTACTGATCACCACGAGCCCCTAAATGTAAATCCGTTGCTGGTAAAGCCATTACGCTAATATTCGCTTCCGCCATTTTTGCAATAATAGGCGCCAATTCTGCTTCAGGTAAGGCGTGCAATGCCGTTAAGTGGCCCACTGAAACACGGCCTTGGTAGCCTTCAGCGATAGTTTTTTCACATAAATATTCAATACTCATATCATCAGCTTCATCGGCAAAATCTTGATGTAAATCTACATCTTTATCATATTTTTTAGCAATTTCAAACACTAAATCAATATGTTCTTTCGCTGGTGCATCATTATAAGGAATACCGCCGACAACGTCTGCGCCCATATCCATTGCTTCATACATCATTTGTTCTGTTCCAGGGGCTTTAAAAATTCCTTCTTGCGGAAATGCGACTACTTGCATGTCAATTAACTCTTTGTATTCTTCTTTCAAACGCATAATTGTTTTGAAGCCAGTAAAACCTTGCGCTGGGTCAAATTCTGCATGCGTTCTTAACGCCGTGGTCCCATGAACGATTAACATTTCTAAAGCACGTTTAGCACGGTCGTAAATGTCTTCTTCGGTAAATGTTGGTTTTAATTCTGCGGTTACTTCAATCGCTTCTTTCAACGTACCTGATTTATTTGGTTTACGATCAGCGATTAATGCCTTGTCCAAATGTAAGTGGCTTTCTACAAAACCTGGGATTAAAACACGACCATCTGCTTCGATGACTTCTTTGGCATCGCCAGTAATAACTGGGGCGATTTCAATGATTTTTCCTTCTTTAATAGCTACATCTTGTAATGCTTCACCGTCTTGAAGACGAACTTGTTTAATTAATAAATCCATGTTTTCCACTCCCTAAATTGTTTTTTATCCAAAGATTAAACCGATAACTAATAATAGTACAGAGGCAATACTTAACCATTTCACGTTTCCTTTAACAACATCCAAAATTGGAATTTGGAAGCCTGAAGATAAAGCTTGCATGGTAATATTCACGAAACTCATTTGACTACCTAAACCAACACCCATTGCTACAAAACCTAATGCTAACGGTGGGAAGTTCAACGATACAGCAACTGGTAGCACTAAAGTTAAAACAGAACCTACGTAGGCCCCAGCTGGAATCCCAATTAAAATCCCTGTTAAAATGGCAACTGGCACGACAATAAAGGCTGGTGCATTTTCAGCAACACCTGCGATTACAGCAAACGTTCCTGTTTGTGCAATAACATTAATAAAGGCTAAGAAAATCCCTACTTGGAATAAACGAGTCAAAATATATGTAGACCCATCTACCATCGCTTCGACAGATTTGTTCATTGAGAAATCTGTACATAAGAAAATTAAAACTAATGTTAAAATCATGTATACAAGTGGCGTAAAGAAGGCAAAACCAATTAAATCATTCACAATTGGTCCAAAAATTACAGCAAACAATAAGAAAATGGCTGGCAAGGTAATTTTAAATAATTCACCATTGCTCTTTTTATCAAATTCATCATCTGCCGACTCTTTAAAGCCAATCTTTCTATGTTTCGTTCCCCAAAAGGCTAAAACAATCGCTAATGCTACGAAGAATAACCAGTAAGGTCGCATGGTTGAAACATATGAACCGACACTGATATCGCCTAATTTTGAAACAATACTTGATTCTAATGAAGCGGGTGAGGTTGTAAATGATACCGCAGCAGCTAAAGACATTGCTGCAATTAATTCAGGAACAACGCCAACTGCAGCAAAGGCCAATGGCGCAATAACCATCGCACTTCCGCCACCAATTCCTGACATATATGTGGCTGCGGCTAATAAGATAACAATAAAAGCTGAAACATACTCGACTTTTCCTTTTGTGCCTCGTTTGGCTAAAGTTAATGCAGCTGAATAACTACCTGCTTTAAAGACCGCCATCGCAACAGCTGAATTAATGATGGGAACGGTAATTCCTAACATCATCGGGATAGCTTCCAACATCTGTTTATTCGCTTCTTCTAGTCCAATGCCGCCAATCAGCATCGCTAAGACGCCACCAATTAAACCAGCAATAATCATATCGACTTTCATAAACAATAGAACCAAAACAACAATCAATGGAATAATCACAACTAATGCCATGATTCCTGTCGGGGCAACTACATCCCCAATCTCATCAGCAAAGGCCGCAACTGGCACAAAAATACTAACTAAAAATGCAAAAATAAGTGCTACTTTTGACGATTTTTTCATTTTACTTTCCTCCAATAGAAAGAAGGCGAGAGCAACGCA
Source organism: Enterococcus sp. DIV1537a (assembly GCF_051712085.1). Classification (NCBI taxonomy): domain Bacteria; kingdom Bacillati; phylum Bacillota; class Bacilli; order Lactobacillales; family Enterococcaceae; genus Enterococcus; species Enterococcus sp. DIV1537a. The sequence goes on along the minus strand of NZ_JBIOOE010000001.1, from coordinate 321,923 downwards.
GCAGCGAATACCCTCTGCGCTCCTCATTATTTGGCAAAGGCACCTTGCCCGCCATATTTATCGTAATGTACAATCTCACTAACTAAATAATCATAAATACTTTGTGGAATTTCAATGCCTTCTGACATGGCTTTTTGATAGTTTAGCTGACCAATTTCTCCTGGATAGTAAACTTGTTGAAACCCTTCTGCTGTAGGCACACTATGAAGTTCTTCCACCATTTGATTAATATTTTCTTTAAATCGTTCAGAATCTGTAAAGCGGCTTGGATCAATGATTAAAAACATCTGTCCCAGATTCCGTTTCTCCGTTAAATCCGCATACATGGAGCTGACATGTTTGCCAAAAGGTAAGCCTAACAACGAACCAGCTAAGACATCGACCATCATCATTAGTCCATATCCTTTTGGTCCTGAAATCGGCAATAAACCTCGTACTTCATAAGGATCAGTCGTTGGCTGGCCTTTTTCGTCTACTGCCCACGTGTCGGGAATTTCAACATCTCTTGAACGTGCATCTAAAATTTTCCCCCACGCCTGTACTGTCGTAGCCATATCAAACACGACTGGTTCATGACCTGCTCTAGGTGCTGCAAAAGCGATTGGATTTGTTCCAAAATAATTGCTTGTACCACCAAACGGTACCACCATTGGATCAGATTGACACATCGAAAGAGCAACCATGCCTTGTTCCGCTGCTTTTTTAACATAATACGATAACGTCCCGCTATGACTCGTTTGAGAAACGCCAACATATGCTAACCCTGAATCTTTGGCTAGGTCAACTGCAGCAGCTAATGCTTCGTTACAAACAAATTGACCCACGCCATTATCGCCATGAAAAATGGCAGTGGACGGTCCAGTTTTTTCAAATGATAATTCGGGGTCAATCGTGATCCCGCCTTTTGCAATCCGTTCCGCATAATAATCCATACGAACCGCCCCGTGTGAATGAATACCGCTAGCATCTGCAAAAGTTAAATGTCGAGCAACTTCTTCGGCATGTTCAGAATGTAAACCAGCAGCTTCTAATTTTTGCTTCATCAGCTTTTCTAATTTTTCCGGTGTAACGACAACCATTTCTTCCATTGCGCTTGCTCCTTTATCATTAATCTTAAAAAAGGGAAAGAAAACAAGTGATTTTCTTCTTCGTCCTTGCATTTCCTCCCCTTTTTTCACTACTTATTGCTACTGTTAAAGACAGTATAGTCAATTTCATCCACTGATTTTGCAACTAGAATAGCAGAGTAAACATCTGAATTGACATTTAAAATTGTTCGTAACATGCCAACAAACCATTCGACGCCTGCAAAAATTGCAATACTCTCAATGGGTAAACCCATTTGCGGAACAATCACTGCCAGTGAGACTAAGCCCGCACCGGGAACAACTGCGTTTGCTAGTGAGACAAACGTTGCTGTAATTGCTAAGTAAATCATTTTCGTAATATCAAACTCTAGCTGATACATCTGAGCGATAGTCATTACAGTAAAAGCCATATGCATCGCTGAACCGTTACTGTTTAACGACATACCTAACGGCAACACTAAGTTAGTAATTCGCTTACTTAAACCTAATTTTGTTTCTGTTTCTTCCAAAGCTACTGGTAAAGTAATTGCTGAAGAAGTTGTCGCCAAGGCCATCACAGACATATTTTTCATGTTTGTAATTAAACGTAGTGGACTTACTTTACAGTACAATGTGATAACCAAAATCCAGATGCCCAAAAATAAAATAGTTCCTAATCCATAGACCAATAGATACTTCACTAACGGTAAAATAATTTGAAGGCCTAAGTGACTAATTGTTGAAGCAATTAAAGCAAAAATCCCCAGAGGTGCTAGATACATGACGTATCGAATGACTGTAATGATAACTTCATTAAAGTCCACAATTATTTGGAAGAGTTGTGTCTCTGGATGGCTTTGTAAGTATTTATTCAGTGCTAAACCAAAAAATAATGCAAAGACAATAATTTGAATAATCGATCCTTGAGTCAGTGAATCAAAAATATTTTTCGGAACGAAATTTAAAATCGTATCAGTGATTGAGATTTCTTGCGCTTTAATAGAAGCATCTTGGAAGCCAGTCATTTTAACACCGTATCCTGGATTAAAAATGACTGCCATTAGGACGCCCCATAAAGCGGCAGCTAAGGAGGAAATCCCGAAAACAGCGATTGTTCTACCCCCAAGGCTCGTTAATTCTTTTGGATTAATACTGCCAACTGCTTGGACAATTTGCCCTAAGATCAAGATAGGAATAGCCATTTGCATCAGTCGCAAAAAGACATCTCCAACTATTTTCAAGTAATTGCCGCTAGCAGGAATCAAGAGTCCTACGAGGATTCCTACGACAACAGCAATTGCAATTTGGGTGATCATGGACGGTTTTTTCATGGTAAACTACCCCTTTTGACTGATCACAGTTCCTGCTTCTTTATCGATGTTTTCTAAGTTTTCGATAGAAGTAATGATTGCTTTCCGTTTGTCATCACCTTTTACGAAGTCTAAGGCAGCTTCGATTTTTGGTAGCATACTACCAGCAGCAAAGTGACCTTCTTTAATGTATTCTTCTGCTTCGGCTACACTGATTTGTTCTAATGCTTTTTGATCTGGTTGATTGTAATTAATGTAGATGTTATCAACGCCTGTCAAAATAATCAAACGGTCTGCATCAACGTTTTCAGCTAAAACACGTGCAGAGAAATCTTTGTCGTTAACCGCTTCCACACCTACGTATTGTCCGTCTTCTGCTACGACCGGAATGCCCCCGCCACCAGAACAGATAGTTAAAACGTCCGCCTCTACTAAAGCACGAACCGCCTCTTTTTCAACAATTTCTTTAGGCATTGGTGATGGAACAACTTTTCGGTAGCCACGGCCAGCATCTTCCACATACGTAGAGCCATCTTTGGCTGCTTCCGCGTCAGCTTCTTCTTTTGTATAGAATGGACCAATTGGTTTTGATGGTTTTTTAAACGAAGGATCTTCTTTGTCCACACGCACTTGTGTAACTACAGAGATAACTGGTTTAGCAATGTTACGTTTTTCAAACTCATTAGTTAAAGCATTTTGTAACCAGTAACCGATGCTTCCTTGTGTCATCGCAACACAAGTATCCAATTTCAACGCTGGATTTTTTTCACTTTCGCCTGCTTTTTGTTGTAAAAGCAAATTCCCTACTTGTGGTCCGTTTCCGTGACAGACAATGACTTGTTCCCCTTTAGCAACAAATTCTGCAATATATTTGGCCGCGTGATTAACGACGGCTTTTTGGCCTTCATCTGTTGGATCCGTATCTAAAATAGCATTACCACCTAGGGCAATTACGTTTAAACTCATTGATTGATTCGCTCCTTTTTAGTAAAGCAAAGACAAAATCTTTTCAGTATCGACGGATAAGAAATAATTTGTTTACGAAATGAAAGATTTTGTCTTGCTCATTTTGATTGTTTCAGTCATTATCGAAGGGATAATTAACCTAATTTCGGTTTACTCTCATCTTTAGCTAAGAAAGCAAAAGCTAGTAAACCAATAACTAATAGTACACAAGAAAGATAGAAGCCAACTTGCATTGAGCCTGCTGTATCTGCTAAATATCCTGTGACATACGGTGCTAGGATTGACCCTGACATCCCGATAAAATTATAGGCACTTAACGTTGTTCCTAAGGCCGCTTTTGGTGCATGTTTGGTAACAAAAGTCACCATAATTGGATCTAACGCTAATTTCCCTGTTAACCCATAAAGAATTAAAACAGAAATTAACAATGTCCGATTTGTTACAAAAGCAATCGCAAAGACAGATAGGATTGCTAAAGGTACTAATGTAAAGACTAATTTTTTCGTCGCACCTGTTTTATCATTCAAACGAGCGAAGATTAAGGCTCCTGGAATAGAGGCCCATGGTACAAGTGATGAAATGAAACCAACGCTCGCTCCTGTAAAGCCACGTTCAGCAATTAAAAATTGTGGCAACCAAGTAATAATGACAAAGTTTGCATAAATACTTGTGAAACATAAAATAAATGCGGCTAATAAATTACGATTTGAGAAAATTTCTTTTAATGAGATCTTTTCTTGTGGTCCTTCTTCAGCAGCTGCTCGTGCAGCTTCTTCACCAGGACGAATCACTTTTTCTTTCAAAATTGTATAGAAAAGAATTCCTACGATAAACGTTGGAATCGCCATGATAAAGAATGGTTTGCTCCAATGTTCACCATTTTCTAAAACCAACTTACTTGAAAGTAAGTACCCACCTGATGTACCGAAGGCCATCCCACTATTGATGATGGCATTACCGATGGTCCGTTTACTTGCTGGAATCGCTTCTGTCGATAGCGCATATTGTGGGCCATAGTAAGCTCCTTGACCAATACCAGCAATTGCACGAATGACTAAAAACATAACAAAGGTTGTCGCCAATCCACTAAAATAAGTAGAAATAGCAAGAACGATAAACCCAACAGCAATGACTAATTTCCGCCCAATTTTATCGCCAATCATCCCAAAAGGAATCTGTGCAACAGCATAGGTTAGAAAGAAGATACTATTGGCTAAACCAAGTTGTGTGTTACTTAGACCAAATTGTTCTCCAATGACCCCCATCACTGGATTAAAAATAGTTCGTGTTGCGTACATTAAAATCCAGCCTACGAAGAAAATGGCTACGACTTTAATCCAGTAACTATTGCTCACTTGCACTGCTTGATTTTTTTTACTATTCTCCATGTCTTCTCCTCACTTCTCATCTAACTCTACAGATTGTAAAGCTAGCAACATTCCAAATGACATATCTTTACCAGAGGAATGTCCGATTTGTATAATTCTGTCAATATTTTCGTCAACTCTATTATCCCGATGGTTCTCCAAATCCAAGAGTAACTGATACAACAATGAATTTACATATCCTTTAGCCGAGCTTGCAATATAGCCTTTACTAACATCTGTTGTGGATAAATTTGCTGCCGAAAGAGTAGCGGCTAACGCCGCAGCTCTTTCATCAGCAAGTATGAACAGAATTGTTTGATACGCCACTAAAATGTCATCACCACTCGGGGTTAACCCTTTGCCCCGACCAATCAGATAATTCGTTACTTCTTGCCATTCCGATAGTGTCCAAACTTTTTGTTTTTGTCTCATTTTTTTGAAAATATGCTTCGCTCGTTCGTCTAAAGGCAGGCCAATTCTACGTTCTAAGTTTCTCGCTAATAAGCGGTCTCGCAACAAGCGTAATTGGTCTTTTTCTAACTTGAAATGAGTAATGTTTAAAGAAACGACCTCGGCAGGTGTGAGTTGGATCGTTTTCACGCCGACTGTACTGTAAAAGGTCAACTGATTTTCTGTGATTTTGACTTTATTACCTTGTTGTACATACGGAAAGATTTCTTGAAACAATTGATCTGGCAAAAACATACCAAAGCTTGATAAATAATTATGGAAGTTTGCAACATTGATTAATTGATCCTGGACTTTCAGATTAAATGAACGTTCAAAAACACTGTGAATGGTTCCCATCTTGCCATATTGGTGGATAGGAAAAATGTAGTCACTAATGACTAGTTGGTTATTCAACCGTAATGCCTAGTTTCTCAGCATACGCTTCTAGGGCTTTTTCAAAACAGCCTAGAGGTGCTCTAACTGTCCCTGCACCAATTTGACCAACACCGGCATTTTTATGTGCAATCCCTGTATTGATGATTGGTGTAATTCCTAATTCCACCACTTTACGGATATCAATTCCTAAACAAGTTCCTTGGAAATCCCAAGTTGGAATTGAGAATGTTGGGTTGTGTCCTTCACAGATTTTTGCCATTTCATTTGAGGTTGCTAACGCATCTTCAAAGCCACCTGCACCAACAAACCGTGTTACGCCAGGTGCAGCTACCATAGCCATTGCTCCAACGCCTACTGTTTCAGTAATTGCACTATCCCCGACATCAGGATTTCCGTCTTCTTCGCTGAAACCAGTGAAGTAAAGACCTTTTGGTGTATTTACTGGTGCGGTATGCCATTGATCGCCTGTTTCTGCAATCCGGACCCCAAAGTTCACGCCGTTACGAGTCATCGTTGTGACAATCGTTCCGTTGGTATCTTTACGGGCACCATCAACAATTGCTTTTCCAGTTGCCATCATGACATTTAAGAAGAATTGATCTGTGTCAGCTAAGAATTTGATTACTTCGTATTTTTGATCTTCTGGAATATCTGTTTTGATAATTAATGGAGACAATTCTTTTAAGAAGTTCAACGATGCGGCAATATTTCTTTGGTGGAACTCGTCACCCATTGTAATAGAGCGCGCAATCAATACGTTTAAGTTCAAGCCTTCTTCAGAAAGTTTCAAGGCTTTCGCAATCGTTGGTCCTAAAACATCTTTAATCCAATCTAAACGATCAACTACTTCTTGTGAATAAGCACCAAAACGCAATACTTTACCGATACCTTCATTCAAGATACAGTATGCTTCGTTACCTTCTAAACGATTTTCTACAACAAAGACTGGCATATTACCAGAAGTAATACCGCCCATTGGTCCTACTGCTTTTACATGGTGACAAGGAATGAAACGTACTTCGCCAGCTTCAAAAATCTTCAAAGCATCTTCTTCATTGTCTGCCCAACGTTCGAATAATGCAGCTCCGATACAAGCACCTTTCATTGGTCCAGTCATTTCAGACCATTGGATTGGTGGTCCAGCATGAAGTAATGTTTTTTGTGCATCATCATTTAATTCTGGAATCACTGATTTCGCAGGTACCACATCTACTAAGAATGGTTGTGCATTTTTAATTTTATCTGTTACTTTGTGATTTTCAGCTTCGATTTGTTCACTGTAATCTTCCAAAGCATCCAAAATTTTAATCATTTTCTTATTGCCGTTGGCACGCGGACGCCAGTTAAATTGAACAGTTTCGCCACCGTAATCAACGATTGATTCTGTAAAGCTTTGCAACCCAACGTTAATAATTCTTGGTTTGGTTGTTAATAGTTCCATTACTTTTTCGCCTGGTTTTGGTACATCGACAGTTGGTCCGTTGTAAGCAACCACTTCTTTATCGTCTTCTGAAATTTCGATTCCTTTTAGTAATAAAGCTAATTGAACAGCTTTAGCATTGCTTTCTGCAACTAAAACGCCGCCTTCTTTCAAACGATCAACCGACGATTGGTAATTTTGCGGATCTTTCGTCGTCCCACAAACAGTTGCAACAAAGTAAAGATCACGTCCTGCTTCTTTGGCTGTGGCACGCGCTTCTTCAATTGCTGGTAACAATGCACCAACCATGTCTTCATGAGCACCATAGCCTAACACCACATCGAATAAGATAATCCCCGTTTTTTCATCTTGTGCGTATTCACGAATTTTTTCGATACGAACATCTGGGTCAATCATTGGGTGCGGACGACCTTGTGTATACATATCATCGCCTAAGTCAATGACTTCATAACCGTGAGATTTCAAGACATAACCTTCTGCTTTCACTAAACCGCCAAGGTCTAAAGCTTCAGAAATTAACATACCCGCTTCAGAAGCTAATGTACCACCTGAATATAAGCCTTTTACAACTTTATCTTCTGGTAATGTTGGTACAGCTGGTTTTGCTAATGCTTCAAAGTAATTTTTCTTCACGGCCACATCATTTGCTAAATCAACAGCAATTTTAGCTGTTTCTTCTAATGTATGAGCTAGATAAACTTTGCCTTCGTGACTTGTTGGTTTTTCTCCTAAGAAAATCGCAACGACTGGTTTTGAAATGCTTTGTAATAATTCAACCACTTCATCACGAACTTCTTTTGCAGGTGGTTTAGAAATAACTGTAATCACATCGGTTGGTTCGTGATTTTCTAAAGCCACAATAGCATCTTTCACTGTGATAGCGCCTACTTTGTCGCTTAGGTCACGACCACCAGTACCAATGGCGTGAACAACTCCGCCACCTAAGCGGTCAATAATCGTTGTAACTTCTTGAATCCCTGTTCCTGAAGCACCAACAACGCCAATGTTTCCTGGAGAAACAACATTTGTAAAGGCGATTGGAATACTTGAGATAATACCAGTTCCACAGTCAGGGCCCATCATTAGTAAGCCTTTTTCATGCGCTAATTTTTTCAAACGTACTTCATCTTCAATTGACACATTATCCGTGAAAGAGAACACGTGTAAATCATTTTTTAAGGCACGTTCCATTTCTGGCGCACCATATTCACCAGGAATACTGAATAGCGCTACATTCGCCTCTGGTAAAAGATCAAACGCTTCTGACCAAGAAGTCGCTGCTTGTGCTTCTTCACTAGTTCCCTTTGCTGATAAATCATCTAAGAATTCATCAATCGCTGGCATAACTTCTTCCATGATGTTTTCTTTTTCACTGTCAACCACAATCATCATGTCGTTTGCAGATGCACTATTGGCCTCATCCGTTAACAAGTTCGTGTTGTTAAGGATGTCTTTGTTGGCATCTGTTCCCATCATGATTTGACTCATGGTTACACCATCTAATGCATTGATTTTATTGGTCAATAACATTAAGTTGATGGAGTCTTGGTAATTGTTTTTCAAAATTACTGTGTGTAACATTGTTCATCCTCCTATCTATTCCTTACAATGCTATTGTATCGAAACGAGAAAGTGTTTTCATCGGACATAATTCTAAAAAAATGGTATAATTTTTATCCATAAGAGGAAAAAAGGAGAAAACGATGAAATTAAGAGAGTTATTATCGATAGGTGACTTAAAAAAAGGTAAAATTTTGACGAAAGAGATTGGTTTAGACAATGAAGTTGACTCGGCAATGGTCTTAGAAGCGATTGACATTGAGAACTGGAGTAGAAAGAATCAGTTAATTTTGACTTCTTTCTACGCATTGCATGATCTACCCGAAAAAGAGTTGGAAAATTTTTTCGTAAAGATGCGCCGAATTGGCATCAGCGGCTTAATTTTGAAAACAGATCGATTCATTAAAATGATTCCAGAATGGTTTATCGAATTATGTTTCAATTATGAAATTCCTTTAATTAAAATCACACAAGACATTAGCTATGAAAAAATTCTGTTTACGATTTACGAGCCTTTGTTGAATTATCAGTCGCATGTCTTACGTACGTATTACGATGTACGCCAACGTTTCACCAAATTAGAGCGCCACTACCCAACGGTTGAGACGATTATGCAAGAATTTTATGACATCATTAAATTACCCTTCGCTTTAAAAATGTTGGATAAACATCTGGAAATTAGCGATGGCGACTTACCCCATGATGCGATTGTGCTCTCAAGAGAAAAACTAAAAAACAGTGAGTTCACTAAAAATGATTACTCTCTTTTAACACTTTATTCTCATGCCAACCCCAAAAAACAGTTGGCACTAGAAGTTTCTATTTTCAATAGTTATTCCACTAATTGTTTACTTCTGGTTTATTTACAAGATGAAAAGGTTAAAGAAACGGATTTAGTGATTATAGAAAATGCGATTGATGTCTTACAAGAAAAATTCAATACCGAAAATTTGTTAAAAAAAGAACGGTATACTCGTTTGAACAACTTAGCGGATGCTATTTTACAAAATACACCGCAAAATCCTGACGAGCTAAACAGTTTGCTTCGTGAAGTGCAAATGCAAGAGCTAGATTCTTACCAAGCGATTGCTTTTTCTACCAAAGACACCAATACACAACTCATGAAAGAACGAATTATTGCCTTACTTCGTACCCTGCGTGTGAAATCCATCTTCTTCGATCAGCTAAATTATTCGGCGGTCCTTTTTAACTTCAATGAAAGTGATGGAAAAATTACAAAGCTGCAATTAAGTCGTTTATTAGCTGAACTTTTAGAAGAAAACGACACGCTTACCGTTGCCGTCAGCAGTTTAAAATCACGAGAAGGGATTAAAGAGCTACTGATTGAATGTCTGGACATTCTGCGCTTTAATGAAACTTTTTATAACGGACCAATTGTCACCTTAGCCGATATCGGGGTATTTAAAAATTTTATCCGCGAAGACCAATTGGAAAATTTAGACGAATTAATTCCTCGCGCACTTTATCAATTAGCCGAAAACAACTACGATTTATTTGAAACTTTGTACAGTTTTTTCCAAAATAACCGCAACTATAAACAGACCTCTGAAGCGATGTTCCTCCATTCAAAAACGATTCGTTATCGTTTAAATAAAGTGGAACAACTTCTTGATATTGACTTAGCCAATCCCTTGCAATTGTTAAATTATGAAATTGCCACATACATTATAAAGATGAGGAGACGTGCACTTGAAAAACAATCAAACACTCGCTAATGGCGCAACAGTTACTATCTACCCCACTACGACTGAACCAACGAACTATGTCGTCTATTTACACGGTGGCGGGATGATTTATGGAACCAAAAGTGATTTACCAGAAGAACTGAAGGAGCTGTTTACAAGCAATGGCTATACCGTTTTAGCGCTGGACTATTTGTTGGCTCCAAATACAAAAATCGATCACATCTTAGGGACACTAACAGAAACCTTCCAATTGTTAAACGAAGAGATTATTCAAAACCAGCCATTTGGTTTGTGCGGGCGTTCCGCTGGCGGTTATTTAATGTTACAGTTAACCAAACAATTACAAACACTAAATTTGATGCCACAATTTTTAGTCAATTTTTACGGCTATACAGATTTAGAATTTATTAAAGAGCCACGGAAATTATTAAAGCAAGCCATTTCCGCTAAAGAAATAGCTGCTATCGACCAAACGAAGCCTGTTTGGGATGATCCTTTTCTTTCTCGCTATCTGCTGTATCATTACAGTATTCAGCAAGCGCTATTGCCGCACTTTTACGGATTACCAGAAAATGGGGACTGGTCTGCTTACGCACTGTCAGACGAAACATTAAAAACTTTTCCACCTTGTTTCAGTACAGCTAGCAGTTCAGACGAAGAAGTGCCGTTCCGCTATAGCAAAAAAATCGGACGGACCATTCCTGAGAGTACCTTTAAAGCGGTTTACTATTTAGAACATGATTTTTTAAAACAAACCAAAGATCCTTCGGTCATCACTTTATTTGAGCAATTGGATAGCTGGCTGAAGGAACGATAAGCATAACAAAAAGAAGCGAGAAATCTCGCTTCTTTTTGTTATTTTTGATAAAGTGTGGTTCCTTTTACCACACTGATTTCCACCGGTGTCTGACGAGCGACAAAAGCCGCCGCACATTCTGCTTCAGTGAGTAAGTAAGTTGCTTCAGCACCAACTTGCGGCCAATTTGCTTGCCCTTGTTCGTCTAAAGTTGTGACACCATCTGTCACTAAGCCCAATAATTGGGTTAAAGCATCTTGATCTTTCACATTAAAAAGTTCACCTAAACGAGCCAATTTTTCTTGTAATGAACCATCACCATAGGGAGACCAGCAATCGTAGATATTGTCACAACCAAGATGAACATTGACTCCATGACTTAACAATTCCATAATTGGCGGAATCGTATTAGGTGTGATTGGCACGCTGGAATTAATATGAATTTTTTCTGCTGCTAAAGCGTCATAAACTTCGGCACGTTCTTCACCAATGAAATCATTTAACCCGAAGGCATGACTGATAAATACTTTGTCTTGTAGACCATATTCTTTCGTTAAACGAATAATTTCTTTAATCGTTGTTGTCCCAGCTTCATGACGGTCATGTAAATGAATATCCACACCGACACCATGTTTATCTGCTAAGCGGAATGTTTCAGCCAATGATTTTTTGTAATCACCATCCAATGAATAAGGATCCACGCCACCAATAAAATCGGCACCTTTTGCCAATGCTTGATCAACTAATTCAACGGAATCTGAACGTAGTAAGCCGTGCTGTGGAAAGACGACAATTTCTACCGCAAATGGTTTCGTTTGGGCCAATGCTTGGACTTCATCAAAATAACGTAAGTCTGTCATCGGTTCCACGTCAACATGTGTTCTGAAGGCTGTCGCGCCATGTGGTAATTCTAAGTCAATTAAATGATTGGCGCGTTCAGTTAAAGAAAGTTCTAAACTATCTAAATAAGGAATTTCTGCTTCGACACGTTCCACAATTGACTTCGCTGGCGTCACCGGATACCACGGAACACCTAGTTTACTTTTATCAAAGTGACAATGTTTTTCAATCAAACCTGGTAAAATCAATTGATGGTGACCATCAATAATTGTCAACCCAGGTTGTTCTACCAATTCTTCATTGGGAATGATTTTCGTAAATACTCCATCTGTTACTTCAATTGCCACTTCTTTGGTTACTGTCCCAGATAACCAGTCACCTTCTTTTTGATACCCTGTTTCAATTCGAACATTTTTTAACCAATAATTCATGCTTTCCTTCACTCCTACCTGTATTTATTCCTTCCCGAAAGGACACAATACTTAGTTGTACTGTGCTAAAATTTTACTAATTTCCGTATAACCTTTTTGATTGGCATAGTCCATTGCTGTTCGACCAGAATTGTCTTTAATGGATTGATCCGCACCATTTTCCATTAACAATTTTACAATATCTTGGTATAGTTGGTTCCCTTCACGTAACCCCACTGCCTCAATCAACGCTGTATAGCCAAAGTCATTTTGGAAATCTATGTCTTCTCGTCCATCTTCTAACAAGAGCTTCACATTGTCAATATGTCCTTTTTCAGCTGCCGGAATTAACGCATTGCCACCGTAACGGTTATGCTTATTTAAATCTGGTGTCGCATTTTTTAACATATACGCTAAAATCTCCGTACGTCCTTGCGCTCCCGCATAAAGATAGGGACTATCACTAATGCTGTTTTGCAGATTAATATCGGCACCCCGATCAATCAACGCTTTTGCAATTTCAATGTCATTATTGTGCACAGCGATATTGAGCGGTGTATTGCCTTCTGTGTCGACTTCATCCACTTGATAAGTAGTATCTTGTAAAATTTCCTTGACCTTCTTCGTATCTCGTTGATTGGCTGCTTCTAAAAGCGCACCCACTTCATAGGTCTTCATCGGTTCTTTCACTTCCTCTTTTGATGTTGTTTGAGCCACCGAACGGGTTGTACTGGTGCTTTCAGTTTTTGCACTACTTTGAGTAGTCACCGTTTGACTATTTTTTGACGCTGCGGAGGGTGTTTCTCCTCCTTGACACGCAGCAAGTAATGGAATGGTCACGACACTTAATAGCCCCATTAAAATTTTTTTGTTCATTGTGCTCAACTTCCTTTCCTCGAGAGAAATATGAGATTTTTCTCCAGTGGTTCTAATCTAACGAATCTTTTTTTATTTGTCGATTAAAACGCTTTCTCTGTTTTTCTATTTTAAAAAGAGAGAAACCAAAAGAAGTCGAAACTTTTTTTGGTTTCCATTCGTATGTTTTGTTCTTAAAAGGTAAATTCAGGATTAAAAGTTCCTTGGTATGGTTCATGTTCCACATAGACTTGGATATCGTTTCCTTCGTTATCTTTACCCATTCGTGTGTACGTAAAACGATTATCATTCAATTCTGTTAACTCTAAGACAGCGCCATAGCGATTGGTTCCAATGGACACATGGGCACGGAATTTATTTTGATTCCCTACTTTAAAGTAGCCATAGTCGCCACGAGTTTCACCAGTTTGTAAATTGAAAAATTCATATTTGCTGCTATCTTGGTCAAATTTCGCTAAGCTGATAAAGTTTTGGTTGGCCGAAGTTACGTCATTGCCATCTTTATCCACTACTTTTGTGCCATTCCAAAGAAGTTGCGGTGTCCCATCAAAGGAAGTTTTACCAATAATTTCATCCCCTTGTCGATTTACATCAATCTGGCCTGTTTGTTCTGTCATGGCACGGCGTCCATTCGTGAATTCTAGTGTTCTGGGACGATTATTGGGGTATGGCTGCGGACGACCATAAACTGGTCCTGAGGTTGCTTTGTTTTCTACGAAAACTTCAATATCATTTCCGTTTTTATCTTTCCCCATCTGTCTATACGTAAAAGTATCTTGGTATAAAGTTCTAAGTGGGTATACACCTTGATAATTTTTGGTTTCAGAAATAATTACAAGACGGGAAACATCTGTAATACCCGCGGTCATAAAGAAGGTTCCTTCATCTCCTGTTGATTCTCCAGTCTCTTTATCAAAAAATTCATAGAAACTAGTGGTTGCATCAAATTTGATTGCATGTAATAGGTTTTGATTTTCATCTGTTAAGTCATTCCCGTTTCGATCATAAACGCGTGTTCCAGCCCAATCTTTTTCTGATAATCCTTCATCTTGTCTAATACCAACTGAACGTAAATACTCAGGTAAATCCCCTAAATTATTGGGATTGTCTACGCTTTGAGGAACGTATGCTTCTGCCGTCAAAGCCCCTCCTGCTCCACCAACTAATAACGCACTTAAAGCCAACAACGTAATTGTACCAACGATTTTTTTCTTCATAAACGACTACTCCCTTTCCTTTTGATAATTTAAGGATAGCATGTAGTTATTAACTCCATCTGTCCACAATATGAAAAAATTATTAAATAATAATTATTATAATTATATTAATAACGATATTTAAATGTAACTAATAACAATTTATTTATAAAGGAAGAGAAAACAAAAGAACGTTGGGGGACGTTCTTTTGTTAAATGAGAGAGAAGACAAGAGGAGACTAGAAAGTAAAGGCTGGCTGATATGTGCCTTGGTAAGGTTCATGTTCCACGAACACTTGAATATCATTACCAGCGTTATCTTTACCCATTCGAGTATACGTAAATCGATCATTGTTTAGTTCCGTTAATTCTAGCGCCGCACCGTAACGATTCGTACCAATAGATACATGGGCCCGAATCTTGTTATTGTCCACCACTTGGAAGTACCCAAAATCGCCGCGGGTTTCACCTGTTTGTAAATTGAAAAATTCATATTTACTTGTGTTTGGATCAAATTTCGCTAAACTAATGAAATTTTGATTGGCCGCTGTCACATCATTACCGTTTTTATCTACGACTTTTGTGCCATTCCACAAGGTTGTTCCTAAAATTTTATCCCCTGATTTATTTGTCACAATTTTGCCAGTTTGATTGGTTAATGCTTCACGTCCATTTGTAAAAGCTAATTTTTTCCCGTGATAAGGGATGTGTTCCACGTAAACTTCAACATCATTCCCCAGTTTATCTTTCCCTAAACGCTTGTAAGTAAATTTGTCTTTACTCACTTCGGTTAAATCCACTACGGCTTGATAATTTTGTGTCCGCGAAATTAAAATTCGTTTTGTGCCATCACCTGTCACAAAAAATGTTCCTTCGTCACCACGGGTTTCCCCAGTATTTTTGTCGAAAAACTCGTAAAAACCGGTTTCACCATCATATTTTGCTAAACCAATAAAATTAGCATTTTCTGCCGTTAAATCATTACCAGCAGCATCATAAACACGGGTTCCTTGCCAGTCCGTGCCAGATAAAATCTTAGTCGCCTTGTCGCCTCTTGTTTGGCCATTGTTTTGATGTTTGCCTAAATTTGCTGTAGCACTATTTGGATTGGCTGCATGACCTGCAAATGCTGGACTTGCATAACCTGCTATAAGTAACGTACTTAATGTTACTAAAGTAATCGAACTTAATACTTTCTTTTTCATAAAGCATCGCTCCTTTTCTTTGATAAACCTATCTTAACAAACGATTCTAAACTACCACTGTCAGAAAAATGAACAATTTATAAACGATTAAAAACAACTATAAACTATTTTTTTGTTAAAAATGAAGCGGTCAAAAGAATCCTTTACTTCCTTTTGACCGCTTCATCCACTCGTGATTGACTAATTAGAACGTGAAGTCTGGCGTAAAGTCTCCTTCATATGGTTCATGTTCTACAAAGACTTTAATTTCTTTGCCATTGTTGTCTTTACCCATTCGTGTATACGTAAAACGTTTATCATTTAATTCTGTTAATTCTAATGCAGCTCCATATTTATTGTCACCAATTGAAACGTGAGCACGGATTTTGTTATTATCAATTACTTGGAAGTAACCAAAATCTCCACGTGTTTTACCCGTTTCTAAATCAAAGAATTCATATTTACTTGTTTTATTATCAAATTTCGCTAAACTAATAAACATTTTATTTGCTTCAGTAACATCGTTACCGTCTTCATCTAAAACTTTCGTGCCATTCCATAATGTAGCCCCTAAAATGTCATCCCCAGGTTCACTGGTAACAATCTTGCCAGTTTCTGTTTCTAAATCTTTACGGCCATTCGTAAAGGTTAATTTCTCGTCAGAATAAGGGATATGTTCTACAAAGACTTCTACATCTTTCCCGTCTTTATCTTTACCCATTCGCTTATAGGTAAATTTATCTTTCGTCACTTCCGTTAAATCGACCACCGCTTGATAGTTTTGTGTATCCGAAATTAAGATACGCTTTTCGCCATCGTCTGTCACAAAGAATGTGCCTTCATCGCCACGGGTTTCACCTGTTTCTTTGTCGAAAAATTCATAAAAACCTGTTTCACCATCATATTTTGCTAAACCAATAAAATTAGCATTTTCTGCTGTTAAATCATTATTATTTTTGTCGTAAACTTTTGTGCCTTGCCAATCAGTACTGGATAAAATTTCTGTTAATTCTTGTCCTTTTGATTGCTCTTTAGCTGCTTCTTCTGAACTAGAGACTGCAGTGCTTGAGCTAGCTGCACTTGATTTATCTGTTGCAGAGTTGGCTCCGCCAGCACAGCCTGCAATCAACAACGTACTAAAGGTTAATAAGGTAAGCGCACTAAAAATTTTTTTCTTTTTCATGGTTGGTAATCCCCTTTTTCTTTTTGATATATTTAGAATAGCAAAGCCTTATAAACTCCTACTTGCCGAAAAATGAACAAATTATAAACAAATGAAAAAAAGTTAATAACAATACTAGCTTTTTTTTGTTCACTTGTAATACACTATAAGTAAGAAATAGATTAAAACCACTAGGAGGGACGCTTTTGACCATTAAACGCCGCTTTTTTATTTCTTATATTAGTGCCATCATTATTACTTTAGCCTCTGTTTTAGCTGTTTTATCCTTAGCTTCTTACATCACGTTAGGAACTGTTCCCAGCTTGCCCCAAGCTTACCGAATGATGAATAAGCAACGACCATTGACCGCTAACGAAGAAGAAAGTTATTTGGCCTTAGATCAATTGTTAAAAAAGTCACCGAAATTACTAGATACGCCTTTAAGTAAAGAATTAAAGGAAACGATTCAAACAATTGAGGCAAAAGGATTAAGTGTGATTATTCGAAAGAATGCACGGTTTCCTTATTATTCGGATAATTTAGTAGAAAAATCTTTGTCTGTACATATTCCAAACTACGAAATGAATAATATTATGCCAACTGGCACACTGGATAATGCAGGGCGTCTATATCATTATGTCAAATCCGATTTTCATTATTTAGATGGTTCTAACGGGAGCTTTATTGTCTTGAAACGCGAAAGCAGCCTTTTTGAATTCTTCACACGCTGGATTATCTGGATGATTTTGTTAATTATCCTTATAGCAATTGCGGCAGCTTGGCTCATCAATAAGCGCTTAACCAAAACCACTATCGAGCCATTAGAAGCATTAGAAAAAGCGACTAAAACATTGGGTAAGGATGCCCAAAAAGAAAATCCATTTACACCAACTAGCCACCAAACCGTCTCAACAGAAGTCAAACAGCTCCAACTTAGTTTTGAACAAATGTGGCAAGATTTAGAAGAAGCCAATGCGGAACGCGAAAAATATGAAGCTAATCGGAAAGAATTAATTGCAAATATTTCTCATGACTTAAAAACACCAATTACTTCTATTATTGGTTACGTTGAAGGTTTGATGGATGGCGTTGCCAATACTGAAGAAAAAAAACAGCGCTATTTAACGGTCATTCATGAAAAAAGTTTAGGCCTCAATGATTTAATTGAAGAATTATTTTTGTATTCTAAATTAGACCTAGACCGTGCTGTCTTTACAATGGAAAAGACCAATTTCACTCGTTTTATTGCACATATTCTTGAAGAATACCGTTTGGAACAAGAACTCGTGATCACTTCTGTACTTCCCACCGAAGCTTTATACGTTCAAATGGATCCCACGCAGATGAATCGCGTGATTACCAATCTAATTCAAAATAGCATTAAATTTGCGGATCCCACTAAAGAACAACTAGCCTTTACGATTTCTTTAACGCATAATCAAACAGACTTAGTTTTAACCATTACAGATAACGGCATTGGTATCGATAAAAAAGAATTACCTTATTTATTCGAACGCTTCTATCGTGTAGACAAATCTCGAACCCCAACAGTTAAAGGAAGCGGCTTGGGATTAAGTATTGTCAAACAAATTATTGACTATCATCAGGGAACAATCACTGTCACAAGTAAAAAAGGAGACGGCACCAACGTGATAATTACGCTGCCGTTGTTGGAGGATGAAAAATGAAACCACATGTATTAATTATTGAAGATGATCCAAGCATTGCTGATTTGCAAAAAGATTATTTAGAAATTAACGATATGACTGTCACAATTGAACATGATGGAAAAAAAGGATTGGAAGCAGCTTTAAATGAGCCCTTTGATTTAATTATTTTAGATGTGATGCTGCCAACTATGGATGGTTTTGAAATCTGTCGTGCAATTCGGAAAAAAAAGCAAACGCCGATCATGATTGTTTCGGCTAAAAAAGAAGATATTGATAAAATTCGTGGGCTTGGCTTAGGTGCGGATGATTATATAATCAAGCCGTTTAGTCCCAATGAATTAGTCGCTCGAGCAAAAGCCCATATGAACCGTTATCAATTGTTAAGCAAAGCAGAACAACCACCACAATTACTAAAAATCAATGAAATCGCTGTCGACACTGCCGCCCACAAAGTGTTTGTTTTAGAAAATGAAGTTATTTTTACTAGTAAAGAATACAAATTGCTGGTTTTCTTGATGGAACATCCTAACCGTGTGTGGAATAAAGAAGAACTTTTTGAAAGTGTCTGGGGGTTTGATGCCTTAGATACTGAGGTTTCGACTGTCGTTGTTCACATTAAACGGATTCGGGAAAAATTAAAAAAAGCCAATCTTTCTGACTCTCCAATTGAAACACTCTGGGGAAGTGGCTACCGCTTCAATCGATAAAGAGAGCAAAAATAAGTCGGAGCCTATTTCTAGGCTCCGACTTATTTTTTTATTAATGACTTTAGTCAGTCGAAATCTCTAAAGAGATTTCGACAAAAAAACCACGCGTACTGCGCGTGGAGGCCAGAGCTTTAGCGATAAAAACTCCTTTCGATATAATAGATAAAGGCTACCAACCGTTATCAAATCGAAAGGAGTTTTTGAATGTCGAACGACGATAAAAGTTTAGCACATACTCGTTGGAATTGTAAGTATCATCTTGTGTTTACACCAAAATATAGAAGAAAAGTAATCTATGGTCAATTGAGGCGAGATATAGGGAAAATACTAAGAAAATTGTGTGAGATGAAAGAAGTCGAAATCATTGAAGCGCATGCAATGCCCGACCATATCCATATGTTGGTAAGAATTCCACCGAAGTTGAGTGTATCTGGTTTTATGGGTTTCTTAAAAGGAAGAAGTGCAGTAATCATTCATGAACGTCATGCGAATTTAAAATACAATTATGGAAATCGATCCTTTTGGTCAAAAGGCTATTATGTGAGCACCGTAGGACTGAACCAAAAAACGATAGCAAAGTATACACGAGAACAAGAAGCAGAAGATCGAGTAAGGGATAGTATAAACAAAAGAGAGTATAAAGATCCATTTAGGAAGTAACAGCTAGATAAGAATAGAATGGTAGCGGTTGGCGGTCTCTAAAAAAGCTCCCTTTAAGGGAGCAGCAGGTAGCGAGCCCTTCTAGGGCTATTAAAAAGCCACCCGCTATGCGGGTGGATATTTACTAATTTACACGAGAAAATTTTTGATAAAGTTGGTTGAAAACAATCATAAACTGTTCAATTTCTGCCATTGTATTGCTTTCATCTAAACTAATGCGCACAGCGGAAGTCGCCAATTCCCCAGGCACATGCATAGCATACAAGGTGCTGCTAGCCATTTTTTTTCGGCTAGAACAAGCACTCGTAGTCGAAATATAAATCTGTTTTTCTTCCAATGCATGGACTAGCACTTCGCCGCGAATCCCTTTCAAAGCAAAACATAAAATGTGTGGCGCAAAATGTTCATTATCTTGTGAAAAAACAGTCACATTTTGAAATTCTTCTAGCGCCTTTAATAAATAACTCCGTAATGTCGCCACATGTTGCGGCCGTTGTTGTTCGTTCTCTAAATGCAAGCGTAACGCTTTGGCCATTGCCACAATTGCTGGTACGTTTTCTGTCCCACTGCGTTGGTTGTTTTCTTGCCCGCCTCCTGTTAAAAGCGGCGCTAAACGTTTTCCTTGTTTCCAATACATAAAACCAATGCCTCGTGGTCCATGAAATTTATGTGCAGAAAACGTTGCAAAATCCACCCGATCCGTTAACCACTCTGAGTAATTAACTTTCCCAATTGCTTGAACCGCGTCTACATGAAAATGAATTTTAGGAAACTCCGCTAAAACCTCGCTGATTTCTTTAATTGGTTGAATCGTTCCCACTTCATTGTTCACTGCCATAACAGAAACCAAAATCGTTTCTTTTCTAATTAATTTCTGTAGTTCCTCGACTTTCACACGACCTTCTTTATCCACTGGCGCATAAGAAAGTTCAAAACCTAGTTCGACTAATTGTTCCGCTGTTTCTGTAACTGCTGGATGTTCCACTGCAGAAATAATAATATGATTACCAAATTCTCGTTTTTCGATTGCCGTTCCTTTTAAAACCCAGTTATCTCCTTCAGTTCCGCCACTTGTAAAATAGATTTCATTTGCTGAAACATTGATTAGCTCCGCAATCTGCTTCCGTGCTTGTTGTAAGAGCCGATTCGCTTGGCTGCCTAAGTCATGCAGACTAGACGGATTGCCAATAATCCGCTGACTGGTTTTTACATATGTATCTAAAGCCTGGGGGTAAATCGGTGTAGTTGCACTATTATCAAAATAAATCATTTGTCACCCTTCTTTTTTAAAATTCTTTCCCATTATATACTTTCTAAAGTATCACTTCAAGTCACCCCCACGCCATAAAAAACAGAGGCTTGTCTGTCGACAAACCTCTGTTTAGTGATTGTTTAATTAAATTGCTGTTAGATTAGGGTTATTGATATTTTTAAAATAAAAATCTTCGATTCGTTTGAACGCCCCTGGCTCAACAGCTTCCAATGCCGTTCCAATTTCATCTAATGCATCTTGATAACGGAATTCTGTCGAGAATAAATACATGCTTTTATCTAAAGCCGCTCGGATGTTCTCGTGAGTATGACGATAGCGGTTTGCATATTGCATCATTTGTTCTGTCAGAGCTGCTGCATTGACTAAATCTTTTGTTTTCTTATCTAATAACTCTAAATCATCTTCGCATAAGTCACATAAACGATTGATTTCATCCATGTTAATGCGCATTTTATTTAAGGCTCGGCTTAAATCTTCAATTCGATCCGTTGCCACATAGAAAAATTCTAAGTAATCAGCAGACAAACCTGGTAATCGTTGCTTTTCAACATACCGCTTGATACTCCGTAAACGGAATTCGTATTCGTCGACTTTTTCTTGGGCGACTTTTTCGCCTTTTCTTAGTTCTTTCAATGAAGCATCAATTTCTAATTGTTGATTTTCAATATCATCTAAAATCTTATAGCATTCTTTATAGAACGCTTGAATTTCAGAGTAAGGAACGGTATGTTCTTTCATTCGAGGTTCCAAGTCTTTTTGACGGCGGATAATTTCTTCAATTTCCGTTTGGAAGCCACGACTACGTCCTAGCTCGTTGTTGTTTAAGGTATAGCTTTGTGATACATGGTCCAATTCAATCATTAATTGACGGTTATTTTTTAAGGAATGAGAAATATAATCGTCAATAATTTTTTGATTGGTTACGACATATTTCTTCGCTTCAATTTCACGTTCCATCACTTCATATAATGCATCAATCGCCGTTGCTGTGTCGCGATTTGCGACCTCTACTGCAGCAATCTCTGTTTTCTCTAAATCAGCCATTGAATTCTCGACACGTTTTTTCGCATGTTGAATTTCTTCAGCAAAGTTTTGTTCAGGGAACACATAATCGTCAGCTAATAATTGGTTGTAGCCTTCTTCGATTTCTTTTAATTGATCTGGGAAAGTTTCATTTAATTCTTCATACATTGGTGGAATCCGTTTCATTAAGTCTTCCAATTCATACGTATGACGTTCCGCATCTTCTAGGACTTCTCGAGCCTCGATTGGGTCCCCCGATGTATTTAGTGTGACAAATTGTGTGAATTCAATTTCGACGTTTCTTAATTGTTTTTGGATTTCGGAGTAAGCTGGACCAAAGCTAGCTTTATCATCTTTTAGTGATTTACTTAATTCTTCATAGACATCCAAAGCTTTTTGAACTTCTAATGAATTGCGCTCTTCACTTTCACGTAATTCTTTCAAGCCATTACGAATGACTTCCACTTCGGCTTCCATTTCGGTCAT
The DNA here is from genome assembly GCF_051712085.1 of Enterococcus sp. DIV1537a. Lineage (NCBI taxonomy): Bacteria > Bacillati > Bacillota > Bacilli > Lactobacillales > Enterococcaceae > Enterococcus > Enterococcus sp. DIV1537a. The sequence goes on along the minus strand of NZ_JBIOOE010000001.1, from coordinate 299,377 downwards.
CGTTTCATTCGCTTCCACGACTGCTTTCTTCGCTTTCATGAAACGGAAAATTTCATTTTGATTTTCGACTTCATAAATTTGACTCTCTAGTTCGGCGAAAGAACGCGTCGATAGTTCTACCCAACGTTGATTCCATTCACGGAAACTATTTTGACTCTGTCCAACTAGATGCATTTTTTTAATGTCATCGATTTCTTCAAAGACTGGCAAGTCAAACAGGGCTTCTTTACGAACTTCTAATTCATCTAATTGTTCTTGATTTTTTTTGCGCATAAAATAACCAATTAAGTATAGCACCGCAGCAATAATAACGATTACTAGTACTAAAATGATAATCCAATTATTCTTCATTTTGGCTCCTCCGATAATTTTTCTATAATAAAAGAAAGGTTGTTTGTTCTCTTCACACGGTTATCTATTGTTCCTGACCCTTGGAAAAGGGCATTCTTGCAGAAATACCTATAGAAAATTATAGCACAAACTGTATATTCATTCACTAGTTATAACAAACTTTTTTAAGAAAACCCGCGATCTTCTTACGAAGGGATTGATTCACTGCTTTCATCGATCCGATTTTCACTAATTTTTTTACAAATATCACTTAGTTGTGTTAAGAAGGCATCCGCTTGACTTTGATCCATCCCAAAGTGTTCATCGCGCATAGCCCAAACTTCTAGCCCAGCTTCTTTGGCAGAGGCAATGCCTTTTTCTGAATCTTCAATGGCTATACATTCCTGTGGCGCAACAGCTAATTCTTGTAACGTGTGCAGATAAATATCCGGCGCCGGTTTACTTTCTTCGAAATCTTCCCCACTCACGACCGCATCAAAATAACTACTTAATTGCCCCACTGTCAAAACCTCTTCAATTGCGTCTTTTGTGGAAGAAGAAGCTAATCCGATTTTATAGCCTTGTCTTTTTAAAAATTGTAAAACACGTTTCGCATTTTCATCAAGCACAGCTAAATAATCTATCGGATGCGCTTTTTTATAGGCTATGTATTGTTCATTTAAAAAAGCAATATCTAGCTCTTTTTTGTTGACTTGTTCAATCTTTTGCCATAATGAACGCATATCCGCACCGACTAATTCTGGCAAGGTTAGGCCCTCAATGGTCAAATCAAATTCCGCTAAAAATGCTTTACGTCGCTCATAATAATAAGCTTCGCTATCTACTAGGACACCGTCCATATCAAAAATAATGGCAGTTTTGGATTCTGTCATACTATTTAACTCCTTCGTTACGACTCATATCTTTACAGTTTAACAAAATTTTAAGGAAAAATGAAGAACAAATATTTTCATGATTTCCTAACTTTCTGAAAATAAGTGGTTGCTTTTCTAAATGTTTTTCGGTATCCTTTTACTAATCTACAAATGAGAAAATAATTAAAAACAGGAGTGATAAACGTGAACGTAGTTAAATTCGGCGGTAGCTCGCTAGCATCAGCACCACAGTTACAGAAAGTCTTACAAATCGTCAAGGAAGAGCCGCGCCGAACGTTTGTCGTTGTATCCGCTCCTGGAAAGCGAACCCCGCAAGATATTAAAGTGACTGATTTATTGATTCAATACTATCAGCGCTACTTAAATAATGAGGAAATTGAATCGACAATCTCTGCCATCATTCGTCGTTATGAAGATCTTTTTGATGAATTACACTTGGATAAAGCAGTTTTAGCTGATATTGCTATTTCGATTCGCCAATTAGCCACTTTACCAAAAGAAAACAATGCTTTTTTATTTGACTATTTTTTAGCTAGCGGCGAGGACAATAATGCAAAAGTTGTTGCCAGTTTTTTCAAGCAAAATGGCTTAGATGCTCGCTACATTAGTCCGAAAGAATTAGGTCTCCTGGTGACACCTGAACCAGGCAATGCTCGCATTTTACCAAAAGCTTTAGAGAAAATTAGTGCCTATCGTGAGACTCAACAAATCTTGGTTATTCCAGGTTTCTTTGGTTATACAGAAGCCGGCGAAATTTGTACTTTTTCTCGTGGCGGTTCCGATATCACAGGGTCCATTGTTGCCGCAGGTGTTCAAGCAGATTTGTATGAAAACTTTACCGATGTGGACGGAATTTATGTCGCCCATCCTGGAATTATTGAACAGCCTCAAACGATTCAAGAATTGACCTACAGAGAAATGCGGGAGTTAGCTTATGCAGGATTTGCCGTCCTCCACGACGAAGCCTTAATGCCTGCCTATCGCGCAAATATTCCAGTCGTTATCAAAAATACCAACAACCCACATCATCCTGGCACCCTAATTACCACCTCTCGCAAAGTGAAGCATGCTCCTGTTGTAGGAATTGCTAGTGATCAAGGGTTCGCAAGTATTTACATTAGTAAGTATTTAATGAATAGAGAATTAGGTTTTGGGCGACGGCTCTTAGAAGTACTAGAAAAATTAGCCTTGAGCTATGAGCATATGCCCTCAGGAATTGATGACATCACGATTGTTTTAAGAGAAGACCAGTTAACAACTGAAATTGAAAATCAACTGATGGCCCAACTCCAAGAAGTTTTAGCGCCTGATGAGTTACGCATCACGCATCACCTTTCCATGATTATGATTGTCGGGGAAGGCATGCGCCAACGAATTGGGGTTACTGCTGAAAGTACAATGGCGTTAGCCAAAGAAAAAATCAACTTAGAAATGATTAACCAAGGATCTTCGGAAGTAAGTATTATGTTTGGTATCAAAAAAGAACAAGAGGAAAAAGCTATCAAAGCCTTATATCGGACGTTCTTCCATGATTAATGAAAAAGACGAATGAGTTTTCTCATTCGTCTTTTTCATTGGTTTCAGTAATTTTCAATTGGCGTTGAATTTCCGCTTTAATTTTAGCTTCTGGCGCAAAATCTTGTTCCCAATTTTCAGGTTTTAATACTTTATTTGTTTCTGGATCATAATGTGGCTGCCCATCTGGAAATAATTTTCCCATATTGGCTTGATGAACGATTTCAATAATTTTTGTTGGATTGACGCCCATTAAGCAAAACGAACCATAAGTAAAATACAATAAATCGACTAGTGCATCCACTTCCTCCACTAAAGGATCAGATACTGGTTTGCCTTTCGCCAAGACTTTCTGCTCTGCTTTATCGACAGATTTTTTTAATCCGTTGACCAATTGTTGAAAAAGCACTTGATCATTATTAGCAGCACTATATAAAAATTCCACAAGTTCTTCGACTTTAAACTCTGCTCGTCGACTGGCTAACTCTGGCGAAAAAGCAGTTGGTTGCTCTGGTTGTTGTGGATTAAAAACCTCGTGGAAGGCACAAGCCATTTCATAAGGGGATTGCTTTTCAGACATTCAGCTACCTTCTTTCTCAAAATAAATCTAATTGTTTTGGATTCAAATCATCGTAACTCAAATTCAAGACTTTTTGCATCTGTAGAGCGTTTTCTGCGGCATCGCCGCCAGAATTATTATTAAAAATTACGCCCACTTCTTTAGCTTCTTGCGACATTTTTAAAACAGCTTCGCTTAAATCAGCGATTTCCTGCGTATTATAATGATAGAGGGTTCTTTTTTTACGCCACTCTGCATCATTGGCTAACCAGCCAGCCGCATTACGTCCGTGAAACCGGAAGAGCACGAGATTAGGATTCGTTACATACGGATAAAAGGGCACTGGATTCGTAGGAATCTGCGGTTCATCTACAATCACAAGTGAAAATTGATTTTCTTTCATAAATTGCAACATTTGTTTTACAAAGTTTGGTTGATACCATGAATTATTTCGTAATTCAATGGCGATAGGTAGGTCTTTAAACCAGTGACGAATTTTTTGCAAGTAAGCGACATTTTCTTTCGTACAACCAAATGTTCCTGAAAATTGTACTAGAAAGGCAAATAATTTTTTACTTTCAATTAATGGGGCCATACTTTCTAAAAAGGCGGTGATCATTTCTTCTTCACTTGCATAATAAGTCTGCCACTCACCTTGACAACTGATTCCACTATAAACTTTCATGACAAAGCGAAAGTTTTCGGGAACTGCTTTGACCCATTCAGCTACTCGTTCTTTGGGAGGAATCCCGTAATACGCCGTGTCCATTTCAACTAGCGGTAAATGACTGGCATATTCATAAAGCGTGGCCCGTTTTTTTCCAGTTAAATAGTCGTGTTCACTAAAAGATGTTAATCCTAAGCGAATCATGTCCTTCCTCCTCTGCGTAACTTTTTATTTTTCTAAACCGTTATCTCAACTTAGTTGGTCCAATCGATATTCGCTTCACAATAGGTTTGACCATCAATCCGAATCTCATGGCGCGTTTTCAACTGATTTTCTTGTTCGACAATTTCGTAATGACTTTCGACTTCTTGCCCATATTCTACTTCTTTATCAAATTTCACAAGAATTTTTTTCGGTTGATGCGTTGTTAAAAAGTCATACCCTAACACATCCAATAACCAATTAAAGTAAATCGCATTATTAACATGTTGATTGCCATCAATATCAAAAAAACGCACACGATAAGGTAAAAAGTTCCCCTCTGTGACTTTTTCAATTTTTTCATGGCGATAAATTTTAGTGATTTTTTCAGAATCAAAAGGTGCAATAATTTCTGGTAACACACTACTGATTTTCCGATTTTTTTGATCCATTAAGACAAAGGTTGATTTCACAAAGACACATTCATTGCCTTCTTCATCATGAACCCAAAAGTTACGATAACAAAAATATTTGTTATAACTCATAGCTTGCGTTGTAATTGCTACTTTTTCACCAACTTTTGGTAAGCGGTGAATCTCTATTTCATAGTTGGTGATGACCCAGCCTAGGCCAAATTGGGCGACATAAGCCGCATCTCTTCCTAGTAATTCTGTTTGTTCTTCTGATACTTTAATGACAACCGCTAACAAAGCCGGTATCTTCATTGCACCAGTAAAATCGCCGTCATAGTAGGCAACTTCATAAGAGGATGTATGTTTTTTTCCCACGAAATAATCTCCTTTTTCCAATGGCTACTTTCGTGTCATTGTTTCTTCTTAAAAGTATACCACGTGATTTCTTCAATTGCGATTCCGAATGAAAAATTAACAAAACTTTGAAAAACACTATTATTTATATTATTTAAAAACATTCTTAATATTACTTAAAAAATATTGTTTTATTTTTAAAAATAACATTTCTTATTATTTGTATCCGAAAGATTATTATGTTATATTCCTATCTGTAAGCGCATACAAAATAATTTTTTAGGAGGTTTTTTTCGTGAAAAAGAGTTTATTAACAATCGTCCTGGCTTTTAGTTTTGTTTTAGGTGGCGCTGCATTGGCCCCTACTGTTTCAGAGGCTCATGGTTACGTAGCAAGTCCTGGAAGTCGTGCTTTCTTTGGTAGTTCTGCTGGTGGTAACTTAAATACAAATGTTGGTCGTGCACAATGGGAACCTCAAAGTATCGAAGCGCCCAAAAATACGTTTATTACTGGTAAATTAGCCAGTGCAGGTGTCTCAGGTTTTGAACCTTTGGATGAACAAACAGCTACTCGTTGGCACAAAACAAACATTACAACAGGTCCCCTTGACATCACTTGGAACTTAACTGCCCAACATAGAACTGCTTCTTGGGATTACTATATTACTAAAAATGGCTGGAATCCCAATCAACCATTAGACATTAAAAACTTCGACAAAATTGCTTCAATTGACGGCAAACAAGAAGTTCCTAATAAAGTTGTTAAACAAACAATTAATATTCCGACAGACCGCAAAGGTTATCATGTCATTTACGCTGTCTGGGGCATTGGTGATACGGTGAACGCCTTTTACCAAGCGATTGATGTGAACATTCAGTAAAAATACTCACATCTTAAACTAAATTAAAGGAGTTCTCAAAAAATGAAGCTAAAAAAAATAATTCCTGCTTTTCTCCTTCTTTCAACCGTTGCAGTTGGCTTGTGGTTAACGCCTACTCAAGCTTCTGCAGATGCTGCGGATACGATGGTAGATATCTCTGGCAAAAAAGTGTTGGTTGGATATTGGCATAACTGGGCCTCAAAAGGACGCGATGGTTACAAACAAGGAACATCAGCATCACTGAACCTTTCAGAAGTAAATCAAGCCTACAATGTCGTACCGGTTTCCTTCATGAAAAGCGATGGCACGACACGGATTCCTACATTCAAGCCTTATAACCAAACAGACACTGCCTTCCGACAAGAAGTCGCACAATTAAATAGTCAAGGTCGAGCAGTTTTATTGGCACTTGGCGGAGCAGATGCACATATCCAATTAGTCAAAGGCGATGAACAAGCCTTTGCGAATGAAATCATTCGTCAAGTGGAAACATACGGCTTTGATGGTTTAGACATCGACTTAGAGCAATTAGCGATTACTGCTGGCGACAACCAAACCGTCATCCCTGCTGCGTTGAAAATAGTCAAAGACCATTATCGAGCACAAGGAAAAAATTTCATCATTACGATGGCGCCAGAATTCCCTTATTTAAAACCTGGTGCCGCTTATGAAACATACATTACTTCCCTAAATGGTTATTATGATTACATTGCCCCACAATTATATAACCAAGGCGGCGACGGTGTCTGGGTTGATGAAATTATGACTTGGGTTGCTCAAAGCAACGATGCTCTAAAATACGAGTTCCTCTATTATATGTCTGATTCATTAATCCATGGCACGCGCGGCTATCTACAGATACCAAACGATAAATTAGTCCTTGGTTTACCAGCAAATCGGGATGCTGCTGGTAGCGGCTATGTCGTTGAGGCTACCCCTGTAGCCAAAACTTTTGATCAGTTAGCAAAAGACGGTAATCCTATCCGTGGCTTAATGACTTGGTCTGCAAATTGGGACGTTGGTCAAGATGTCAACGGCAAGTCCTACAACAATGAATTTGCGACACGTTATAGTAACCTTGTAAAATAAAAGCTATTTTGAGACAGAACACCGCACTTGGTTCTGTCTCTTTTTAAATTTTACTCACCTGTCTTTCAATAATCCAAACAATGTTCTCTCGCCTTCTAACCAATTAATTTTAAACCAATCACAGAAACAATGATTAAAAAAATAAAAAATATCCGTCGTAGGTCTTTTGATTCACCTAAGAGCATTCCTAAAATAGCGCCTCCTGCTGTACCAATTCCTGTCCAAACCGCATAAGAAACGCCCATCGGTAATTGTCTCATCCCTAAATATAAAAATAAGAAACTACCACTAAACGCTAGAATTAAAATTAACAATGAACGTAAGTCTTTTTTTGTTGTAAATAATTTAATTGAACCTACGCCAAAGATTTCAAAACAGCCTGCAATGACTAAGTATAACCAACTCATCTTGTTTCCTCCTCTTTATTTCCAGTTACCATTTTTAAGCCAATCACACCTATTAATAACAGCAACAGAAAAAGAACTTTTCCTATACCCAAAGGTGTGTGGAATAAAAAATGATCTGTTACAATAGTTCCAGCACTACCTAAGCCGACAAATACAGCATAGGCTGTGCCAACTGGCAATTCCTCTCCTGCTTTAATCAGCGCATAAAAACTGATAAAGATTGCGATTACTGTCCCTAAAATCTCCCACCATGTTGTACTATGCTTCATGCCAATGACCCAAATCACTTCACAAAAAGCGCCAAAAATAACTTTTAACCAAGCTTTACTCATCTTGTTTTCCTTCCCTTCCAAACAAAAAAAGTGCCAACAAACAGTTCAGCTATGGCCTAAGAACTGTTCATTAACACTTTAGTCGCAAGCATCCGGCGATGTTTACGAAAGTTTATGTATTAAAATATCTCAGGCTATTATATTCTTATTTTTTTAAAAAATCAACTAAAAAATAATAGTTCGAATTCGAGACATTTCTTTTGCATTTTTAGGACTAATCATTTAAACTTACTTTTAGTAAGTTAATTAATTAAAAAATTATTTTTCTTTTAGGAGGATTTTTATTATGAATACACAAATTTTAGGTTTACACCACGTCACTGCCATGACTTCAAGTGCTGAAAAAATTTATCACTTTTTCACCGATATTTTAGGTCTACGTTTAATTAAAAAGACTGTTAACCAAGACGATATTGAAACATATCATTTATTTTTTGCTGATGATGCCGGCTCTCCCGGAACAGATATGACTTTCTTTGACTTTCCAGGCTTACCTAAAGGAACCAAAGGAACCAATACAATTTCTCGTACTTCCTTCCGTGTAAAAGATGATGCTGCTTTGGATTACTGGGTATCACGCTTTAATGAATATGCAATTGATCATGGAGAAATTCAAGAACGTTTTGGTAAAAAGTATTTAGAATTTGAAGACTTTGACAATCAACGTTACCAACTTATTTCTGATGAAAAGAACCAAGGTGTTGCAGCCGGCACGCCTTGGAAAAAATCTAACGTCCCTAGTGAACATGCTTTAATCGGCTTAGGTCCAGCCTTTGTAACTGTCGAAAATTACGAACATCTGCAACTAGTTTTAACTGAAGTTTTAGGGTTCAAATTGATTGATGCTGAAGGTAGTTTCCATTTATTTGAAGTTGGCGAAGGTGGGAATGGTGCCAGCATCATCGTAGAGCATCGGGAAGATTTGCCAGCGGCTCAAGAAGGCTACGGCAATGTCCATCACTTAGCCTTGCGCGTTGCCGATGAGGAAGCACTACGTTTCTGGATTGAAAAAATTAATCGTTTGGAATTTCCTAATTCTGGCTTTGTGGAACGTTTTTACTTTAAATCTGAATATTTCTTGGCAGCAACACATGTTTTATTTGAACTGGCAACCGATGGTCCTGGATTTTTAGAGGATGAAACCTATGAACACGCTGGCGAAAAATTATCATTACCGCCATTTTTAGAACCAAAACGGGCAGGGATTGAAGAATTTGTGCGTCCTTTCGATACTTCAGATGCGAATGTTCAACGAAATTAGTATTTTTTCTAGGAGGTTCCTATGATTCATTACAATAGTAACGAGTTATCTGCAAAAACAGCGTATAAATTTTTATCAGGAAGTATTATTCCTCGGCCAATCGCTTGGGTTACAACACAAGATACAGCCACAGGTATCGTCAATGCTGCCCCCTTTAGTTTCTTTAATGCAGCGGCAGCTGAAATTCCTTTAGCAACGTTGTCCATTTTACGACCAGACAAAGAGCCTAAAGATACGGCACGAAACATCTTGGCTACTAAAGAACTTGTCATCCATTTCGTTAACGAAAACGTTCTTACTCAAATGAATCAGACTTCGGCACCTTTAGCAGCAGAGATCAGTGAAATTGACACATTCGGTATTGAAACCATTGCCAGCCAGACTGTTGCTGTTCCAGCAATCAAAGCCGCGCCAATTCGGATGGAAGCTCGCTTACATCAATATGTACCTATTGCTAACCATGAAGGTCAAATTATTACGGATTTATTCATTGTAGAAATTACCGATTTCTATTTTGATTCAGCCGTTTTTGATGAAGAACATCAGTACATTTTACCTGCTAAACTCCAACCGATTGCTCGTTTAGCAGGCAATGATTATACAACATTGGGCGAAATCCGTGAAGTTCGCCGCCCAACGTAAAAAGAAGGCCCCGCCATGACGGCGGGGGCCTTCTTTTTCTGTTTTATGCTAATGCTCCCATTGGATCCCAAGGATTTGGTCCAATTTTCACAAAGGTAGTAAAAGCCCGTAAAACAGGCATTTATAATGCTATATGATAGTAATAAAATTTATGAAAAACATGATAATCTGACAAAGTATTACTACTTTTGCCCTTTTCGTGCCCTTTTCACTCAAATATTACAGTTATGTAAAACGATAGACAAAACGAACGCTAGTTCGGTATAATAAGATCAATAGGAGGCCGATATTATGAAAACTAATTATGTAGGAGTAGTTGAAAAGATTAGAATGTTAAGTATGTATCCAAAAATGCTAGTTCGATTCTCATTAGTAACACAGGACGAAACTATAAACTGTATCGTCTCCAAACACGAGCTGGCAAATACGCTACTAATGTTACCTGAAAAATCTGAACTAGCTGTCTATGGTCATTTGAATAAAAGAAATCAACTTGTCATTGATAAAATGCTTGTAAGGAAAACTTTGATTAGTGCATAAAAAATAAGCCTCACTCTCATTTAGGGAGCGAGGCTTGTTTTCATGCAGTATATCGAATTAGCGGGCCAAAAGTATCTCAAAAGTATTTTGCTTTAGAAAAAGTTGTAGATATAAGCTTTGTACTAAATTATTTAGAAAAATCAAAAGTAATTCAAAAGAATTGACTTTTCATAACACTGTTGTCGTTTTTTTATGGACCATACAGGACTCGAACCTGTGACCGAACGGTTATGAGCCGTTTGCTCTAACCAACTGAGCTAATGGTCCTGAAAAGAGCTCACACCCTACTCCCCAAGGATATGAGCATACCTTGACTATTATTCAAGGAGTGACTACTTAAAAATTACCACTTTTTACTTTTTATGTAAAAGAAAAGAGTCGCCTCAATTAAAGCAACTCTTTTCTCTCAGAATAAATTTGGAATTACGTCTAGTATTAGTATACCCTATATACATATCAAAATAATGTTCTACAGGAACATCATTAAAAAAATACATATCATATTCAGAAAAACAAAAAAGAGGCACCTCGAGGAAGGCACCTCATGAGAAAAAATAAGTGTAACAATATTTTACAGCACTCTTGCATATAAGAGTTATAAAATGGTGTACCTTCATAATACTACGAATGCCCTTATTTTTCAGTTCTCCAGGAACTAGTTGTTGATTCTATCAAAAGAAGAGCCCTCTAATTTAATAGAGGGCATGAACGAAGGCGCCTTAAATGAATAAAGCTGAACTCAGTATATCAAAATAAACTTCAAAAAAACGTTACTGAAGAACGTAAGAAGAAGCCGCCCATCAACTGCGACTTCTTCTACCAGAAAGTATTTTTTAGGTGTGTGTCGTAACCTAATATGATTATACCTCGTATAAAAACGTTTCTACGTTACTAAGGAACATAAAACACATTTTATCAATTTTTATTCATATACTCTGGTAACCGCTTTTCATGACTTATCCATAAATAAGTTTTTCAACGCTTGGTGTGTAAAGCCAAATAAATCCATCAGGAAATTGAACATGTGATAATATTTTCCCTGCTGTATTTACTTGTTCTGTAATCACACCGACTGAAGCCGTTTGAAACGCAAAGTAGTCACCCACATGTAATTCTTGATCTTTTGTATTTTCTCCAGTTGCTGGATTAATTTTATCAATATACGCAACATCAATTCCATTATCTGTCCAATCAAAATTAGGCTGTCCTAGTAAGTCATTTTTCACTTGCCAAATGCCATTCACAAGCTGTACATCATCCACTCGATAGCCATAACGTCTCTTAGTCTTAGTAGCTGGTGGCCCTGGATAATCAGAGACAACAGGTGATTGTTCTTTTGCGCGTGCATATTTATCCCAGGCCTCTCTATCACCATAAAATATATTTAAATCTAAACGACCGTCCCATCCAGGCAATTGACCATTCGATGTGTATTGATACATGGTAATAAATTCCCAATACGGTACAGATGGTGGCGTAGGTTGAGAATACTCTTGAGGACTATTCATGCCATAATCAGCTAACCACAAGCCATAATCCGCATTAGCGATAGTACTAAAGTCATACGATTGCAAGATACCCGTATAGGTGTAAAATAGCGGAGAAACACCCGTTTGCTCTCTCACAGTGTCTAACCAACGTTTTGCCCATTGAATATCTCCCTTGTTTGTACTTTCCCAATCTAATATGAGAATTGCTTTGCCAATGTAGCCGTTAATATTTTCCAAGAAAAAAGTGGCTTCTTGCTCGGGAGTCCCCTCGAACCCTACTTCATTCGCAAAATGATAGACTGCTACCTTTTTCCCGCTACTAACTGCCTCTTGAAACGCTCTATCACAATCTGGATTTACATAGCCAGTCCCTCCAGTTGCTTTGATAATTACAAACTCTGCAGGAACCCCTTGGGCTCCTAGATTAATCCCGGCTTGCCATCCTGAAATATCAATACCATTTAACGTCATTTTGCTTCATCCTTCTCTGGCACTTGTTTTTCGCCATCAGAAAATCCCGGTGTTGTATGGTCCACAACAATTCCTAAAATGGACAGGACCACAAACACCGCATTCACTACGTCCAACAACTCTTTATTAATAACATCTGTTTTAAAGTCGTAACCAAACAGTACTGCCAATACTTGGATTAAAAGTAATACAGCAGGTACCAAGGTTAGCCAGAATTGCTTACTTTTAAATCGTACTTTCCAATTAATCATCTAAAAACATCCTTTCAATCATTTAGTAAAAATCTTTTTATCCGTTTCTAACAAAACGCTTTACTGACTAAATCCACTACCAACGCGGTAAGGGGGCCTGACAACGCAACCCCTAGGATCAACTTCCAGCGATTTTCAGTCGCTAATTTCTTTAAGTCAGAACTACGGGCGGCCATCTCTTTCTTTAATTCATCCGATCGCCTGTCAGATTCTGTATTTTTATCTAATATCGCAGTCAGTATTTCATTATTCTGTTTCATTTGTTCCATATTCATATCTCTTAGGTATTTATTCGATTCTTCGATTTTAGAAAAACTTAATTCAACTGTTTTTTTCATTTCTGACATCTGGGTTTCCAAATTATCAATCACTCGATCATGTCTCTCTAATCGTTGCTCATGTTCTTGTACTCGTTTTCTTAACGCCAAAGTTTATCACCATCCAATAAAGCCGCCTAGCTTTTGCTAGACGGCGCCTTTTCTTTTTCAGATAAAGAATCCTCTTCAGACCAGACTCTCTCTTGAAATTCATTAATTTCTTTTCTTAAAGATATGCGATTTTTTTGATATAATTCGCTGTTATATATATTTTGAGAAATGTAACTGTCCCGTTCTCCATCTCTAATCGTAGCACTTAATCCGATAACAACCTGTTCATCAACTTTTGCTTCTCCCGTTAAAATAATTTCTTTTTTCACATCTAGCATATTACTCAACCCTTTCTAATATTTCTAATAACTCATCGTATGCTTGCGCTTGTTTACCATTCAATGTCACTGCTTCATTTTCCAATAAATCCACAAAGTCGTCGAAATAATTTTCGAATTCTGTCAAATCTATAATGCTCTCGTCTTCCAACACGTTAATAATTTCTTGTACCCCTCGTTCTTTTTTACCGGAAAGCCATGTTACTTCTCCATTATCCGTTGTAACGATTTCTCCTTCACCATCGCATACACAAAATTCACGAAAAATACTTCTTTTATCCGATTCTATTTCCATATCAACTTTAGTAATCAAGCGAACAAAACGAGCTAACGCTCTTGCTTGCCTCTTTTGGCCACTAAATAAGTGAAGCAACTCTAAAAATTCTCTACTCTGACGATTTTTAATAGCTATTTTCATCTAATTCTCCTATCTTATAATGAAATTTCTTTATAGGTACCTATCATCCCATCACTTCTAAGACTTGTTGGAATAATAATACTACCCAAGCCTTTTAATTTGGCTGCTGTAATAACCGCATCCTCTATACTATATCTTGTCCACCCTTCATTTCTATAATTGACAAGGTAGTAAAGATCATGCATTCCAAATAATAATCTACTTGCCGCGCCCGAAAACCCTATGCTCAAACCAATAGTACTCGTTGAAAAAGTAAGCGGCTCATACCCTGCTACTCCAAATCCATCATTCATAAAAAATGGCGAATCTGCGTGAATCCCTCTATAGCCAGACATTGCACCCCTAGGGTCAAGTGTAAGCATATCTGTGTACGCATTAGCTGCCGCATTTTCCCGATATCCCCAAGCGATATAATCTCCTGTGCTTTCTAAATGCATCGCTATTCCTCGAATATTTTGATTGTACAACTTATCACCATGGCCCATTGAGCCGATATAACGTGAACCGTACCAAAATTCTAAGCCTTTTCCCGTTAACCTCCCAGAAAGTTGTCCATTTTCAGAAAAGTTAAGACTGTTTGGATCAATAGACAAAACATCGCTGTACCTGTTAAGTCCAACTTGTATCGCATTCGTTGCTAGCTTATCACCTGTAACGCTTTTACTGACAAGACTATTACCATTTAAATTAACTACGTTTATGTTCGCTGCATTTAATGTTCCTGAACTTAATTTATCCACAGACAATTCTTTAATTGCGGCACTCGGAATAAACGCTTTGCCACTAAAAAAGACACTTTCGGCATCTAAATAAAGCTTTTTATTTTGAATCAATGTTTGTCCTGCTTCTTGATTGAGCTGCGCTATAATCTTGCCCTTTTGAATAGTTGTCAACATGATCTTGTCATAGGTTTGAGTAATTTGTGTTTGAGTAACCAACTCTTCATCAGCAGGTCTCCAGGCTGTATTTTTCACATTTGAAAATCCCGCATTCTCTAACTTAACCCAATCAACATAGAGGACATGCTCAAGATTTGCTTCAAAAATATACTCCATATAAACACAGCTGCCTTTTACTTGTGTTATAGAAACTACCACTTGCTCTTCGTGTTCCTTTAATGAAAATTTTTCTGTGCTCCGTCCAATTTCACTGGCTCCTGAACCGCTATAATAGATAGTTGTCAAAAGCACTTCCGCGTCTTCATTTAACTTTATTTTTGCAGAAAACGTTAACTGTTTATAATACTGTTCAGCAGTTAGCTTCGCTTTCCTCGACAAACGAAGTTTACCACCTGTTTTTTGTACTTCGATTAAATGATCTTCGTTTAACGTTATCGCAGAATATTCGCCTCTATATTCTTGCTTCAACGTACTTGCGTCTATATAAGGATATCGTGATGCAAGTATTAAATTGGGACGCCCTTCGTGCAAAGATTCTACTTTCTGTACAATGGAATTGTACTGATCAGCTAGTTGGCTCACTTGACTTTTATCTGCTTTATTCCTAACCGTAGTTTGAAGGGTATTCACTTGTTGGACAAACGAACTATACTCAGATTGAGTTACTTTTCCATCGACAGCTTTTTCTAACTTACCTACAACAGAGACTAAACTATCATTACTTTGCGTCACTTTTGATATATTTTCATTAAGTTTACCCGTTTGTTCATCCACGTAGGTCTTAGAAACCGTCATTGATAATTTATCATCTAATTGTTTAAATGCAGCACTTGTTGTTTCTTTATCCGCTTTAAAATCTCGGGTTAGATCACTCAACTGTTTATTTTGTTCAGCTAGTTTATTCACAGTATTACTAGATTTATCAATCGCTTCTTTTGCTTGTTTTTTCACTTCATCCAAGGTTGTTGCTTGTTCACGGAACTCTTTCATAAAGACTTCATTCGGCTTAGTAGACACCGTTTCAATCCATGTTGTACCATCCCAGATATACATGATGGTATTTTCTCCATCATTCTTAAACCAAACATCATTAATTTTCGTTGCTTCAGGACGATCAGTTCCATAAAAATTGGTGTTTTTGCCATTCGCCGAACTCAGAGCCACAGTTGATTTCACTTGTGCCTGTTTCACCAAATTTTCAATTGGTTTCGTAACACTTTTTGCAAGACTTGTTCGGATATCTCCAATTTCAATTTCATCGTAACTATCCGTTAAAACATTCCATTTTACTCGAACAACCTTTGCTTCCGTATGAATGCCTAATTTTTCATAATAAACAGGTACAATATCACATAAGTTGAGCTGTTCATAAGGTGCAATTTCTTTATAATCCATAGTTTTGGACAAATCAATAAACTGAACATGCATTGATACTTTAGGTATTCCTACTTGATTCGCTTTAATATATCGCTTTGCTAATTCGCGTAGCCGTTGATTATTAGGAATTTGCTTATCGGAAAATTCATCAGAAAAATCCACTAGTTCTATTTTACGGTTAGGGTATTGATTCACATATTCTGAATCTACAAAAAATTCAGGAATTGTATATAGTTTATCCTTTCCGTTGTCATTTTTTGTCGCATATGGATAAATGCTTGTTACGGTACTTGAGATATTTTCCTCTTGTTCCAAATCTGTCAGGTTTCGTCCATACGCTATGATCGTTCTTGCACGTGATCCCCGTTGCTGTTTTAAGCTGATATGCCGATTATCAAATCTAAATTCCCCACCCCAACGATCGAGAATAGACCCTCTAACACCGCCCAACGCTTCTCTTGCATTTTTCACGTCTTGTATAGTCCATACTGTTTTGCTAATAACAGTTACATCACTATCTACTTCAAAAAGGTTCTTTTCAACCAAGGCATTTTTCCATTGTTGCATAGCAGTCGATCCATTCCCTGCAATCGTAACTTCTGGACGTAAGGCCATATCTACTGTTTGATAAGAAATATGTTCTGCATAAATTTTTGCAACACCCTTGTGTGTTTTGGTTATTTTTTTGATAACAAATCGTTGATCTTTTAACTCATGTCCTGCATCTGCTTTAATAATTCGATTGTTTACTAATTCCTTAAAACTTGCACTGTTTATTAATGTTTCCATTTCTAAATAAAAGGAACCATTCCGTTCTTCGTATACAAAACAATTCAACGCATCACTAAGAACACCTAACCCTAAATGAAAAAAATTCGTTTCATTCGCTTTATACAAAATTGGCTTACTCATTAAACAAGCACCTCCCACCTTGGCGTTATCTTCATCTCTTTTATTCGCCCAATCCAAGTAATTTTTACGTTGCCTATAGGAAATATAGGAAAAGGATAAGTGTAAACTTTATCATATGCGGGTTGATTGTTTATCCCTGTAGCCGTTTCAGCTAAGCAATCTATAGTTAACTCGCGATCTACAGATTTGAACACATAATTTTTGCCATTAATAATCAACGTAATGTCTCCACTACCCTTAATAGTTATCAACGGCTTAGCTACTCTTGTACCAACGTTTGTCAAAGCACCATCTGTTAAGAGTACACGCTCTTTCAAGCCTTCTTTTAAATATTTATAGGGTTTTAGCTTGAACTTTAATACGCATTTACCAAATGTATGCAATACATGTTGAACATCTGTTTGTTCATAATATAGAGCTGTATATACATACTCCGGATCACCTGACCAGATTAAATCACCCCATCCGCTTTGACCGTGTAACCAATTAGACAACGCAGTCGTTGCCTTCTCAATCGTTCCACCTTCAGGTAAAGTTAAAATACAAGGAAATGATTGATCAATATCTTTCATCCGATTATTAGATAGAATAACAGAACCATCTACACCTTCGATTTCTTCTAATCGAATATCTCTCGACGCTGTTGAAAAGGTAATTCCGTTCATGATTCGTAAATGAAAATCGGTTGATTTTTTCCCCGAAAATTCAATATAACTAGACATCCGATAACCACCCTTTCTCTTCTACTTGTGTTTGCCACGCAATTTCTCGCATTGTCGTTTGAATATCTTCTTTTCCAGACCACTCCTGAACGTACACATTCACTGTCGGTTTATTGTTAATGGTTTTGGATGTATTACTGCTATTAACAATTTGTTTACCCAAATTAGCAGCACCCATCATATTTGTGTTTAATGCTAGTTCTGGACTAGTAAAGTTAAAATTTGAAAAAGCATTGTCAAATGAAAGTGTATCCGCGATTTGATTAGCCATAGGCTTAATTGTTTTTTGGACAGATTTAAAACTCGCTTGTAAGCTTTCATTTAAACCACCCATAATCGCTTTACCAGCTGGAATTAAAAGTTTTCTATCGTAACTAATAGGACCTTTATGTTCTCGTATCCAATCACCAATACCACTGACAAACTCTTTCGTCGCTTCCCATGCATGCGTAAGCCCATCAGTGAAACTTTCCATAATTGCTCTACCAGCCGCAAATAGATCAAAATCCATAGCAGCTTTTACAGTTTCTTTTACACCTTCCCATATATCTGATGCAATGCTTTTTGCTGTACTCCAAGCACTTTCCATTCCTCTTAATGTAGCATCTGCAAGATTTGCTACCGTTGATTTAGTATTTTCCCATTTTTCTGCAGTTGCTTGTTTAACGCCTTCCCATGTTTCAGATGCCCACTGTTTTGCTCCACTCCATGCATTTTTAGCCCATTCTAGAGCATTCTTTGCAGATTCTGATACTGTAGTTTTTATTCCATCCCATGTTTCGGCAGAAGTTTGCTTAACGCTTTCCCAAGTGTCGGATGCCCACTGTTTCGCTCCGCTCCATGCGTTTTTAGCACCATCAAGCGCACTTTGTGCCAAATTTGAAATTGTACTAGTAATTGCATCCCACACTGTAGAAGCTATATTGCTAATCCCTTCCCATATATCACTTAAGAAGTTTTTTCCAGTTTCCCAAACCGTTTTTACAAAATTGACTACGCCTTCAACATATGAACCAATTATCTGTTGTATGCCGTCCCAGATCATACTACCGGCTTCTTTTATACTTTCCCAAATCATTGATAAGTCTTCCTTTAATTGTTCCCAATCGCCAGTTATCAAATCAATTAATAGTAGTATAGGGCCCATAATTACAGATTTAATCAATTCCCAAACGCCTTCCGCAGTCGTTTTAATTCCTTCCCATATACCAGTAATTGTTTCTGTGAAATTATTCCAGAGTTCTACAATGCCATCAACAATAATCATCACTGTTGGACCTATGGTTTCCCAAATAGTGTTAAATACATCAACTGCAGACTGCCAAATACCTTTCAAAAATTCAACAGACGTATTAAATGCCGAAATAATTCCATCTAATAAACTTTGGAAAAATTCTGTTACACCGCTCCACAAGTCTTTCACTGTTTCTATACTAGATTTAAAGATAGACGTTATATCTTCACCTAGTTTTTTGAAAAAATCCATCGTACCCTTCCAGAGCTCTTTAACCGTTTTAACTGCAGAATCAAAAATATCTGTTATTCCTTCCCAAACTCCTTTGAAGAAATCGACCATACCTTCCCAAGCCTTTACAAGCCAGTCTGTAAAGGCCTTCCATGCTTTTTGGCCAGATTTAGTTTTGGTTATCCAATAAACTAATCCAGCGATTAGCGCTGCTATGGCTCCTACTATTAAAAAAATCGGATTAATAGACATAACTGCATTAAACGCCGTTTGTATTCCTGTTCCAATTTTAGTAATTAAGTTCCAAGCTTTCTGTGCTTTAACTACTAGATTGATATATGTTTGCCAAGCTTTGTAATACAGAACAACGCCAGATATAGCGACACCTAAGGCTACTATTACCCCTTTAAAAACATCTGATGCAGTCGAACCGCTATCAATCCATTTTATAAAATCTTTAGCTTTTTCGGTTACTTTTAAAAAAGTATCTACTAGCAATATAACAGTATCTATTAAAGTCTCGGTAATAGAAGTGCTTGTTTCTCCTAGATTAAAACTACCAAAGAAATTGGCAACTGCTTCAACAGAATCGAACAAAATATCTTTTAAATTATTAAATGCAGCTCCTAATTTTTCCGGAACATCAACAGAACCAAGAATATCAAAAAAGTATTGAATATTTTCTAATACATCTAACACAACATCTTTCAAGGTAGTAAACACACTTGATAAGGTATCAATTAAACTTGAACTTTCACTACTTTTCGATATTTCTCCCCAAAATCGTTGAAGAATATTTATTACATCATATACAATAAATCCTATTATTTTGAAAGCTTGATCGAATGTATCAGAAAATATTTTTATTATTGATTGATTATCAGCAAAAGCCTTTTTTATTGAATCAATAACAGGGATTAAGCCATCCATGGCTTTTGTAATCGCTGAAAACGTATTATTTACAATGCCTTTTAGGCTATTCAAATTAGCCGCAATACTTTTTCCAGAAACTTTCGTTACGATCTCATCAAATTTAGTTAACACATTTGCCATTCCGTTAGTTATGGAGTTTTTCAAGTTTGAAAAAGAAGTAGCTATACCTTCTGTAGTTTTTCGAGCGACTTCTTTTGTTCCGCCTAAGCCATCTTGGATATCAATTAACCCTTGGTTGAACTGTTCAACGGTAACCTGACCACTTTGTAAGGCTTTGTACAAATCTTGTTGCGCAGATTTGCCTGTAAAGCCAAATTTTTCTGCTAACTTATCTAATCCAAAGCCCATGGTTTCTTGTAAAGTCGTATAGGAATCAAGTTCAACTTTCCCAGTACGTAGAATTTTCATATATTGTTCTGTTCCACGTTGTGCTTTTTCACCACTAGAACCACTAGCAAGTAAAGCATTGTTTAAAGCAAGTGTACTGTCAGCCGCTAAATCGGCATCTTTAAAAACACTATACATTTGTTGCGTAGTGTCACTCACATCTTGCAATTTCGTTGGTAGCCCATCAATTCCTTCTTTCAACTTATTCGTTGCACGGGTAGCATCATCTGTACTAGCTCCCATAGCTGTTAAAACTTTAGGAAACTGGTTCAACTTGTCAAAACGTGTAACTGCTCCTTCAATTGAGCCTTTTAAAACATCAAATGCTGCACTGCCCAACTTAACGAGCCCCATCGCTTTGACCATGTCTCCAATGCCTCGACTTGCTTTGGCGGACTTGCCTTCCAATTGGTCTAATTGATTATTTAGCCCTGTGACGTCCTTCCCATTCACATCGACATCAATTACTACACTTCCATCAGCCATCTTCTTCCTCCTCCCTTACGTAATTTGGTAATGCATAACGCCTTTGAAGTTCTCTCATTTGTTCCTTGTGTTCAGTACTTTCTCCTTTTTGCGGTTTCCAGTTACGGATACTTTTAATTTTTTGAATAGGCGTGTCATCTGGCAACGTTTCTAGCAATACTTGGAATTCTTCCCAAGACAAACGGCCCTGTTCCTCAAATAAATTGATACCTATTTGTCGAAAAGAGGCATAAATGTATTTTGCATCTAATACAATGTCCATATCTTTACTGACTGGTTTCATTGGCATAACATTTCCTAATTCATCGGTTACCACTTCTGATTTTTCACCAAAGACGAGATAGGTATCGTATAGTTCTCTGAACATCACAAACTGAGATATAATATCTAGTCCTACATCACCAACTAAAATCTTTATACAAGTCTCTACCTTGTCTGAAAGATTCATCCCGTCATCAGACAGCACGTCGAAAACATCCAACACACGATCAAAAGCAAGATTCAGAGGATACTCTTTCTCTTCAAACTCAAAAAAAGAGGGCAGCGGATCGTTTAACCGCATTGCGCTCACCCTTTCTTGCTAACTTTTTTCAAGTACTTCTTTTTTAAACGTTGGGAATTTTTTGTTTGTTCCTCTTTGAATTCGTCCAGTTGCTCGGAAATCCCGTTGTATAAATCAAAGAAAGCGTTTAACCATGCGTTGATGTCTGGAATATCCGCATACAACGTATCGAATGTTCCTTCGCCTAACATGACGTCATACCCTTTTGCTAACAACTCTTTGTACGGCTCTAAGTCCAAACTATCTGCATCGTCTTCATTGGGCCCTTCAATCGAATCTACTTCTTTTTCAAACGCTTCATAGTTTTTTTGTACCTCGATTAAATGTTCTGGTGAACTATTAAAGAAAAATTCATGTCCTGCTAAAATAACCGGAAAACCAGTTCGTGCTACGTTAATCTCTAATGCTTTCATTTAATTACCTCCATAAAAAAGGACAGCAAGCAGCTGCCCTTTATATTTATATAGTTATGCTGGATTATTTAACGTTAAAGTGTGGGAATCTGTTTTTTTGCCGTCCTCTGTTGTTCCTGTTGTCGTATAAACTCCAGCCGGGACATTCTCATCCCAAATAATATTCCCTTTCTCAGAAACAGTAAGACCTTTGACCTCAGGCGTAATCTTGTACTTCACTTTTTTATTTGTTGCATCCTCTGGTTTAACAGTTACGGTTAATTGCCGATTACCGGCGGCACCTGCATCAGCAGTTGACGTTTTAGGAGAAAACTCTAAACCAGTTACAGCAATTGGCAATGTTTTAAACGCTGAAATATCTGTAAAGTTTTGACTTCCTTTAGCCGAAACTTTATATGTCCCTGCCTGCACTTCAGTATTCGGCGCAATTTCTGTAATCTCTAGTGGAGAAGCACCAGATACAATTTTTTCTTTACCTTTATAAATTACATATTCTTTAGTCATTTCCGATCTTCCTCCTTCATATCAACGATAACCCCGCTTGTCGTCGGCGTTAGTTTACCGACTTGCGGGGCTACGCTTTTTTTGGTGTAATCGTAGGAAGAGTATCGAATTTAATAGAACAGCTAAATTCTTCAAATGCTGTCGCATCCCCCGCACCGGCTTTAATATCCGTTACCGTAGCTCGGCCTATATAAACATCACCGTTAGTCATAATGATCTTATGCCAAACTTTACGAGCATCCCCTAGTTTATATTTTTTTCTAGCAATTAATTGTTGCGCAGGGTCTTCTGCATCGTAAACCCCTTCTGGTGAGTATGCGCCAGATACCGATATTACAGTCGTTTCTGGTGTACCGTCGCCATCATAGAATCCTGTGTCGTCTGTCTCTTCATCTGAATCGTCACTAATACTAGAAATATATTTTGCTAGTCGCAACCATTCTGTATCTTCCGAAGGAGCTGTTTCTTTCCCTGGTGTATATTCAGCGATATAGTGTTCACGTTTCGCATTTTTTTCACGTGCAAACATTTGGATATCCATTTTTAATAACATTATTTTTCCCCCTTGAATGTGGTTAATTTTGCTTGAAAATCTAATAAAAAAACGAACCAACCTTGTTCATCTGCTTCATTGATGAAAGGTCTGTTCGTTATTGTTAAATTGTTATACTCAAAAGAGCTATCTTTACTTGGTAGTTCTTCAATATTTTCTAATATATCCGATAGCAGCCATAACGTATGCTCTATCTTACCACCGTCTTTTGATTTCATGGCAATTTCATAGTTTAACAACTCGTCTTTGATTCCGTCATAATATTCGGTTTCTACCTTACCGCCCGGTAATGGGTATATCACTAAACTTTCTAGTGCTGAAAGGTATCCTTTCCGGATATTTAACGGCAAATTAGGAATCTGGTTTATCTTTTCATTTAAACAATCAAGAAAATCCATTACTTAATACCCGCTCCTTTCAGAAAAGCCCGTTTCCACGAATTTAGATAAGCGCCTTTTGCTTTTAAATCCCATCTTGGCCCAGTACCTGGTGTGGTATATTTTTTTCCGTTCAAATAAAATTGACGTTTCGCGTATTTCGTGCCGTAAATAATCTTTTCACCATTGCTTGATAAATGAACGCTTTGCCTTAAAATATTATTCTTTCGTGGTACAAATTGGTTCATATCTGCCATCGCTTGATTACCCAGCGCATATCTGCCTCGTCTCATTGCCTCAGGGCTTACTTTGGTTCTTACACCGCTTAAATTTACCTTAATCCCCATCAGACTACCTCAATCTCATAAGAATAAATAGTGGCTGCTTGATAGGCTTCTATGACAGTATCAATTTTAGTGATTACGTGTTCCTTACCATCATAAATAACCAATGATTGTTCTTTGAATTCAGGAAAGGGCATAGTCAATCCGTGATAACAGAAAATCAATCCGTTATAGAGCAGCTGTTTACCGCTTGATGAAAAGGTATATTGGCTTCCTCTGTCAATTCGGCAATACTCAATAAGGATCGGTTCCTTGTATACTGGCTTGTTCCAATCGCCTTCCCCTAAGTACTCTTTATACTCAAAGGAATCAACTAAGAACTTTTTGGGTGGCTTTGGCATTAGCATGACGAAACACCTCGATATAACAAACCTGTACCTTCCAGATACAAATAAACGTCTTCGGCAGTCAACGACTTACTTTCGTTATTTCCAGAAGGATTGTAGCGACTGGAATTAGAAATACTCGTACGGCCTGCTGAAAAGCTTTGAGGGGCATTGTTGATACTTTCATACGTATCCGCACCAACATCGACAAAATACATTATTTGCGCACACAGAGCGAGTTTAAACTGTTTCACTCTAAATTGCCTAGAATCTTTCGTTATATCATTGAACTGATAAAAGTAATTCGTTACATTATCAATCGCTGCGGTGGCTTTTACTAAATATTTGTCAAAGTTATCTTTATATTCATCTGTGGCGCCTGTAAGCTCTTTAAACTCTTCAAAATCAATATAGGACATCTTAGATTCCTCCTAAAAAAGAAGGAGACTAAGCTCCTTCTTCCATTTCAATAACTACCCCGCTTGTTGTCGGCGTTAGATTACCAACTTTCGGGGCTACGCTTTTGGGACATATGACACATAAATAGCTTTTTTCGCATTATCAAATACAATTGCATCATAGTAATCCAAACCTTTAATTGTATCACGGTAACCACTACGGTCTTGCGAAGCTGGCACAGTATCAACTGTCCCATATTTGACAATTGGCGCAACTGCAGTTAAAGGAACAATGATAAAGTTTAATTTATCTTCAATGTTCACACCTGAGAAACGGTCTTTCGCCACTTTTAAGATGGGCACGCCACCGTCAATTTGAGCTACTGTGCGATTAATACCATTGATTGCCATTTGGTTAGTAGAAAATGATTTTGTTACCCCTTTGGCATTTTTTAGCAAGCGATAGGTTGCTGCCGAAACGAACATTACATATCCGCCAGGAACTTCGTTGTCTGTCATATATTCTTCTGCAGCATCATAAGCCGCTAAAATATTGTCTTCTGTTAATGTTTCATTCACTTTTTTTTCAGCACTATCAAACATTACTTGTACTGCTACTTTGTCACGATGCGGTACAGTGACTAAACGCTTGTGCTCTGTCACAATGTTATTAATCGTTAACGCTGCACTTTCAGACTGATCTAATTGATCGACATCATAACCAAACCAGTCTTCATGCGTTAATTTGATTGTTTCTTTGGCGATATCAATTTGGTTACGTGCATTTTCCCCATTACGTTTGTATTGCGTTGCTTCCATGAATCCTGACATCTTATTCACTCGTACTTCGTTCACGCCTACAAAATCGGCTGCAGTGATACTTTTTGCGCCTTGCGTCAAAATATCCCATACTTGGGAATCTGCGCGATATTCTTTATCAATTGTTGCTAAATCTTTTGAATCTAATACTACTGCCATAATTATTCACCTAATCTTTCTTGAATTTTTTGTACAATGCTTTTTCCACCTGCTGCATTGCCTGCAGGATTTCCACCAGCCAAAATTTGAGGAGTTGGCGGAGTTGGTTCAGGGTCTTTTGCTTCTTGAAACAAGAATGATTTATTTTCTTGAAGTCCCTTTAATTGTTCTTCAAAGCCTTGTAACTTACCGTCAACAACTTTAATAGTGTCTTTATCTAAAAGACCAAGAACAATCGTTTCATCAAGTGCATTCGCTTCTTTTAAAGCCAATTGAATGGCAAAGTCTTTTTGTTGTTCGGCTAATTGGTTTTCAGAATTGGTTTTCGCCTCATCGAACTTCGCTTGTAAATCGGCCAGATTTTGAGATAACTCTTCGTTGCCTTGTGCTGATTCTTTTAAGGCCGTCAATTCTTCTTGATTCGCTTTTAGTTCTTGTTTAGCGCTGTCACGTTCACTCTCCGCGGTAGCTACTTGCGCATTCAGTTGCGTAACTGTTTTCCCGTGTAACGCCATAATCGACTTTGCAGTTTCTTCCTCAATGCCTAATGCGATTAAATCCTCTTTTTTCATAAATCTGTTCCTCCTAAGTGTTTTTTGAGTGGCAACTCCCACTGTGAGCCGTCTTTTTGAGACTTCCGAGCAGGTCTAGGTATAAAATAAAAAGCCTAACGGTAATTAGACCTGTTTTCTTCTCTTTTTAAATATTCTTCGTAATCGGCATCCAATCGATCGTAGGGGTCTGAATCATTAAACACTTCATATTTCTTTTTACTTCTCGCATTTTGAACTACTTTTTTTCTACCTGTGTTTTTAGCTAATACATTTCTAGCAACTGGTTTTACACAATCCCCTAAATAAATTTCTTCAACAATATGTTCAACATTTAAATAATGCGGTCTATATACCATTTTAGAACCTCCTAAAAATCGTCGTAACGAAAATCTTTTAGTAGCGTATTTACCGGGGTGTAAACTTTTTCACGGGCATAATTTCTGCCTAAATACTCATTAGAATCTACTAGTTCTCGTAGTTTCGCTTGATTTGCTCTTACTTTCTGTTGCCATTGCTTGGCGTTGTCAGTCTGTCCTAATGCTTCAGAAACCATTTGATTCTTTTTGAACTTAACTATTTGGCGTTCCAGTTGCCGTTGACGCTTAGTCAATTGAGCAACTTTTTCATTTTCTTTTGTATCAACTTTCGGTTGATTGTTCGTGTTAACGCCAGGAATAAAAGGGATGTGTAAATGATTGCAGTTTACTCCCCGATGGCCTCCAGCGGTTCCATATTCAGCTTGCCAATAAGGATCGTAGATACTTTTATATTTGCTGCTACTAGGAACTATCCTACGTAAATCAACCACATGGTCTTGAATCTTTGAACAAGCTTTTCTAGCCCCCACATGGCTAGTGACAATTACAGTATGAACGCCATATTCACTCATACGGTCTGTTCGCAACTGGTTAAAGGTATTTCCTAGTGTTGACTTCAAAACAGTTCTAATGTATCTTTCCAAGCTCCATGTATGACCACCTTTATCTATAAAAGTGGACTTAATCCCTTTTTGCGCCCATTCTTGCAACGTACGTTCTAACGCTTCCTCAAACGTAAATAAGCCGCTATTAAATGCAGCGACTGTCTTATTAATGATTTCATTGTACATTTGAGTGGTAACTGTTCCATAACCAAAGTTAGTGGATAACAACGTTTGATTTACATAGTTGTTAATATCAGACCAAACTTGGTCATGATAGGCTTTCATGATATTGTCTAAATCGGTTGGCATAGGCTTTGGATCATACGGCAATTCTTTATCCAAGTCTTTTACAATCTTTTGCCCGGTGCTTTCAAACATTCGCTCTATTTCGGTTTCAGCAATGCCCGTTACTTGAGAAATAACTTTCGCTGTTTCTTTGTTAAATAAATGCAGTTCTTGTAACTTTTCTCTTTGCCAATCTGATATATCATCACTGCCATTTTTTAAACGCTTAACGATGATTCGTATTAATTCGCCCTCTAACGATTGGTAGAGGTGTGACATGTTAGAGGACCATAAATCTAATTGATGAGGTGTAATCATTATTCCTCATCTCCTAGCTCTTTACTAATTCTAAACTCTTCAATTTCAGATGGATCCAACCCAGCTTCTTCTTGTTGGATACGTTGATACCATCTGATAGCTTCTTCATCTGTCAATTTGAATATCCCTTTTAGCGCTTCTGTAACTGGTACTAACCCAGCTATTTTCGCTTTGCTGAAAAATTCTAACTTTTGGTCTAAATTAGAAAAAATCCCGTCATCAAAGTCCACGCTGATTTCCTCAAAGTTAGGTATTTTACCTGTGTACAACGACTTTCCTTGGTATATAGTTCTTTTTGCTAATTCTAGTGTAGAAACTACCAAGCCCTTGATGAACTTTTCTACTTCGTTACACTGCATGTTACGCGTACGGTAAGTTAACGAGTTCTCACTTGCTACCTCTGTTGCAGTTTTCACGGATTTCCCGTCGAAACTAAACGTACCAACACTAAGTTGCATTTGCATTTCTAATGTTTTCATAAACTGATTGATAGCCGAAATGTACTGTTCTGTTCGAATATCGTTTGTAATGTCTTTAATTAGTTCACTGTCTTGTTCCATTCGCATTGGTCGATAGATATTAACATCTGGATCAAAAATCGGCTTCATGCTGTTCCCTTGTTCATCTGGATGATAATCGAGTACATGGTCACTTACAATAACTGTTCGCTGCCCCATTCGTATCTCCCAGTTAAATTGATCATACGCATCGTTGATTTGCTTGAGCGTATTTACCGAATTGTCACATATACCTATCCCTAAAGGACTGTACAAACTAAAGTTATTAAACCCGGCTGGTTTTAAATAATTAAACAGCGGTTTCTTCATGTCTGTTATGTTCGCTGATTCTGACAGCCCTTCATATTGCCCGTTATAGCCAAGTTGTACCCTCTTGCCTATCTTGTTCGCTTCCTCTGAACGGTATAACTCATTGGTAATTTTTACATTCCCATTTATCCATTCGTGGAATTCTAAAAGCGTATAGTACACTGCCTTACTATTTTCAGTTTCGACCGTTTTAAAAAGCATTACGCCCTCGGAAACTCCGTTTGTTGTTGAACGTAACGGATAAAAGGCATTTGCTAACGCCCAAGAAAATTCCATTTCACCAGTATTCATATCGACGTAAGGACGTATCGCAAGACCACCTGCCGCAAACATTGGTTCTAAATACCTTGTCATATTCTTTTTAAAATCATTGTGTTCGAATACGTGTTGTATATATTCATTTGCTTGTTCATCATCTACTTTAATGTCTACTTGTTCATTAAAGACTAAACTAGCCATCATTTCTGCAGTTAGTTTTCTCATGTTTAAAGCCATATACTTACGTTTTCTTATTTCGTTATTCGAATTGACATATTCAATAAAGTCATAGTCGTTTCTATACTCTTTAAAATCTTGTTCAATCCGTTGTAATTCTAATGGGTCTATGTTTACTTTTGGATGATCGTTAATGCTCGTTAATTCTTGCCCAGTCAATGCATAGCCTCCTTTCTTAAACAATCCTTTCACGGCTTCAATAAACTTCATTAGCGCTTTAACCTCCAATCTCTTGCGTTGTCTAGGCATGCATACTTGAAAGCATCCACGCTATGGTCAAATTCTTTAATTACTTTCGGGTCATCTGAATTTAAATAGCGTTCATCAAATTGGTATCGTTTGTGTTCTTCAACAAATATTGTCAGATCATCACAATTAGGCAATCCTGTTTTAAGCGTAGATTTCAAACAATAAAAACGCCCTTGCGCTAATAAGTCATGGACGTAGTCAATCATATCGATATTCTTTTTCTTTGCTACAGGGTGCCATCTTTTCCCGTAATCTTTAAAGTATTGATTCCTCAAACCGCCTTCTGCACTATCTATTGTTCGCTGCATAATTCGGGCATTCCCAACAGAGGCATGCTTAGAGGTTCGTTCGATGAACTCGTGTAACTCTTTTGATAAATCACTCGGCGCCTTTTTTACCGTCTTTCCTTGTGGGCTGTAATAATACATGTTAAGCAATATCACATTTCCCTTAGCAGTTAGACCAAAGCACAAGCAAACGGTTGCTGATGTTTGATGCCCCACGTCAGTTGCGTAATATAAGCCGACTATTCTATCATCATCCGGTAACGCATCAAGTTCATGAAAGAGTTCGATGTTGTAAACATTTGTTCCAAGTCCTACAGGCTCGCCTAAGTATAAATACCTGTAGTAATCAATGTCGTTTTCTTTTATGCGGTTAATGTCTTCTAGCATTTGATCTGTTACAAACCCTAGTTCATCGTTCAGATAGCTAGATTCGTGAACCAGATAGTTTTTTTGCCCTTTTAACGCCTCTGACCATTCATTAATCCATGAATAAGGGTTTCTTGGTGGGTTATAACTCCAAAAGAACTGGACCGTATCAGCCAGTGGGTGTTTTTGTCTCATAAAAGTAGTATTTGACTGATCAAATTCTTCGGCGTTTTTAAACTCGGCCGCTTCCTCATACCAAACAGCAATAATGTTGCCAATATCATTCGATTTCAATTTCTGAAAATCGTCTTGGCCATAAAAATAGAACGTGGAACCTGTCTCTTTGTGCGTAATTTTAAAGGGCGATACCGTACAAGTGAACTGATCCATCAAACCAAACTTATTTAACGCCCATTGTATTTTTAAATAGACACTATCACGTATTGTATTAGCCACTTTACGAATAACAACTACGTTCGCCTTCTCGCCTGTCAAAAGATATTTAATCATCATATAAACCAGCAATAACGCAATAACCGACGACTTAAACGAATTACGACCGCCTTTTAATATGTTATACGGTTTTTTCGATTTCCAAACCGATTTAAAGTGTGGGTTCACTTCTTTCTGAATATGAATTTTACTCATCTTCATCGCCCCATTCATCAACGATGGTGATAGACATTTTCTGATGGGTCTCTTTTGGAATCTCACTTTTTAGTTTAAGGATTTGGGTATCAATTAATTCTAATTTTGCTCGTCGTTCATCGGCTTCGTCTGCGATAGCTACAAATTGTTTAATTAAATTTGATAGTGCCCCCATTGCTCGAGATTGGGCGGCTAAAAAGTTCGCTTGTTTATCCCACGCGTATTGAACTTGCATAGTAGAACTGCTTCCGCTTTCGCCAGATGACCAACCCGACTCCTCTTTTGAGATATCTCCGATATCATTGACATACATAATCTGTTGTGATCGGATAATGGCTGTATATTGAATCATAATGTTATTCCAAAGGATATCTGCCGGTTCTGATTGGGAAACGGTCTCCATTATCTCGATTGTCTCTTCCGGCATCCACTTAGCAAACAGCCCGTGTTTAACTGCGTTCTTATTACCCTTAGGAGGTGAGCCTCCCTTGTTGCCTTTAGCGTTTTTATTGCCTTTAAGCGTATCGTAACGTTCCGTTTCAATCGGAGCGCTCCGTTTCATTGTAGTGTCCCACTTATCTTGAGATTTCCATTTTCTAATAGTGGAATCTGTAACACCTAATTCGATTGCGATATCTTTTAATTTCTTTGTTCCTTCAGATTCTAACCAAAGATGTTTTGCCTTTTCTCTATTTGGATTTCTAGCTCTAGCCATACATTTTACACCACCTCGCCATCTGTGTTCGTTTTGTAATTCATCTGTATTTACTTATATTCTCTTGTACATGTTTGTCACTCCAACACCCATGACCGCAATATACCAACTTGCAATAGTCAATTTCTTGTGGTGTAGCTTCTCGTGTCATCTCTATAATGGAATAGGACTTCTTAATCTGCACCGACATTACTACCCGTTTATGTTGGTTTTTCATTGCTTTTGGGTATTGATGGTTCATGGATATGTACCAATAATTATCCATCCTTCATTCCCTCCAAACAGAAAAATAATGATACTAAATCATTACTGACTCTAAAATCAACTATTTGTTTCTTTTCAATTCTTCGAAAGGTATGGTATTTTTTCGTTTGTTCGACCAGTTCACATGCCATACCAGGCAAACAATAGTTGATATTATTTAAGACTAAACGTTTCTTTGCGATCATGGCTAACACCTCTTTGTAAATTTATGTACTAAAAAAGACCACACCCTGACGTGTAGTCTTCCTATCTTCTAGTATCAGGCTAGTTGCCACTTTTTCCTATTTCCGTAGGCAGGCTCGTGTACTTGAAATTGTAAATTAAACTTTTTGCATAATTTTACTGGTATCAGTATATCACGATTTATCAATGGCGTTTGTCACAACATTGTCACCTCTTTCGATTTTCTTCAAAATTTGATTGTGTTTATTTCTAATATAGCCGTAACTATGGCCGAATTCACTCGCAATTTGTTTTAAAGATAAGCCTTCGATGTATTTTGCTACTAGAATTTTCTGATCAAGGCCTTTGAAGCTGTAAACCAATCTTCGCAGATCATAGATAGAGTTCATTTTCCAAGCTAAACGTTTTTCAAGGTCTTCTATGATGTCCTCTAACTTAGATGCTTTAGAATCCTTTGTTAGCGTATATCTTCCTAAGTCCTCTGGATCACACCATCGCTCTAACTCACTTTTATAAGTGTCTAATTCCCAATCAAGGTAATAGATTTCTTGTTCTAACTTTTGGTAACTATTTAACCATTCATACAAAAATATTACCCCCTGTATTCCTCAATTTTGGCTTTAACGGCTGCCATTAGGGCTTCTTGCCCCACTTCTTTTGTTTGAAGTGCTTTTATTACTTGTTCGTCAATGGTCCCTTTTGTTACTAAGTGGTGAATAATAACAGGTTGTTCTTGTCCTTGACGGTCCAATCTGGCATTGGCTTGTTGATAGAATTCTAAAGACCAGGTCAGGCCAAACCATACGATAATATGGCCGCCTTTTTGTAAATTTAGGCCGTGGCCTGCCGACTGCGGATGGGCCAAAAGCAACGGGATTTTTCCCTCGTTCCATTTTTGAATATCTCCCTCAGCCACATTTAAAACTTTTGCTTGTTTAAATCGGGCTAGGATTCTTTCTAAATCATGTTTGTATTGATAAAAGACTAAAATTGATTGCCCTTGTGCGTCCTCTATGATTCGTTCTAGGGCATCTAGCTTGCCTCGGTGTATTTCTCTGCCGTCGCCGTTCTCGTCGTATATAGCGCCGTTAGATAGCTGTAACAGCTTGTTGGATAGTGTAGCCGCGTTACTGGCTACGACGTCCGACTCTTCTAACTCTAAGACATATTCTCGTTCTAGTTCTTTGTATTGTTTCCAACTGCTATTGCTTAGTTCAATTTCGACAATATTTTCAGTTCTAGGCGGTAAGCTCAAATGGTCCTTCGCTTTCATACTCACGCAAATATCGCTAATTTTGTCGTAAATGGATTCTTCGGCTCCTGGTATTAACTGCCAAGAATAAACGATATGCCCGTTTTTTTGTGCGGGTACAAAATATTTATTTCGATACTGGGTGATGGTTTTGCCCAGCCGTTCGCCCTGATCCAATAAATACATTTGCGGCCATAAGTCTAAAAGGCTGTTAGGGGAAGGTGTGCCAGTTAATCCGATAACCCGCTCCATGAAGGGGCGTACTTTCCGTAACGCTTTAAACCGTTTGGCGCTACTTGACTTAAAACTGGATAACTCATCAATGATTACGGTTTTAAACGGCCACTTGCGTTGATAGTAATTGACTAGCCATTCCACATTTTCGCGATTGATTAAATAAACATCCGCTTTTTTAAATAAAGCTTCTTCTCGTTGCTTTGGACTACCTAAAACTTTTGAAAAGGTTAGGTGTTGCAAGTGGTCCCATTTTTCAATTTCATCAGTCCAAGTTTTTTCTGCGACTGATAACGGTGCAATAACCAAAACATTCTCGATAATTTCAAAGGTGTTTAACAGTTCATCTATTGCCGTTAAACTGGATAATGTTTTCCCTAGCCCCATATCTAACAATAGTGCACAGTAAGGATGATCAAGAATAAAATTTTTTGAATACTCCTGATATGGGTGTAATGTTGCTTTCATATTTTACAGCCACCCCAATTCCTCGAATAGAAAAATGATGTAATCCGCTTCTTCTTTTGTGTAACATCGCCACACAGAATGCCCTAAACCTCTAAGTTTTTCAGCTATTTTCATTTGAGACTTACTTACAACGCCGCCTTTAGGTCTTTTCATTTCGACTGTCGCTATCTTACCGTTTGGTAAAAACACTAATCTGTCCGGTACGCCCCTAATTCCGGGCGAAGTCCATTTAGGACACCACGCGCCTTTTTTCTCAACTCTTCTTTTGAAGTATTTCTCTATATCTGTTTCAAGTTCCATTTTTTGCCTCCTTGTCTGTATCCTAAGTATCCCTCGCGCACGCGAATAGATTAAATACCCTATTTTACATATATACATATACGTCCTATATATGTATATTAACTATTTCTATATATGAATAGATATTATGGATACAATGGATACTTTACCTTTCAAACCCTTAGGGCTGTTGATATAAAGCCGTATCCATACCCGTATCCATGCCATTTTTTTATGGATACAGTGGATACGCTCCTACTTTTTACTGTATCCATTCCTGAAAATTTATGGATACAGCAGAAACGTTGATTTAATAAGGTTCTTACTTTTAGCTGTATCCATAATCGTATCCATCATTCACATCGGGTAAATGCCGTTTGCAGCCCATAACCTGGGCCAAATCTCAACCTACCTCTACTCAATTTATATTTTTCCCAACCTGATAAATGGTTTAAAACTTGACGAATCTCTGCAGCTTTTGCTGGATGAATATTCTTAGAATCACCGTTGTACAATTCATTCCAAACCTCTGCTATACATACTTTGTTCCTAACAATATCGCCTTCTTCCTGAATATCGGTGCCCCACCCCTGAATATACTCTCGTCTTTCTTGCTTACTTCGTTTGTACCAATCTTCAGTTATTGGGATATCTAAATATTCAAGGATTTCGCCTTCCATACTCGAGGTTTCCGTGTGCATTTCTTGGGCTTCTAGTGCTAGTTTTTCTTGTTCGTCTGTTAAATACAAGGGCTCTCCTGCTTCCCATAGTTCAACAGCTTCTGCCCATATCTGATTACGCGTTCCGTCGGTCATTTCCCATACTTTATCTTTAATTGGTTGAATGCCGACGTCTACTGGCCAAAAACGCCGATTCCCTGTTTTATCTCTCAAAAACTCGTTATCGTTCGTTGTTCCCCAAAAGACACAACGGCGTTTAAAATAGGACTTATGACGGCCATAGGCCACACGAAAAATATCTTCTTGCTTGCTAATAAAATGCTTGGTAGCTTCAATGTCTGCTTTTTTAGTTGCTGACAATTCGCCCATTTCCATAATCCAAACACCTTGTAACGCTTCGTAGGAATCTTTCCCCGTCACACCTTCTAAGCTGTTAGAAAACCAGTCTCCTGCCAATTTTGCAGGCAATAACGTTTTCCCTATTCCCTGAGGTCCGCTGGTCACCAGCATATAGTCAAACTTAATCCCTGGCACAAAAATCCGCCCCACTGCAGCCGTTAGAAATTTTTTCGTAACTACACGATTAAACAGCGTATCTTCTGCACCTAAGTAGTCAATTAGCAAGGTTTCTACGCGAGGCACACCGTCCCATTTTAGTTTTTCAAGGTATTCTTTTACGGGATCATACGAGTTTCTTTCAATCTCTTGGACTAATGCGTCATCAATTTTACCGCGGCTAACAATGCCGTAAATCTTTTCGATATAAACGCGCAGTCCTGCATCGTCGCTGTCCTTCCACATCTTGTCTTGGTCTAGCTTCCGCCATGGCAGGTTACCCTTCACCTCAATACGATTAGAAAAGCTGTTCATAAAGATTTTCTTTTTAAGGTTTGGATCATTTAGCATAATAACTTCTAAATTTTTCGCAGAGGCCATAATTTGACCGTATTCATCGATTTCGAGGTCTAACTTTGTAAACCAGTCTTTGTCGTCCTCTTCCAATTCGTCTAGTTCGCCGTCAAAGTCTTCTAACGCTTGTGACAATCGTTCACTTTGAATCAAGGTCTTAACTTGCTTGTCTTCCATTGCGAACTCTCGCATCGCTTTAAATGACGGATAACGATCAATCCGCGTCGTCGGTTTGACGTCATCGTCTAAATCGCCAAACAGATGAATGCGGACAAGATCAAAGGCGTTAACCAACTGATCGCCCACTGGGTCCGTACCGTGATGGGAATAAGCGAACTTATCATCATAAATCACTAATCCGCCACTAGTTGAGCCTCCTAAAAACGTCCAGCGGTCATCGTGCCCTGTTGGTCCGTAGATGTCGGGTAAAAAGGTTTCAATTGCCGAAATAATGTCGTAAGAACGGCAAAACGCCCCAACAATTCCCTTTTTCTCTAACGGGTCCCCCGCTTTTTTCGCTTGGCTTTCACGGATTGAATGCCCCCGAGAACTTTCAGGCCAGAAACTAGAGTCTCGCCAGTCTTCGTATTGGCTTAAAATCTCGTCAGGATCTACCCAAGGTAAATCGATGTTGTCGGTGAAATATTCCCCGTCTATAGAATGGCTGGGCCAATACATTAAACGTTCCGCCTGATAGGTCGTATCGTCGAAGTTATCCATACCGAAGAACTCCGCAAGCTTTCTCGCTAGGGGTTCATATTCTTCGGTAGTTACGGGGCGACTTAACGGAATAATTAGCCGATATCGAGGGCCTTTGACTAAATGGCTGTGTGTCGTGTAGATAGCCGCCGCATGGTCAAATAACAGCTGCACATCATCCCAAAAGTCTAACGTTGTACTGTCGGCATCTAGTGTGACAAGGCTTCGCTGTTGGGCGTTCCCTCTTTTTCGTCGCCCTTCTTTCAGCCAACCACCAATAAACGCCCCAACATCTTTAACCTCGCCTTGTTTCGATTTTGGCATTTTTTTATAGTCCTCGACAGTCTCCTGTGTCACCGTTGGTGTCTTTAATCGTTGGATAAAATCAGACCACGACATCTGCCGATTTTTCCATTTTTTCTCGGTTTTTGATGTGCCAATTGCAAGATGGATTTCACCATTGTACGCAAGTTTGATGTTTTTTTCTGGCTGTTCCATCGTCACGCTTCCTTTCTAGTATCGCTTCATTACAAAATATAAACAATCAAGCCATCCTTTTTGATAGTCACTTGTAGGTAATTTCAACTCGCACTTAATTGCAGCTCTCATCGCTTTAAGATATCTACGTTCACCAACAATGTAGCCTAACAAAAAGTAAAGTACTAAAGCTAGTATAATTAAGATATCTTCCATTTATTCGTCCTCTACTTCCGAAATATAATAAAACATGTGGTGACTTCCGTAATCAATAGTCGCACGATTTCCAGTGTTCCAGTGCCGAATGTAACGTGGAGTAAATTCATTTTTGTCCCACCAATCATAAATTGATTGTAAGGCGTCTTGCAATGTCTCGAACGTTCCATGTATATTTATTTCGTCTGTTAGTCTGTTTTCCCAACTTACCTGATATTTCATTCCGTATCAATCCCCACTTTTTCACCTTCGTAGCCGTTATCAATCGCATTCAATAGTTTTACTTTATTTTCTGGATGTAAAAGCCAACCCTCAACATCGTCAGTTATCAATGTATATTCGTTGTAATATAAGCATTCTAACTGTTGACCCACGAATACCATGAATGCAGCACCAGAACTTAGTTTATTATCACTAATTCTACCCTTTAAACCATCAAGCCAATCTGCCACAAATTTCGGCACCACAACCTTTTTCGATTCGCTTAGCTCCTTTACTAATTCCTGAATGTGGCTTAAATGAACAAATCGATCGGTGTCGTTCATTTTCTTATTCATCAAATCTGTTGCTAAAGCACTAATTTTTTGTAGTTCGGTTAGTTCACTCACTCTGTTTCCCTCCTAGTCTTTCATATAATATTTGGTCTCAAATCCTTCGGCATTCAACGGCAATCCTTCCGCCCACTCAGGGACAACAGACATGATTTCGTTCATCTCTTCGATGGATTTCTCACCGTCTGGCACTTCGGCTACTGCCTCATCATGTACATGGAAAACTATCGGATAGCCCTCACGTTCAAGTCGTAGCATCGCTTCTGCTAAAACATCTCTTGCTGTTGCTTGGACGATGTTTTCCACCAATTTACCGCCGTACGTTTGCTGTTTGGTAAACATGACTTTATCGCCTTGACCCTCATAAAAAACGGCAGGTCCATAATCTCCTTGTTCCAAATGAGCTTTGGCATAGGCTAACTTTCGCCCACTTGGTAACTGAATAAATAAGAAACCCGCTTTTTTGTAGAACTTTAATCCTCTAGGCCCTTTTTTGATGCCGCCGTTTTGCAGGCAGTCAATCACAGCTTTTTGGGTTTCATGCCAAAAGTTCTTAATGCGTTTATTGGCTGTGCGCCAACGGTCCACAATATCTTGTAATTCGTGTTCTTCAATACCGTTTTCTAGTGCGCCCATCGCTTTAAGTGCCCCGGGGCCTCCTTGATAACCAAGCGCCAATGTAGCCACTTTTCCACGTTGGCGCATGTCTTTGCCTTCGTGGCTTTTCCAGTCATAGTCCGCTACGTCGCCTAAACGGAACATCTGCGCTGCCGTCGCCTCGTAAATTTTTCCGTGTGTGCGGAATACTTCGAGCACCCAATCTTGTTTTGCGTACCACGCGATAACCCGCGCTTCAATCGCTGAAAAATCAGACACGATGAAGCGATGCCCTTCTTTGGCGACTAGCCCCGTTCGGATAAGCTGTTTCAATGTGTCTGGCACATCTTCATACATTAATTCGATGCCTTCCACGTCTTTTTCTTTTACAAGTTGACGGGCAAAATCAATCTCACTTAAATAGTTTCTAGGCAAGTTCTGTACCTGTAACAAACGGCCCGCCCATCTTCCTGTACGGTTGGCGCCGTAAAACTGTAAGATGCCATGAATGCGATTGTCCGAACAACGGGCGTTATCCATCATCAGATATTTTTTTGTGCTTGAATTGGATAAACTAAGGCGCAATTTTAGTACCTCCGCCACATTCTCGGGCAGGTTTCCTAAAGCTAACGCTTTTAACACAACCTCTTTTCCTAACTTCTCGAAAGGTGTTCCCTGTTCTTCTAGCCACTTTTTCAGTTGGGCTAAACTGTTAGGATTTTCCAATCCTGTTAATGCCTTCATTTCGTTTAGTCCTACTTCACTTAAATCAGCCATAATGTCTATAGCAGCCGTTGCCAATTCGTGGTCAATTTCTGCCCCTCGGTCGTTGATTCGTTGATCCAGTGTGTAAAGCTCCCATTCACTCTCAGGAACAGGGAAAAGATTCAACTTATTCGCAATAGCTAACTGTGTTCGAACGTCTTGAGCATTGTATTCACCGTATAGTTTCCACTTATCTGGGGCATGTCCCGGCAGGTTTCTAATACGCTGATCATTCGTTTTAGTTGGTTTACATGGCTTAGAAAAGTAATTAATCAGTTGAGTTCCACGTGTATCTTTCTGTTGTTCAATACTCAAATATTTAGCGCATTGTCCCAATGAAGCCGGTAGCCCTAATTCTTGTGCATGAACCATTACATCGTACCAACCTTCTGGACTTATAAATTCCTCTGTCATCCATCCATGTTTATTAAAATAACGAGATAGACAAATCCGTTCAAAAGCGGTATTCCATGCCCAAAAATCAGCCTGCTTATCAAGAATCCATTTTTTTATTTCTTGAGGAAAAGCTTCTCTTGTAAGATCCACTGTAACAATTTCACCAAAATCAATTGAATAGGATAAAAACAAAATATCGAAGTCCGGGCTATCAGAATAGCGATATGTTCCATATTTAATATCAACTGAGCTAAACGTTTCTAAATCTAAGTCAATTCTCATAACGCATCAATCCAGCCGAATGTTTGCCCAGTATTTATTCTATTTATACATCTAATCGAAACACCATATTTTTCAGCTAATGATTTTTGCGTTTCACCATGCAAGAGCTGCTCTTTTATCGTTCTTACCTCAGAAAGGTCGAACCTATGAAACTTCTTCCCATACCTATAAACATCAATATTATTTTCTGATTGTGTTCCGTAGGCAAGATTTTCAAAACGATTATCCCAAGGCATGCCATTAAGATGCCGTACTACTTCGCTCTCCTCAGCTACTCGATAAAAAGTCAACATCACTAAGCGATGAATATAGTGTTGCTTGCGATCATCCAAACGAACTACTAAGTGACCTTGCTTATCTCCTTGGTGACCTTTAAAAATTTTTCCCTTTATGAGACGACCCTTAGAAATCCTATCCAGACCTCGCACCCTACCTAGGGTACTAACTTGGTATCGTCCTTCGAACTCAGGTATATCTTTCCAAATCTCCATTTAAATTTCTCCTTTCAAAAGAAAAGGGGCGTTTCCGCCCCCTATTCAGTTTTTAGTTAAACATGTCATCGTCGTTGTCTTCTTCGTCATCCCAATCCAAGTCGCCGAAGTCAGATTCTGCATTAGCACGGCCTCCTAAGAAGTCACCTTTACATGTTGTTAAAATATTATTTAAACCAGCGGTAACCCCTTTGTTTCCTGCTGTGCTATAAGCGTAAAAGTTAATTGAAGCAATTGCATAAACACCAGAGTAGACTTCGTCTGGATCATCCGTTTTTACAAGCATGCCGTCTTCACGTTTTACAACTTGTGGTTTCGTTTTACTTGATACATTGATAAACATTGCGTTTTCAAACTCTGGGCGTTCTTCAGTATCCATTTCTTCATCGCCATCGCGCAGTGTCGTTTTTAAACGGTCAAATTTAACGCCTTTAAGTTTGTCGCTTTTAGCGCCTTCGTATGCAGTTTTAATCGCTGCTTTCATTGCTTTAATGGTTTCTTTGTCTTCTTTTGGAATAATCAACATTGCAGAATATTTTTTCTCTTGTCCTTCTTCCATTGCGTGAGGTTCTAACACGTGCACAAAACTTAATCTCACTTTGTTTGTAATTACTTTCGTTCCGTTTACTTTTGCCATTTTAAATTCCTACTTTCGTTTTTTTTAGTTAAATAATTCGTCTTCTTCTAAATCATTTGTTGAATTAGAAGTTTGTTCTTTAAAATACTGTTTAATGTCTGAGCTGATTTGTTCTTTCATCTCTAAAATAGATTCTTTATAGGTTTTTACGTCCATAGTCTGCGTTTCATCAAGAATTGAGGAGTTAGTGACCAGTGAAGCTAAAGCCGCTTCAATCGTACTAAAATACCCTTTAAATAAATCTTTAGCGCCATTGGATACATAAAGACCTACGTTGCGCGTATCTTCTCTTGTGATATAGTAGCCTTTACCAGCAAAAATCACAGGCTTTGCTTGATATTCTTTTTGAGACAATTTACTCCATCCCTTCAAAATCACTGAGCGCATTCTCTACGCTGTTTAGTGCGGGGCGTTTATCTGTTTCAGCAACTAACACCGGCTTGCCTTCTGGCTTGATGATGAACTCCGAAGCTATTTCCGCAAATTTTTTCTTTCCGACAACTTTCTCTAATTGCCCGATGGCTTTCAATTCCTGCGGTTTTAAGATGTCTTCATCCTCAAACCCTTCGGCTTCTAAGACCATTAACAGCCCTTCTACATCTGAAACTTTCCGATTACTACGCCCAGCTACTACTTTCCAACCTGGGAACTCTTCGCCTTCATCTCGTGCTTTTTGTAAAGCATACGTTTCGACATGTTCCAGCCATTTTTTAATCTCTGGCGCACGTTCTAAGATCTCGGCGATTTCCTCATTAGTTAAAAGAGGTGCTTCTTTCAGTTCGTACTTATCGACTAGCTGAAAATTCTTTTCTGCACGTGGTCTTAGTTGGGCGCGAACTTTTGAAAACTTCACCACGTCATCGGTGATTTTCCATTCTCCTGTACCCTCCCAAGCCTGAACGGCTCGAGGCGCCACGTAGTTATCTGCCCAGTACAATAATTCTTCTTTTTCAATTTCAAAGGTAGAAATGTTATCCAAACGGGGTTGAATAATCGTCATCCGCACCGTTTCAAACTCGTAGATAATGTCATACTTATCCACTGCACCAAGTGCGTATAACATAAGCTGCGGATTTAAATACGCATCAACAGGAACACCTTTTCCATATTTTAGATCGATAATCTCAATCGTCTTATCAGACAAAACAACTACGTCAGAAGTTCCAAAGCCTTCTGGGACCCATTTTGTAAAGTCAACCCGTTGTTCTAACTCGACAGAGGCATTTTCGTATTGGTTGACCCGCTCTTCTACTAAGTCGCAATAGAGAGAAACGTAATCTTCCATCGATTGATCATAGTAGCTATTTGTTTCCTTAAATAGTTTTAACCGAGAGTTTACCGCTTTGGCAGTTAGTAACTTAAATCGCTTTAACAGTTGCAACTCTGCTAACTCATGCGCAGCTGTTCCTTCTTCTGCAAAAGAACTACCGCGATCTTTTATTTTTTCTTCTAAGCGTGCCAACGGCGGACATACTAACCACCGATGGGCACTACTTGCCCCTAACAGGGCGTGATTTCCTACTGGCATACTTATTCACCTGCTAACGTTTCTAAGTCAGTGATAAATTTGCCGTAATGCTCTTCTTTCAAATCTGAAAGTTTTTCCGCATTGTAGCGACCAAAGCACATTTTAATTCGATCACGATTGCCGTTTGCCATTGCTTTTTTCATGGCAGCTTGCACATCCGCTTTTGTGGCCTCTGGGTGTAAATCGGCTGTTGCTGATACTTCTTCCGTTTCTGAATCTGTTTCAGTAGGCGCGACTTTCTCCCCAGTTTTCGATGGTTCGGTGTCTGAGGTTGAGACCGTAGAGGCTTCTTCTTTCTTCTTCGTAGTGGCTTTTTTCTTTTTTGCAGGCTCTTTTTTCGCTACTTTTTCTGCAGTTTCTACAACCTTTTCAGTTGTCACATTTGCAGGCTGCGTAACTTCTACAACGTTTCCCGTTGCTAATTGAGATAGAATTTCTTTCAATTCTGTTACTGATTCGGCTTCAATGTTTAGATTAATTTTTGACATATTAAATTTCTCCCCTTTATCTGGTTCTAATTTGAGCAATTAGCCCTTCAAATTGTCCTTCTGCTTTAAAGACCACTGGTCTATAAGCCTTTTCAGAAATGCATAACTGTACTGGTGCTGTGCTGCAATCTGCAATAAAATCAGTGATATATTTCAAATAGGTACTGTTAACGAACAATTCAATTCCGCTATAGTCGCCTGTTGGAAAATCAAACAGTTTGAAACTAGCACTAGCTTCATCACTTTCTATTTTTAGCTTTTTATCGTCAGCAGATACCGTGACAGTCGTATTCTTGTCTAAACCTTTTAAGAATTTAGAAATTTTTGCTGCTTCGTCCCCAGTTAAAAGCCAAGTGCTTTGAAAATTGGAAGGGAATAAACGATTTGTTTCTGGATATGAGCCGTTGATTTCCCGAAGCTCTTTCGGGTGCATGATTAGCTCATGTCGTGGCTGTACGTGATTTAATAGTCGCAGTAAGATATGACTGTTTGTCGCTTCGATATGACCTTCTTTAGTAATATGAAACGCTGCTAAAACAGGTCTACTAGCATCACCTACAAAATTTAATAAATGACGATACGTGTTTTGCGGTTTTAATTTCATTGTGTTACACTTCCTTTGTATAGAATATTTATTTAATGGCTTACTTCGTTGGCGGACGAGGTAGGCTCTTGTTTTTGTTCGCAGCTATTTAAGGTATAATCCTCTAACTCATTTATTTTGTCTTGTAATAGACCGTGTAACCCGTTCAAATGGTCTGAAAATCTTGCAGCTTCACAAGCTAATTTC
The DNA here is from genome assembly GCF_051712085.1 of Enterococcus sp. DIV1537a. Taxonomy (NCBI): domain Bacteria; kingdom Bacillati; phylum Bacillota; class Bacilli; order Lactobacillales; family Enterococcaceae; genus Enterococcus; species Enterococcus sp. DIV1537a. The sequence goes on along the minus strand of NZ_JBIOOE010000001.1, from coordinate 256,467 downwards.
CAAGCAGCACCCTCTTCATTTCTTTCATAAGCTATAGAAAGGTTTGCTAGCTTGCTGAGGTATTCACCGATAAAAAATTGTAAAGTTTGAATTTCAACTAAGGTACTTTCTGCATCGATTCTATCCATTTGTATCAGCTCCTTTTTCTGCTTCGGCGAAGTCTAAAATCTGGTTAGTGAGTTTATTTAACCTACTATTGATGTTTTCTAGGTTGTCGCTAATATTCGCCATCCCTTTCTCGGTACCAAAAAGGCTATAAAACAATAAGTCTCTGTCATCTCGATTTGCTGTTTTCGTATGCATTAAGTTAATACAACTGATGTAGTTCAAAACTATATCGATCGTAGTTGTTAGCACATCTATTTCATAAGCTACTGTTGTTAATTCTTCACCCTTGTTTTCCATGAATGCTCCTCCTCAAACTTTTTATATTTTGCTTCGTCGTAGCCCATAAACCATAAAACAGCTAACGGAACAACCACCAAGGTCATCATACCGATTGCGAAGTTAGTTTTGGCAATAGCACCTAAAACGAAAGCCAATAATAACGATCCTGAAATTCTCGCTTTATAGATACTTTTCAACTTATTCATCCCCTTCCAACTGTTCTATCGCTACCTGCACTCCTCGCATTTTGTTTATGCATTCTTGTAACTTTTCTAACCGCTTTAGAGGCGTGTCCAAAGACTTGTCTGAAATTAAATAGTCTACGTGTTGTACACGGCTCTCTTTAATATATGTCCAAGTTTGTTTACCTCCGCTATAGCATTGTACAAAGATGCTCACCTGTGGATCCTCTGAATTCATAAAGTAGCCTGTCATTCCGTCTGCTGTTTCTAATATTGATTCACCAATAAATTCCTCAATACTGTTAAAACGGTACGTAACAATCTCGCTAGGTGTCATATCTTCTTGATAAAGTTCCAAAGATCTTTCTAAATCATCAAGCAAATAGTCCTGCTTTGAATACAATTCTTCTAAATTAGTTTCTTTTGTTTCCATCTAATACCCTCCTAATATAAAAGCCATACTTCTATAATGAACTTTATTTTATTTTAGTAACATTTCTTTTCCTGTAGCGATTTTTATCCATCCAACGAACAAACTCATCAAACACATCTAGCTCAATTAAAACAATTTTATGCGTTGGATGAATTACCCCTGAAGCGAACCGTGGAGTATCTTGCATCACAGCCAGCCATTTTTCCAAACTGGATTTAGTAATCGAGTACATTTTTTGTACGACGGCTTTGTTTCCGTATTTAATTACGGCACGATCTGGATTCTGTTCTACAGCTTTTAAATCGATTCGAACTGGTTTCGGCATTAATTTTCCACCCTCCTTACGTAAATTCCAACAATGTCAGGCTTAACGTTTCAATAGTTTAATATCAAGGATTTCTTCTATTTGCTTTAAACGATCAATAGGTTTACGATTTTCAAGCAAAATATCTTGCAAATACGCCATCGAAATCCCCATACGACGCGCTAATTCTCGCTGGCTCCACTCCTTTTTGATTAGTTCAATTTGTACTTTCTGTTTCAAAGACACTGGTATTCACCTCTTTCTAAATTGACAATAGTCAATTATTTTTATCAAAACTATTGACACAAGATTGACAATAGTACATAATGTAAGCATACGAAATACAGCACACAAAAAGCGAGCTTTACTCATGTCCGGGAAGACTATTCAGTTTACGCTTATGTTTTTTGTATGCCGTAAATATCTTGCTTACAAAACATAGTATAATTGACGATAATCAATTTGTCAACGAAATAATGTATAATAGTCAATTATTTTTTGTTTTTTGAGCCGAAGGGTTGATATTATGCTATTAGATAGGGTTAAATTATTGGCAAACGAGAGGAAACTTACTGTTGCCGAACTAGAAAGAAAGTTGGATTTTGCACAGGGAAGCATAAGCAAGTGGGCAAAGCAATCTCCTTCTAGTGAAAGATTGCAGAAAGTAGCTGACTTCTTCGATGTTAGTGCAGACTTTTTATTAGGTCGCACAGATAAACGACGTTATTATGATTTAACAGAAAAAGATGAAAAGAATATCGCAGAAGAACTTGAAGAAATGATAAAAGATTTAAAAAACGCAGGTGCCTTATCGTTTTCCAAAGAAACATCTGAAATTGAAAAGGAAACACACGAACTATTAATTGCTTCGCTCGAAAATTCTCTAAGAATAGCAAAAATAGAAGCGAAAAAACGATATACACCGAAAAAATATCGCAATTAATAAGGAGTTGTTCCCTTTGAATTTACCCAGTATAGACAAAAGAGTAAAAAAGTTGGTAGAAAATTACGAGACGCGCAATCCTTACAAAATTGCGAATAGCTTAGGTATCATTGTCATAGAAGAAGATTTAGGCGAAATTATGGGATTTTACAATAAGTTAAAGAAGATTAAAATGATTCATATTAACTCTTCTTTAAGCGAACAAAAAAAAATAGTTACCTGTTCGCACGAATTAGGACACAGCCTTCTACATCCTGATGAAAACACCCCTATGCTTTCCGAAGATACAATTGTTTCCGAATTGAAAATAGAGAAAGAAGCAAATTATTTTGCTACTATTTTAGCAATCGACGACAGTCATAAAGATTATGGATTATCATGTAAGTATGAAATATTACAGTATTACGGATTACCTGATTCATTTGAGCGTTTTATATAAAAGAGAAGCCCGTGCGTGAACACGGACTCCTAATCTCAACAAAATTTTATACTACAATTATTATAACAGAAAGAGGAGATAAAATGGCAAAAAAAGTAGTAGGAGAAGACGGAAAAACTTATACAATGAAGGAGAAAAAACCAATTTATAAAAAAATTTGGTTTTGGGTCTTAATAGTTATTCTTTTAATTATCATAGGTGGGTCACTTGGTGGAAACGATAAAAAAACTTCATCTAACGGAGGCGAAAAAGTAAGCAAGTCTTCTGAAGCTAAAGATTCTTCACAAAAAAATAGTGATAAAAAAGAAGAGACGAATTTTTATAAAGTCGGAGATACGGTTAAAGTTGGGGATACCGAATACACTCTAACAGGAGTTGAGCTTACCGATGAAAGAAACGAGTATGCCGATTCACAACCTGCACAAGTTGTTAAAATCACATACGTTGTTAAAAATAACGGGAAATCTGATATCCCAGTGGGTATGGATGTAGAAGTGTATGGTTCAGATAATAAAAAATCTGAAACCTATGCAAATGATAATACAATGGGATCTGTTGCCCCAGGAAAAGAAATGGACTGTGTCGCTCATTTCGGTTTAAACCAAACAGGCGAAATTGAAATTCACTTTAGTCCGTTAGTATCTTTTGAAAAAGCAGCTAAATATAAGGTTACTATTTAATATTATGCAAATAAAAATACGCCCTCTCCCCGACCAAAGTTTGAGTGGCGTATCTGACAAATAAACACAAAGGCTTATTTAATGCTATTATATCAAAAAATAAGCCTCATTACGAGGTTTTTATACGTCTTCAAAAAGAACATAAGTTCCCATAAAAGGAGAGTTGAACGTGTGGGTAGAAGAGAAAAAGGATAAAAAAGGAAATATCACATACCAATATCGCGAAAGATACACCGACCCTCGGACCGGTAAAACACAAAAAGTCACCACGACTTTAGCAAAAAATACTAAACAAGCTGAGAATGCAGCACGTCGCGAGCTAGAAATAAAAATACAAAAGATACTGGCCGACTACGAAGAAGAGAAGCATCTAGAAAATTTAATTGAAAACGAAGGCGTAATACCAAATGATAAAACGTTGGAAGATATGATAAAAGAATGGTTTGATTATATTCAGGATCCAAAATCAAAAGAACGTAAAAAAGGTTCCACGCTCTCGGGATATAGCTATGGCATTGATTCACTCTTAAATGAGTTCTTAGTAATAGAAAAAGATAAGAGAATGCAGGATTTAACCTTTGATGATATACAAGCGTTTTATGATCGTATGATTTTTGACTTTGAATATCAAAAATCCTATATAAAAAGATTCCGTGCGATTATTCGCGGTGCATTTACTCTTGCCTATAAGAAAAGATACATTAAAAATCTTGATGCGATCAATCTTTCTAAAATAGTAACGCCTGCAAAAACAGTAGACGATCTTATTCATGAGCAAGTACCTAGATATTTAGAAAAAGCCGAGGCTGAACAAATATTTCAAGTTTTAAATAAACACAACCCGCTTTATAAGCAACTGCTCGAACTACAATTTCACACTGGTATGCGTTTCGGTGAATTGATTGCTTTAGAATCAAAAAACTTTCACGATGGATTTTTGTTAGATATTCACGGAACTTACGATCATGCAACACGTAGCCACACCCGAGGACAAAAAGTCCCACCAAAAACAAGGAAATCATTTCGTACTATTGAGTTGGGCGATGCTGCAGTACAAATTATAAAAGACCGCATGTATCATAACCACTTCATAAAAAATAAAAGCTCTGATTTTTTATTCGTGACGTCAAATGATCGTCCTTACGATTTAGGCACAATTAATGGTTTTATTGCTAGCTACCAAATTGAATTTAACACATCCACAAAAGTTAGCACGCATGTGTTCAGACACACCCATATAAGTATGCTAGCTGAAAAAAGTATACCTATCCAAGTGATTATGGATCGTGTCGGGCATGAGGACAGAGAGACAACCGAAAAAATATACATGCATGTCACCAAGAAACAAAAAACAGACTTGGTTAAGACCCTAAACGAGTTATAACCAAATCTTGCCCTTTTTTCAGTTTTAATTATTTTTGCCCTTTTTATGCCCTTTTTCCAAAAAGAAAGGCTGTATCCCTTGCTACGCAAGGGCTCCCATTGGATCCCAAGGTGCCAAAACAGTTGGCGCTTGTTCCCAAGCTTTTTTCTGTTCATCAGTTAATAAATCTTTGTGCACAACAATTTGATAAGTGTATTCGTCCATCCACGCATCGCTCATGACGAAGAAGCCATTTTCACCGACTTTTTCGCCCCAGCTATTTTCCACTTTCCATTTTGTTGTTTGACCATCAACGATATCAACACCTGTTAAAACCATGGCGTGTGTCATTAAGCTTTCACCAAAGTCTAAACGTTCTGCTTTAGTCATCGTAAAATCAATATCAAAAAGATCGTTCATATCGTAAACGTCTAATGCCATAATTCCTGTGTCACGTGTTGAAGATTGTCCGACATCACAACCAAACCAAACAGATTCGCCTTGTTCCAATTGTGCAGCAGCTAATTTTTTGAAAGCAGCCATTTCTACATTTAAATATTTAACTTCTTTGCCGCCGACAACATTCCCTAACATTTCAACAGTGTATGTTTTGTTGAAGGGTTTATCTTCTGTAGGAGCATTAATAATACTTACATAATCATGTAAATTAACGCCAACGTATTTTTCAAAGAATGTTTGCGGTGTTAGATTTTGATCCAAATGATAATTTTTTTCTTCGTCACGGTATTCAAAATCAAAGGTTTCTGGCGGTGTTCCTAAAGAGATTGCTAAGAAATTATAAATTTCTTGTAACATTGCTTCTTTGTTTTTTTGGACTTCTTCAGCAGAAGCGCCTTTTTCAATTAAACTACGTAAAATTGTTGCATCTTTGCGTAATTTTTTATTTAAATAGTTGTTTAAATCACGTGAATTGGAACTGTTGCTGCTTTCAGGCATTGCCGTTTTAGGCACTACGCCATATTTATCAAAAATTGAAACGATCATATCCCATTGCCCACCATCTTGTTGTGGTGTCGCTAATAAAAAGGCCACTTTACGACTAGTCAACGGTTGATCGGCTGTTGCAATAATATTTTCATAGAAATAGTTTGATTTTTCATATTTATCCCAGAAAAATGTATAGTTTTGTGATAATTCAAAATCTTTTAATTGAAACGCATTTAACATTCTATGTCTAAATGTATTTAATGCCGCAAACATCCAGCAGCGACCGCTTTGTTTTTGATTGGCCACTTTTCCAGTAGCTAAGTCGACTGAAAAGACGGGTACGTTATTCACGGCTCCTTGTACAGATTCACCTGAAGCGCTGATACCATTTTTTACTACACTACGTTGTAAGGCATTTTGTTTATTATTGTTCAAGAAATCTTGATGGAATTTCTCTGTTAATTTTGGTTCAATTGCTGTCATATTTTCATCGTCCTTTCATTTTACGTTCTTCTTCATTATATGCTTCTCTTTAAACAGAAACAACCATTTACTCTAAATTCCTTGCTTTCCAACTCTTTTTGTATTATGATATATAATACAGATAACACAAATAAGACAGGAGTGATTCGATGCTTTTAGAAATAGATGAACAAAGCGAACAGCCCATCTATCAGCAACTCATTGATCAAATCATTGTAGGCATTGCCAAAGGTGAACTGGTTCCCAATGAAAGTTTGCCTTCTATCCGACAATTGGCGGACGAAATCGGGGTCAATATGATGACTGTTTCAAAAGCTTATAATAAGTTAAAGCAATCAGGTTATATTGTGACTGACCGTCGTAACGGCACCAAAATTGCCGCAAAGTTACCTGCTACCGCTGTTTGGCAACAGCAATTGCATGAGCGTTTAGAACTTCTGTTGGCTGAAAGTTTTTTACATCAGCAATCCGAAGCAGAAATCCAAGCACTTATTCAGAAAATTTATCAAAATTTTGATTCGAAAGGGCGTGCATTATAATGGCGGTATTCTTTTATTTCATCCTAGTTTCTGTCGCTTTTTTTATGGCATTTACTATGGGGATTTATGCAAATCCTCACAAAAATATTATTTTGGAAAACACTTTACCAGAAGATAAACTACAAGATCCCAGCGTTCAAGCAATCCGAAAACGTTATAAAAAACGCTTGGTTCAACTAGCAGCCGTTTTTAGTGTTCTTAGTTTACCTTTGTTATTTATTCCTTATGATTCGATTTTATTGTTCCTTTTTCTGTTACTTTTATTTAGTTTTATTGGCAGTGGCTACTATCTGCAAATCGTTTATATTCGCAAAATGGCCGCTTTAAAAATGCAAAACGGCTGGTTGCTACCTAAGCGTCCTCTCTTAATCGATACGCAATTAGTTTTAAATAAAAACCAGAAACTTATTTCATTTTGGTGGTTTTTACCTGCAATTATTCTTACTTTTGCTGGGGGCTTTTATTCCTTGCAAACGGCGATTGGTTCCTGGATTCTTTTCTTAATTACTGTTTTGATGTTAAGTTTGTTCATTGGCGGCTATTATTTTATTGCGCGCTTACCTGTCAAACCGCTAACTAGTGACTCAAAAATTAATCAGCAAATCAATGATTTATTTCGTCATCATTGGTCTGTTTTAATGGTTTTATCAGCCTTAGTTTTTGCACCGCTAACCATTTTACCAACTTTCACAATTGTAATTGATTATACGGTTGCGATGGCTCTTACTTTTTGTTATTTTATTCTTTTGTTTGTTTATGTAGGCTTTCTCTTCTACTACCTATTTTCAATGCGCAAAAAACAAGATCAATTCGTTTTACAGGCTGGCGATTATCGCTATGGGGATGATGATCAATATTGGCGGTATGGGATTTATATCAATCCAAAGGACCCCAAAATCATGGTTCCTGATCGCATTGGTATGAATTTATCTATTAACCTAGGACGGCCTGCTGGGAAAATTATTCTAGCCGCTACTGGCATTTTAACGATTGCGGTGCTGTTCTTTGCCACAGTGCCGATGTTTATAAATGATTTTTCTAGTCATGCCTTTCAAGCAACTATTGAAAATAAACAAATTGAGTTATCTGCCCCATTAGCAAAAACAAGGTCAATTCCTTTTAACCAAATCACTGCTGTTTCTTTGATTGATGACTTACCTCAAGAACGCATCCGCACAATGGGTGCTGCGACAGATAGTTACTTAACAGGAGAATTTAAAGTCGCTGGAAAACCTGCTTATTTACTAATTTATACAAAAAGTCATCCGATTATGAAAATAGAAACGCGGGAAAAAGTTTATTATTATACTGCGCGTGAGGGTCAAGAAACGACTAAGATTTATCAGGAAATCAAAGCAAAGCTTCCATAACAAAAAAACAGGGCCTACTCATGATGGTAGGCCCTGTTTTTTTGTTATTCGCTGACAACCTTAAATTTTGTATCTGCCAACGTGGTATTCAGTTCATCCTGGCTTACTTCACGATCTGCTGTCACAACGGCTGTTTGATCTGCCAAGTGAACCGCAACATTCGTTACGCCGTCAATTCCACTAAATTTTTCAGTGACCGCTTGAACACAGCCATCACATTTCATCCCATCAATTTTTACTGTTTTTTCCATTTCACTTCATCCTTTTCAATTTTATTTTTGACTTCCACTAGTTTTTTTCACCGTCGAAGGTTTAAATCCTTTCAATCGTAAGGCGTTTAGTAAGACAGAGACTGAACTAAAACTCATAGCTGCTGCTGCAATCATCGGACTTAACAAAGGTCCACCAAATAAGTGTAACACACCCATAGCCACTGGAATACCTAATGTATTATAGGCAAATGCCCAGAAAAGATTTTCTTTGATGTTTTTGATGGTCGCTTTACTTAATTCAACTGCTGTAGGCACATCCATTAAATCACTACGCATTAGCACAATATCGGCCGATTCCATTGCAACATCTGTGCCTGAACCAATAGCAATCCCCACATCCGCTTGGGCAAGTGCTGGTGCATCATTAATACCGTCACCCACCATCGCAACTTTTTTGCCTTCTGCTTGTAGTTTTTTCACTTCTAACGCTTTATCTTCTGGTAAAACTTCACTTAAGACACGATCGATACCTACTTGTTTCGCAATCGCCTCTGCAGTACGCTTGTTGTCTCCCGTAATCATCACGGCTTCGATCCCCATTTTATGCAAACGTGCAATGGCTGTTTGACTGCTATCCTTCACAGTATCTGCTACCGCAATGATACCCGCAAACGAACCATCTTTTGCCACAAACATTGGGGTTTTCCCTTCTTCTGCCAAACGATCCGCTTGTTGAACAAACGTTGATAGCTCGATGGCCTCTTCTTTCATTAATTTTATATTGCCCAAAAGTAGGACTCGTTCGTTGACTGTCACACGGATGCCGTGACCTGGAATCGCTGAAAAATCGCTTCCTTCTGCTAATGGCAATTGACGTTCTTTAGCCGCCCCCACAATTGCTTCACCTAGAGGATGTTCTGATCCTTGTTCTGCAGAAGCTGCTAATGTTAGTAACTCAGCTTCTGAAAGTGCTGAATCAGCAACTAAAATATCCGTAACCACCGGTTTGCCTTCTGTAATAGTTCCTGTTTTATCAAACACGATTGTTTGAATTTTGTGAGTGGTTTCTAAAGCATCCCCACTTTTAATTAAAACGCCATTTTCAGCGCCCTTACCTGTCCCCACCATAATCGCAGTCGGCGTTGCCAAGCCGAGCGCACAAGGACAAGCAATCACTAACACAGAAATGGTAATTGTCAAAGCGAAAATCCATGACTCTTGTCCTAAAAAGAACCAAGCCAAGCCAGAAAGAACAGCCAAACCAATAACGATTGGGACAAAAACACCCGAAATTTTATCAGCTAATTGTGCAATCGGCGCTTTTGAGCCTTGCGCATCTTCCACTAATTGAATGATTTGGGCAAGGGCCGTCTCTTTTCCCACTTTTGTCGCCTTGAATTGAAAGCTGCCATTTTTATTGATGCTAGCACCAATTACTGCATCACCGACTTTCTTTTCAACAGGCAAACTTTCGCCCGTTAACATGGCTTCATCCACAGAACTACTGCCTGAAACAATCACTCCATCAACAGGGATTTTATCTCCTGGGCGAACAATCACAATGTCATCCAACTGAACAGCATCAACTGGCACTTCAATTTCTGCGCCATCACGTAAAATATGAGCAGTTTTCGGCGCCAAACCCATTAATTTTTTTATCGCATCTGAGGTTTTCCCTTTTGAAACAGCTTCGAAATATTTTCCTAATGTAATTAAAGTTAAAATAACACCCGCTGATTCATAATAAAGAGCCATTGTAAAACTTGTATCTCCTAAGAATATCATGACTGTGCCATATAAACTATACACAAAAGCAGCACTGGTTCCTAAAGCTACCAAAGAAAACATATTCGGATGCCCTTTAAATAATGCTTTAAAACCAACTGTGAAAAATTCTCTGCCGACATATAGAACGGGTAACGTCAAAATCAATTGAACCATTGCAAAGGTCGTCGCATGTGTCATTGGATTCAAAAAATCCGGCAATGGTAAGCCTACCATATGTCCCATCGCAATATAAAGAAGGGGTACTGTAAACACCGCTGAGATCCAAAAACGTTGCCACATCTCAGCAATATGTTTTTGTTTCTTTTCACGATCTTGGTCCGCTGTTGCACCTGCAGCGACTTCTTCTGTCGCTTGATAACCTGCATCCGTAACTGCTTTGATAATTTCAGCACTCGTTACTTGATGGTCGTCATAACTAACCACCAGTTTTTCCGTGGCTAAATTAACAATCGCTTGTTGAACACCAGATAATTGGTTCACAGCTTTTTCAATCGTTTGGGCACAGGAAGCACAACTCATTCCTTCAATCGCAAACGTTCGTTGCTGGGCTGGGCTAATCGCCTTGTAGCCAGCATCTGACACAGCTTCCTTAATTTCTTCTTCTGTGACTTCCGTCTGATCATACGTGACACTTAATTTTTCCGTAGCTAAATTGACACTTGCCTTTGCCATCCCAGGTAACTTCGTCGTAGCCTTTTCAATCGTTTGGGCACAGGAAGCACAGCTCATCCCTTCAATATCAAACGTTTTACTTTCCATTTTTTTCACTCCTTTTTAAATTAAATGACATTGGCATTGACCAGGAATACAGTTGCAAGGGACGGATTCAACCGCCGTCTTGCGCTTCTCTTTCAAGAGTTCCTCTAATCGATCCAAATCGTCATAACTCAACTGACTCTCTGTTAAAATTGTTTCTACCACGGAACCAACTTTACGGCTGCACACCTTAGCTAAAAGTTCGTCTGCCACCGTTTCAACGCTCCGACGTTCTTCTACTAGCGGATAATAAATATATTTATTGCCTGCTTTCTCCGTTCCAACTAACCCTTTATCTGTTAAACGACTTAGTAACGTCTTGACGGTCGTTGATTTCCATTCTTTCTTCTCATTTAAAAGTGTATGCACTTCACGACTCGTGGTCTTGCCTTGGGTCCAAATAACCCGCATGACTTCCCACTCTGCATCTGTAATTGTCGCTAATTTATCTTTTGCCATACTCGTTAAATTCCTCCTTCATCAATAAAAAAGAGTTCAAGGTTATCGACTACAAACGTAGTCGTTTATCTTGAACTCATCATATAGCTATTTTATTTTTTTGTCAACAACTTCTGCTCATCTTTTTTTATTGCAACGCAGATTCTTGTTTTTTAACAAAGTATTTCAATAAGAACGGTGCAACTAAGGTCGTTAAGATAATTACCACAATCATGCTCGTATAATACGCTTCTGAAAGTAATTTAGATTGGTAGCCAATTTGCGCAATGATTAATGCCATTTCCCCACGCGAAACCATCCCAGCACCGACCATTAAAGAACTTGTATTGGAGAAACCAACCATTTTCGCTCCCCAGGCGCCGCCCAGTAATTTCGTTAAAATCGCCATAATCGTCATTACCAAAATAAAAGGTAAATCTTTTCCTAACGTGTTAAATGTCACTGATAAGCCAATGCTGGCAAAGAAGACGGGAATAAACACGGCATAGCCAATAGCTTCAATATTGAAATCAATTTCTGTTTTTGCATCCGTTTGTCCCACAGCAATCCCTGCAAAAAAGGCACCTACGACAGAACTTAAACCAACTAAATCAGCCAAATAAGCCATGCCCAAACAGATAATCAATGACATGATAATAACAGACGACCCAATGTTCATTTTTTGACTTAAACGTAGTAAATAGGGAGCGATAAAGCGGACCAAAAAGAAAATCCCAATAAAGAATAAGCCTTGTTCAATTAACTTAACAATAAAGCTGACTTCTGTATTGCCGCCTGTACTTGCACCAATCATGCCGACAGCGACACTTAAAATAATCACGACCACGATATCGTCAACGACGGAAGCCCCAAGAATCGTTGCACCTTCTTTACTACTTAAAACATTCAACTCTCTTAATACTTCTACTGAAATGCTGACCGACGTTGCTGCTAAAACTAACCCAAGGAAAAAAGCTTCTTTCCAAGAAAAAGCAAACAGCTGACCAATCAACATAGTAAAACCAACCGGTAAAACGATGCCCAAAATAGCGACCATGACACTAGGTTTCGCATATTTTTTCAATAATTCCAATTCACATTCCATTCCAGCAATAAACATCAGCATAATGACACCAATTTCTGAAAAGTCATGCACAAACACATCTTGATGCACAATATTTAACATCGCTGGACCTAACACAATCCCTACTAGCAATTGCCCAATTACTGCAGGAATTCCTACTCTTTTACAAGCAACACCTGCTAAAGTCGTTGTAATTAAAATCAAACATAAAATACCTAAAAATTCCATTCTATTTCCCTCTTTCTCTATTAACCAATCATCACTGATTCTTTTGGATATTGAACTTTCGACTGACTTTCCAAGCCTTTCTTAATTAATGACAATAACACCGTGTACACACCCACACGACCGACGAACATTAGAAAAATAATCACCAGTTTACCAAAAACAGTTAAATCTGGTGTTAACCCCATTGTTAAACCAACCGTTCCAAATGCAGAAATCACTTCAAAAACAATATACTCAATCCCGTTTTTTAAAGGTAATGTTTCTGTAAACGAGAGAATAACCGAAGCAGTTACACATAAAAAAGTTGCCAAGAAGAACAAAGTAAACGCTTGGAGCACTACTCGCTCAGGAATTGTGCGTTCATGGAATTCCACTCGCTGTTTCCCTTTAAAAATTGCACGAAATTGTAAAAATAACACACCAAACGTAGTGGTTTTCAAGCCGCCAGCGGTTGATCCTGAAGTGCCACCAATAAACATCCACAAAATCGTGACAATCAGGCCTGGATTACTCATTTTCAAATAATCAACTGAATAAAAGCCAGCCGTTCTTGGTGTAACCGACAAGAACCAACTGTTGACAAGACGCTGCCAAAAAGACATGTCAGCTGGAAAATGGCGATATTCCGAAATGTAAAAAATAACGGTCCCTAAGACTAAAAAGGTGGCGGTCACCGTTAAAGCAAGGCGTGTATGAATACTAACACGGTGCTTAATTTTATTTTTATAACCTTTAATCATTGCAAAAATATCGCGCCACACAATAAATCCTAAGCCACCAGCTATAATTAAAAAGCTAATGACTAGTAAAAGATAAGGCGAATTTTGATAAGGAACCATACTATCCCCTAGCAAATCAAAGCCAGCATTACAAAATGCCGAAACGGCATGGAAGAGACTAAAAAACATCCCTTTTTTCCACCCAAATGTTGGCACAAATTGAAAGGACAACAAGAAGGCTCCAAGTAATTGAATAATGGCCGCAAACTTCATAATATATTTCATTAAACGAAAAACTCCGGAAACTTCACTAACATTTAAAGCTTCTTGATACAACATCCGTACACTTAGTGACGCTTTTTTCCGCAGCAAACTAAAGAAAATCGTGGCAACGGTTAAAAAGCCTAAGCCGCCTAATTCAATCAAAATCATAATAATAACTTGCCCGATAGGACTCCAATGTTCCGCCGTATTCAAAGGCGAAAGCCCTGTAACACAGACGGCGGAAGTTGCCACGAAAAAAGCATCAATCCATTGCGTTTTTTGTCCAGCTTGTGCAGAAAAAGGCATCATTAATAAGATTGTGCCTACAACAATTAATAGAAAAAAGCCTAAGACAATTGTTTGAACAGGTGAAATATACAACCTTCTTTTGATCTGATGTTTCATTTTTTTCTCCTCTACCATTTCTTTGTCAATCAAAAACAACACAAACGGCTAGACAACTGTTGCTTTGTTCCTCTCGCCCTATGAGAAACTCAAAACCTTGAAAGCAACTTGCCCAACCGAATAATTATTTTTTAATTTTTGTTTTCACGTTGATAAATCGAATAAACCAACTCATTTTTTTGATAAACCTGTTTTAAACGAACTGGGATTGATTGATCCATTGTCTCGTATAGAGCAATGCCCTCACCCAGAAACAGTGGTATTGTCGTCAAAATGAAGGTATCAATTAAATCAGCTGCCAAAAGCGGTTGAACCACTTTCGGGCCTCCAACAATCCAAATTCCCGCGCCGTCTTCTTCTTTGATACGACGAATTAATGTGACGGGATCTTCCTTTGTAAAAGTTCTTGAAGCAGTTGATGGTTCTGGATGAGAGGTAATGATATAAGAATGCTTGTCTTCATAAAAATACACATCTGGGGACAATTCTTGTGTCACTTGATCATAAGTAGTCCGCCCCATTACCACAGTGTCTATTTTTTCATACATTTCATCGTAACTACGATCTTCTTCATCGCCACGAATATTCTCTTCTAACCAAGCAACACCGCCCGCTTTGTCCGCAATGAAACCATCAATACTCGCTGCAATAAATAAAATTACTTCCCGTGCCACATCAACGCCTCCTTTTCTCTTCTTATCTATTTTAGCTTGTTTTCACAAAAAACTCTAGGGGTGCGCATTGTTATTTTTAAAAGAAAAAAGAGAAAAACTAGGATAATTGGGCTACTTTTTGTAAAATAGGAAATAAGAAACTTTTTATTGAGTTATTTTACATTTTTTTCAAGAAAAATAAGAATTGGTTTATTTGATTTACACAAAAAAATAACATATTCAGTTTTTATATAAAGGAGGATTACTTTGTTTGATTTAGAGAAGGTTCAGACCTTGAATGAATTAGAAATGCTCGTTTACCATTATGTATTGGAACACCTGCACCAAATCCCTCAACAGACCATTCGCCAACTGGCTACTTCCTGTCATGTCTCCACCTCAACGATTCTACGATTTTGTAACAAAATGGGTTATGCTGGTTTTTCCGAATTAAAATATGCAGTGAAAGAAGAAGCCAAACAAACACAAACGTTTGAAAATTTTTATGATGCCACAGTTCACGTCGATGCTTTTTTGAAAAAATTAAACCAAGAAACCTATTACGAAATGCTTCGTCCAGCAATTCAAATGATTGTTCAAGCACGTCACGTTGCCTTTACTGGCATTGGTACCAGCGGAATTTTAGGTAGTTATGGCAGTCGTTATTTTGCCAACTTAAATATCAATTCTTACAGTATTGCTGACCCCTTTACGCCTATCCCCAAGCGCGGATTTGAAAATACATTAGCCTTGATTCTGTCTGTATCTGGGGAAACCAATGAAATGATTAAACAAATGACCGACTTTAAAACAGCTGGCGCCAAAGTGCTAAGCATTACCAACAATCAACATTCAACTATTGCCCGCTTGGCTGACTACAACATCTCCTATTATATGCCCGACGAACGTTCTCCATTTGCAGATAAATCAGTCAATACAACCACTCAAATCCCTGTCATTGCTTTAATTGAACTCCTAGCTCATCAAGCAAGTCAACTTTTAAAGGAACTAGATGAAACACCTTCCTAGTTGTTTTTCACAAAAGCTCATGCTGTCTAAAACAGCATGAGCTTTTGTGTTTTTTTTCTTGGTACATGTTTCTCATTCAAGCAAAAGTCTATTTTTTCTTCAAATAAGCTTATATAGTAAATATGTAAACGGATACATTTGCATTTATATTATTCTTCAAAGGAGAGATTTTTATGAACGAATGGATTAACGAGAAATTATTACCTCCAGTACTAAAATTCGTCAATACCAAAGCAATTACTGCCTTACGGAACGGGATGCTTTACACGATGCCTTTTACCATTGTTGGTTCCGTATTTCTTCTATTAGCGAATTTCCCAGTTACAGCTATTTCTGAATGGGTTAACGCAAGCGGTCTGGCTGTTTATTTCAATCAAGCATATGGGGCATCTTTTGCGATTATGTCGTTATTTGCGGTCATCGGTATTGCCTACTCATATGTAAAAAGCGAGGGATTTGAAGGCCTCCCAGCGGGCATGATTGCCATGGTGGTTTTCATTTTGTTTATGTCATCTGAAGTCAAAGATGCGGTTTCTGGCGCAGTAGTTGGCAATGTCATCAACAAAGATTGGACAGCTGGCAAAGGGATGATTACAGCTATTATTGTTGGTTTGTTAGTCGGCGTTGTATATAGTTGGTTTTTACGTCATGATATTCGTATCAAATTACCAGAAGCTGTACCAGAAAATGTGGCCAATTCCTTTACTGCGTTAATTCCTGCCAGCGTCATTGTAACTGGTGCAATGCTAATTTTCATTCTTCTAGATAAAGTCTTCAATACGACATTCTTTGACTTTATTTACGAAGTGCTACAATCACCACTTCAAGGAGTCACAGATTCACTAGGTGGCGCATTACTATTAGGCTTTGTCATTCCCCTCTTTTGGTTTTTCGGTGTTCACGGGTCAACAATCGTTGGCGGTATCATGGGCCCTATTTTACAAGCAAACTCTTTAGAAAACACCGAAATTTTGAAATCTGGAAAAGACTTAACACTGGCTAATGGTGGCCATATTGTTACACAACAATTTTTAGATCAATTTTTAACGGTCACTGGTGCGGGCATGACAATCGGGTTAGTCGTGTTCATGGTTTTCTTTGCCAAATCAGCTCAGTTTAAGCAATTAGGTCGGCTTTCAATTGGGCCAGCTGTTTTCAATATTAACGAGCCAATTGTCTTTGCTACACCTATCGTGATGAACCCAATCATGGCTGTGCCATTCATTATCACACCGATTGTTTCTTCTGTTGTGACATATTTTGCCTTGTACACAGGACTGGTTCCTCTCTTTACTGCGGTACAAGTTCCCTGGACTACTCCTCCAATCATTTCTGGACTTTTAGTTGGTGGTTGGCAAGCCGCGTTGCTTCAAGTAGTAGTACTGACGATAAGTTTCTTTATCTATTTACCGTTTGCTAAAAAAATGGATGCACTTAACTACGCAGAAGAAACCAATCAACCGATTACTGAAGAAACCCTTGAAAAAGTCGAAGCACAAAACGTATAAAAATTTGAACAAAGGACTGAAACGATATGTCAATTTTGAAAAATGATTTTCTTTGGGGCGGCGCTGTCGCTGCTCATCAATTAGAAGGAGGCTGGGACCAAGGCGGTAAAGGGGTGAGCGTGGCGGATGTAATGACTGCCGGTGCACATGGCGTCCCTCGTAAAATTACCGCAGGCGTTTTACCAGATGAACACTATCCTAACCATGAAGCGATTGATTTTTACCATCGCTATCAAGAAGATATTCAACTATTCAAAGAACTTGGTTTAAATTGTTTCCGAACCTCTATTGCTTGGACACGAATTTTTCCTAACGGAGATGAAGAAACGCCCAATGAAGAAGGCCTTCGTTTTTATGATGCACTTTTTGACGAGTGTTTGAAAAATGGTATTGAGCCAGTTGTGACACTGTCTCACTTTGAAATGCCTTATCATTTAGTCACAAAATATGGCGGCTTTCGCAATCGCCAGGTCATTGATTTTTTTGTCAAATTTGCTGAAGTCTGTTTCACTCGTTACCAGAAAAAAGTCAAATATTGGATGACCTTTAACGAAATTAACAACCAAGCCAATTATGAAGAAGATTTTGCACCTTTTACTAACTCTGGTATTGCTTACCAGGAAGGAGAAGACCGCGAAGCAATTATGTATCAGGCTGCTCATTATGAACTAGTCGCTAGCGCACGTGCAGTGAAAATTGGCCACGCTATCAATCCCGACTTCCAAATTGGCTGTATGATTGCGATGGTGCCTATTTATCCTTATTCTTGTAATCCTGAGGATATGATGATGAGTGTTAGCGCAATGCAAAAACGTTATTGGTTTACCGATGTTCATGTCCGCGGTCATTATCCAAGTGCAATTCAATGCTATTTGAAACGAAAAAACATTTCATTAGATGTCACAGAAGAAGATTTAACTGATTTGGCTAATGGCTGTGTTGATTATATTGGCTTTAGCTATTACATGTCGTTTGCTGTGAAAGGTGCAGAAAAGGTCCCTACTTTTGACTACAATGAAGCAAAAGACTTGGTGCGAAATCCTTATGTAGCAACATCTGATTGGGGCTGGCAAATCGATCCTATGGGCTTGCGCTATGCAATGAATTGGTTCAATGATCGGTATGAATTACCACTCTTTATTGTTGAAAATGGCTTTGGTGCTATTGATGAGCTAGAACCAGACGGAACGATTAACGACACTTACCGAATCGCTTATTTACGTGAACATATTGAGATGATGAAAGAAGCCGTTGCGTATGACGGCATTGATTTGATGGGCTACACACCTTGGGGATTCATCGATTTAGTGAGTGCTAGTACAGGCGAAATGAAGAAACGGTATGGCTTCATTTATGTAGATAAAGACAACGATGGTCACGGAACGTTGGAACGGCGAAAGAAAAAATCGTTTGCTTGGTATCAACAAGTGATTGCTACGAATGGAGAAGAATTATAAACAAAAGGCCTTCGTCTAAAGACGAGGGCCTTTTGTTTATGCTTGTAATCCCTTTTCTAAATCAGCCAACAAGTCTTCGACTGCTTCAATTCCTACAGATAAACGAATGAGTCCATCTTTAATTCCCACGGCTTCACGATTTTCTTTGGGAATAGATGCGTGAGTCATAATGGCAGGTACTTCAATTAAACTTTCTACGCCACCTAAACTTTCCGCTAAAGTAAAAATTTCCAACGCTTCTACGAAAGGAACGACTTGCTCATCCTTGGCTAATTCAAAAGAAATCATACCACTAAACCCCGACATCTGTTTTTGTGCAATTTCGTGACCAGGATGACTCGCTAGTCCTGGATAATACACCGTTGCTACAGCTGGATGCGCTTCTAAAAATTCTGCGATTTTTTGAGCATTTTGGGCATGCGCTGCCATCCGTACGCCTAATGTTTTTAAACTACGTTGGACCAACCAACTATCATGTGGTCCTAAAACAGCGCCAATCGCATTTTGTAAAAAGGCAATCTTTTCTGCGCTTTCTGGATGATTCGTTACGACTAAACCAGAAACTACATCACTATGGCCCCCTAAATATTTTGTCCCGCTGTGAACGACAATATCAGCACCTAATGCTAACGGCCGTTGAAAATAAGGCGTCGCAAATGTATTATCGACAATAGTTAACAACTGATGTTTTTTAGCAAGCTTAGCCGCCGCTTCAATATCTGTAATTTTTAACAGTGGATTACTTGGTGTTTCCAAAAACAAGGCTTTTGTATTTGGCTGAATTGCGGCTTCAATTGTTGATAAGTCGCTGGCGTTTACAATCGTGTAGCTTAACCCATTTGCTACAAATACTTTATCCAATAAACGGAAACTCCCCCCATAGACATCGTCACCTAATAAAATATGATCTTCGGGTCCAAACATAGAAATGATTGCATGAATACCAGCTAAGCCTGAGCTAAACGCAAAGCCATGGCTCCCACCTTCTAACTCAGCGATTAAGGTTTCTAATGCGTGACGTGTGGGATTACCTGAACGAGAATATTCATATTCTTTGGGCTGGCCCACGCCATTTTGTTCAAAGGTTGACGTTTGATAAATAGGAACACTCACTGCACCTGTTGTTGTGTCTTTACTAATGCCGCCATGAATTAATTTGGTATTGAATTTCATAAAAGTTTTCCTCCTAAGAATAAATATTTTTTGATAAATAACGGTCACTACCGTCAGGAAAAATAGTTACAATTGTGCTGCCTGCTGGTAAGCGGCGCGCCTCTCTTAATGCCGCCGCAAATGCTGCGCCGCTGGAGCTTCCCACCAGCAAAGCGCTTTTCTTGGCTAATTGTTTGACCCAGAAAAAACCATCCTCGTCTGAAATGGTATAAAAGCCGTCCACAGGAATCTGTTTAAGAAAAGGCGGCACGAACTCCACGCCAATGCCTTCGATTTCATGTCCGTGTGCAGGTCCGCCATTTAAAATTGAACCTTCTGGCTCCACGCCCCATAATTGCGTCTTACTATTTTGTTCTTTGAGATATCTGCCAACACCTGCAAACGTTCCACCACTGCCTAAACCTGCGACAAAGCTAGTAATCTTTCCGCCTAAGTCTTGAACAATTTCAGGCCCTAATCCTTCGTAGTAAGCAGCAGGATTATCCGGATTTTCAAATTGTAACGGCACGTAACTATTAGGAATTTCCTTGGCTAAGTCTTGGGCACTAGTTATCGCCCCGACAATCCCTTGCTCTGTTGGCGAAAGAACAATTTTAGCACCTAACGCTTGCATCAGCTGTTGTTTTTCCTGACTAAATTTTTCTGGCACAACAAAGATTGTCTTGAGGCCCAGTTGACTGGCAGCTAATGCAAGTCCAATCCCTGTATTCCCCGCTGTCGGTTCAATAATTGTTGTGGCTTGATTTATCTTTCCCGTTTTCATTGCTTCTTTGAGAAGATGCACACCAAGCCGATCTTTGACGCTGCCACCTGGATTCAAATATTCTAGTTTCGCATAAATTTTAGTGCCTTCTGGCATAGGATATTGTTCACTTGTAAATTCAAATAATGGTGTTGCTCCGATTGTGTCTAAAATTGACTGAACAATCATAGCGAATTCCTCCTTCTAATACATGTACATAAAACAAAAAGGTGCTGATCGCATCAGCACCTTTTTTGTTTATTTCTGGTTGTCTAGATTCAGAGAGGAATCGTGTTAGGCAATTTTTCAGAAATAACGGAGGTTTTCCCCATCACAAAAGAGTATGCTGCACTATTTTGCACCATACAACAACAGCTTTCCGTTTCTAAAAAAGGGCTAGCTTGTTTTTTCGTCATGGTTGATTTCCTCCTTCGTCATGTGTTGACCAAACTATACCATTTCCCATTTTCTAGTGTCAACGATTCTAACGATTGCTATTTCCTATCACACCAATGGTTTTCTTATAGGTAAAAGAATTAATAGACCAAAAAAAACAGAAGGCTAGCCTTCTGTTTTTCTGCTACTTATTTAGCACGTTTTAAATACGTACCTTCCGCAGTATTGATTTCTAATAATTCGTCTGCTTCAACAAAATCTGGAACGTTAACAACTAATCCTGTTTCCATTGTAGCGGGTTTACCAGAACCAGTTACTGTTGCGCCTTTGATTGAAGGTTGTGTTTCAGCAACACGTAAGATTACCGTTGTTGGTAAAGTTAAACCAATGACTTCTTCACCATAAAATTGAATTTTTACTTCCATATTTTCTAATAAATATTTTAGTTCTTCTTCAATTAAAGCAGTTGGTACTTCATATTGTTCATATGTTTCTAAATCCATGAAAATAGCCATATCATCTTGGCTGTATAAATATTGAACCGGTTTTGTATCGATGTGCGCTTTTTTCACTTTTTCATCTGGGCGCATTGTTGTATCTGTTGTTGAACCCGTACGAACATCTTTTAATTTCATACGCATAACTGTGTTACCTTTACCTGGTTTGTGGTGGCTAGCTTCCATTACTTTAATTAATTTGCCGTCTTGCTCAAAAGTCATACCGGCTTTTAAATCGCTTGCTGCAATCATTGTAATTTCTCCTTTTCTCTGGTTAATTCTTCATTATTGTAGCAAATAACCTAGGATTAATCTAGGAAATCACGTATCTTTTTTAGAAGTTTATCACTCCCCAGACATTGAATTGGGAAATAAAACGAGTTTAACTTGCCTTTTTTCTTGAATTGCGTTAGAATTACCAAGCTTTCATCAATTATTTTCACTTTTCACATAGAAAAAATCAATCATTAAAGGGGGTGATGATATGATACGTCAAACGCTATCTTTATCAAAAACACATGAGGTTGTCTGTCACTAAACATACGTTGGTGAGACAAATTGCCTTTCAGCGTATGTACTCGGTCTATTTGAAAGGAATTTAAAATCATGAACCCAACTATTCAACCTTACCAATTTAACATAATTAAAGAACAAGTCGCTGTGTTACTAAACACCTATACGTCTGTTAACGATGCTACGACTGTCAAAACTGTCCAGGCCCTATGTGCCGAAAAAATCAATGGGTTATTTCCAGAAGAACACCCTGCTGTTACGATTTTGTTGGACAAAGTGATGGATCGTCGTTTAACACGCGCACGTGCTGAAAAATATTTAGACGAATTAAAAGAAACCGTGCTGCCCTTTAAGGAACCTTCAACACCACAAGTCACGAAAGTCTTTCGCAAAGTGAAAAAGTTAAAGATTCCTGAGTGGGAAAACATGGATTTACGGAACAATACCTATGTCGGTTGGAACGACGCTGGGACTCAGAAAAAATTTATCTTAGCTTATCGAGAAAATAAATTAATCGGCGTCCACGGCACCCTTTCACCCACCATTGTTAAAGGTGTTTGCTCCATCTGTCAAACAATCACGAATGTGTCTATGTTCCTAGCTACCACCAAATCAGGCGGTGACGGAACCTACACGAAAAAAGGCAATTACATTTGCCATGATAGCGACACCTGTAACCAACAATTAATACAACCTGAATATTTGGAAGCCTTTATGGAAAATGTTAAGGCTGTGAAATAACAAAAAACCGTCAAGAAAATTTCTTGACGTTTTTTTTGTTACATCTCTTTCAATTTCCCACGAAATTCTTCAATACTTTCATAACCTTTTGCTGCCATGATTTCTTGTAATTCTTTGGCTAGACGCTCAAAAACTTGTGGACCTTCTTGATGCAATTGTGTGCCGACTTGTACTAATGTCGCACCACATAAAAGATGCTCAAAAACATCTTTTCCACATGTAATACCGCCCGTTCCAATAATTTTGATTTCTGGTTTCAAACGTTGCGCAAACGCACGAACATTGGCTAACGCTGTTGGTTTGACATATTCGCCGCCCAGTCCACCGAAGCCTCCTTTTGGTTTAATGACCACTTCTTCCTTGTCACTGTCAATATATAAACCATTACCGATGCTATTAATACTATTCACGTATACTAAAGGGAATTTATTTAAAATTTCAGCCATTGCGTCAAAATGTGCAATATCAAAAAATGGGGGTAATTTTACACCTAATGGTTTAGTAAAAAATTGGAAAACTTCTGTTAAAAGCTTTTCTGTTAATTCAAAATCATAAGCAATTTGCGGTTTACCAGGCAAATTGGGACAAGACAAATTAAATTCTGTCACTCCTGTGTATTCACTTTCTTGCACTTTTTTTAAAATAGCGATATTTTCCTCATAATTCATACCAGATACAGATAAAAAGCGTAACTCCTCAGGAAATTCCTTTTGACGTGCAATCTGATAATCTAAATAATAATCAATCCCTAAATTAGGCAAGCCCATTGAGTTAATACTTCCTAATGGTGTATCAAAATACCGAGGCTCCTCATTGCCCTGACGAGGATTAGGTGTTGCCGTCTTAGCGACAAAAGCACCTGCTTGAGAAGCCGCTAACTCGTCCATTTCCTTAATTGTCATACAATGAATGCCTGATGCGTTCATTAACACATTCGCCAATTTATGTCCCGAAAACTCTACTGAAATATCCAAAAGAAAAACCCTCCTGTAAATTGTTTTACTCATAAGCTTACCACCTTCACGTAAGCTTTTTATGATTATAGCATGTTTTTTTGCGTTAGTGTTATTTATATAAATTTAAAAAGGAATAAGCCATTGTGACTTATTCCTTTTCTTAGGGAAACTAACGTATCCAAAATTGATTGATTCTTATCGTCCCACAATAAACGTCAATTCACATTCGCAGACCTTTTTATCTTCCACATAAGCAGTCGCTTTGCCGATGCCGACAAAGTCACGTAATTTGACGATTTCAAAATGTAATTTCAAGACATCACCAGGGACCACTTTTTGACGGAATTTGGCTTTGTTGATACCGCCAATATAGGCTGTTTCACCTTCAAATTGATCCATTTTTAAGATTAAAATCGAACCTACTTGTGCCAATGCTTCAATAATCAAAACGCCTGGCATTGTTGGATTTCCAGGGAAATGTCCTTGGAAAAATTCTTCGTTAATTGTTACATTTTTTGTTGCAATAATCTTTTCATTTGGAATAATTTCATCCACATAATCAATATAACAAATCGGATAGCGATTAGGAATCATTTCCATAATTTCTGTTGCAGTCATTACTTTTTTCATACTAGTTTTCCTCCCATTTCTTCAAGCAAATTACACCATTATGGCCACCAAAGCCAAACGAATTACTAATTGTATAGTCCGCTGTAATGTCACGTGCACCTTCTGTGACATAATCTAAATCACAATCTGGATCAGCAACTTGGTAGCCTACTGTCGGATGAGCTTTTCCTTCTTGCAATGTTTGTACACAAGCAATCGCTTCGATACCGCCAGCCGCGCCCAATAAATGTCCAGTCATACTCTTTGTACTTGAAATTGGAATTTGCGATGCTCGCTCACCAAAGACACGCTTGATGGCCGTTGTTTCCGCAGCGTCATTCGCTGGGGTTGACGTACCATGAGCATTGATATACCCAATTTGTTCCGGCGTAATCCCTGCTTCCGCAATCGCCATTTCCATCGCAGCCGCCGCGCCACTACCGTCTTTTAAAGGAGCGGTCATGTGGCTAGCATCACAGTTGCTGCCATATCCAACAATTTCGCCGTAGATAGTTGCGCCACGTTTCTGTGCATGCTCGAGTTCTTCTAAAACCAGCATTCCTGCGCCTTCACCCATCACAAAACCTTTTCGTTCTTTATCAAAAGGAATCGAAGCCCGAGTCGCATCTTCTGTTGTATTTAAAGCATTCAATGCTGCAAAACCGGCAATCCCAATTTCACATACTGTGGCTTCTGTGCCACCAGTTACCATCATGTCCGCTAAACCATATTTAATCGTGCGAAAAGCTTCACCAATCGCATTCGTCGCAGAAGCACAAGCAGTCACGATAGTTTGAGAAGGTCCTTTTGCACCTAAACGAATCGAAATATTTCCCGCTGCCATATTAGCAATTACCATGGGCACGAAAAATGGTGTTACGCGTTTTGCGCCTTTTTTATCCATTACCCGTACTTGGTCTTGTAAGGTAGTCATCCCGCCGATCCCACTACCGACAATCACACCTAAACGAGTCGGGTCAATCGTTGCTTCTGTTAAACCACTCATTTCCCACGCTTCTAAAGCAGCGACCAAGCCATATTGAGAAAATAAGTCCATTCTTTTTTGCTCTTTGCGTTCTAAAACAGCACTTGGGTCAAACTCTTTCACTTCGCCAGCCAAAGCTACCCCAGTATCTTCAGAATCAAATTTAGTAATTTTGCCAATTCCTAGTTTGCCATCCACTAGATTATGCCAAAATTCTTTTACGGTATTGCCTAATGGTGTTACGGCACCCATGCCGGTTATGACCACTCTTTTCATACTGTACCTCCGAGTTTATTTTGATTATCAAACTATTATTTCATGCGGTTTCCAGCACTTTTTATTAAAAAATAAGAAAAATAGTTTGACTTTCAAAGTATTTTGGTTAATAATTCAGACATCAGGAAAAATGTCTGTTTTTTTCAAGATTAGAAAATTGAGAAGATTTTGTTATCATTCTCACACAGATAATACCAGTTGAAATTTTATTCGTCAACTCAATAAATGTAACTTTTACATTTTGATGAAGAAAAGCCTATTCTATCAACAAAAATTTTTTATTAAAGGAGATTTTATATGTTTTTACAAAATAAGAATGTCGTCGTAATGGGTGTTGCCAACAAAAAAAGTATTGCTTGGGGCTGTGCAAAAGCATTAAAAGATCAAGGGGCCAATGTTATTTATACGTATCAAAACGAACGCATGAAAAAGCAAGTGGTTAAATTAGCAGATGAAAATGATTTGTTGGTGGAGTGCGATGTTGCTTCTGATGCGTCCATTCAAGCAGCCTTTGAAACAATTAAAAACGAAGTGGGCACAATCGATGGACTAGTCCATGCGATTGCTTTTGCCAAAAAAGAAGAATTGTCTGGAAACGTTAGTGACATCACTCGTGATGGTTTCCTATTAGCACAAGATATTAGTAGCTACTCTCTTTTAGCAGTCACTCATTATGCGAAACCTTTGTTAAATCCTGGTTCAGGAATTGTCACATTGACGTATTTAGGTTCCGAACGTGCGATTCCTAACTACAATATGATGGGGATTGCTAAAGCTTCTTTAGAAACTGCCGTGAAATATCTAGCTTTTGAATTAGCTGCAGATAAAATTCGTGTCAACGGAATCTCCGCAGGAGCGATTAAAACATTGGCTGTGACTGGTGTAAAAGACTACGATCAATTGATTAGTATTTCTAATGAGCGGACACCAGATAAAACAGGTGTAACCATTGAAGAAGTCGGAAACACTTGTGCCTTTTTAGTCAGTGAACTAGCTAGTGGCGTGGTCGGTGACATCATTTATGTCGATAAAGGCGTTCACTTAACTTAATCATTTTTTGTCTTTATTTTCTATTTATACATTAAAAAAGCAGAGATTGGACAATCTCTTTCACTCATTGATTGTCCAATTTCTGTTCTATTTTGTACTTTATTCTATAATAAAATTGACAGTTTCAATTCCAAAAACAGTTGTTAGGATTTGATTGACTTGTTCAAAAAGTTTTGATAAATCTTCCAGTTTATTTTTAGATTGGATTTTTTCAGAACCGTTATCGTAGCTTAAATGATTGTACGCTTCTTTAAAGGTTACTGCTGTGTCTTCTTTTCGATAAAGGATATATTCGTCATCTAGCATATCCATTTGCAGCTCCTGTTTAAATCCATTTCTGGCAACAACAGCAGAAACTAGATGAGCAACTGTCAAGCCATCTAACGGAATGTCCACTCCATTCATTGCTAATGTGTAGACGGTATCTTCCACTAAACCACAGGCGTTGCAACCACCACTGGTTAAATCTACTGTACTTGTTATAATTGCCTCTTGCATCGTTTCTTCCCCCATATTGTTTTTTAAAATTATTCTTTCATTTGTTATTTACGAACGTAATTCACATCATAATCGTCAACTTCAATATAGATATAGATTTTTTTATCAGGCATTTTACTGCGAATGTCTCGTTCAATCGCATTCACAACATCAGGTGCATCTTCTTCCATTGGTTCTACCACATCAATTTTTGCCGCTACTAAAATTTCAGTTGGGCCTAAATGAACGGTCTTTACATCAATTAGTTTTTCAACATCCGCCCGATCAAATGCGGTTTTAATTTTTGCTAAATCTGTAGCGGTCACACTTTCACCAATAATCAAACTATAAAATTCTTTCGCTAAGAAAATGGCTGCACACATTAATAGTAAACCAATCAGTAAGCCGCTGATAGCATCAAATGCAGCAATTCCAGTTACCATCGTTAAAAGGGTCCCCACCAAAGCTAAACACAAACCAATAACCGCACAAAAGTCTTCCGTAAAAATAATTAAAATTTCACTGTGACGACTTTCTCGCAAAAATTTTAAGAGCGATAACTTCTCTGTATTCAATTCTTTGATTTCTTTCATCGCTACACGCAAAGAGCTACCTTCCACAAGCAAACCAAAAATTAAAATACCAATGACAATAGCCACATTTTCTACTTCATGAGAGGGATGCAGTAACTTCTGAATAGCCTCCATTACGCCTAACGCGCCCCCACCAAAAAAGAGCATCGTTGCAACAATTGTACTAAAAAAGTATTTTGCACGGCCTTCTCCAAATTGATGTAATGCACTTTGTCCACGAGAAGCGCGCTTATTCCCAAAAAGTAATAACACCTGATTACTACAGTCCACGACACTGTGGATACTTTCATTCATCATAGCGGTACTACCACTTAAAGCAAAACCAACAAATTTACTAATCGCTACTAAAATATTCGCAATCAGTGCGGCAATAACTGCAAACATGCCACTCGTTTTTTTTGTCTCCATAATTACCTCCTATATGTAACGTAAAACTAAGATAAACCACCCGTTTATTCATCCATCATTTTACCACTTCTGAGGTATTTGTAAAAAAGAGTTCTCTTAAAATTCAAAAAGAAATGTACTGGCTGTTTTAGTTGGCCCTCATTTATCGGTGTCCATCCCACTCTTGATAAAATTCCTCCAGATAAAGTTCCATAAATTGATGACGCTTTTCCGCCAATAAGCGACCATAATTTGTATTCATTTGTTCCTTTAACTTTAAAAGTTTCTCATAAAAATGCATAATAGCAGTATCTTCCCCATTCCGGTATTCTTCTTGGGTTAACTGTTCACGAGGTTGTTTGTGAGGATCGTGAATTAAACGGCCTTTATTTCCCGAATAAGCCATCACCCGTGCAATTCCAATTGCGCCGATGGCATCTAGTCGATCCGCATCCTGGACCACTTTTCCTTCTAATGTAGTGACTGTTTTCCCAGTATTTCCTCCTTTAAAGGACATATTAGCAATAATGGAAAGGATGTGATTCGTTTGCTCTGTTGATAAGTTATTTGCTTCCAACCATTGTTGCACTTTTAGCAAGCCCGCCTCTTCACTTTCGTTAAATTTTTCATCGCCAATATCATGTAACAATGCTGTTAATATACATAAAAATAAATTTGCTTGTTCTTTCTCTGCAATTGTTTTTGCTAATTGTGTCACTCGATAAATATGCCACCAGTCATGGCCACTTGCTTCGTTGGCTAATTCTTGTTGAACATAACGCGCTGCTGCTTGAATAATTGTTTGTTCTTCAAAACTAAGAGATTCATTTTCAAACATCCTAACACTCCTTTATTCTGGATTTAAAATTTCCACCTGGATAATCCCGCTAGCTTTCAGAAACATATTGGTGACAATCGGACCTACAAAAGAAAATCCTCTTTTTTTTAAGTCTTTTGCTACGTTATCTGACAAAAGCTGTGTGCGCGGGACTTGGTATGCTTCTTCATAAATAGATAAAACGGGGACGTTTTTTACAAATTGCCATAGATAATTGGCAAAACTGCCAAATTCTTCTTGTACTTTTAAAATTGCTTGCGCATTTTTAATGGTTGCTTCAATTTTGCGCCGATTACGAATCATATCTGGATCAGCTACTATTCGATCGACTTCGTCGGGCAACAGCGCGGCAACTTTTTCCGGCTTCATTTGGCAAAAATTTTTCATGAATGCTACTTTTTTCCCTGCTGCTGCTTTCCAACTTAAACCAACCTGAAAAACACCCACCGTCAACAATAAAAACAGCAAATCATCCTCTCTTGTAGGTTTTCCCCATTGTTCTGTATACCATTGATAGTTGTTCATCGCCGCCTCCTTTTAAGACTGTTCAAATGTTAATAATGCTTGTTTCATTGCTAAACCACCACGGTAACCGGTTAATTGTCCCTTGCTGCCGATGACTCGATGGCAAGGAATGACCATTAATAAAGGATTTTTCCCAATCGCTGTGCCAACTGCTCGAACCGCACGTGGACGCCCAATTTTTTCTGAAATTTCCTGATAGGTCATTGTCTCACCATAAGGGATTTCTTGCAACGCCTGCCAAACTTCTTTTTGAAAGGGAGTTCCTTCGATGTCTATGGGGCAAGCAAACGTTGTCGAATGTTGGTTAAGATAACTTATTAATGCTTTTTTATAAGGTGCAGTTTTCTTTTCAGAAGCTTCTAATTGTGCTTGAGGGTACCAGTTTTTCACCTCTTCTATCGATTGATTGGCTGAACCTACAAAAGCTAGTCCAGCGTCTGTCACACCAAGATAATAGTGATCGTTCTGCCATTCTTGTTGCGCATAATAAATCTTTTTTGCCATATGTCTACACTTCTTTCTCGTGTTTTCTTATCTTCATTATAATTCTTTTGGCTTTCAAAATCTTGCGCTCCTATCACTTTTCTCTTGTTTTTATTAGGGATTCTTTTACAATGAAGAAAACGGGAGGTGTGCTTACAATGAAAACAACGTATCGACTTACTCAGAAACGTTGGGAAGCCATTCAAAATAATAATACGCAATTTGATGGTGATTTTTTTTATGGTGTGACCACAACTAAAATTTTTTGTCGTCCTTCGTGCCCTTCCCGTGTGCCCAACAAGAACCACGTTCTGATTTTCAAAACGGCTCAGGAAGCTTTAACACTTGGTTTTCGTCCATGTAAAAGATGTCAACCAACCGGGCAAGTCGTTCCTAACGAGGAATGGGTTGCTCAAATTAAGCAATTTATTGATCGGCATTCAGCGGAACCTTTAAGTTTAGACTATTTAGCGCAAGCCTGCCACGGTAGTCCCTTTCATTTGCAGCGAACCTTTAAGGAACAGACGAAACAAACCCCATTAGCTTATTTAACAAGTGTCCGAATTAGGCAAGCCCAAGAATTGCTTCTCCATTCACCCCTTACGATTCAACAAATCGCGAAAAAAGTTGGCTTCCAAACCGCAGCATATTTTGCCACCACTTTTAAAAAAGAAACAGGCGTAACCCCCTCTGTTTATCGCAGTAAAAATGAGCCGAAAAAATAACATTTCGGCTCATCGGATTATTTATTGGGGCGTGATTGTAGCCACGCTACAATCAATTGACTGATTTCTGTTTGCTGTTGCTCGTTAGAAATTGTCGCTTTGTTGTCTCCTTTTTGGACACCGTAATTACCAAACCCTGCATGGTTACCACCTTTGATAGATACATACTGCGTATCTTTTGGCAAAAACTGTTTGGCTTTTTGGTAGCTAGTCCAATTTAAAACACCATCGTTTGTGGCTGTTATTGACAGAACCGGCAGTTTTTGCTTGTTTAGTGCACCTTTTTCGTCAGGATAGCTGGCTAAATAAATCATGCCTTTGATTCGTTGCTCATTTTCCGCTACAAAACGACTAGCCATCACACCACCCAGGGAATGCCCAGCCAAAACGAAGTTTTGTTGTGGATGATCCTTTATAATTTGTTCTGCAGCATTTGGTGCAAGAACCGCTAAATTCAAAGGAAAATGAACAACATAGACATCATAACCTTTCTTAGCAACTTCTTGCGCCCATTCACTATAACTAGCTGGCACAACCAATGCACCTGGATAAAAAATCAGTGCTGTATCATTTTTTTGCCCGTTTGTGTAATAATCATAGTTTTTTTCTTGCGTGGCACTTTGACTTATTTTTAAGGCCGAATCGGTCGCTTGATACGTACTATTTTTAATAAAAATAGTCAGGCCGATGACTAAGATTACTAAAAAAAGCCCAAGTCCTAGGACAATTTTTTTCCAGCGTGATTTTGTTCTATTTTTCATCTCATTTCCTCCCAATGAAAAAATTCTTCTTTCTGATTCTACCTTTAATAAAAAAAGAACACAACAATAGGAGTTGGTGGAGCAACCCTTTTCTTGCTCCACCAACTCCTAAATAAACTGTTTCTCGACGCCTTAGATTATTTTGATTCTTTTTTGCCTGCTTCTAAGTAGCTGACATCATTGACTTTATCCAAAGTATACTCGCCATTTTTGTAATGAATCGTTGTAACACTAGCATTCTTCAAACCGCCTTCTGGGACTTTAAAATCATCAAATAAAGTTGCTAACAACGCTGAAATACTCAAGCCATGAGAGACCACTAAAACATTGCCATTTCCGGGATTGGCTGATTCTGTGGCAACAATTTTATCTAAGCCTTTTTTCAAACGTTTGGTAATTGTAGCATAGTCTTCTGCAGGCCAGTTATTCTTGCTTTCCTCGCGCTGTTGATCCAGTTTAGCTACACTGTTGGCAAAGGATTCAGGGGTCATGTTTTTCATAAATTCTTCTAAGGAAACACCTTGATCATCAGCAATATCCTGCCACATTGTCTTGTTTAAATCCCCTTCATAGCTACCAAAATTAAATTCACGTAAATCTGGGTCACGCACGGCTTCAAGGTCTTTGCCTGCTTTATTTTGATCTAAAATAAGTTGAGCAGTTTGCAAGGCGCGGCCACTATCACTACTATATGCATTTTGAAAGGCAACATCTTTCAGGCCAATCCCAGTTGCGGTCACAACTTTTTCACCTTCTGGTGTTAAGACCGCATCTGACCATCCTTGTACGCGGTCCGTCGTATTTAACATGGTTTTTCCGTGGCGCACAATGTAAAGAGTTAGTTCTTCAGGTTTTGTCTCTTTTTCTTTTGTCGTTGCTTGCTGATTTTTACCACAACCAACCATTACTAAAATGGCCAGAAAAAGCATCCCCACAATCGTCAATCGTTTTTTCATTTTTTATTTCCCCTCATTTTCTACTCAGTTGTTAAGTTTTCACCATTACTAGCGATAACTTGTTTGTACCAATTAAATGATTTTTTCTTAGTTCGTTTCAAGGTTCCCTGACCTTCGTCATCCATATCTACATAGATAAAACCGTAACGTTTTTTCATTTCGCCAGTCCCTGCTGAAACTAAGTCAATACAACCCCATGGCGTATAACCAATTAAGTTAACCCCGTCTTCTTCTACTGCGGTTCTCATGGCTTCAATATGTTGTTTAAAATAATCAATGCGGTAATCGTCGACAATCGAGCCATCCTCTTGCAATGTGTCCACCGCACCAAACCCGTTTTCAACCACAAACAATGGCATATTGTAACGATCTGACAACTGACACAATGAAATTCTTAACCCTAAAGGATCGACAGCCCAGCCCCATTCAGATTCTTGCAAATAAGGATTTTTAACCGCAGGCATTTGGTTGCCTCCGACATATTTTACTTCTTCGGGATAAGCAGTCGAAACGGTCGACATATAATAACTAAACCCGATATAATCAACTGTTCCTTTTTGAATAATCGCTAAATCCTCTGACTCCATTTGAATTGTCATTCCTTCACGCTCAAATTCTTTGAGCTTATGCGCTGGATAATAGCCCTTAGCCTGGACATCCATATAAAATTCTTGCTCTCGGTTAAATTGAACAGCTGCCATCACGTCCTCAGGTTTGCAGGACAAAGGATAACTCGGGATATAAGCCACCATCATACCAATCTGGAAATCTGGATTGATGGAATGTCCCAATTCAACTGCTTTCGCACTTGCTACAAATAGATGATGCGCTGCTTGATATTTACTTTGTTTATCATTATTGTGAATCCCAATTTGCGTCCAACTTCTTAAAAAATTAATTTCATTAAAAGTCATCCAATACTTCACTTTATCCTGGTAACGTGTAAAAATGGTTTCGCAAAAGAAAACAAAGAAATCAATCACTTCACGATTTTTCCAACCATCATATTCATCGGCCAAATACATCGGAATATCAAAATGGTTAATCGTCACAACAGGCTCAATTCCATGGCGCAGCAAAGTATCAAAAACTTTATCATAAAAGGCTAAGCCTTCTTCATTAATCTCTTTTGTTCCATTTGGGCAAATCCGGCTCCAAGCGATAGATAGCCGAAAACATTTGAAACCCATTTCTGCAAATAAGGCGATATCTTCTTCGTAATGATGGTAAAAGTCCGTCGCTACATGACTAGGGTAGTATAACTCTTCATCGATATAGCCAATCGCTCCTTCGGGTAATGCTTGATCGCGCGTACACGAAGCCTTTTGGCCCTCTTTAGTTAGATACGTAATCCGTCGCGGTTCTGTTTGACTACCACCAGTAATTGCATCTAATGTACTCAGACCTTTGCCTCCTGAAAGGTAGCCACCTTCATATTGGTTAGCAGCTGTTGCGCCGCCCCATAAAAAATTTTCTGGAAATCCCATAAAATCCCTCTTTCCCTCTGTTTTTAGGCATCACAAAGAAACCATCAAGGGAATTGACGCTAGCAGAAGAGTCCTTGTTTTTTCTGCCAACGTCAAACGCCCTTTAATAGTTGCTAATTTTATTAATTACTTAAATCTTCACCATTTGTTGCGATTACTTTTTTGTACCAATCAAACGATTTCTTCTTGCTTCGTTTTAACGTACCATTTCCTTCGTTATCGCGATCCACATAGATAAAGCCATAGCGTTTTTTCATTTCACCAGTTCCAGCTGATACTAAATCAATACAGCCCCAAGTCGTATAGCCTAACAAGTCGACACCATCTTGTTCAACGGCATCTTTCATCGCTTGAATATGCGCCGCCAAATAATCGATACGATAATCATCGACTACATAACCATTTTCGTCTGGTGTGTCTACCGCTCCTAAGCCATTTTCAACAATGAATAGTGGTTTTTGATAACGATCATATAAGTCATTCATCGTAATTCTCAAACCAAGTGGATCAATTTGCCAACCCCATTCACTGGCTTTTAAATAAGGATTTTTCACAGAGGCAAAGATGTTACCAGCTGTTTGTTCATTAATTTCTGGATCTGTTGATGTGACACGAGAAGAATAATAAGAGAACGAAATGAAGTCCACCGTATGTTCTTTTAAAAGTTCTTCGTCGCCTTCTTCCATTTCAATTTGAATACCTTTACGGGCCATTTCTTTTAAAGCATACGCAGGGTATTCCCCGCGTGATTGGACATCAATAAAGAAATAATTTTCACGATCTGCTTGTCGAGCAGCGAAAACATCTTCTGGTTTGCAAGTATAAGCGTAGTTGGAACCAGCCGCTAACATACAACCTACTTGGTTTTCAGGATCTACCTCATGAGCAATTTTTGTCGCAATTGCACTTGCTAGTAGTTCATGATGAGCCGCTTGGTATTTCACTTGTTCTTTGTTTTCGCCTTCTTCAAAGTATAAACCAGCTCCCATAAATGGTGCATGTAAAATCATATTAATTTCGTTAAACGTTAACCAATATTTGACTAATCCTTTATATCGGTTGAAAATTACACGGCAAAGATTTTCATAGAAACCTACTAACTTACGACTACGCCAAGCGCCATATTCTTCCACTAAGTGCATTGGGCAGTCAAAGTGTGTAATCGTTACTAGTGGCTCAATCCCATATTTATGACATTCTTTGAATAAGTCTTCATAGAACTTCAAGCCTTCTTCATTCGGCTCTGTTTCATCTCCCATTGGAAAAATTCGACTCCAAGCAATGGATAAACGGTATGTTTTAAAACCCATTTCACCAAACAAGGCGATATCTTCTTTATAGCGATGATACATATCAATCGCCTCTTGTGCAGGATAGAAATGTTCCTCATCAAAGTTAAACATTTTCTTTTCACCAGTGATTACTGGAAAACGATCTGGACCAGTTGGCGCTAAATCGACGTTTGCCAAACCGCGTCCGCCTTCGTTATAGCCACCTTCACATTGATTGGCTGCTGTTGCGCCACCCCATAAAAAGTCTTTTCTAAATGCCATAAATTCTCTTCCTCCACATCTTTTTATATTAAAGCGGTCAGCAAATCATCGCTTGTTGAAACTTCATTACTGCCGACTTCCAAAATATCTAAATAATCCGCTGTATTCGTCACAACGATTGGGATTTGTGTACTAAACCCAGCTTTTTTAATTCCTTCTAAATCAAAGGTTACTAATGTTTGACCTTTTTTCACGCGATCACCTTGTTTTACAAAAGCTTCAAAGCCTTCGCCTTCTAATTGAACTGTATCAATCCCAATATGAATCAATAATTCTGTGCCGTTATCTGAAATCAAACCTAATGCATGTTTTGTTGGGAATAGTGTGACAATCGTTCCATCAAAGGGTGCAACCACTTTACCTTCCGTTGGTTCAATCACGACCCCATTTCCTAATGCTCCATTTGCAAAAGCAGGATCCTCTGCATTTTTTAAAGATAACACTCGTCCTTTGACTGGACTTGTAATATTTTCTTTTTTAATCGTTGTTTTATCAATAATCACTTCTTCTTCCTCAACTGTATTGTCTTTCCAGAAGAAGAATGTTAGACCAAAACCAACGACCGCTGCAATGGCAATTGCAATAAAGGACTGAATCATCCCACTTGCATCATCACCATTGATAAAGTTTAGCACACCGAAAATTCCTAAACCACCCATTGTATAAGCTGTCACATTGTTGATCATCAAATATAAACCACCGACAGCGCCACCAATCATTGAATAAATAAATGGCCATTTTTTCGGTAAAGTGATTCCATAAATCGCTGGCTCTGTTACACCAAAAATACCAGAGATAATTGCTGGCGGACACAAAGCTTTTAACTTTTTATCTTTCAATTTGAAGAACATCGCTAAAACAACCGCTGTTTGCGCAAAACTAGCTGCAAATGATCCCGTTAATACTTGGCTTGAGCCTTCTTGTGTCACTTGCATAATAGCTAATGGCACAACGCTCCAATGTAAACCAAAAATAACTAAGACTTGCCAGAAGAAACCAAGAATCAAACCATACAAAGCTGGTGAGAAACTCATTAATGCTGTAAAGCCAGCGCTTAATAAATCTGTTAGCATGCTAACGATTGGCCCAATTACTAAGAAACCAATTGGTAAGGCAATCAACAAGACGAAAAACGGTACTAAGAACGTTTGAACAACTTCTGGAATAATACGTTTAAACACTTTTTGAACTTGTGCCGCAAAAGCAATAATGAAGATGATTGGTACGACACTACTTGTATAGTTCGCACCGACCCAAGGAATCCCCATAAATGTATCATAGGCAGGTAAGCCGAATAAATTATACGGCGCTGCGGCTCCCGCACCCGCTGTTGTTTCAAAGGCCGTTTGTAATGCACTTCCTTGAATCGTTGGGTAACATAAAGCTGCGCCAATCACGATCCCTACCATTGGATGCAACCGGAATTTTTTAGCTGCTGTATAACCTAAAATAACTGGCATAAAGTAGAAAATTGCATCGCCAATCCCATTTAACATGGTATAAGTCCCTGACGTAGCCGTATAGAGCTTTAAGAAAACCAATAAGGCATTTAACCCTTTGACCATCCCAGCCGCTGCTAACGCCCCTAAAAAGGGTTGGAAACAACCACTTAAAATATCTATTAAGCGATCAAATAAATTCCCACTGGAAGCTTCTTCTTCACGTTCTCCTGACAAGCCTGCAATACTAACTACTTCTTCGTAAACGGCTGGAACATGGTTCCCAATAACGACTTGGTATTGTCCACCGCTTTTCATAACAGTTACCACACCGTCCATATTTTTTAAGACATCATCATTCGCTTGACTCTCATCTTTTAATTTGAAGCGAAGACGTGTGATACAATGTGTCAAACTATTAATATTCTCTTGCCCACCGACATTTTTTACAATTTTTTCTGCTAGTTCATGATATTTTCCCATCTTTTTTTCCTCCAAAAATTTATTTTCATTTGAAGGTTTAGCCAACTGAATGTCACTATCCAAAGTGGTGCGTTTATTGTTCCGTTGTTTGTACAATTCGTGCAATGTGAATCGTTAGGTACAAGCGTTCTTCATTTGAAACTTGATAGTCATAGTTCTCATTTAAATACAAGCTGATCTTTTCCACGCAACGATAGGCGTTGAGATATTTCTTTTTAATTACCGCATACAGTTCTTCATCATCATTTTCGACAACTTCACGTTGGTGTAATAAGCGATAACAGAAAAATTTTAAATGTGTGCTAAATCGATAAAAGTAAACAGAGTCTTCATCAAAACTTACCTTAAAATAGTATTTGACGATATTTGTAATCTCTTGCATCAACTTTGTCAATTCGTAAATATTACCGACTTCTTCCTCCATCTCCGCATTCACCAAGTGCAATGCGATAAAACCTGCCTCATCCGTTGACAATTCCATTCCTACGCGCTTTTGTACCATTTTTAAAGCATTTACTCCTACTTCGTACTCTTCAGGAAAAAAACGTTTAATATCCCATAATAATAAATTCTTAATTGCAATTCCTTGTTTTTTTCTTTCTAAAGCTGTGTACAAATGATCCGTCAGAGAAATATAAATGGTATCATTCAAACTCTTTTTCAACGTTGATTTTGCATAAACAATAATGTCATCCGAGAGTTTCATCATCTCTAAAGGAATATTTCCTAACAATTCTTGAAACTTAAGTGATGTTTCTTGATTGGCTAAATAAAAAACTTGATCGATACTTTCATCAGGAACCCAATCACCAATGCGTTTCTTAAAAGCAATTCCTTTGCCCATAACAATTTGCTCTCGTTTATCATCATCTAATGTAATAACCACATTATTGTTTAAAATTTTGTGAATAATCAATGCCCCACCTCCTTTGTGTTTCGTTGAAAAAAGAAAAACCCAATTTCTTCAAAAAGAACGACACACCTGTCGCTTCATGAAAAAATTAGGTTTAGCTTGTCTTTAAACAATCACTATCCATCTATTTACTTATCCCTACATCCAAAGAATAACATATTTACAACAAATGTCAACGCTTTCAACAATATTTTTTTGTAATAAAAATAAAAAAAGCATACAAACACTGTTTGTATGCTTCACTATGACCCGTACGGGACTCGAACCCGTGTTACCGCCGTGAAAGGGCGGTGTCTTAACCGCTTGACCAACGGGCCATTAAAAAGAAAAAACGGAGAAGGAGGGATTTGAACCCTCGCGCCGGTTTCCCGACCTACACCCTTAGCAGGGGCGCCTCTTCAGCCACTTGAGTACTTCCCCAAGAAATAAATGGGCCTAAATGGACTCGAACCATCGACCTCACGCTTATCAGGCGTGCGCTCTAACCAGCTGAGCTATAGGCCCCAAATAAGAAAAAAGCGGGTGACGAGAATCGAACTCGCGACAACAGCTTGGAAGGCTGTGGTTTTACCACTAAACTACACCCGCAAATTTTTCTTGGATGGCGCGGGACAGAATCGAACTGCCGACACATGGAGCTTCAATCCATTGCTCTACCAACTGAGCTACCGAGCCAAAAACGGTCTGGACGGGACTCGAACCCGCGACCTCCTGCGTGACAGGCAGGCATTCTAACCAGCTGAACTACCAAACCAATTCGTTTTTGCTTTATACAAATGTATGCTTTAAAAAATAAAAGCAATTGCGGGGGCAGGATTTGAACCTACGACCTTCGGGTTATGAGCCCGACGAGCTACCTGACTGCTCCACCCCGCGATAATTAGACCAAGGAAACTTAATTCCTAAGAAAGGAGGATAAGGGATTCGAACCCTTGCACGGTTTTACCCGCCTGACGGTTTTCAAGACCGTTCCCTTCAGCCGGACTTGGGTAATCCTCCGTAACAAAACTATGACCCGTACGGGACTCGAACCCGTGTTACCGCCGTGAAAGGGCGGTGTCTTAACCGCTTGACCAACGGGCCATTTTATAAAATTATGGGCCTAAATGGACTCGAACCATCGACCTCACGCTTATCAGGCGTGCGCTCTAACCAGCTGAGCTATAGGCCCAAAAAGAAAAGCGGGTGACGAGAATCGAACTCGCGACAACAGCTTGGAAGGCTGTGGTTTTACCACTAAACTACACCCGCATGGCGGTCTGGACGGGACTCGAACCCGCGACCTCCTGCGTGACAGGCAGGCATTCTAACCAGCTGAACTACCAAACCATACTTTTCTTTTTATGTGCTTTTGAAATCAAAAGCAATTGCGGGGGCAGGATTTGAACCTACGACCTTCGGGTTATGAGCCCGACGAGCTACCTGACTGCTCCACCCCGCGATAATTAGACCAAGGAAATTTAATTCCTAAGAAAGGAGGATAAGGGATTCGAACCCTTGCACGGTTTTACCCGCCTGACGGTTTTCAAGACCGTTCCCTTCAGCCGGACTTGGGTAATCCTCCATGATAAAAATAAAACTATAAACAACGTCACAATGGACCTTGTAGGACTCGAACCTACGACCGGACGGTTATGAGCCGTCTGCTCTAACCAACTGAGCTAAAGGTCCAGGCTCTTCCAAATGTATAATCGCGGCGGAGGGGATCGAACCCCCGACCTCCCGGGTATGAACCGGACGCTCTAGCCAGCTGAGCTACACCGCGAAACTCTTATATTAAAATAAGAATGGAGCCTAGCGGGATCGAACCGCTGACCTCCTGCGTGCAAAGCAGGCGCTCTCCCAGCTGAGCTAAGGCCCCATGAAAATTATTATCGGGAAGACAGGATTCGAACCTGCGACCCCTTGGTCCCAAACCAAGTGCTCTACCAAGCTGAGCTACTTCCCGTATATAACTAATGCACCCAAAGGGAGTCGAACCCCTAACCTTTTGATTCGTAGTCAAACACTCTATCCAGTTGAGCTATGGGTGCTAAATATAAAACAATGCCGAGGACCGGAATCGAACCGGTACGGTGATCACTCACCGCAGGATTTTAAGTCCTGTGCGTCTGCCAGTTCCGCCACCCCGGCGTAATGAATTGGCTAAGCGGAAAACGGGGTTCGAACCCGCGACCCCCACCTTGGCAAGGTGGTGCTCTACCACTGAGCTATTTCCGCAAAATGGTGCCGGCTAAAGGACTTGAACCCTCGACCCTCTGATTACAAATCAGATGCTCTACCAACTGAGCTAAGCCGGCTAAATATGCGGGTGAAGGGACTTGAACCCCCACGCCTTGCGGCGCTAGATCCTAAATCTAGTGCGTCTGCCAATTCCGCCACACCCGCAAATGAAATATGAATATGAGCCGTACAGGGCTCGAACCTGTGACCCTCTGATTAAAAGTCAGATGCTCTACCAACTGAGCTAACGGCTCAAAAAATGGAGGTTAACGGGATCGAACCGCTGACCCCCTGCTTGTAAGGCAGGTGCTCTCCCAGCTGAGCTAAACCTCCAAAAACAACAATTCGCGTGGCGACGTCCTACTCTCACAAAGGGAAACCCTTCACTACAATCGGCGCTAAGAAGCTTAACTTCTGTGTTCGGCATGGGAACAGGTGTATCCTTCTCGCTATCGCCACCACACTGGGTGTTGTTTCTTATTGAGTTGAATCTTCATTCACTCAAAACTGGATTGAAGTTTGAATCAAAATAACCAAGTTGCTTTTACTTATCCATTCTTTGGTTAAGTCCTCGACCGATTAGTATTGGTCCGCTCCAACTATCACTAGCCTTCCACTTCCAACCTATCTACCTGATCATCTCTCAGGGGTCTTACTTTCTTAAAGAAATGGGAAATCTCATCTTGAGGTGGGCTTCACACTTAGATGCTTTCAGCGTTTATCCCTTCCCTACATAGCTACCCAGCAATGCCCTTGGCAGAACAACTGGTACACCAGCGGTAAGTCCATCCCGGTCCTCTCGTACTAAGGACAGCTCCTCTCAAATTTCCAACGCCCGCGACGGATAGGGACCGAACTGTCTCACGACGTTCTGAACCCAGCTCGCGTGCCGCTTTAATGGGCGAACAGCCCAACCCTTGGGACCGACTACAGCCCCAGGATGCGACGAGCCGACATCGAGGTGCCAAACCTCCCCGTCGATGTGGACTCTTGGGGGAGATAAGCCTGTTATCCCCAGGGTAGCTTTTATCCGTTGAGCGATGGCCCTTCCATGCGGAACCACCGGATCACTAAGCCCGACTTTCGTCCCTGCTCGACTTGTAGGTCTCGCAGTCAAGCTCCCTTCTGCCTTTACACTCTTCGAATGATTTCCAACCATTCTGAGGGAACCTTTGGGCGCCTCCGTTACCTTTTAGGAGGCGACCGCCCCAGTCAAACTGCCCATCTGACACTGTCTCCCACCACGATTAGTGGTGCGGGTTAGAGGGTTCATAACACAAGGGTAGTATCCCACCAGCGCCTCCTCCGAAACTAGCGTTCCGATCTCATCGGCTCCTACCTATCCTGTACATGTGGTACAAACACTCAATATCAAACTACAGTAAAGCTCCATGGGGTCTTTCCGTCCTGTCGCGGGTAACCTGCATCTTCACAGGTACTAAAATTTCACCGAGTCTCTCGTTGAGACAGTGCCCAAATCGTTACGCCTTTCGTGCGGGTCGGAACTTACCCGACAAGGAATTTCGCTACCTTAGGACCGTTATAGTTACGGCCGCCGTTTACTGGGGCTTCAATTCTGAGCTTCGCCGAAGCTAACCCATCCTCTTAACCTTCCAGCACCGGGCAGGCGTCAGCCCCTATACTTCATCTTACGATTTTGCAGAGACCTGTGTTTTTGATAAACAGTCGCTTGGGCCTATTCACTGCGGCTGACGGTCGTCAGCACCCCTTCTCCCGAAGTTACGGGGTCATTTTGCCGAGTTCCTTAACGAGAGTTCGCTCGCTCACCTTAGGATACTCTCCTCGACTACCTGTGTCGGTTTACGGTACGGGCAGTTGTTTTCTCACTAGAAGCTTTTCTTGGCAGTGTGACATCAGGAACTTCGCTACTATTATTTCGCTCCCCGTCACAACTTGTCCTTAAAGAGTAAAGCATTTAACTCTACTCAAGACTCATTGCTTGGACATGCACTTCCAATCGCATGCATTCCTTAGCCTACTGCGTCCCTCCATTGCTCAAACAAAAACAACTGGTACAGGAATATCAACCTGTTGTCCATCGCCTACGCCTATCGGCCTCGGCTTAGGTCCCGACTAACCCTGGGCGGACGAGCCTTCCCCAGGAAACCTTAGTCATACGGTGGACAGGATTCTCACCTGTCTTTCGCTACTCATACCGGCATTCTCACTTCTAAGCGCTCCAGCCGTCCTCACGATCGACCTTCAACGCCCTTAGAACGCTCTCCTACCACTACACCTAATGGTGTAGTCCACAGCTTCGGTAATATGTTTAGCCCCGGTACATTTTCGGCGCAGGGTCACTCGACTAGTGAGCTATTACGCACTCTTTAAATGGTGGCTGCTTCTAAGCCAACATCCTAGTTGTCTGTGCAACCCCACATCCTTTTCCACTTAACATATATTTTGGGACCTTAGCTGGTGGTCTGGGCTGTTTCCCTTTCGACTACGGATCTTATCACTCGCAGTCTGACTCCCGGATATAAATGAATGGCATTCGGAGTTTATCTGAATTCGGTAACCCGAGATGGGCCCCTAGTCCAAACAGTGCTCTACCTCCATCATTCTCAATTCCGAGGCTAGCCCTAAAGCTATTTCGGAGAGAACCAGCTATCTCCAAGTTCGTTTGGAATTTCTCCGCTACCCACACCTCATCCCCGCACTTTTCAACGTACGTGGGTTCGGTCCTCCAGTGCGTTTTACCGCACCTTCAACCTGGACATGGGTAGATCACATGGTTTCGGGTCTACGACTACATACTCATTCGCCCTATTCAGACTCGCTTTCGCTGCGGCTCCGTCTCTTCGACTTAACCTCGCATGCAATCGTAACTCGCCGGTTCATTCTACAAAAGGCACGCCATCACTCATTAACGAGCTTTGACTTGTTGTAGGCACACGGTTTCAGGATCTATTTCACTCCCCTTCCGGGGTGCTTTTCACCTTTCCCTCACGGTACTGGTTCACTATCGGTCACTAGGGAGTATTTAGCCTTGCGGGATGGTCCCCGCGGATTCCGACGGAATTTCTCGTGTTCCGCCGTACTCAGGATCCTCCTAGGTGTTGTCAGCATTTCGTCTACGGGGCTTTCACCCTCTTTAGCGGAATTTTCCAAATCCTTCAACTATACTAACAGACTACCATATTGGAGTCCTAC
Source organism: Enterococcus sp. DIV1537a (assembly GCF_051712085.1). Classification (NCBI taxonomy): domain Bacteria; kingdom Bacillati; phylum Bacillota; class Bacilli; order Lactobacillales; family Enterococcaceae; genus Enterococcus; species Enterococcus sp. DIV1537a. Next base: position 212,900 of record NZ_JBIOOE010000001.1, on the reverse strand, counting down.
AACCCCAACAAGCAAGCTTGTTGGTTTGGGCTCTTCCCGTTTCGCTCGCCGCTACTCAGGGAATCGAATTTTCTTTCTCTTCCTGCAGGTACTAAGATGTTTCAGTTCTCTGCGTCTACCTCTAATCAGCTATGTATTCACTGAAAAGTAATATCCTATAAAAGATATTGGGTTCCCCCATTCGGAAATCTCTGGATCATAGCTTACTTACAGCTCCCCAAAGCATATCGGTGTTAGTCCCGTCCTTCATCGGCTCCTAGTGCCAAGGCATCCACCGTGCGCCCTTATTCACTTAACCTTATCAACCTTACGGTTGGGTCTTGATCACTTCTTCTAGCGATAGAAGGTTAATCAATAAATAAGCAATTGAACTTATTAAAAAACTCATTCAACGCGGTGTTCTCGGTTTGTTTTGATTTTTTTTACTTCAATATCCAGTTTTCAATGAACGAATGTTTTGAGAGTAGACCTCTCAAAACTGAACAAAGTAAAGACGAAATGTGTATTTCCGTAATATTCCTTAGAAAGGAGGTGATCCAGCCGCACCTTCCGATACGGCTACCTTGTTACGACTTCACCCCAATCATCTATCCCACCTTAGGCGGCTGGCTCCAAAAAGGTTACCTCACCGACTTCGGGTGTTACAAACTCTCGTGGTGTGACGGGCGGTGTGTACAAGGCCCGGGAACGTATTCACCGCGGCGTGCTGATCCGCGATTACTAGCGATTCCGGCTTCATGCAGGCGAGTTGCAGCCTGCAATCCGAACTGAGAGAAGCTTTAAGAGATTTGCATGACCTCGCGGTCTAGCGACTCGTTGTACTTCCCATTGTAGCACGTGTGTAGCCCAGGTCATAAGGGGCATGATGATTTGACGTCATCCCCACCTTCCTCCGGTTTGTCACCGGCAGTCTCGCTAGAGTGCCCAACTAAATGATGGCAACTAACAATAAGGGTTGCGCTCGTTGCGGGACTTAACCCAACATCTCACGACACGAGCTGACGACAACCATGCACCACCTGTCACTTTGTCCCCGAAGGGAAAGCTCTATCTCTAGAGTGGTCAAAGGATGTCAAGACCTGGTAAGGTTCTTCGCGTTGCTTCGAATTAAACCACATGCTCCACCGCTTGTGCGGGCCCCCGTCAATTCCTTTGAGTTTCAACCTTGCGGTCGTACTCCCCAGGCGGAGTGCTTAATGCGTTTGCTGCAGCACTGAAGGGCGGAAACCCTCCAACACTTAGCACTCATCGTTTACGGCGTGGACTACCAGGGTATCTAATCCTGTTTGCTCCCCACGCTTTCGAGCCTCAGCGTCAGTTACAGACCAGAGAGCCGCCTTCGCCACTGGTGTTCCTCCATATATCTACGCATTTCACCGCTACACATGGAATTCCACTCTCCTCTTCTGCACTCAAGTCTCCCAGTTTCCAATGACCCTCCCCGGTTGAGCCGGGGGCTTTCACATCAGACTTAAGAAACCGCCTGCGCTCGCTTTACGCCCAATAAATCCGGACAACGCTTGCCACCTACGTATTACCGCGGCTGCTGGCACGTAGTTAGCCGTGGCTTTCTGGTTAGATACCGTCAGGGGACGTTCAGTTACTAACGTCCTTGTTCTTCTCTAACAACAGAGTTTTACGATCCGAAAACCTTCTTCACTCACGCGGCGTTGCTCGGTCAGACTTTCGTCCATTGCCGAAGATTCCCTACTGCTGCCTCCCGTAGGAGTCTGGGCCGTGTCTCAGTCCCAGTGTGGCCGATCACCCTCTCAGGTCGGCTATGCATCGTGGCCTTGGTGAGCCGTTACCTCACCAACTAGCTAATGCACCGCGGGTCCATCCATCAGCGACACCCGAAAGCGCCTTTCACTCTTATGCCATGCGGCATAAACTGTTATGCGGTATTAGCACCTGTTTCCAAGTGTTATCCCCCTCTGATGGGTAGGTTACCCACGTGTTACTCACCCGTCCGCCACTCCTCTTTCCAATTGAGTGCAAGCACTCGGGAGGAAAGAAGCGTTCGACTTGCATGTATTAGGCACGCCGCCAGCGTTCGTCCTGAGCCAGGATCAAACTCTCATAATAAAAGTTAGAACAATCTTGCGATTGTTAAGCTCAATTTGTTTGCTAGCATATTGCTTGCTTGTTAAAAATGTTTGTTGTCTTGAATTGAATCAAGACGCCCTACACATTTGGTTCGTCTATTCTTTGTTCAGTTTTCAAAGGTCTACGTTACCTCGCAGCAACTTTTATATCATAACAAACTTTCGTTTGAATGTCAAGAACTTTTTTTAAAAAAGTTCTTTAAGTTGTTTCGCTCGGTTGTTGTTGCCTGTTGTGACAACTTCTATATCTTATCATCTCGCTTGTTATTTGTCAACAACTTTTTTTGTTGTTTTTTCAAACTTTTTTCGAGAGATTTGAAATCAAGAATTGTTATTTAATTGTTGATTTCTGAATCGCTCAGCTGTGTAACTCGCCTTGCGACATGTAATAATATACCAAGATTTCAAGCATTGGTCAATCATTATTTTCACTTTTTTTAAACTTTTTTTAAATACCGATTATTCTTTCTTATCCGATTAGATAAAGTTCGTTTTTTTATCAGATTACCCATTCTTTTTATTACCCATCTTCGATTTTTTTAGAAAAAAAGAATTGGTTTCAATTGTTTTTCTATTCTTTTTTTATTTAATTTTTTGCGAATACAAAAAAAAGATGCCCTTAAGGCATCTTTTTTTATCTCATTGTTGGGAATAGCAAGACATCACGAATTGATTGTGCATCAGTTAATAACATAACTAGTCGATCAATCCCAATACCTAATCCTCCGGTTGGTGGTAAGCCATATTCTAAGGCTTCGATGAAATCTTCATCTACTCCGTGTGCTTCATCATTTCCTTGTTCCCGTTCTTTTTCTTGTTCTTCAAAACGTTCACGTTGGTCAATTGGATCATTTAATTCTGTAAATGCATTAGCAAACTCTTTTCCGATAATAAACAGTTCAAAGCGGTCAGTGAAACGACCATCTTCTGGATTTTTCTTCGCTAATGGTGAAACAGCGACTGGGTGACCATAAATAAATGTTGGTTGTTGCAACGTATCTTCTACAAATGTTTCGAAAAATTCATTAATGATATGACCGACTGTCATGGCATCTGTAATTACGACATTATGTTCTTTAGCCAACGCACGGGCTTCTTCTATCGTCATCTCTTGCCAAAAATCTACGCCCGTTTGTTCTTTGACCGCATCTACCATGTGTAGACGTTTGAAAGGACTTCCTAAGTCAACCGCTTGACCATCGTACGTGATATCAGTAGTTCCTAAGACTTTTTCCGCAGCATTACGAATAATTCCCTCTGTTAAATCCATCACATCTTGATAATCAGTATAAGCGGTATAAGCTTCTAGCATTGTAAATTCTGGGTTATGAGTGGTATCGATTCCTTCATTACGGAAGACACGACCAATTTCATATACTTTTTCCATGCCACCGACAATTAAACGTTTTAAATGTAACTCTAGGGCAATGCGTAAGTATAAGTCCATATCTAATGCATTATGGTGTGTGATAAATGGACGAGCAGCAGCTCCTCCTGCTTCGTTATGCAAGACAGGCGTTTCTACTTCGACATAGCCATTGCCATCTAGATAACGACGGATTTCGCTAATAATTTGACTGCGTTTCATGAAACGATCAAAGCTTTCTTTGTTACTGATTAAATCCAAATAGCGTTGACGATAACGTTGTTCCACATTCGTTAATCCATGGTATTTATCTGGCAATGGACGCAAAGCTTTAGTTAATAACGTAATTGTTTGAGCTTTAACAGTAACTTCCCCCGTATTGGTTTTCATTACTTGACCTGTCACACCAAAGAAGTCGCCTAAGTCAGCATGTTTAAATAGTTCATAGGCTTCGTCTCCAACTTGGTCCTTCCGAACATAAATTTGAATTTGGCCTTCACGGTCTTGCAAATGGGCGAAACCAGCTTTTCCTTTACCACGTTTTGTCATCATACGTCCAGCAACGCTGACTTCTGTATTCATTTCACTAAGTTCTTCTTTTGTATGATTATCATATTGTTCATGAAGTTCTGCTGAATTATGAGTGCGATCGAAACGTTTACCGAAAGGATCAATCCCTTCTTCACGTAAAGCTTCCATTTTTTCGCGGCGCACGAGCATTTGATCATTTAAATCCTCTAAATGCGCTTGTTGTTCTTCTGCCACTGTTGTTCCTCCATTCTTGATTTTAACCTATCCTAATAATGCCACAGTAATTCGAAAAAAAGCAAGCCGAATTTTACTTTCGGCTTGAATTTTTTATTCTTCTATAGTAGTTACAGCAACTTTGGAAATCTTCTCTACAAAGGCATCAAGTAAATCGACAACTGCTTGTTGTGTTTCAACTTGGTTAATCGCAACTTTGACTTTGGCCGCTCGCGAGATTCCTTTTAGATAGTAAGAAGCATGTTGGCGAAACTCACGGACCGCAATTTTTTCACCTTTTAAATCCACTAATCGTTGTAAATGAACTTTTGCAATATTGATTTTTTCAGCTGGTGAAGGCTCAGGCATCAATTCGCCCGTTTCCAAGTATTCTTTCGTCCGTTGAATCATCCAAGGATTGCCCAAAGCAGCCCGACCAATCATCACACCATCCGCTCCAACATATTCTAACATGCGTTTAGCATCTTCAGGCGTTTTGACATCGCCATTTCCCATAAAAGGAATGCTTAAATGCTTTTTCACTTCCTTTAAAACGTCCCAGTTGGCTGTCCCTTCGTACATTTGGACACGCGTCCGACCATGCATAGCAATTGCCGAAGCCCCTGCTTGTTCGGCAGCCAAAGCGTTGTCTACAGCATATAGATGATCTTCATCCCAGCCTGTTCGCATTTTTACAGTGACAGGCAAAGAAACTGCCGAAGAGACTGCGTGAACCATCTCATGCACTTTATTCGGATCCAGCAACCATTTCGCACCAGCTTCAGCTTTAATTATTTTATTGACAGGGCAACCCATGTTAATATCAATAATCGCCGCTTGCGTATTTTCTTCCACAAACTTAGCAGCTTCCACTAATGTTTCTTTATCTCCACCAAAAATTTGTACACTTAAAGGATATTCTCGCTCATCAATATATAGCATTTCTAAGGTTTTTTTGTTTCTTAATTTAATTCCTTTGTCACTAATCATTTCACAAACGACTAATCCTGCGCCAAATTCTTTTACAGTCACACGAAAAGCGGCGTTACTAATACCCGCCATCGGAGCTACGACAACACGGTTGGGGATTTCAACGTCTCCAATTTTCCACATAGTCTTTCCTCCTACTTTTGTTTCGTATTGCGAATCGCTTCATCGCGAAGTTCAATTAATTCTTCTTCACTATAGTGATATTTATTGTTACAGAATTGACAAACTGCTTCCGCTCCATGATCTTCATCAATCATCGCATTTAATTCATCGATCCCAACGGCAATCAAAGCGGTCGCAAATTTTTCTTTGGAACAGTCACATTTAAATTGTACAGGAATTTTTTCTAAAATTTCTACTTCGTCTTCTCCCAATAAGCGATACAAGACTTGTTCAGGTGTTTCTCCATTTTCTAGTAATTGTGAAATTGGGGGCACTTCCGCTAGACGCTGTTCAATAAAATCAATGGTACTTTCATCGGCACCTGGCATTACTTGAATCATAAAACCACCGGCTGCTTTTACCGATTCATCCGTGTCCACCAATACACCTAAACCGATAGCTGAAGGAACTTGTTCAGAGACCGCCATAAAATATGTAAAGTCTTCACCGATTTCACCAGAAACAATAGGTGTTTGTCCAGAAAAGGTTTCTTTTAATCCTAAATCTTTAATGACTGTGAAAATTCCTTCGTTACCGACAGCGCCACGTACATCAATTTTACCTGTTGCATTCAACTTTAAGCTGACATGTGGATTTTTAATGTAGCCTTTTGTTTCTCCACGGCCATTACTATCGACAATAATAGCGCCAGCTGGGCCATTTCCTTGTACTTTTACAGTTAATTTATCGTCACCTTTTAAAGTCGCTCCTAGTAAAAGGGCTCCAATCAATGTGCGCCCTAACGCTGCAGTAGAAGAACTCCATGTATCATGTCTTCTTTGCGCTTCGCTAACAGTTTCAGTGGCACTGATGGCATATGCTCGTATTGAACCTTTATAACAAAGGGCTTTTACTAAATAATCTTCCATTCTTTTTCCTCTTCTCTTGGTGCTTTTTTGTCCATTAGTCAGATAATACTAGGAATCAGGTGTTTTTTCAACCAAATAATCTTCCTTCTATAGAATATCTTAATATTATAGAAGGTGCAGTATTCGTCATCTCGACAAATACTGCACCTTCTACTAATTGGTTATTTATAACGATCTTCGTAGTTATTGCGATCATATTCAGAATTGGAATCTGAATCTTTTTTCTCTTCAGATTGGACTTCTTTTTCTGTTTGTTCGCTTTCTACTTTGACTTCTTCTGCTTCATCATGTAATTCTTTTTTCGCTTCTTCAAAGTCTTGCTTTTCTTCAACTTGTTTTTGCGCTTCTTTTTCTTCTAAAGCACGTTTTGCTTCTTCGAATGTTTGCGCTTCTTTTTCACTAGGATAGTCGCTGTCAGCACCTTCAGGCATTTTACCTGTTTCAAATAATGATTTGATTGCTTTTGCATCTAATGTTTCATATTCTAATAGTTTTTCAGCGATTAGTTTATGTTGTTCACGGTGCGCTTCGATAATTTCATGCGCTTTCGTATGAGCATCCATTAAGATACGACGAACTTCCTGATCGATTTCAAACGCCACTTGTTCTGAGTAAGCTTTTGTTTGACCATAATCACGACCGACAAAGACTTGATGGTTTCCTTCATATTGAACAGGTCCTAATTTGTCACTCATTCCATATTCCGTTACCATGCTACGGGCAATCCCTGTTGCTTGTTCAAAGTCATTTGAAGCCCCTGTTGATTGAACGCCAAAGATAATTTCTTCTGCTGTACGTCCACCAAGTAAGCCAACGATTTGTTCAAACATATCTTCTTTAGTCATTAAGAATTGATCTTCTTTTGGTAAAGCAATCATATAACCGCCTGCGCGACCACGAGGGATAATTGTTACTTTGTGGACAACACGAGCACGGCTTAAGACTAAACCAACAATTGTGTGTCCTGCTTCATGGTAAGCCACCATTTCGCGTTCTTTTTTATTAATCACACGATCTTTTTTAGCTGGACCAGCAATTACGCGGTCTTCGGCTTCATCCACATCAGAAGCATCAATTTTTTTCTTGTTACGACGAGCGGCAACTAAGGCTGCTTCGTTTAAGACATTTTCTAAATCAGCACCAGCAAAACCTGGTGTTTGTTGTGCAACAACTTTCAAATCAACGTCATCAGCTAACGGTTTGTTTTTCGCATGAACACGTAAAATCGCTTCACGACCTTTGACATCTGGACGTCCTACCAAGATTTGGCGGTCAAAACGACCTGGACGTAACAACGCTGGGTCTAACACGTCTGAACGGTTCGTTGCAGCAATTACGATAACTCCTTCATTGCCATCAAAACCATCCATCTCAACTAATAATTGGTTAAGGGTTTGTTCACGTTCGTCGTGTCCGCCACCCATACCAGCACCACGTTGACGACCAACTGCATCGATTTCATCGATAAAGATAATCGCAGGCGCGTTTTTCTTCGCTGTTTCAAATAAATCCCGGACACGGCTAGCACCGACCCCGACAAACATTTCAACGAAATCTGAACCTGAGATTGAGTAAAATGGCACACCTGCTTCACCTGCTACGGCTTTAGCAAGTAACGTTTTACCAGTCCCTGGAGGTCCTTCTAATAGTACGCCCGCAGGAATCCGTGCGCCTAATTCAGCGAAACGACGTGGATCTTTTAAGAATTCCACTACTTCAACTAATTCTTGTTTTTCTTCTTCCGCACCAGCTACATCTGAGAAGCGGACACGGTTAGCTTTTTTATCGGCTTCTTTGGCTTTTGATTTACCGAAGTTCATCACACGGCCACCGCCGCCACCGCCACCGCCTTGTTGGCTCATCATCATGTAGAAGAAGAAGAAAATAATCACTAATGGTAAGAAACTAAACAACAGTGACAACCAAGCACCACTTGTTGATTGTTCTTTGACAACTAGCTTCACCTTGTTATTTTGTGCCGCATCTTGAATGCCAGCTAAGGTTGTATCACTAGGTAAAACGGTTGTTGTGAAGCCTTTTGACGATGCTTGCGTTGAGCCCCACAATGACAGACCACCTGTGTCTTTCACTTCTTGTTTTTCTTTATACTGACCTTCAATTCGGTAAACCCCATTGGTTGGTTGAATGGTCATGTCTTTGACTTTTCCGTCTTCCAATTGTTGTTGGAAGGTTGAGTAATCGATGTCTGGCGATTGTTGGTTGTTATTTCCAAAAATGAAATAGACAACCATGACCATGGCAAGTACTACTAAGACGTAGTATAAACCATTTTTCATGCCATTATTCTTTTTGTTCATGCCTGTCCTCCTTATGCTCATCATTACAATTCATGTTATTCTTTTATCAATCCTGACCTTTACATTGTAACACAATTAATTCCTTGATAGATATTAATTTGATTCGTAAACTTCAGGTTTTAAAACGCCAATATAAGGCAAGTTGCGGTACGTTTCTGCATAGTCTAATCCGTAACCAACCACAAACTCATTGGGCACATCAAACCCTACGTAGTCAGCTTTAATGTCTACTACACGGCCTTCTGGTTTATCTAATAAGGTAACAATTTTCACAGATGCAGCTTTACGGTATCTAAACAAATCTACTAAATACGCTAATGTACGACCACTATCGATGATATCTTCTACGATTAAAATATGTCTACCTTCGACATTTGTGTCTAAGTCTTTGACAATTTTTACTTCGCCTGAAGAAACTGTCGCGTTGCCGTAACTAGATACATCCATAAAGTCCAATTCTAAATAAGTATTGATTTCACGAGTCAAATCAGCCATAAATGGTACTGCACCTTTTAAAATACCGACCACTAAAGGATTTTTCCCTTGATATTCTTCTGTCAGTTGCTTGCCAAGCTCTGCAGACTTCGCAAGAATTTCTTCTTTGGAGATTAGGACTTTCTCAATATCTTTTTCTATCATAGTGCGCTCCTTTCAGCATTACTCCTTTGTCTTAAAAAGGAGTCTGTAGTGTATTTTATCAGTTTCTAAAGGAATACTCAAATAGGAATTTGCAAATTTTGGTACCCAAATGATTTCCTCTTGCTCATCCGTAATGACCCAAGCACTCTCTCTCGCTTCATTTGGCACTTTTTGATCAATAAAAACTCTGCTTAATTTTTTCGTAAACCCTGGTTTTAATGTAATCCGATCACCACTTTGGCGATGACGAACGGTCAAAGGTGTGGCTGTGGTCAACGGGATTGCCAACAACTGGCCCGCCCATTGATTAATCTCTTCAGGAAGAGGAAACGGTTTGTCTGTCGCAATTAATCCTAGCCACTCGGTTTCCGATAAATAAATCCCCGCACCAGGTACTAATAAATGTGTAACTTCTTCTCGCAGTGCAGCCTGTTTTTGTTCTAAGCATAGCCAATCATAACTTTTAGCTAGTTGCCATTGCTGTTCTAACATAACCGAGCCTTGCGGTTGCCGTTCATCATTCAAAACTTTTAAAATTTGTGTCATCTGGCGTTGGTTTAACGAAACCCCTAATGGCACTAATGTTTTTTGGAAAAACGCGGTTAAAAAGAAGTGCTGGTACGCAGGCGTTTCTTTTAATAACCTCTTCAAAGGAATGCGCCAGCCTTGTTTGGTTGGTTCTACGGCTTCAGATAATTGAGGCTCAATTTGTTCCTGAATAAATTCTTGGGCAAAACGTTGTTCATTACTAAAAGAAGCAATCTGATCTAAGAATTGCGGATTTTCCTGCTTTAATAGCGGCAAAACCTGATTACGGAGTCGATTTCTCAAATATTCATTGGTTTGGTTCGTTTCGTCCTCAAAATAAACGAATGCTTGTCGCTGTGCAAATTGATACAATTCTTCTTTTGGATAAATAAGTAACGGACGAATCAATTCCCCTGTCGCAAAAGGACGTCTCTCTTTAATGCCCGCGGAATGGGAAAAATTAGTTCCTCGAATCAGTTTCATTAAAATCGTTTCCGCTTGATCGTCTAGATGATGTGCCGTCATTAAGACCGCCGCACCTTCAATTTCCATGACTTCTTTAAAAAATTCATAACGAAATGTGCGCGCTTTTGCTTCTAAATTCCGTTGCTTTTCAGGGTCTTCCCAACGCGTTTCATAATACGTTAGCTCTCGCTGCTGACAATAGGTAGCGAGATATTGCGCTTCCTGTGCCGACGCTTCTCGCAATTGATGATTGACGTGTGCAACAACCAATTGTAATTGTTCTTTTTCTGCCACCTGTTCCATTAACGTCAAAAGGGCCATGGAATCTACACCACCAGAAACAGCGACCACGATTGTTTGATGCGGTTGCCAAAATCCTTGTTCTTTTCCTCGTTTATAAAACTGCCAAAACATTGTTCGCCCTTCTTTCTTCCTTAGAATAAAAGAGGAACCGAGAAATAACCCATTCGTTATCCCCAGTCCCCCTATTGTTTGTGCTTAGCCGCGACGTCCGCCACGTCCGCCACGTTTGCCTTCAGTATTACGTTTTAATGAAGATAAACGGTCATCACTATCTTTCAAGAAAGAGCTCATCAATGAGTCAAAATCTTGTTTATTGTTATTGTTATTTGCTTGTGGTTTATTGAAAGGCTTTTTGCCCCCTGCGCGTGGATTACGGTCACGATTCTCATAATTGTTTTCACGACGTTGAAATTCACGTTTTGGTTGTTGCCCTTCTGCTGGCTCTTGAGCTTTACGGATCGATAAGCCAATTTTGCCGTCGTCACCAACTGAGGTTACTTTCACTGTTACTTCGTCACCTACTGTTAATACATCATGAATATCTTTAACGAATCCATTAGACACTTCACTGATGTGTACTAACCCAGTTTTTCCTTCTCCTAAATCAATAAATGCACCAAAGTTAGTAATCCCTGACACTTTTCCTGGCAATTTAGCTCCTACTTCGATTGACATAAAAAAATTGTTCCTCCTATTTTTTCCCTAATTATAATTGCAGTTTATTCAGCTGAAGACTTAGTTGTTTCAGTTGAAGACTGTGATTGACTATTTTTTTCTGAACTGCTCTTGCTTTCTTCCGCTCCAGAAGTCTGTGTTTTTTTCATTTGTTCTGGTGTGGGATAAATCTGTTCGCCTTCTTTTGAGAGAAGGAAACGGCTACGTGCTAATTTTGCCACATAATCATCATCTTTTAACAAAGCAACGTCTTTTTTTAGATCCTTGACCTTCTTATCAACTGCTACGGATTCAGCAATTGCATCTGCTCGTTCTTGTTTGAAAGCACCTAAGCGATGATAATCTTTCATCAATTGGATGCCAGAAAAGGCAAAAATAATGAAGGCCACGAGAAAAATCGCTGCCAAGCGTCTGCGTCTAAAAATCAATTGTTTCTGTTGTTTTTGGAATTCGACATACTGTTCTTTCGTGTAGTCATTTTCCAATGCCGCAACTTTCTTCGAGTTTTTTTCATTCTTTCCCATCGTCTCGCTCCACTCGCTTTGGATTGTCCGTTTTATTATACCAACATCTAAGAACCTTGTCTAATGTTAATTTCAGAGAAGTTGAAGAAAATTAAGCTTTTTTCTAAAATATTCTTTGCTTTTGAAATAACAGCGGTTGATTTATTAATTTTTTTCAAAAGCGGCGCGTCTGTTTCATTAAAACGCTGAAAGGATGAAGCGCTTGGAATATTCATCTTTTCAATGAACTTGCCAAGCTCTCCATCCTCACCTGTTTATTCTTCAGAGACACGTGTTTCTGATTTTATTTCATACATTTTTGTGGCATCTTCTTTTTTCGTAGAGTCATTTAGTTGCAGGACTTCTACTTCTAAAATTCTGTTCCCAAATTGAATTTTGACAAGGTCACCAATCTTCACAGTACTAGAAGATTTGGCCAAGACTCCGTTGATTTGAATCCGACCTTTATCAGCGACTTCTTTGGCAATTGTTCTTCTTTTAATAATGCGAGAAACTTTTAAAAATTTATCTAACCGCATCACATTCACCTCTTTTATTTTTTTTGTCTCATCCGTAAAATTTTTGCGCCATACGGTAAACCTAACCATTCACGTATCGTAAATAATTCTAACTTAATGATGGTGCTAATAAAAACTGTACCACCCACTGCAACACCTAAAACTGTAACGAAAAACGCTTGACTTCGGTGATGCACACCTTGGAACAAGATGGAGATAATTCCTTGATAGACCAGTAATGACAGCATCATGATTGCTAAACTAAGCAACAATTTTTTCAAAAAGCTTCGTTCTCGAACAAAACAATTAATCGCTGCATCCGATTGTCGGACTAAAACGAATAACGTCGCTAGTAACCCAAGAATAGTAGACCAACTAGCACCTAATGTTCCCCAACGAATGGTGAAAAAGCCCGTTGTCAGTAATTTCACTAATAAGCCCACACCAGCTGCCACTAAAGGACCTTTAAAACGATTGCGACTTTGTTCAATACTTTGGTAGGCCTGAATAATGGCCATAAAAGCGATGGATAAAACATACACCCCTAAAACATCGTTGCCTTTATAATCTTTAAAAAGCGTAAAGTTCATGTACGGCAATAACATCATCAGACCAATCGAAGCCGCCGATGCCAAGGTTGTGGTAAGACGCAAAAAGATTTTTGCAACTTGTAAAAATTGTTGACGGTCTTTTTTCATAAAATATTTTGTCAAACCTGGTAAAAAGGTTGAGCTTAAAGCTAAAGCAATTACCAATCCTAATTGAACTAGTGGTTGTCCTCTATCATAGACCCCTTTGTCCACTTTCGCAGCTAAATCAGAGAGCCCGAAAAGCATGAGGGCATTTTTTACTTTAAAGGAATCAATTAATTGAAATAGAATCAGAAAAGCACTATATAAAGAGACCAAACCACCCTCAATCATTAAACGTTTAAATAGTCCTGTGGTTTGAGGCATAATCTTCCATTGATGCAAGTATTCCGTACTTCCACTAAGAATTTTTCGATTGTAGTACCATAAGACAAGTACCGCTAAGACACCGCCAGCCAACGCACCACTCATGGCCACCGTCCCCGTTTGGTAAATGGAGCCACCAAAGTAATGATAGGACAACGCAGCTACTAGAATAACCCCGACACGCACAAACTGTTCCATCACCTGTGAAATACCACTAGGCACCATCAACAAATGACCTTGAAAATTCCCACGATAGAAAGAAAGAATTGGAACGAGTAAAAAGGTAAAGGAAACAACTTCCATTAATGGTTGGAGTGCAGCATCCCCCATACTAATAGCAATTTCTTGACTACCAAAGAAAAAGAAGGCCCAACAAGCAATCGCTAACCATAACACATAGGGATATAGTTGGCGCAACACTTGTTTTTGACTCCGAATATCTGGTTGTTCAGCAACAATTTTGGAAATAAATTGCGGTAAACCTGACAATGCTAATGTCATCGCAATCCCATAGATTGGATAAACTTGCTGATACACGTAAAATCCTTCATCCCCTACAAAGTTCTGAAAAGGAACGCGATAAAACGCACTCAACACTTTTGCAATGAAGGAAGCAATGGTTAACACAACGGCACCTTGCATCATTCGCTGCATTTCTTTTTGTGCCATCTTCTAGGCCTCCTTTTAAAGGGAATCCGTTTCTTGCGAATGTTTGTATTTTTCTTGTCGCAATGCGGTTGTAAAAGTAGCAATTTCTTGAATCCAAACAGCTTCTTTACAATCTTTCGGCAACTTCAAGGAAATAGTCATTTGTTCTTTCTCAACTGCTAGATCCGCTTTTAAGCTGGTTGCCGATAACGCTTCAAACAACTGCTCCACAGAGTATGTTTTTGTGCCAATTTTACTTAACACAAACTTGACTTTTTGGTCGCGTTTACGAATACTTTCTAACAAGGCACGGTCGCCATCCATTTTGATACGGCCAGTGGTTAATAAATGCGCCACTTCGTCAGGATACTCTCCAAAGCGGTCTAACAAGTCCGCTTCTAATTCTTCGTACATATCCATATTTTCTAATTGACGAATCCGTTTATAAATTTCAATTTTTTGTCGTTCATCTGTGATGTACGTTCCTGGAATATAAGCATCAATGCCCAAATCAATTTCAACAGACGTTTTTTGGTCTTGGATATTTTTTCCTTGTTTACGAGCAACTGCCTCAGATAACATCTGTGAGTACATATCAAACCCAACCGAATCAATGAAGCCATGTTGTTGGGCACCAAGAAGGTTTCCGGCCCCTCGAATGGAAAGGTCACGCATCGCAATTTTGAACCCAGAACCTAATTCCGTAAAGTCTTTAATTGCTTCTAAACGTTTCTCACTAACTTCGTTTAGGATTTTTTGCTGTTCGTACATAAAATAAGCATAGGCCACTCGATTGCTACGCCCCACACGACCACGTAATTGATACAACGTAGATAAGCCCATGTAGTCCGCATTTTCTACAAACAAGGTATTAGCATTAGGAATATCTACCCCTGTTTCAATAATCGTTGTAGTGACTAATATATCATATTGTCCTTCAATAAAATCAAACAAAGTATTCTCCAGTTGTACTTCTGTCATTTGCCCATGTGCATACGCAATTCGTGCGTCTGGAACTAGCGCTTGTAACTCTTCAACTTTTCGTTCAATCGTATCTACTCGATTGTATAAATAAAAGACTTGACCATCTCGGGCCATTTCTCGCTCAATCGCTTCCCGAATCGCCCCAGGATTATTTTCCATGACATACGTTTGGATCGGATAACGATTCTCTGGTGGGGTTTCGATGACGGATAAATCACGGACACCTAACATTGACATATGGAGGGTCCTTGGGATTGGCGTTGCTGTTAACGTCAAGACATCCACTTGTGAACGCAATTGTTTTAGTCGTTCTTTATGTTTCACTCCAAACCGTTGTTCCTCATCAATAATCAACAAGCCTAAATCACTAAAATTAATATCTTGCGACAATAAACGATGGGTACCAATCACAATATCTACTTGTCCATGTTTAATTTTTTCAATTGTTTCATTTTGCTGTTTTTTCGTGCGGAAACGACTTAATAAACCAATTTCTACAGGAAAGCCCTCAAACCGCTCTTGAATCGTTTCGTAATGTTGTTGCGCTAAAATAGTTGTTGGCACTAAAAAGGCAACCTGTTTATTGTTGCTAACAGCTTTGAAAGCCGCTCGTAAGGCCACTTCTGTTTTACCAAACCCTACATCGCCAACTAACAAACGATCCATTGGTCGAGATTTTTCCATGTCGTGTTTAATTTCGGCAGCACTACGTAATTGATCATCTGTTTCAGAATACGGAAAAGCCTCTTCAAATTCTTTTTGATACGCATCATCTGGCGGAAAAGCATAGCCTTTTTCCGATTCTCTTGTCGCATAAAGTAAGATTAAATCATCCGCGATATCTTCAATTTTTGAAGCAACTTTTCGTTTGGTTTTCGTCCATTCACTGCCGCCTAGCTTGTTAATTTTCGGCGTTTTAGACTCGGAAGCAACGAACTTTTGAATCAAGTTCAATTGTGTTACTGGAATAAATAACTTGTCATCATTTTGGTACAAGATAGTCATGTAATCTTGATGAACCCCATCAACTTCTAAGGTTTCCATACCAATATATTTACCAATCCCGTGATTCGCATGAACGACATAATCGCCCGTTTTTAAGTCGCTATAACTTTTCAAACGTTCCGCATTAGAGATTGTTTGACGACGTGCCCGTTTTTTGGTCGTTGTATGAAAAATTTCTTTTTCCGTAATCGCCACGAGCTTGTTTTTAGGCAATTCAAACCCTGTTTGTAATGCCCCTTGGACAATTTGGACATGCCCATCTAACAACTGATCCCAATTGCTTACTACGCTAGGTATGTCAAAGTCCTGAAATAGCTCTTCGACTTTTTGAATCCGTTCTTTCGTAGGAACAAAAACAACGACCGTTTGGTTTTGCTTTTGCCAACGGTCCACTTCCGCTTTTAGCAACGGCATTTGACCGAAGAATTGTTGCATTGAACGATATTGGAAATTATGGACTTCTTGGAAACGAAGATTCCCCATTCCTTTTTGAAAAAGTGAAAAGAAGGTCGTATTTCGTGCAGTTTTTCGCAATTGATCATGAAAGTCTACGCCAAAAGTTTGTTCAGAAAACACGCGCATTTCTTCAATTTTCAGGGTTTGCCATTCCGCTTCCTCTCTAGCGATTTCTCGCTCCGTTTCCATCATACGAGAATAATCATCCACAAAAAGCAAACTATTTTCTGGTAAATAATCTAACAGCGTAGTTTTTTGTTGGTACAGAAAATCTGTATAATAGTGAGCATTTTCTGTAGGAATCCCTTGTTCCCAAGAAGACAGCAACTGACCAAAATATTCTTCTAAAAAATCGGTCTCCGTTTGATCTTTAGCTGTCGCTAAACGTTTTTCTAGAGCATCTTGTAACCTCATCATGCCATGATTCATATCTGACTTTGAGAACACTAAATCAGTCATTGGTGAAATCGTTACTTCTTCAAGATTTTCTAATGAACGTTGGGTATCCGCTTCAAAATAACGGATTGAGTCGATTTCAACATCAAACAGTTCCACACGAACAGGGTATTCGGCATTTAGCGGATAGACATCAATAATGCTTCCACGAATACTAAATTCGCCGGGTTTCCCGACCATCGATTGGCGTTCATAGCCCATTAACACTAAGCGTTGCGCGAGGATTTCAGGTTCTACTTCTGTCCCGATTTCCCAATGGAGTTGCGCATTTTGCCACGTTTCTTTCGTTGGCAAATATTTTCGTAGTCCAGCTACTGGCACGACCACAATTCCTGCATTCGCTGTCATCAGGAAATTTAACGCACTCACTCGATCTGCGCGCGCTTCTGGTGAAGAAAAGGCCATTTCGGCGGATAACACTTCATCTACTGGAAATAGATGAACTTGTTCTGAAGGTAAAATATTTAAAAAATCATCTACTAATTGATTAGCATAGTATAGATTTGGAACCGCAATAACAATTTTTTGATGCGTCTTTTGTAAAGCGCCTGCCATCAGTAATGTTTTAGCAGAGCCTGATAACCCAGTAATTAGTTGGCGCGTTCCTGTTGTCATTAGTTGACTGCGCCATGATTTAGCAATTTCTGTTTGGCTAATTCGTTCGATAATATTCAAACAAGGGCCCTCCTTTCTGCTATTTTCCATTAAATTGATTCATTGTTTCAACAAACGTATGTCCTTCGCATGCATATAAAGCGGCATCGGCTGCTTTTTTTACAGCAAGTAACATCTCTTCGTGTGTTTCTTTGGGAAAAGTACTTAGTACATGGTGGATAACTGTATCATTTTTTGAGGGCCGACCAATGCCAATTTTAATTCTAGGAAAGACATTTGTTCCTAAATGGGCAATCAGACTTTTTATCCCATTGTGGCCCCCAGCACTACCTTTTTGCCGTAAACGAATTTTACCGACCTCTAAGTCTAAGTCATCATAAATAACAATCAAGTCTTCCTCATCTACCCCAAAGTAGGTCAACAGCGGACCAACAGAGCGACCTGATTCATTCATAAATGTTAATGGTTTCACTAACAATACTTTCTCAGTCCCTATAAAAAACTCTGCAATATCTGCTTCAAAATTACTATTATTAAACGAAACATTTTGCCGATACGCAATTTCATCTAGCGTAATAAAGCCAATGTTGTGTTTTGTTTCTTTGTATTTACTACCGGGATTTCCCAGTCCTACGATTACTTTCATCTTTCATTCTCCTTGGATTATAAGCTTGCCAACACAAAATGGCTGGGAAGCGTATGCGCTACCCAGTTTTATTCATTATACCATAGAAATAAAAAAACTCGCAGTCTTTGAAGATTAAGAAAGATGTAAAAAAATTTTTTAGAAATTTAAATATGCGTAAGATAGTGAAATTACGCACATGTAAGAGCTACCATTTTGAAACAGGTCTGAAAACTGTATCATTTTTACAATCAAAGTTCGTGACATTTTTTACAAACCATGTTACTATCACTTTAGCAACAGGAAATAAAAACTCGTTGCTCACGAAAAAGAATGTAGAGGAAGGAATGGTACACATGACTGCAGCCGCAGGGAATAAAGATCACCAAAAAGTAATTTTAGTCGGGGACGGTGCCGTAGGTTCTAGCTATGCCTTTGCTTTAGTAACTCAGAATATTGCTCAAGAAGTTGGGATTATTGATATTAATGTACCAAAAACTGAAGGAGACGCGTTGGACTTATCTCACGCATTAGCATTTACTTCTCCTAAAAAAATCTATGCTGCTACTTATGACGATTGCCATGATGCAGACTTAGTTGTCTTAACAGCTGGCGCGCCTCAAAAACCAGGCGAAACTCGTTTAGACTTAGTTCATAAAAACTTGAAAATTAATAAAGAAATCGTTACAACAATTGTTGATTCTGGTTTCAACGGTATCTTCTTAGTTGCCGCAAACCCAGTTGATATTTTGACTTATTCAACTTGGAAATTCTCTGGCTTCCCGAAAGAACGAGTAATCGGTTCAGGAACTTCACTAGATTCTGCTCGTTTCCGTCAAGCAATTGCCGAATTAGTTGACGTTGATGCACGAAATGTCCATGCCTACATCTTAGGAGAACACGGAGATACAGAATTCCCAGTTTGGTCACATGCAAATGTCGCTGGCTTACAAATTTACGAATGGGTGAAAAATAATCCTGACGTCGATGAAGAAGCAATGGTTAATTTATTCTTCAACGTACGCGACGCTGCTTACACAATCATCGAGAAAAAAGGAGCTACTTTCTATGGAATCGCGGTTGCACTAGCGCGTATCACTAAAGCTATCCTAAACGATGAAAACTCTGTGTTACCACTATCTGTTTATTTAGAAGGTGAATATGGTCAAAACGATATTTATATCGGTGCACCAGCGATCATCAACCGCCAAGGCGTTAAACAAGTCATTGAAATTCCATTAACAGATGCTGAACAAGAAAAAATGGAAGCTTCTGCTTCTGCATTAAAAGAAGTTATTGAAACAGCTTTTGCTAAATTTGAAGCAGAAGAAGCAAAATAACTCCTTCTACAATAGTCAAAAATTAAAAACAACCAAGAGTGAACACTATTGTTACTCCGCTTTAAAGCCTGGTACAAAAATCCAAAGTGATTTTTGCACCAGGCTTTACTTTTAATTTGTTTTACTTTACTCATCACCCAATTTTTTCAAAAAATTATTGTTTTGTTTAGCTCTAAAAATAACAATAACCAAAAATAAGTTTATTATCTAAAATTCACTACACTACTTAATACAGTCCATCTGCTTCTTCTTTTGTCACAATGTAAATATTTTTCATTTGCGTATAAGCATCTAGCATTGATTTATGCGTTTCTCGACCAATTCCTGATTTTTTATAACCGCCAAATGGCGCGCCCGCAGGCAATTGATTGTATGTGTTGACCCACATCCGACCTGTCCGTACACCACGAGCAACCCGTAATGCCACATTGATATCTTGAGAAAAGACGGCGCCACCTAGACCATATTCAGAATCATTAGCTAAACGAATGACTTCTTCTTCCGTTTCAAATTTAATCACTGTTGCAACAGGACCAAAGATTTCTTCTTGGGCCACACACATTGTATTCGTGCCGTTTGCTAATAACGTAGGAGCTAAAAATGCCCCCTTGTCTAGCCCATTTTCTGTTAAACGTTGCCCTCCAGTAATCAGCGTAGCTCCTTCCTTCACAACAATTTCGACATATTTTAAAATTTCTTCCAATTGATGCTCATTGATCTGAGCGCCCATTTCAACATCTTTTTCCCACGGGAAACCAACGTTCACTTGTTCAAACTTTTCCTTTAAAGCTTCTACAAATTGATCATAAATACCTGACTGAACGAACACACGAGACCCAGCACAACAAACTTGCCCTTGATTGAATAAAATCCCTAACTGCACGCCTTCTAATGCACGTTCCCAATTGGCATCTTCAAAAATAATGTTGGCTGATTTTCCGCCAAGTTCTAAAGTGGCTGGAATTAGGCGGTCGGCCGCCGCTTTAGCGACAGTGTACCCCACCTCTGTTGAGCCTGTAAAAGCTAGCTTATCAAACCCTGGATGTGCCAACATATAATTTCCTGAATCAGAACCACGACCGGTGATTAAATTCACTACTCCTTTCGGCAAGACTTGATCAAAAATCTTAAACAATTCCAACAGACTTAATGATGTGCTCGAGGACGGATGAATCACAACCGTATTACCTGCTGCCAACGCTGGCGCTAATTTCCAAGCACCCATTAATAAGGGGAAATTCCACGGAATAATTTGACCCACAACACCAATGGGTTCTTTCACAACAATGGATAACGTATCCTTATCAAATTCTTTGACAGCCCCTTCTTCTCCACGAATCACACTAGCAAAATACCGAAAATGGTCTGCACTGGCAGGGACATCAATCGATTGCGTTTCCCGAAGCGGTTTTCCATTATCTAAAGTCTCCACCATAGCCAAATGTTCTTGATTTTCTTCAATCAAATCAGCAATTTTCAATAAAAGATTGCTTCTTGTTACAACGTCAACATCTTTCCATGTCTGAAACGCTTCTTGGGCTGCTTCTACAGCTCGATCCACATCTGCATTTGTGGCATCTACAAATTCTGCTAATTTTTCACCATTACTAGGATTGTAACTAGCAATCATTTTGTTACCACTACCTGTTGTCCACTCTCCATTAATATACAATTGATAGCTACTGGCAACTACTTGATTTATTTCTTTTTTACTCATTTACCCACCTCTTTTTTATTTTTGTATCCGCTTACAATTATAAGACATCTTTCACCTAAAAGTAAATGATTCTACCTAAAAAAAATATAGCTATCAGCGACTGTTGCTAACTCATCCCGACCTGAAACCGCCTGGCAATAACTGAATGTATTAAACTTTATTGGAGAGAACTTTTGCCACAAAAAAAGCTAGCACTGAAGAATTAAAATTGCTTCTTCAGTGCTAGCTTTGATTTTTCCAACTCATCCGTTCTTATTGACAAAGAGCTGATTTTTTTATTTATCTTTTGGAACGATATAGTTCATTAAATGTGTTTCATCAGCTGAGATTGTACGTGTCGAAACAACGTTTAATCCCTTCACGTTCATTTCAGAAATTAAGATGCTACCATCTTTAAAGACTTTTTCCACAAATGCGACATGACCATAAGTATTGTCTGCGCCTAAAACACCAGCTGGGAAGGAAACCGCTGCGCCTGCTTTTGGTGTACGACTTACTTTGTACCCGCGTGCACGACCTGTTTCGCCCCAATCTTGACCATTCCCCATTGTTAAGTCCACACGTTTACCTAATTGCGTAATACGGTTGTAAACATATTGTGTACAGTTGCCCCAAGCATAACTATTAAAGGTGTCATAGTTTTTGCCATTATAGGCTGGGAAATTTGATTCCATTGGTTCAACGGTTGCTTTTTCTTTATCATAATAAGTTAAATCGTATGTTTTAATTAACGCATTTAATTTCTTATGGTAATCTTTGTCCGTTGCGTATTTTCCTGTTAGGAAACGTGTCGCTTCTTTGTATGATTTGGCTTCCGTTTTCCAGACACCATGATAGAAATCTTTATTGGAATCTAAACCATTTTTCAATAATTTCGCATAATCTTCCATTGATTCTTTATACGTTGGATATTGACGGAATTTTGCTTCTACTGTGTATAGGTTACCGAAACCATTGTCTTCATAGGTAATAAAAGAAACAGATTGACCTTTGTAATCGCCTTTAATACCAAACAAATTGTAGTTTGGTTTCTGGCTTAATTTACTATTGCCGCTGCCACTTTCTAAAATTGCTTGAGCAATCATCACACTAGCATATAAGTTTTTGTCCTTGGCCACTTTCCGAGCAGATTCCCCGATTTCTTGAATAAACTCTTCTGTCTTCTTCGTTTTGCTGACCGTAAACGTCTCATCGTCTTCCACTAACCCAACCGTTTCATTTGTAACTGGTGGGACTATTTCGGGCTGCGGTGTTGACGCTGCTGGTTGTTCTACTGGCTTTTCAGCTGGCGCTGTTGGTGTCACTGGTTTCGCCGGCTGTTTTGATTCAGAAGTACTCGTGCCAGGTTTTGGCTGTTCTTTAGAAGAACTTGGTGTGGTCGTCGGCGTGGTACTTGATTCAGTTGTACTTGTTGACGTAGAATCTGTGGTTGACTCTGTTGTACTCGTTGAGGTGGAGTCAGTAGTCGATTCTGTCGTACTTGTGGATGTTGAATCCGTTGTGGAATCTGTCGTTTCGGTTCCTGACGTTTCCGTGGACTCCGTGGTTGTAGATTCACTTGATTCGGTTGAACTTTCTGTTTCAGTCGTTGATTCTTCTGTCGCTTCTGTTGTTTCACTAGTCGCTGTCGTTTCAGTGGCTTCTGCGGTTGTTTCTGCGACAGAACTATTTTCAGCTACCAAGTTATTACCTTCTGCAAATGCGCCTACTGGCATTGATGAACCTAAAAGTAATAAGGTAGAGAATATGGCAAATTGTTTTTTCATACTCATTCTCCTTTTTTATTTTTCTCCATTTATTTTTATGTACCAACATAATAATTGACATAGTTATTGTTTAAATGGCTCCTTTTTTAATAGTATACTGTTTCATAAAAAATTTCTAGCAAAAAGTTAAAAAAATAGAAGAAAATTCACAAATTCTTCTATCTTTTTTTGGTAATTTTCTAAGAAAAAAAAGAAAGGGCTTGAACAAACATCAATGTCCTCTCTTTTTCTCGTTATCCTTCAAACAAAATACTTTTTTTTCGAAGCGCCTCTTTGATTTCTTGGAAAGTTTCTTCGTCTGCACAGCGAATAGTATGCAGATGGACGCCTCCTGTTAAAACTGATAGTAATGTAGCATGCTCTTTTTGATACTTGTCCATAAATTTATCAATATCTTTCTCTGATTGAATGCGCAAACTGCCGATTAATTCCCCATAAAGCGGATGTGCAATACTCACATCTACCACTTCTCCACCTTTGGCAACAATGACTGACAATTCTTCTCTCGTTTGTTCAGGCGTATGTTGACAAGCAATTTTCCGCTCAATTCCTTCTAAAGGTTGTTCCAACATATACCCTCGAGCTGTTGCGACAATTTCGACCCCTGTCGCCCGTAATAGAGCGACATCTCCTACAATAATTTGTCTGCTGACATCAAAAGCTTTTGCAAAACGAGTGGCACTAATTGGCTTTTCGGTCTCTCTTAATCTTTTAACAATCTCTCTTCTTCTGATTTCTCCATCCACGACCTTCGCCTCACTCTCCTAAATGTTTTTCTTGGAAACGTTTAGAGGCGTCCATAATTCCCTGGAAAGTCTCAGATAATGTTTCTTCATACTCGGCATTTTCAACATGATTCAGAATAGTTTCTAATACTTGTTGTTCTCTTTCAGAATCAAAAACCGCATGACCTGCTTTCTTTTTCACTGCAGCAATCTCTGCGACGACGTCCATCCGCTGTTCTAATAAACGGACTAGTTCCTTATCGATTTGGTTAATCTTTGCTCGTTGTTGTTCTAAAGAAGTTGTTGGGGCGTCATCTTCAGTCAATTCTTTAATTATCCGTGCTGGATTACCTGCGATCACACAGTTTTCTGGGAACGATTTGGTCACAACAGCACCTGCTGCCACCACTACATTATCGCCTAATGTTACGCCTGGAAGGACAATCGCTCCACCGCCAATCCAAACATTGTTGCCAATGATAATTCGTTTCCCTGATTCCATTCCGCTATTACGCTTGGCTGCTTGTAATGGATGCTCGGCTGTATAAAGTTGCACATTGGGGCCAAACATACAGTTATCGCCAATTTCGATTGGACAAACATCTAAAAAAACGTTATTAAAATTGGCATAGAAATTTTTTCCCACAGAAATGTTGTAGCCGTAATCAAATTGAATCATCGGTTCGATGTACGTCCCGACACCCACTTTTCCAAATGTTTCTTCTATTAATTGACGACGAATATAAGTGTCTGGTTGTTGGTTAATTAACGCCATTTGTTCACGGGCTTTTTTGCGATCAGCCACTAATTCAGGATCTGAGGCAAAATATAGTGCACCTGCGATCATTTTTTCTTTTTCTGATTTAAATTCTTCCATTCCGTTACTCCTTTATCGTTAATTCTGCAAATATCGTTTCGGCTTTCGCTTCTAAAAAATAATAAGGTTGTTGTAAAAATAGCGGCGTTTGATTAATGGCTAAAATAGTTGCCATTGGTTGTTTATAATGAATCAAATCGCAAAATGGATGCACTTGAAAACTCGTGCCGACAATCACGATTAAGTCGGCAGAAGCAACGGCCTGAATGGCTTTTTCGATTGCCTCTTCGGATAGTCCTTCTTCATACAAAGTAATAGCTGGACGGATTTGTCCATGACAATCAGCGTGCCGATCACTAAGCAAATAGTCTTGCCAAGGAACCGTTGCACCACAAGTTTGGCAATAACATTCATATAAATTACCATGAAAGTCCACCACTTCTTGGCTACCTGCTTTTCGATGAAGCCCATCAATATTTTGTGAAACAATTTTTCCCCGTTTCATTTGCTCTAATTGTGCCATTTTCTGGTGAATGATATTAGGTTGTGCGTCTGGATGATAGAGCGTTTTAACGAATTGATAAAACTTTTCTGGCTCTGTTTTTAAGCAAGTCCGGCTCAATAAGTATTCCGGTTGCTGGATTCCTTGATAGACACCTTTTAAGGAACGATAATCTGGCACACCTGAGGCTGTCGAGATACCCGCACCTGTTAAAAATGTGATTTTTTGTTGGGTTGCCAACCAATGAATTGCCTCAGCTTGCGTGATATCTTGCATATCGATTCAGCTCCTAATCTTCTATATTATAACGTATTTTAACATTAGCACCAAAAGTTTTTCCACTTTTTGAAAACTTCTTACCTATATATTGATTTATCTTGAAAGAGTTTGTGACAAATTTCTCAACTCGTGGTAAAATATGCATGAGTAAAAGTGAGGTGAAACAACAATGGTCGCATTTATTATTTATTGGGCTGCAATTATTGCCTGCATCGCTTGGGGCGTTTTAAGCATTTGGTTCTCTGTTTTTTATCTTTCTCGTAAAGAAAACGGAAATCTTTGGGCTTTTGCGTTCTTCAACGTTATCGCTATTATCGCCTTAGCAATTGTTTTATTAGTTTACAAAACTTGGGATTTCGGTATCTTAACTTACTCAAGTCTAATTTATACAATTTTAGCTTCTTTAGGTGTATTGACTGTTCTTCAAGCTATTTTAGGTCGTGAACCAAAAGCTGTCAAAGCTTAAGTAAAAAGCAACTGTTCCTTTAGGAATGGTTGCTTTTTTCGTATTAGTTTCTATTTCGTAGGGAAAATGTTACGCTAATTTCATGGTGTTTGTGTCCTCTTGATAAATTCCTTTGCTGGAACATATTGACTTTCTTCTGGATTTATCCTAAAATTAATAACTGAATTTAATAACTGAATAGTGCCTCAAAAAAGAGGTAGAGGTCGCGGTTTTTATTACGCTTGTGGAGTGAGAGGACACTGGGAAGCAAGTTTAGGATCAATCGCCGAAATGCATAACAGAGCCTCTTCTGTTGTGTGTTGGGACGTAAGTTAAGAGCTTGCGGACTGTCTTAGTAGTGATGCTAAGTTGTGCTATGTTTCGTTGAGGAATTTTTTTCGACATTACCTAGCAACCTTACATCTGTTTGGTTGTTTTTTTGTATTCAAAAATAGGTTGTGACAGAAGTATTCTCCTTTAAAAAGACAGAATCGCTTTTGCTCAGCTGATTATCAAAGCTTGTTGATTGAAAAAAGACAAAACGATCAATCAGACAAGAAATTTAAAGGAGAGAAAAAGATGAACAAAAAAGTTTTTTCATTCAGTCTACTACTTGTCACGCTATTTTCGTTACTTGGCATGACAACCAACGCTTCGGCGGAGGAAAATGGTGAATTTCGTGTCGGCATGGAAGCTGGCTACGCCCCTTTTAACTGGTCACAGAAAAATGACGCACATGGCGCAGTGCCTATTCAAGGCAACTCTTATGCAGGCGGCTATGATGTTCAAATTTCTAAAAAAATTGCCGATGGTTTAGGTCGTAAATTAGTAATCGTCCAAACCAAATGGGATGGCTTGGCGCCCGCCTTACAATCTGGAAAAATTGATGCCATTATCGCCGGAATGAGCCCAACCGCTGAACGAAAAAAAGAAATTGCTTTTACAAACCCTTATTATGAATCACAATTTGTCGTAATTGTAAAAAAAGATGGCAAATACGCTAATGCAAAAAGCTTGAAAGATTTAGCTGATGCTAAAATTACGGCTCAACTAAATACATTCCACTACGGATTAATTGATCAAATTCCAAATGTCAATAAACAGCAAGCAATGGATAACTTTTCAGCTATGCGAACAGCACTTGCTTCTGGCATGATTGACGGGTATGTTAGTGAACGCCCTGAAGGCATAACAGCAACTAGTGTCAATAAAGAATTAAAAATGTTAGAATTTCCAAAAGAAAATGGCTTTGATGCTAGCGCTGAAGACTCGCAAGTAGCAGTCGGCATGCGTAAAGGCGATCCAGACATTGAAAAAGTAAACAAAATTTTAGCAGGTATTTCTCAAGATGAACGGACAAAAATTATGGACCAAGCAATCAAGGATCAACCTGCAGCAACAGATAGTGATGAACAAAAAACAGGACTTATTAACGATTTCAAAAATATTTGGAATCAATATGGCGACATGTTTTTACGTGGTGCTGGTTTAACGCTATTTATCGCGTTAATTGGGACAGTTGTCGGAACAACCCTTGGTTTACTAATTGGTGTCTTCCGTACAATTCCAGATTCTGAAAACCCAGTCGCTCGTTTCTTCCAAAAATTAGGAAATTTAATTCTTTCTATTTATATTGAAGTTTTCCGTGGTACACCAATGATGGTTCAAGCAATGGTTATTTTCTATGGTTTAGCTCTAGCTTTTGGCATCTCTTTAGACCGAACAGTGGCCGCACTATTTATCGTTTCTGTGAATACTGGTGCCTATATGTCTGAAATTGTTCGCGGAGGTATTTTCGCAGTAGATAAAGGACAATTCGAGGCAGCACAAGCGATTGGGATGACCCATGGACAAACAATGCGTAAAGTCGTTATTCCCCAAGTATTACGTAATATTTTACCTGCAACAGGGAATGAATTTGTCATTAATATCAAAGATACGGCCGTGTTAAGTGTTATCGGTGTTGCAGATTTATTCTTCCAAGGGAATGCTGCTTCTGGCGCAAACTTCCAGTTCTTCCAAACCTTTACAATTGTCGGCATCATGTACTTGGTAATGACTTTTGTGATTACACGAATCTTACGTGTTGTGGAACGTAAAATGGATGGCCCTTCTGCTTACGTTAAAGTAGAAGAATTAACTGAAGAAGGAAAAGAAAGCTAGGAGGCAAACAGATGAGTGCAATTATTGAAATTGAACATTTACGAAAAAGCTTTGGCGAAAACGAAGTATTAAAAGATATCAATATGAACGTCAACAAAGGAGAAGTTGTCACCATTATCGGTTCTTCTGGTTCTGGTAAATCAACGTTACTACGTTGTATTAATTTGTTAGAAAAACCAACAGATGGCAAAATCATCTATAATGGTAAAAATGTTTTAGAACGTGGTTATAGTTTGCCCAAATATCGGACCCATTTAGGTATGGTTTTCCAATCATTCAATTTATTTAATAACATGAATGTCTTAGAAAACTGTACTTCTGGTCAGATGACTGTCCTAAAAAGAAACAAAGAAGAAGCCAAAAAAATTGCCTTAGAAAATTTAGAAAAAGTTGGCATGGCTCGTTTTATTGATGCCAAACCTGCTCAATTATCTGGTGGACAAAAGCAACGGGTAGCCATTGCTCGAGCATTATCAATGGATCCAGATGTTTTACTTTTCGATGAACCAACTTCTGCATTGGATCCTGAAATGGTTGGCGAAGTGCTAAAAACGATGAAAAATCTTGCCCATACAGGGCTAACCATGGTGATTGTAACACATGAAATGGAATTTGCGCGGGACGTATCCGATCGTGTTATTTTCATGGATAAAGGTGTCATTGCCGAAGAAGGGACCGCTGAAGATATTTTTGTCCATCCAAAAGAAGCTCGGACAAAAGAGTTCTTACATCGGATTCTAACGAAAAACTAGTAAAAAAGAGGCAGTCATTCTGGTTAGAATGACTGCCTCTTTTGTTATTTTTTGTATTGACGAATCATTGGCGGTTCATAGGAATCAATAAATGCACCAATTTCTTCTAAGGAATCTGAAATGAAAATTTTAGCTCGATCCGCCGCTGTTAAGAAATTAGTTTCTACCATTTTATCAAAAAAGGCAGCTAATAAATCATAGTAACCATTCACGTTGTATAAAATACAAGGATTCATATGTTCACCGACTCGGCCCCAAGAGATCACCTCGCTAATTTCTTCTAGCGTTCCGGGCCCACCGGGTAAAGCTAAATATACATCTGCCAATTCAATCATCTTTTTCTTACGCGCATGCATATCGCTAACTGTATGCATCTTTGTAATGCCATTATGTGCAATCTCCCGCTCCATTAAAAAAGTGGGCATAACACCAATTACCTCTCCACCTTCTGCTAAAAGCGTGTCAGCCACCGTACCCATTAGACCAACATTGCCACCGCCATAAACTAGATCATAGTGATTTTCTTTCATCCAAGCGGCTAACGCTACTGCAGCTTGCTGATAGATTGGCTCATTCCCCAGATTGGCGCCACAATATACTGCCATTTTTTTCACAAACATACCCTCCATTTAGATAGATTCTTTTTTACCATCTATCCTCTGGTAGCTATGGTAGCATATTTTGATTTTCTCGAAAAGGTGCAGCCATTTTTCTTTTCGTTTTAAAAGTATTTGAATTTTCAGACAATAAATGCTATAGTCTTTTTATATTTTAAAATTTCAGAAAAAGGAGCCCTATTATCTTGTCTACCTTACTCACTATTCGCTTAGTTGCCGAAGCCGATTGGCCCGCATTACATGCCTTGGACCAAATCATTTGGACAAAAAAGAATACCCCTGCCGAGATACAACCACTCTCGCTTGCGGCATATCAAGAAAAAATGAAAGATGAAACGATTTTTGTTGCCATCAGCGGACAACAACTCGCTGGATTTATTGAAGTCCATTCGCCCACTTCGTTAGCAGCTCATCAAAAACAATGGCTACTAAGTATTGGCGTTTCGCCAGATTTCCAAGGCCAAGGGATTGGTGGTTCTTTGTTGTCGTATGTCAAAGAGATGGCCCAGATAAGCGGGATTCATAAGCTGAGTTTGCGAGTAATGGCTACCAATCAAGAAGCCATTCGATTCTATGAAAAACATGGTTTTGTGCAGGAAGCACATTTTAAAGAAGAATTTTATATAAATGGACACTATTGTGATGATTATCAGTATGCTTATTTCATAGAAAAATAAGAAAACCAATGTTTTCTATAAAAACTGGTTGCTCTCTGTTTCTTCTTCTGTTATTTTAAATAATAAGACAATATTAAGGAGTGTGAATCTATGCAAAAAAAGTTAGTTTGGCGTGATTATCTATACGTTGGTTCAATGTTATTCGGTTTGTTTTTCGGTGCTGGAAATTTAATTTTCCCTGTACATATGGGACAAGAAGCGGGGGCTTCCGTCTTTTTAGCAAACTTGGGCTTCTTAGCCACTGGAATTGGCTTACCTTTTCTTGGTGTCATTGCTATGGGTGTTTCTAAAAGTTCAGGTGTTTTTGACTTAGCTTCTCGGATTAATCGTCGTTATGCTCTTATTTTTACCTTACTATTATATTTAACGATTGGTCCTTTCTTTGCTTTACCAAGGTTAGCAACTACTTCTTTTGAGATTGGTCTTGCACCATTTGTCCCTAAAGACTTGCAATGGCTGGTTCTTGCTGGTTTTTCCGCATTATTTTTCTTAGCTGTTTGGCTCTTCTCTAGAAAGCCAAGTAAAATCTTAGATTATGTGGGTAAATTTTTAAATCCGTTATTTTTAGCATTGCTAGGAATTTTGATTGTTTTAGCCTTTGTAAAACCATTAGGTCATGTGGCCAGTGCCGCTGTTGGTGAAAATTATATTTCAAGTCCTTTCTTTAAAGGATTTACAGAAGGTTATAATACGTTGGATGCTTTAGCTTCATTAGCTTTTGGGATTGTTGTCGTTTCCACTTTACGAAATATGGGCGTCGAAAAACCAGGAGATATCGCTAAAGGAATGATTAAATCAGGTGCTTTCAGTGTTGTATTGATGGGGATTATCTATACCTTACTTGCTTATATGGGAACAATGAGTATCGGGGCTTTTCCAATCAGTGAAAACGGCGGGATTGCCTTAGCCCAAATTGCTAATTACTATTTAGGCCTACCAGGGAGTATTTTACTGGCTTTTATCGTAGTTCTTGCTTGTTTAAAAACCGGTATCGGCTTAAGCACAGCCTTTTCTGAGACTTTTGAAGAAATGTTTCCGAAAGTTTCCTATCAAAAATTCTTGGCAATTGTTGTTGTTTTACCAGCTATTTTTGCAAATGTCGGTTTGACCAACATCATTCAATTTGCCGTTCCAGTCTTGATGTTCCTTTATCCATTGGCGATTACTTTAATGCTTTTGGTAATCATCAGTCCTATTTTCAAACATCGACGGGAAGTCTATCAAGCAACGACCTATATCACATTGATTGCTGCTGTTTTAGATGCATTAAATAGCTCCCCCACCTTTATCAAAGATACGGCGTTTGTAACAACGCTTTTAGAAAAAGCCGGCCAATACTTACCATTGTTCACTATTGGCATGGGCTGGGTCGTTCCAGCAACGGTTGCTTTTCTAATTAGTTGGGTTTGGGTCATGATTTCTAAAAAAGATCCTATTCTTGATTAATTCTTACCAAAACGACACTAGAAAAATGCGGAAGCGCATCTTTTCTAGTGTCGTTTTTATGTATATTCGTTGTACCAAACTCTTGACTATGGTAAATTGAAGTTACCAACAAGTACTGGAGGAAATTGCCCATGTTAGTTACAACAACCGAGAGAATTAGCGGTCAAGAATATGAAATTATTGGAGAAGTTTTCGGGTTAACCACACGTTCTAAAAATATGTTTAAAGATTTAGGTGCTGGACTAAAAAGCGTAGTTGGCGGTGAAATCAAAGGTTACACTGATATGCAACGAGAAGCACGCGACCAAGCAATCGAACGTTTAAAAGCAGAAGCCTCTAAATTAGGTGCAGATGCTGTTGTGATGATGCGTTTTGATTCTGGCACAATTGGCACAGACATGCAATCTGTCGTGGCTTACGGAACAGCTGTTAAATACATCTAAATTTTACAACTAAAAAGACGCAGACCTTTTCTTGTAAGGTCTGCGTCTTTTTAGTTGTCATATTTCACTTCTGCTAAATACAATCCTTCTGGATGAGCAGTCGGACCTGCTAAATTTCGATCTTTGGCTGCGATAATTGCTGGAATCACGGTTGGTTCCAGCCGCCCATTGCCGATTTTCAATAGCGTACCAACTAAAATCCGAATCATTTTGTACAAGAAACCATCGCCCCGAAAAGTGAATGTTAATTCATCCCCCGTTTCATTGACATGAACACTGGCTTCATGAATGGTTCGGACTTTATCTTCTACTGAACTTCCTGAGGCACAGAAAGAGGTAAAATCATGGGTACCTAATAAATCAGGTAAAGCTTGTTGGATTTTTTCGAGATCAATGGGATACGGAAAATAACTAGCATAAAAACGTCGAAATGGACTTCGTGGTTTGCCAATATCCACTTTAAATTGATAGGTTTTTTCGATCACGTGATAACGTGCATGAAAGTCTTCTGAAACACGTTCCACACTGCGCACAGCAATGTCTTCTGGTGTTTGTGTGTCTAACGCAAAGCGCATTTTTTCCAACGGACGTTCCTGCGGATAATCAAAGTGAATCACTTGGCCCATTGCATGAACACCTGCATCTGTTCGTCCTGAACCAAAAACCGTCACGGAGCGTCCGTTATTCATGCGTGCTAACGTTTTTTCTATTTCTTCTTGAACGGTACGCTCATTAGGCTGCTTTTGAAAGCCATGAAAATGAGTGCCATCATAGGCAATGATTGCTTTATAGCGGGGCATAATTTTTCTTCACCTTTTCTAAGTTCTTAATACAAATAAGCCAATGGTTAACAAGACAAAGCCAAACATTACTATTGTATCTCGTAGGTGCCAATGAAGAATGCGGTATTTTGTCCGTCCTTCGCCACCTTGATAACCTCTTGCTTCCATGGCAGTCGCCAAATCTTCCGCACGATTAAAACTACTTACGAAAAGCGGAATTAACAGTGGAACAATAGCTTTCATTTTTTGAAGTAAGTTTCCTTCACCAAAATCAACACCACGGGCACGTTGAGCATTCATAATCTTTTCCGTTTCATCCATTAATGTTGGGACAAAACGTAAGGCAATTGATAACATCAATGAAACTTCATGAACTGGAAATTTCACTACACGAAGTGGGCGTAGCAAATATTCAATCGCATCTGATAACTCTAATGGTGCCGTCGTTAAAGTTAATAACGTTGACATGAAAATAATTAAAACAAAACGACAGAAAATAAATAGCCCATTCGTCACACCAAACTGGGTAATGGAAATAATTCCCCACTGAAAGTACACCTCTCCCCCTTGTGTAAACAAGGTTTGAAGAGCCACAGTAAACAGAATTAGCCATAATAATGGCCGAACACCGCGGATAAAGAAGCGGGCGCTGATTTTTGATAATGAAATAGCAAAAGCAGTAAAGGCTGCTATTAAAACATAACTCTGCCAATTATTTGCTAAAAAGATAATTCCAATAAAATAAAAACTAGCTAATAATTTTGCGCGCGGATCTAAACGATGGATAAAAGAATCACCTGGAATATAGCGCCCAAAAATCAATTTATTCATCATTTTGCCTCACCTGCTTCCTGCATTTTTTTCAGAAGCTGATCGGCTAATTGATCGGCCGTTAATGGTAATTGCTCAAAAGAAAAGCCTTTTGCCACTAATTTTTCAGCAAATTCGGCTGCAGTTGGCACGCCTAATTGTTTTTCTTTCAGCCATTGTGTCTCTTGAAACACTTCTTGTGGTGCTCCCGCTCGGACGATTTGTCCTTTTTCTAAAACAATCACATGATCTGCGTAATTAGCCACGTCATCCATCAAATGTGTCACTAAAACGATGGTCATATTGTGTTCTTTATGCAGACGACTAAACATCTCCATCATTTCTTTACGACCCTTAGGATCCAAACCAGCAGTCGGTTCGTCTAATACTAAGACTTCTGGTTCCATCGCTAGCACACCAGCAATTGCGACACGGCGCATTTGACCACCTGATAACTCAAACGGAGAATGTTGTAAGTATTTTTCATCTAAGCCGACTAAATCAAGCATTTTCTTAGCTAATTTTTTCGCTTCTTCGTCTGAAACACCAAAGTTTTTCGGCCCGAAAGCGATATCTCGCTCCACTGTTTCTTCAAACAATTGTGCTTCTGGAAATTGAAAAACGATCCCAACTTTTTTACGAATTGGTTTTAAATTCTTATTATCAGTTTCTGGCGTAATTACACGCTCTCCAATTGTCACTTGGCCTTTAGTTGGTTTCACCAAAGCATTCAAATGTTGTAATAACGTTGATTTGCCACTGCCAGTATGACCGACAATCGCTGTATAAGAGCCGTCTTGAATCGTTAAATTAATATCGAATAATGCCCGTTGCTCAAAAGGAGTATTGGGTTGGTAAGTAAAATCTACTTGTTTAAAACGGATGTCCATAACCAATCCACCATCCCTTCTTCTGTTAAATAATTCGCTGGCACAACAACGCCACGCTCTTTCAAAGCTACTTTTAATTTTTCAGGAAACGGTAAATCCAAGCCCATTTCAACAAGCGCTTCTCCTGCAGAAAAAATCTTTTCTGGTGTTCCCTCGTTTGTCAATTGTCCTTGGCGCATCACTAAAATACGATTCGCATTAGCCGCTTCATCAATATCGTGGGTAATAGAAATAACTGTTAAATTGCTTTCTTCTTTAATCTTTTGAATGGTAGCAATCACTTCTGCACGACCTTCTGGATCTAACATACTTGTCGCTTCGTCTAAAATAATAATATCTGGTCGCAAAGCAACCACACCAGCGATAGCTACTCGTTGTTTTTGGCCGCCAGATAGCCGAGCAGGTTCTCGCTTGGCAAAATCTAACATACGAACCCGTTCTAATGCATCGTGAACACGTTCGACCATTTCATCACGCGGAATACCTTGATTTTCTAAACCAAAAGCCACATCGTCTTCGACTGTTGAACCGACAAATTGGTTATCTGGATTCTGAAAGACCATTCCTACCATACGCCGGATATCCCAGACGTTTGCTTCATTTAATTCTTTGCCGCCAACTTTGATAGTCCCAGCAGCTGGCAGTAACAGCCCATTGATCGTTTTGGCTAACGTTGATTTACCAGAACCATTATGGCCAATAATAGCGACCCATTCGCCTTGTTGAATGGAAAAAGACACATCTTTTAAAGCGGGAGAAGCATCTTCTGGTTGATAATTAAATTGGATATTATTTAGTTCAATGATTGGTTGCATCGCGTACTCCCTCAATCTATTTATTCTTTCTAACACTACCAAAAAAGTAGCGTTTTTTCAATCATCTGTTCTGATTCTTCACACTATTTTTTATTATACCAAAAGAACGGTCATTATGGGAGCTCTTATCTGTCTTGACAGGTCTATTTTTCATAAAAATAACTTCTTGTTCTCATAAAACAAGAAGTTACTGATTTTCTTTTAAAAATGTGTCTTCAAATATTCAAACGCATATTGGGCATATAACTCAGCACCCATTGCCATCGCATCTTCATCAATATTAAAACGACCATGGTGATGTGCCCATTCCGTATCTTTCTCCGGATTACCACTTCCCACTAAGGCAAAACAACCAGAAGCATGTTCAGTATAATAACTGAAGTCTTCACCACCGGTTGTCGGCTCTTCTTGTCTTAAGGCCGCTTCACCAAAATTTTCCTTAATTAATGTTTGGGCAAACAAGGCATCCTGCTCATCATTAATCACTGGCAACGTTCCATATTGATAATCTAACGAAGCCGTCCCACCGTAAATAGCGGCTGTTTGTTCCGCATAGCGTTGTAGTGCCTGTTCTACTCGATTACGCGTTGCTACACTAAAGCAACGAACCGTTCCTTCTAAACGTGCATTCTCAGCAATCACATTAAAACGGGTCCCCACATCCATCCGTCCAATCGTGACAACTACTGGATCTAAAGGATCTGTCTCCCGAGAAACAATCGTTTGCAGATTCATCACGAAAGAAGAAGCTATGACTGCCGCATCAATACAAGCGTTTGGCATGGCACCATGGCCACCACGTCCTTTAAAATCAACAGAAAAAATATCTGCGGATGCGAAACTTGAGCCCACTCGACACGAAGCGGTTCCTACAGGCATTTGTGACCAGATATGTAAGCCAAATACATCATCAACACCGGTCATTGCGCCTTGCGCAATCATTGCTTTAGCACCTTGCGCATTTTCTTCAGATGGTTGAAAAATTAACCTTACTGTTCCCTGAAGTTCTTCCTGGATTTCTTTTAATACTTTAGCCGCTGTTACTAACATCGCGGTATGGGAATCATGCCCACATGCATGCATCTTGCCAGCTTCTAAAGATTTATAAGCTAAATCTTCATTTAATTCCTGTACAGGTAAGGCATCCATATCCGCCCGCAGCGCAACCACTCGGCCTGGTTTGCCGCCCACAATTTCAGCAATTAAACCCGTCGGTTCTGTTTTGCGATAAGTAATTCCCAATTGATCAAGAACTGCCGCGACTTTTTCTGTCGTTCGAAATTCTTCAAATTGTAATTCTGGATGTTGGTGTAAATCCCGTCGAAAAGCAATCATTTCTTGTGCATGCTGCATGATTAGTGCTTTGATTTTTTTCATACTTACGCCCCGTTTCTACAAACTTAATAAAATACTTGAAAAAATACCCGCTAAAATAACCGAAACAATGGTGACTGTTACGAAACCTGCCACTAACATCGGTGGCATTAAATGGCTCGTTAAAGCCGCCTGTTCTTGTTCATCTTCTGTCAATGATTGAATCACTTCATTCGTAATAATATAATCGGCTGGAAAGCCATATAAAGCTGTCAACGAAACAGCGAATGCCATCTCTTTACTCACACCTAATACACGACCAACAATTGCTGAAAAGATGTACATCCCGATAACACCAATCACAATAATCCCAATCATTGGTAAAAATAAATCCATCAACATTTCAGGTGTGGCTTGTTTTAAGCCATCAAAGACAAAAAGCATTAACCCTAAAATCGCAAAACCAAAGCTATTTGCTTTCTGCAATGGTTGCTTTTCTAAAAAGCCTAAAGACGTTGCAATCACGCCAAAACATAAACACAGCACAAAAGGACTAATCGTCACAAACGGTGCCGTCCACACAGAAACATAATAAGCGAGTGTGGCAACTAAGGCTAAACGTAAAATTCGTGAATAATCTGTATGATATCGTTTGGGTACTTTTTCAAATAGTTTAGGCACATCTGGTTCTGCTCCTGTTTCTTGCCCCTCTTGTTCATGAACCGGCTGCCATGTCCCTGCTCGATATTCTTGAAGCTTCCGCTTTCCTTCTTTTTTTAGAACAATTGAAGTTAAGGGGTAACCAGCAAACCCTTGAATGACATAAATTAAAATTGCCAAAACCGAAAGTGAGGCTAAACCAGCTGATTGAGCCGCTTCTGACATTACTAATGAAGAAACTAAACCTCCTACTAACGGCGGGATTGCAACTAAAACTGTTTTTAAGTCAAAAACAAAAGTCCCTACAGCTAATAACAAGGCAATAATGCCCAGAATACCTGACAAAGCAATCACAATCGTTTTCCATTGATTAACCAATTCTTTAATAGAGAGCAGAGTGCCCATATTAGTAATCAACAGATACATTAATAAAGTGGCAACCACTGTAGGAATCCCTGCCACTTCCACAATATTTTGTGGAAAAATAGTCCAATAACCAAGAATAAATAAAACACCACAAACAAAAACAGATGGAATCCAAGCTTTTGTTTTGATAGAAACTACATCACCAATGTATAAAATAACCATCAGCAACGAAAAAGCAAACATTTGCGACATATAATTCCCCCTTCTACTAACTCAGATTGTTTAATTATCTGAAAATTCCAATTAATAATCAGTATAACAAACCGGAAAAGCTTCTGCAATGCTTTTAAGAAACAAAAAAGCTTTGAGAAAACAGCGTTTTCCCAAAGCAAAAAAAAATCACCTTTATATGATGAGTGCTCCCCTGCTAAAGCCATCTTTAGCAGGGAAAGCAGAGCTAGACTCGGAGTCGCCTCCAACATCATAACACTCTAAAAGAAACATCTATAAAGTGATCGGTTTATTAATTATTTAACAAATTCGATAACTACCATTGGTGCTGCATCGCCGCGTCTTGGTTCTGTCTTCAAGATACGAGTGTAACCACCTTGGCGTTCCGCGAAACGAGGTCCTAAATCGTTAAATAGCTTTTGTAAAGCTGATTCAACAACGATAGACTCATCTTCTTCACGAACACTAGCAACTTCATTACGAACGAAAGTAGCTGCTTGACGACGTGCATGAAGATCTCCACGTTTACCTAAAGTAATCATTTTTTCTACAGTTGAACGTACTTCTTTCGCACGAGCTTCAGTAGTTACGATGCGTTCGTTGATGATTAAATCAGTTGTAATATCACGTAGCATAGCTTTACGTTGGCTTGATGTGCGTCCTAATTTACGGTAACTCACGTTGGGTTCCCTCCTTCGTTTCTGTTCTCACGAGCCACTGCTGTTAAGCAGGACTGGAAACTTCGTAAAAGTCTTAATCGTCCTTACGTAATCCTAATCCTAGATCATGCAATTTAAGTTTTACTTCTTCAAGAGATTTACGACCTAAATTACGTACTTTGATCATTTCTGGTTCAGATTTGTTTGTAAGTTCTTGTACAGTATTAATGCCTGCACGTTTTAAACAGTTATATGAACGAACTGATAAATCAAGTTCTTCAATCGTCATTTCTAGCATTTTCTCTTTTTGAGTTTCTTCTTTTTCCACCATGATTTCAGCGTTTTTCGCTTCGTCAGTAAGGTTTACAAAGATATCTAAATGCTCAGTCATGATTTTCGCAGCTAAACTTAGTGCTTCTTGAGGAATGATTGAACCATCTGTCCATATTTCCATTGTTAATTTGTCGAAATCATCACGACGACCAACACGTGTATTTTCTACTTGGTAGTTAACACGACGAACGGGTGTGTAGATGGAATCAACTGGAAGTACACCGATTGGCATATCTTCTTTTTTGTTTTCGTCTGCTTGAACATAGCCACGACCAGGTTTCACTGTTAAGCGAGCATGGAAAGTAGCTCCTTCAGCAACACTACAGATAACTAAATCTTTATTTAGGATCTCAACATCACTGTCCACGATAATATCGCCGGCAGTCACGGTAGCGGGTCCTGTAATATCGATCTCAAGGGTTTTCTCTTCTTCAGCATATAATTTCAATGCTAAGCCTTTAATATTCAAAATAATTTGTGTTACGTCTTCTCGTACACCTGGAATGGTTGAGAATTCGTGTAAAACACCATCGATTTGAATATTCGTAATTGCAGCTCCTGGTAAAGAAGACAATAAAATACGACGTAGAGAGTTACCTAAAGTAGTTCCGTAACCGCGTTCTAATGGTTCAACGACGAACTTACCATAATCTCTATTTTCATCAATTTTTTCGATTCTTGGTTTTTCAAATTCAATCATTCTTATCTATACCCCTTTCAAAACGAAAAGTGTCTTGTTCAATGACGTTCCTAATTCAAACTCAGAATGAGTGGCGCTCATTAAACACGACGGCGTTTTGGAGGGCGGCATCCATTATGAGGAACTGGAGTCACGTCACGAATTGCAGTCACTTCTAAACCTGTTGCTTGTAATGAACGAATTGCTGCTTCACGTCCAGAACCAGGTCCTTTAACTGTT
Source organism: Enterococcus sp. DIV1537a (assembly GCF_051712085.1). NCBI lineage: Bacteria > Bacillati > Bacillota > Bacilli > Lactobacillales > Enterococcaceae > Enterococcus > Enterococcus sp. DIV1537a. Next base: position 173,502 of record NZ_JBIOOE010000001.1, on the reverse strand, counting down.
ACGTCTACAGTTTTAAGTCCATGTTCCATTGCCACTTTAGTTGCGGCTTCTGCAGCCATTTGAGCGGCAAAAGGAGTTGATTTTTTGCTTCCTTTAAAGCCTAATGATCCTGCTGATGACCATGCTAATGCATTACCATGTGTATCAGTAATCATTACGATTGTATTGTTGAATGTAGAATGGATATGTGCTACACCTGATTCTATATTCTTTTTGACACGGCGTTTACGACTAACTTTTTTTGCTGCCATGAAGTTCTAACCTCCTTCACTTAGGAATTATTTTTTCTTGCCTGCTACTGTTTTAGTAGGGCCTTTACGAGTACGTGCATTATTTTTCGTGTTTTGTCCACGAGTTGGTAATCCACGACGGTGACGGATTCCACGGTATGAACCGATTTCCATCAAGCGTTTGATGTTTAAGTTCACTTCACGACGAAGATCCCCTTCAACTTTTAACTTATCAATTTCCGCACGAATCGCATCTGTTTGTTCGTTTGTTAAATCACGTACACGAACATCTTCAGATACGCCAACGTTTGCTAAAACTTTTTTAGCTGTAGTGTTACCAATACCATAAATGTAAGTAAGAGAAACTACTACACGTTTGTCACGAGGGATGTCTACTCCTGCAATACGAGCCATTATTCGTTACACCTCCTAATTATCCTTGACGTTGTTTATGTTTTGGATTTGCTGGGCAAATAACCATAACACGTCCTTTACGGCGAATTACTTTACAATGTTCACACATTGGTTTTACTGATGGTCTTACTTTCATGATAATACCTCCTGTGGTTTTACGGAGTACAATTATTTAAAGCGATAAGTAATACGGCCACGCGTTAAATCATACGGTGATAATTCAACTGTTACTTTGTCACCAGGTAAGATACGGATGTAGTGCATACGGATTTTACCTGAAACAGTAGCAAGAACTTGGTGTCCATTTTCTAGTTCGACTTTAAACATTGCATTCGGCAAAGTTTCGACGACTGTACCTTCGACTTCAATCATATCTTCTTTTGCCACGCACAGTACCTCCTTGTACTTGTTTCGCGTTTTCACACGATAAAACGGCGGAAACTCCAGCTCCCACCTAGAAATTCTCAACTAACTTCGTTATTCATTTTGATGTCACAAAACTGTAGAAGTCGGACTGATATATTCTACCATATTTAGTTATGTTTTGGCAAGAGAAACTGAATACAACAACAGGGTTAAACTGCGGGCAATTGGAAATTAGTTTTCGTCAATGATTTTTTTCACATCAGAAAAAACAGTATCGATTTCGCGATTGCCATCGATTGTATGCATCAAGCCTTGTTCTTTATAGAAAGCTAAGATTGGTGCGCTACTTTCAATGTTGACTGCCAAACGATTTTTAACCGTTTCGGGCTTATCATCTTCTCTTTGGTAGAATTCATGTCCGCCACAGCGATCACAAGTGCCTTCAACTTTTGGCGGGTTGAATAATTTATGATACGTTGCGCCACATGTGCGACAGATGAATCGTCCAGCTAAACGCTCGATTAATACATCTTCTTCTACATGGATGTCAATGACAGCATCAATTTTTTTGTTTAATTCTTTAAGCATTGTATCTAATGCTTTTGCTTGATCCAGTGTACGTGGGAAACCATCTAATAGGAATCCTTTGTCTGTATCTGGTTCAGCAAGGCGTTCTTTAACAATTCCGTTTGTTACTTCGTCAGGAACCAGTTCACCTTTATCGATATAAGATTTCGCTTCTAGGCCCAAGGCAGTTTCATTTTTCATTGCTGCACGGAACATATCTCCAGTAGAAATATGTGGAATGCCATACGTATCAATGATTTTTTCTGCTTGGGTGCCTTTACCTGCTCCAGGTAATCCCATTAAAATGAGGTTCATATATTCTCCTCCTAATTTTAAAGACCGGCTTATGAAGCTAGCCATATGTGAGAATGGTGCTGAGGTAAAACCTCAACACTCGATTCTTACTTATTGATAAAGCCGACATATTGACGTTTCATCATTAATCCTTCTAATTGTTTCGTTGTTTCTAATGCAACCCCGATAACGATTAGTAAACTTGTTCCACCTAAACCGATTGATTGAGGTAAGTTCCAAACCATTTGCGCAATGATTGGAAGTAAAGCAACAAGTCCTAGGAAAATTGAGCCGACAACACTTAATCTCATTAACACGCCAGATACATATTCTTCTGTACCTTTACCTGGTCGCACGCTTGGAATGTAGCTTCCTTGTTTTTGTAAGTTTTCCGCTAATTTCTCAGGGTTTACTTGAACAAATGCATAGAAGAACGTAAACGCAACGATTAGGACAGTATAGATGATTGCCCCTGGAACTGTGTTATAACTGAAGATTTTTGTCATAATGTCATACCAATTTTCACCAGCGAATTTTGATGAGAAAGCTTGTAAAATGGCATTTGGTGTTGCAATTAACGAGCTGGCAAAGATAACTGGAATAACCCCAGCAGCATTTACTTTTAACGGTAAATAACTACTTGTTGGAGCACCAGAAACACGTTTTGTATATTGGATTGGAATCTTACGTTCTGCTTGTTGGAAGAACGTTACGACTGTAACAATCACCAAAATAGCAATAACTAAGATTGCAATGAAAATAACAGATTGCCAAATACGAGAAGACTCGATATTGACGAAGTAATCTTCATAGATTTCTTTGACTGCTCCTGGCAAACGGGAAATAATCCCGGCAAAGATAATCATTGAAACACCATTTCCGATTCCTTTTTCTGTAATTTGTTCACCCATCCAAGTCACAAACATCGTCCCAGCAGTTAAAATAACTGCAATCATCACAAAGGTACCTAAGGTTGGATTGTTGACAATCCCAGTTTGACTTAAGCTATTAAAACCAGCAGTGATCCCCATTGACTGAGCCACACCCAAGACAATCGTTAGATATCTTGTAGCTTGATTTAATTTCTTACGCCCAACTTCCCCTTGTTTTGACCATTCTACAAATCTAGGTACAATATCCATTTGCAATAGTTGAATAATAATAGAGGCTGTAATGTATGGCGAAACCCCCATCGAGAAGATAGAGAAGTTTTGCATGGCACTACCACTCACCATATTCAACATATTCAAAAAGGGTAAGCTACTTAAATCAGACAATCCCTTTGCATTCACCCCGGGCACAGTAATGTGCGCACCTAGGCGAAATACAAACAAGATTAAAACTGTAAATAAGATTTTTGATCTAATGTCTTTGACTTTAAAGGCGTTCTTTAATAGCTTGAACAATTAGATCACCTCGATTGAACCACCAGCAGCTTCGATAGCTTCTTGTGCTGATTTCGAGAATTTAGCTGCTTTCACAGTTAATTTTTTCGTTAACTCACCATCTGCAAGAACTTTGATTCCCGCTTTTTCGTTTTTAACGATTCCTGCTTCTTTTAGGACAACAGGAGTTACTTCTGTTCCATCTTCAAAACGGTTTAAAGTATCTAAGTTTACAACAGCGTAATCTTTACGATTAATGTTTGTAAACCCACGTTTTGGTAAACGACGGAATAATGGAGTTTGACCCCCTTCAAATCCTAAACGAACACCACCGCCTGAACGGGCTTTTTGCCCTTTTTGTCCACGGCCAGCTGTTTTACCATTACCAGATGAAGTACCACGTCCAACACGGTTACGTACTTGGCGTGAGCCCTCAGCAGGTTTTAATTCATGAAGTTTCATAGGTTTGGCACCTCCTTAAGCAATCTTCTATTACAAATCTATAAATCTTAAACTTCTTCTACGTCCACTAAATGTGAAATAGTGTTAACCATACCTTTGATTGCTTCATTGGCAGGTTTTGTAACAGTACTATTCACTTTACCTAAACCTAACGCTTTAACTGTAGCACGTTGGTTTTGAGGACGTCCGATAACACTGCGTTTTAAAGTAATTTTTAATTCAGCCATTATTTTTGTCCTCCTTAACCGATAATTTCTTCTACAGATTTACCGCGAAGTGCTGCCACTTCTTCGGCACGTTTTAATTGTTTTAGACCTTCAACAGTTGCGCGAACAACGTTAATAGGTGTGTTTGAACCTAGTGATTTAGATGTAATATCTGCTACACCAGCTAATTCCAATACGGCACGAACTGGTCCACCAGCAGCTACCCCAGAACCTTCTACTGCAGGTTTCATAAGGATACGGCCGCCACCGAATACGCCAATTACTTCGTGCGGGATAGTAGAACCAACCATAGGCACTTCAACTAAGTTTTTCTTCGCGTCTTCGATTGCTTTACGGATAGCTTCAGGTACTTCTTGTGCTTTACCAGTACCGAAACCAACGTGTCCGTTTTTGTCACCGACAACAACTAAAGCTGCGAAACGTAAACGACGTCCACCTTTAACAACTTTTGTTACACGGTTGATCGCTACAACGCGGTCTTCTAATTCCAAATGTTTTGGATCAATATAAACCATGAATGGTGTTCCTCCTTCTCCTAAAATTCTAGTCCATTTTCACGAGCAGCTTCAGCTAAAGCTTGCACGCGGCCATGGTAAAGGTATCCACCACGGTCGAAGACTACTTTTTTGATGCCTTTTTCAGCGGCACGTTCAGCAACTAGTTTACCAACAGCTGCAGCTGTTTCTGTTTTTGTTCCACCTGAAATTTCTTTATCCAAGGCAGAGGCACTTGCTAGCGTCACACCCGCTACGTCATCAATGACTTGCGCGTAGATGTTTTTGTTAGAACGGAAAATGTTCAAGCGTGGGCACTCAGCAGTACCAGAGATTTTGTTACGTACACGACGATGTCTCTTTTGACGTGTTTTGTTTTTATCTGGTTTTGTAATCACAATTTTCACCTCTTTGATTTAATGTTTACTACTAATATTTCAAGCAGTCAGCAGATTACGGAAAAGAGAAGCTGGCAGACAAGACAAAAGCATTTTATTGGAAAAATCCCATAAAATGACAGTTGCTTGTTGTTGACTTCTGTTTTCTACACAGCTGTTATTATTTACCAGTTTTACCTTCTTTACGGCGTACAAATTCACCAACATAGCGAATCCCTTTGCCTTTATAAGGTTCTGGAGGACGAACGCCACGGATGTTAGCAGCTAATTCACCAACAACTTCTTTGTTGATGCCTTTAACGATAACTTGTGTGTTCGCAGGTACTTCAAATGTTACGCCTTCTGGTGCTGTCATTTCGACAGGATGAGAATAACCAACGTTTAAAGTTAATTTGTTGCCTTGTACTTGGGCACGGTATCCGACCCCGATAAGTTCAAGTGCTTTTTGGAAACCTTCAGAAACACCAACAACCATGTTGTTGAAGTTTGCACGAGTTGTTCCGTGGATTGTTTTCATTTCTTTTGAATCGTTTGGACGAGTGAATGTCACTTCGTTTCCTTCGATGTTCATTTTGATATCAGAAGAAAATTCGCGTGTTAATTCACCTTTAGGTCCTTTAACTGTAATGTTGTTTCCGTCTTGCTTGATTTCAACACCAGCAGGAAGAACAACAACTTTATTACCAATACGGCTCACTTAGAGACACCTCCTTGTGTATTTTTTAGAATTACCATACGTAGGCGATTACTTCGCCGCCGATATTTTTCGCTCTAGCTTCTTTGTCAGTAATTACACCCTCTGATGTAGAGATGATTGCAATTCCTAGACCGTTTAATACTTTTGGTACTTCGTCAGCTTTTACGTATGCACGTAAACCTGGTTTAGAAATACGTTTTAAGTTTGTGATAACACGTTCTTCGTTTTTACCATATTTTAGGAAAACACGGATTACGCCTTGTTTGTCATCTTCGATGTATTCTACGTCGCGGATAAATCCTTCACGTTTCAGGATTTCTGCGATATCACGTTTGATTTTTGAAGCAGGTACTTCTAAAGTTTCATGTTTAACCATGTTCGCATTACGAATGCGAGTTAGAAAATCTGCAATTGGATCTGTCATGACCATTGAACTATTTACCTCCTTTATGCGAGTTTACTTGTTTACCAGCTAGCTTTCTTCACGCCGGGAATTTGACCTTTATAGGCAAGTTCGCGGAAGCAAATACGGCAAAGATGAAATTTACGATAAACTGAATGTGGACGTCCACAACGTTCACAACGAGTATAAGCTTGTGTTGAATGTTTAGCAGGACGTTTGTTTTTAGCAATCATTGATTTTTTAGCCACGTAGTTCGCCTCCTTATATTATTTTTGGAATGGCATACCTAATTGTGCCAACAATTCGCGAGACTCTTCGTCAGTGTTCGCTGTTGTAACAATTACGATGTCCATACCGCGTACTTTATCTACTAAATCATAATCAACTTCTGGGAAGATTAATTGTTCTTTAATACCTAAAGTATAGTTACCACGACCATCGAAAGCTTTTTTGCTGACACCGTGGAAGTCACGTACACGAGGTAAAGAAACTGTTACTAATTTATCTAAAAATTCGTACATTCTTTCGCCGCGTAGCGTTACTTTCGCACCGATTGGCATTCCTTCACGTAAACGGAATCCAGCGATAGATTTTTTAGCTTTTGTGATAAGTGGTTTTTGACCAGTGATTAATGCTAATTCTTCAACAGCTTTGTCTAAGTTTTTAGCATTTGATACTGCATCACCCACACCCATGTTGATAACGATTTTATCAACTTTAGGTGTTTGCATAACTGAGCTGTAATTAAATTTTTCCACCAATGATGGTGTTACTTCTTTAATATATTTTTCTTTCAGGCGGTTCATTCAGTAAGCCCTCCTTCCGCAATTTTTATTTATCTAAAACTTCACCTGTTTTTTTAGAAACGCGGACTTTTTTGCCGTCGACTTCTTTAAACGCAACTTTAGTAGCTTCTCCGTTTGAAGGATCAATCACCATTACATTAGAAACATGAATTGGCGCTTCCACTTCAAGGATTCCACCTTGTGGGGCTGCTTGGTTTGGTTTTTGGTGTTTTTTAACGACGTTGACACCTTCAACGATAACTTTATCTTGTTTAGGAAACGCTGCTAAGACAACGCCTTCTTTGTTTTTATCTTTACCAGTGATAACTTTTACTTTATCGCCTTTTTTAACAAACATTACTGTTTCGCACCTCCTTTAACGTGGGCTCGAGATTATAATACTTCTGGTGCTAGAGAAACGATCTTCATGAAGTTGTTTTCACGTAATTCACGTGCAACTGGTCCGAAGATACGTGTTCCGCGTGGGCTTTTATCGTCACGGATAATTACCGCAGCATTTTCATCAAATTTGATGTAAGAACCGTCAGCACGACGAGCGCCAGATTTTGTACGAACGATAACGGCTTTAACTACTTCACCTTTTTTAACAACCCCACCTGGCGTTGCTTGTTTGACAGTAGCAACAATAACGTCACCGATGTTAGCAGTTTTACGACCAGATCCGCCTAGGACTTTGATCGTTAAAATTTCACGTGCGCCAGAATTGTCAGCGACTCTTAAACGACTTTCTTGTTGGATCACGATGTGTATCCCCCTTTCAGATTTTGTGCTTCAATCTATTAGGAAATTCTCGTTTTATTAGATAATAACTGCTTCTTCGACTACCTCTAGTAAACGGAAACGTTTTGTAGCTGATAATGGACGAGTTTCCATGATTTTTACGATGTCTCCAACTTTCGCTGTGTTGTTTTCATCATGCGCTTTATATTTTTTAGAATATTTCATACGTTTGCCATAGATAGGGTGGTTTTTCTTTGTTTCAACGACAACTGTGATTGTTTTATCCATTTTGTCTGATACCACGCGACCTTGGTAAACTTTACGTTGATTTCTTTCTTCAGTCATACGCGTTTGGCCTCCTTCCACTATTAGTTAGCTTGTTCACGCAATACTGTTTTGATGCGTGCAATCGATTGACGTACTTCTTTAATACGTGCAGTGTTTTCTAATTGACCTGTTGCTAATTGGAATCTTAAGTTGAACAATTCTTCTTTTAATTGTTTTTCTTTATCTAGCATTTCGGCAGTGGTTAATTCTCTGATTTCTTTAACCTTCATTCGATTCACCACCCATTTCCTCACGTTTTACGATCTTAGTTTTTACCGGCAATTTGTGAGATGCAAGACGAAGAGCTTCACGAGCTACTTCTTCAGGAACGCCTGCGATTTCAAACATGATTTTACCACGTTTAACTGGTGATACCCAGCCTTCTGGTGCCCCTTTACCTTTACCCATACGTACGCCGATAGCTTTACTTGTGTAAGACTTGTGAGGGAAAATTTTAATCCATACTTTCCCGCCACGTTTCATGTAACGAGTCATTGCAATACGGGCTGCTTCGATTTGACGGTTAGTAATCCAGTGAGATTCAGTTGCTTGTAAACCCCATTCACCAAATGCTACTTCTTTTCCGCCTTTAGCTTCACCGCGCATTTTTCCGCGGAATTCACGACGGTGTTTTACACGTTTAGGTACTAACATGATTATTTCCCTCCTTTCTCAGTGTTTTTTTTCGTTGGAAGAATTTCTCCACGATAGATCCACACTTTAACTCCTAGTTTTCCGTAAGTAGTGTCCGCTTCTTCCCATGCGTAATCAATGTCCGCACGTAATGTGTGAAGTGGTACAGTTCCTTCAGAGTATCCTTCTGAACGAGCGATATCCGCACCGTTTAGACGACCTGATACTTGAGTTTTGATTCCTTTAGCGCCAGCACGCATTGCGCGTTGGATGGCTTGTTTTTGAGCACGACGGAAAGCAACACGGTTTTCTAATTGACGTGCAATTCCTTCGCCTACTAATTTTGCATCTAAATCTGGTTTTTTGATTTCAACGATGTTGATGTGAACTCGTTTGCCAGTTAATTTGTTTAATTCTTTTCTTAGGTTTTCGACTTCAGATCCGCCTTTACCGATAACCATACCTGGTTTAGCTGTGTGAATTGAAATGTTAACACGGTTTGCAGCGCGTTCGATTTCAATTGTAGATACAGCAGCATCAGCAAGTTTTGTTGCGATAAATTTACGGATTCTTAAATCTTCGTGTAAGAATTCAGCATACTCTTTTTCAGCATACCATTTCGCATCCCAGTCGCGGATGATGCCTACACGCATTCCAATTGGATGTACTTTTTGACCCACTGATTGTCCCTCCTCTTAAATGTTTAAGCTCTGTTTTCATAAAGAAAACAGCCTATTTCATGAGACTTATTTCTCTGTTACAACTACTGTGATGTGACTAGTACGTTTGTTGATTGGTGAAGCTGAACCTTTTGCACGAGGACGGAAACGTTTCATTGTTGGTCCTTCGTTAACAAATGCTTCAGATACGACTAAGCTTTCAACGTCTAAGTCAAAGTTGTTTTCTGCGTTAGCAACTGCTGACATTAAAACTTTTTCAATGATTCCAGCAGACTTGTTCGGTGTGAATTTCAAGATTGAAATTGCATCCGCAACGCTTTTCCCTCTGATAAGATCGATTACTAAACGTGCTTTACGAGGTGAAGTGCGAACTGTTTTTGCAGTTGCTTTAGCTGATGTAATTTGTTCTGACATTTGCATATCCTCCCCTCAAAATTAGCGTTTAGTTTTTTTATCGTCAGCAACGTGGCCACGATAAGTTCTAGTTGGTGCAAATTCACCTAATTTATGTCCTACCATGTCTTCTTGAATGTAAACAGGGACATGTTTCCGTCCATCATATACAGCGATTGTGAAACCTACGAATGATGGAAAAATTGTAGAGCGGCGAGACCAAGTTTTAATTACTTTTTTCTTTTCGGCACCTTGTTGTGCTTCGACCTTTTTCATCAAATGATCATCGACGAAAGGTCCTTTTTTTAAACTACGACCCATGGTGAACCTCCTCTCAAAATGTACGACACATGGTCAAAAAAATTATTTAGTACGACGACGAACGATAAGTTTGTCTGATTTAGCTTTTTTATTACGTGTTTTGTATCCAATTGCTGGTTGACCCCATGGAGATACTGGCGCTTTACGTCCAATTGGTGTTTTACCTTCACCACCACCGTGTGGGTGATCGTTAGGGTTCATTACGCTACCACGAACAGTTGGGCGTTTACGCATCCAACGAGAGCGGCCAGCTTTACCAATGTTGATTAATTCGTGTTGTTCGTTACCAACTGAACCGATTGTTGCACGGCAAGTTGCTAAGATCATACGAACTTCGCCAGAGTTTAAGCGGATTAATACGTATTTGCCTTCTTTACCAAGTACTTGCGCGCTTGTTCCAGCTGAACGGATTAATTGTCCACCTTTACCAGGTTTCATTTCAATGTTGTGGATAACTGTACCAACTGGAATGTTTTCCAATGGTAATGCGTTACCTACTTTAATATCTGCTTCTGGACCAGATACTAGGCGCATGCCTACTTCTAATCCTTTTGGTGCTAAGATGTATGCCTTAACCCCGTCTTCGTAATGAACTAACGCGATGTTAGCAGAACGGTTTGGATCGTACTCGATCGTTTTAACAACCGCTGCGACGTTATCTTTATTACGTTTGAAGTCAATCACACGGTATTGACGTTTGTGACCGCCACCTTGGTGACGAACCGTAATGCGACCGTTGTTGTTACGACCGGCATTGTTTTTTAATGGCTGTAACAATGATTTTTCTGGTGTTGAAGTTGTGATTTCAGCGAAATCAGAACTTGTCATGTTACGACGGCCATTTGTGGTAGGTTTGTACTTTTTAATCGCCACGTCTTATTTCCCTCCTACGTTGATATTGTTCAGGACTGCTTATTCAGCAGCTTCGAATAATTGAATTTCTTTTGAATCTTCAGTTAATGTAACGATCGCTTTGCGACGTTTTTTTGTATAACCTGCATATTTACCCATGCGTTTGAATTTTGGACGCACGTTTAAGATGTTTACGTTTGCTACTTTAACATCGAATGCTGATTCAACAGCTTGTTTTACTAAAGTTTTGTTTGCGCGAGTGTCCACTTCGAAAGTATATTTCTTTTCGTCCATAGCTAACATGGATTTTTCAGTGATCACTGGGCGTTTGATTACGTCTAGTAATTCCATTATGCAAGCACCTCCTCAATTTGAGTAAGAGCTGTTTGTGTTGCCAAGACTTTGTTAGCTGACACAACATCTAACACACTAACGTTATCAGAAGTTACTACAGAAACGTTTGGTAAGTTACGAGCTGATAAAGCTGCAAAGTCGTTACCATTTTCTAAAACAACTAATACTTTAGTATCGATAGACAAGTTAGCAAGAACTTGTTTGAATTCTTTTGTTTTTGGTGCATCGAAGCTTAAACCTTCTACTGCTACCAAGTTATTTTCAGCAACTTTGTCTGATAATACAGATTTCATTGCTAAGCGACGAACTTTTTTAGGAAGTTTGTAGCTGTATGAACGCGGTGTTGGTCCAAAGACTACGCCACCTCCACGCCATTGTGGTGAACGGATTGAACCTTGACGAGCACGACCAGTTCCTTTTTGACGCCATGGTTTGCGGCCACCGCCACGAACAGCGCTACGGTTTTTAACTGCGTGTGTTCCTTGTCTTAATGAAGCACGTTGCATGATGATTGCATCATAGACAACACTTTCATTAGGTTCGATTCCGAAGATTTCTTCATTTAAAGTGATTTCACCGTTTTGAGTTCCATCTTGTTTGAATAATGCTACATTCGGCATTCCTTAGTTCCTCCTTTCCCTACACTTATTTAGCTTTCACAGCTGATTTGATTGTGATTAAAGATTTTTTCGCTCCAGGAATGTTTCCTTTGATTAAGATAACATTTCTTTCTACGTCCACTTTAACAACTTCAAGGTTTTGAATTGTTACGCGGTCGCCACCCATACGGCCGGCTAGTCGTTTATTTTTAAATACACGGTTAGGCGCTACTGGACCCATTGACCCAGGACGACGGTGATAACGAGAACCATGAGACATAGGTCCGCGGCTTTGGCCGTGACGTTTGATTGCCCCTTGGAATCCTTTACCTTTCGTAGTACCTGTAACATCAACAACGTCTCCTGCTTGGAAAACATCTACTTTGATTTCTTTACCTACTTCATATTCTCCTAGCTCAACATTCTTGAATTCTTTAATGAAGCGCTTAGGAGCCGTGTTTGCTTTTGCAACATGACCTTTCGCAGGTTTGTTTGATAAAACTTCACGTTTGTCTTGGTAACCAACTTGGATAGCTTCGTATCCGTCAGTTTCAACAGTTTTTACTTGTAAAACTACGTTTGGCGTAGCTTCAACTACTGTTACTGGAATTAATTCACCAGACTCAGTAAAGATTTGTGTCATTCCCACTTTTTTCCCTAAGATTCCTTTGGTCATGAGTACACCTCCATCTTAATTTTATAGTTTGATTTCAATATTAACACCAGACGGTAAGTCAAGCTTCATTAGAGCGTCAACTGTTTTTGGTGTTGGGTTCACAATGTCAATTAGACGTTTGTGAGTACGCATTTCGAATTGTTCGCGAGAATCTTTGTATTTATGAGTCGCACGAATAACTGTGTAAAGTGAGCGTTCTGTTGGTAATGGAATCGGACCTGATACGTCAGCTCCAGTTCTTTTTGCTGTTTCCACAATTTTATCCGCTGATTGATCTAAAATACGGTGTTCATACGCTTTTAAACGGATACGAATTTTTTGTTTTGCCATCTTGTTCCCTCCTTCGCCTATTTTAAAAGTAGACATAGCTCCACGAAAATTTATCCGGCATGCTCGTTCATGGCAAAGCGTCCGAGCGTGTCGCAACCTCTCGCTTCACAGCCGGCAAATCAAATCGTTGATCTACCAATGCTTTTTACACTCCTGTAAACAGCACCTTTTTGATTATACTATGAAAGGATAGTGTTAGCAAGGATTTTCTGCGTTTTTTTGAAAGAATTTTTTCTTGTTTTGAAAAGCATTTGTTTTGTTTTTCAATTCTTTTCATTCTATTTTTATAAAAAAAGAATTTGAGATTCCTTTTTTACCAGAATCTCAAATTCTTTCTTTTTTATTCTATTAACCAATCCGGCGCATTGGAATATCATTGTTATCTGGATGAACCAATAAATATTGAATAACATCAATATTGCTTGCTTGGAATGAGGCTGCACATGCTTGCAAATATAAGTCCCACATTCGATAGAAGCGCTCGCCTTTTTCGTCAACAATTTCTGCTTCTATATTATGGAAGTTTTTTGTCCAATGTTCCAACGTCAATTGATAATCTCTGCGCAAACTTTCCAAGTCAATCACTTGCAAGTCATTTTCTGTCATATGACCGACTAGCTCAGTGACACCAGGAATATAGCCACCAGGGAAAATATAACGATTAATCCAAGCATTTTTAGCCCCACCTTGTTGGCGACTGATCCCATGAATCAACGCCGTACCTTTAGGCGCTAAATTTCGTTGAACGACGTCAAAATATTCATGTAGATTTTCTGCACCGACATGTTCAAACATCCCGACACTCGTAATATGGTCAAAAGACTCTCCTTTTAAATCACGATAATCCATCAATTTGACAGTCATTCGATCTTGTAGGCCTTCTTTTTCTATAATATGGCGAATATGATGAAATTGCTCTTCACTTAATGTAATCCCAGTTGCTTTGGCTCCGTATTCTTTCACCGCAGTTAAAATTAACGTGCCCCAGCCGCAGCCAATATCCAGTAAAGTGTCGCCCTCTTTGATAAACAATTTATCTAAAATATGATGCACTTTATTCACTTGCGCTTGTTCTAATGTATCTTCAGGCGTTTTAAAATAAGCACATGAATACGTCATTGTTTGGTCAAGCCATTTTTTGTAAAAATCATTTCCTAGATCGTAATGGCTGTGAATATCCTCTTGCGAACGTTTTTTTGAATGACTTTCTTTAGGAAGCCATTTAATAAATTTAGCATTGTGTAAAAAGCTATCCTTTTGGTTATACACATCATAAATCAGCGCTTGGATATCGCCTTCGATTTCAATTTTGCGATCCATGTAGGCTTCCCCTAAAGTTAACGAAGCGTTATTCAGTAAATCCTTCACAGGAATTTTTTCATTGAATACAATTTTAAAAACCGGATCCCCCGACCCTTGCCCATACTCTTTGACGGTACCATCCCAGTATGTGACTTGTGTCTTTTTTGAAAAAGACCATTTAAACAGTTGACTGTACGTTTCTTTTTCTAACATTGCATTCCCTCCATTAAATACCATTTGAAGCCAAAACAAAAAGAAGTCGCTTTCCGGTAGTTCGTCAAAACAAACACCACAGTCCGTTCTAAACTGAAGCACAGAAAAGTTAACACCCCTTCTATGTTCCGCTTCTTTTTTTGCAATTACAGTTCTATTCTACTCCTCTTTTAAAAATTTGAACATTCTTTTAACGTAATACCTACTATTGTTATTCTTTATCACAAAAAAACTAGAGCCAGCCCTTGACAGACTCCTCTAGTTTTAAATATTATGCTTTCTTACACATCCGTTGTTCCGCATGAGTGTATGCGCCATGCCATACGTGCCCCACATAAGGATTAACTTGAATACCGTGTTTAATCGCCGCTGCCACAAATTTTTTCGCTAAAGTTACTGCTTCTAACACCGAATAACCTTTCGCCAAGCCAGCTGTGATTGCCGCTGAAAAAGTACAACCTGCACCATGATTATAATCAGTAGGATATAATTCATTTTCCAAAAGATGCGCGGTGTGACCATCGTAAAACAAGTCCAGTGCTTTTTCACCAGCTAAGCGATGTCCCCCTTTAACCACGACATGCTTGGCTCCCATTTGTACAATTCGTTTTGCCGCTTCTTCCATCTCCGCCACGGAAGAAATTTCGCCTAAACCAGATAAGATGCCCGCTTCAATTAAATTAGGCGTGGCAACTAATGCTAATGGCAGTAAATCGTTTTTTAGGCCTTCCACACTTTTGGGTTGCAGAATTTGTGCCGTTCCCTTACAAGCAATGACTGGGTCAATCACGACTTTTTGAATTTTCTCTTGTTTAATGTATTTGCTAGCCATTTTAATATTTTGTTCATTGCCCATCATCCCTGTTTTCAAAGCCGCTACTGGACCGCCTGCAAAAACCGAAATCAATTGTTTTTCTAAGAGCGTTTCTGGCAATTCAGTTACTTCATGTGACCAACCTGTCGTAGGATCCATCGTCACAATCGAGGTTAAACTTGAAAATCCAAAAACTCCATACTCTTCAAATGTTTTTAAATCTGCTTGAATCCCTGCCCCTCCAGTTGAATCGGAGCCTGCAATCGTCAATACTTTTTCCATTAAATCACCTACCCTTTTCTCCAAGTATACTGAAGAAACAAGTCTGCTAAAACAGCCAATTGGCTTATTTTTTAGCCAGCCAATTTCTAAACAAAAAAAAGACCAGAGAATAAATTCTCTGGTCTTACGTCCGAATACCCCAGTTTTTCACGCTGGTTAAAACTATAGTTAAAAAGTTAATTATTTAACGATTTCAGTAACAACGCCTGAACCTACAGTACGTCCGCCTTCACGAATAGAGAAACGAGTTCCGTCTTCGATAGCGATTGGGTGAATTAATTCAACGTCCATAGCAACGTTATCACCAGGCATTACCATTTCAGTACCTTCTGGCAATTCTACAACACCAGTAACGTCTGTTGTACGGAAGTAGAATTGAGGACGGTAGTTAGTGAAGAATGGAGTGTGACGTCCGCCTTCTTCTTTTGATAATACGTATACTTCAGCTTTGAATTTTGTGTGTGGAGTGATTGTAGCTGGTTTAGCTAATACTTGTCCACGTTCGATATCTTCACGTGCTACACCACGTAATAAAGCACCGATGTTGTCGCCTGCTTCAGCGTAGTCTAATAATTTACGGAACATTTCAACACCTGTAACAGTTGTTTTAGATGTTTCGTCTTTAATACCAACGATTTCAACTTCGTCACCAACGCGAACTTCACCACGTTCAACACGGCCTGTAGCAACAGTACCACGTCCAGTGATTGAGAATACGTCTTCGACTGGCATCATGAATGGTTTGTCAGTATCACGTTCTGGAGTTGGGATATATTCGTCAACTGCAGCCATTAATTCTAAGATTTTTTCTTCATAAGACTCGTCGCCTTCTAAAGCTTTCAAAGCAGAACCTGCGATAACTGGAACATCATCGCCTGGGAAATCGTATTCTGATAATAAGTCACGAACTTCCATTTCTACTAATTCTAATAATTCTTCGTCATCAACCATATCCATTTTGTTTAAGAATACAACGATGTATGGTACACCAACGTTACGTGATAATAAGATATGTTCACGTGTTTGAGGCATAGGACCATCAGCAGCAGAAACTACTAAGATAGCTCCGTCCATTTGAGCAGCACCAGTGATCATGTTTTTAACGTAGTCCGCGTGTCCTGGGCAGTCAACGTGTGCATAGTGACGAGTTTCAGTTTCATATTCGATATGAGAAGTGTTGATTGTGATTCCACGTTCTTTTTCTTCTGGAGCGTTATCGATAGAATCGTAGCTTTGTGCTTCCCCGCCACCGTGTTTTGATAATACAGTAGCAATTGCAGCTGTTAATGTAGTTTTACCATGGTCAACGTGTCCGATAGTACCAATGTTAACATGGGATTTAGAACGGTCAAATTTTTCTTTTGCCATTTTGAATGTTCCTCCTAAAAATATAAATTTTATTGTTTGTTTTATATGTGATAGACGTTACTAAAAATCGTCTGATCATCATAAGCTATTTTACACGAAATCTTGAAAAAAGGATAGTTCTAAAAACAAACCTTTTATTCTCAAGGAAAATTATGCGTTGCCGCCGTTTTTCTTGATGATTTCTTCTTGAACAGACTTAGGTACGTCTTCATAGTGGTCAAATACCATCATAAATGTACCGCGTCCTTGTGTTGCTGAACGTAATGTTGTAGCATAACCAAACATTTCAGCTAAAGGTACCATCGCATTAACGATTTGAGAGTTACCGTGTGCTTCCATACCTTCAACACGTCCACGACGACTTGTTACGTGTCCCATGATATCACCTAAGTAATCTTCAGGAACAGTAATTGTAACTTTCATCATTGGTTCTAAAATAACTGGGTTTGCATTTTTAGCCGCAGCTTTCAATGCCATAGAAGCAGCTACACGGAAGGCCGTTTCATTTGAATCGACATCGTGGTATGAACCATCGTAAAGTTTTGCTTTGATATCAACTAATGGATAACCAGCAAGAACACCGTTGTTCATAGAGTCTTCTAACCCTTTTTCAACTGCTGGGATGTATTCACGAGGAACCACACCACCGACAATTGCGTTTTCAAACTCGAAGCCTTTACCTTCTTCATTTGGTGTAAATTCAACCCATACGTGACCGTATTGTCCTTTACCACCAGACTGACGAACGAATTTACCTTCTGCTTTAGTCGCAGCACGGAATGTTTCGCGGTAAGATACTTGAGGAGCACCTACGTTAGCTTCAACTTTGAATTCACGTTTCATACGGTCTACTAAAACGTCTAAGTGCAATTCACCCATACCAGAGATAACTGTTTCACCAGTTTCAACGTTTGTTTCAACGCGGAATGATGGATCTTCTTCAGCAAGTTTTTGTAGAGCCACGCCCATTTTATCTTGGTCAGCTTTTGATTTAGGTTCAACAGCGACTTGGATAACTGGATCAGGGAATTCAATAGATTCAAGAATAACTGGTGCATCTAATGCACATAATGTATCACCAGTTGTTGTGTCTTTCAGACCAACAGCAGCAGCAATATCACCAGAGTACACTTTATCAATTTCTTGACGAGTGTTGGCGTGCATTTGTAGGATACGACCGATACGTTCTTTTTTGCCTTTTGAAGCGTTCAATACGTATGAACCACTTTCAAGGACACCAGAATAAACACGGAAGAAAGTTAAACGACCTACGAATGGGTCAGTCATAACTTTAAATGCTAATGAAGCGAAAGGTGCTTCGTCATCAGCTGGACGAGTTGTTTCTTCGTCTGTTTTAGTATCGATCCCTTTGATAGCATCGATATCTAATGGAGATGGTAAGTAATCAAGAACAGCGTCCAACATTAATTGAACCCCTTTATTCTTGAATGCTGAACCAGCTAATACAGGGAAGAACTCAACGTTGATTGTTGCTTGACGGATACCAGCGACTAATTCTTCTTCAGTGATTTCTTCACCTTCAAGATATTTCATCATTAAGTCTTCGTCAGTTTCAGCAACAGCTTCAACTAATTTTTCGCGCCATTCTTGCGCTTTTTCTAAATAATCTTCAGGAATATCAGTTTCTTGAATATCTGTTCCCAAATCATTTGTGTAGATTTCAGCTTTCATTTTAATCAAGTCAATGATTCCAGTGAAGTCTTCTTCAGCTCCGATTGGAATTTGAATTGGATGAGCGTTTGCTTGTAAACGATCATGTAATGATTCTACTGAATAGAAGAAGTCCGCACCGATTTTATCCATTTTGTTACAGAATACAATACGAGGAACTTTATATTCAGTCGCTTGACGCCAAACAGTTTCTGTTTGAGGTTCTACACCTGATTGAGAGTCAAGAACTGTTACCGCACCATCTAATACGCGCAGAGAACGTTGTACTTCAATTGTGAAGTCCACGTGTCCTGGAGTATCGATGATATTTACACGGTAGCCTTTCCACTGTGCAGTTGTCGCAGCGGATGTAATCGTGATACCACGTTCTTGTTCTTGTTCCATCCAGTCCATTTGTGAAGCACCTTCATGGGTTTCACCGATTTTATGGATTTTACCAGTGTAGTACAAGATACGCTCAGTTGTTGTTGTTTTACCAGCATCAACGTGGGCCATGATACCAATGTTACGAGTTTTTTCAAGTGAAAATTCTCTTGCCATTTTGTATGTTTACTCCTCTCTTTATTTAAATCGATTGTAAATTGACTTTCTGCTGCCACTTTACGCGACAGACAGAGAGGATCTTACCAACGATAATGAGCAAATGCGCGGTTTGCGTCTGCCATTTTGTGTGTGTCTTCGCGTTTTTTAACAGAAGCGCCAGTGTTGTTAGCAGCATCCATGATTTCTTTCGCTAGACGTTCTTCCATTGTGTGTTCACCACGTAGACGTGCGTAGTTAACTACCCAACGTAAACCTAAAGTTGTACGACGTTCTGGACGAACTTCAACTGGTACTTGGTAGTTAGAACCCCCAACACGACGTGCTTTAACTTCAAGAACAGGCATAACGTTTTTCATTGCTTGTTCAAAAACTTCCAATGGATCGTTACCTGTAGATTCTTTGATGATATCAAATGAATTATAGATAATGTTAGCAGCAATCCCGCGTTTACCGTCAACCATTACACGGTTGATTAAGCGAGTTACTAATTTTGAGTTATAAATTGGATCTGGTAAAACATCACGTTTTGCAACAGGACCTTTACGAGGCATCCGTAACTCCTCCTTCCGAAATATGATTTTTCAAGTTGTTATTGTCTTATTATAATTAAGCTTTAGGACGTTTTGTACCGTATTTAGAGCGGCTTTGTTTACGGTCGTTAACACCGGCAGTATCAAGCGCACCACGAACGATATGGTAACGTACCCCTGGTAAGTCTTTTACACGTCCACCACGTAATAATACCACGCTGTGTTCTTGTAAGTTGTGACCGATACCTGGGATATAAGCTGTAACTTCGATTAAGTTTGACAAACGAACACGGGCATATTTACGTAAAGCTGAGTTCGGTTTTTTAGGTGTCATCGTACCCACACGTGTACAAACTCCACGTTTTTGCGGAGAGTTAACGTTTGTTTGAGTTTTCTTAAAACTGTTATATCCTTTGTTTAAGGCTGGTGAATCAGATTTTTCTACTTTAGATTTACGAGGTTTACGTACTAATTGGTTAATTGTAGGCATTCCTTGTTCTCCTCCTTCCTTACTTCGCTTCTAGTTCCACACATCCAGGTGGTTCTTTTTTCGCGATAAAAAATAATGCAATCTCTGCACTCTTTATCAAATATGCTTTGATAGACAGTCAGCACGTCCCTATAAGGAACCTGTAGATAAAGCACCTTTGTTAGGATACCACGATAAGTATCAGCTGTCAACCCTCTTCTTTCGCCTTTCGAAAAAAAGCTTTTCCTTCTATTTAAACGCACTTTTCCTTTAAAAATTTTTATGACTTTTTCAAAAACTTTCTATCTTTTTTAGTTAAATAACGGTACAATATCTTTGACTATTGAAGGGGGCGGAAAACAGCGATGAATCTGAAACAAATGGTAGGAATCGAAGCTGCAAAATATGTAGAAGACGGCATGATTGTCGGTTTGGGTACTGGCTCAACAGCAAAATTTATGGTAGACGAAATTGGTCGTCGCGTAAAAGAAGAAGGATTGTCAATCGTAGGGGTTACTACTTCAAAAGAAACAGAGAAACAAGCCTTAGCCTTGGGCATTCCTTTAAAAAGTATTGATGAGGTTCCGTATGTGGATCTTACGATTGATGGCGCCGATGAAATCAGCGCTGATTTTCAAGGAATCAAAGGCGGTGGCGCTGCCTTACTTTTTGAAAAAATTGTGGCCACTTATTCAAAGAAATGTATTTGGATTGTGGATAAATCAAAAATGGTGGACGATTTAGGGGCTTTCCCACTTCCAGTTGAGGTTGTTCCTTATGGCAGCTGCCAACTAGTGCATTTATTTGAAGAAAAAGGCTATCACCCAGCACTTCGTCTAAACGCTGCTGGCGAAACATTAATAACAGATGGAGGCCACCATATCATCGATTTGCATTTAGAAAAAATTACAGATCCAGAAGCTTTAGGTTCTTATTTAGACAACTTGGTTGGCGTCGTTGAACACGGCTTATTTTTAAATATGGTTTCTATGGTAATCGTCGGTTATGAAGATGGACCGAAAACCTTACATGTTCCCGCACGTTAAGAATGTGTGAAAAAAGATTATTTATATAGGAAGGATAATATATGAAACGAATTGGTTATGCACGCACAACTATTATTGAAGACGATTTAAAAAATCAACTAACCACTCTCCAATCGTTTGGTTGTGATGATATTTTCCAAGAGACATTTGATCCTCAAGCGGAGATCAGTGTCTTAGACGAAGTCGAAAAACTTCTTTCTGCTGGGGATACACTTATTGTTTGTAAATTGCACCATTTAGGTAAAACAACCCGCCAATTAACAGACTTTATGAAAATGTTAAAGGAAAAACAAGTTGATTTTGTCAGCATTTCAGAAGGAATTGATACTCACCTTCCAACAGGTGAAGCCTATTTCCAATTAATGGAGAGCTTATCTGCGATGGAATGTGCACTAATTAAAGAACGAACACTCGTCGGGCTCCACAAAGCTCGTGAAAACGGAAAAGTAGGTGGACGTCCAAAAATCGATGGACGCACCGTCCGCAAAATCCGTGCATTATATTACGAAAACAAAGAAACCATCCAGTTTATTTCTAATAAATGCGGCGTTTCGGTGGGCACTTGTTATAAGTACATCAATTTACCTGAGACAGATGTCGAGCGGCTGTATTCCTAAAAATAAAAAAGAAGTCCTTCAGATGGGGCTTCTTTTTTGATTCGATTTCACTCTAATTTTTCAGCAACTTTCACGTTTTTTTACTATTTTCCATTGGAAATCTTGCGCAAAACGGTGTACAATAAACGTGGAAATCTTATTTTCAGAAAACTAAACTCAAAGGAGAGCTTATACATGCCAAAATTAGTTTTTTCTCGTCATGGACTTAGCGAATGGAATGCCTTAAACCAATTTACTGGATGGGCTGACGTAGATTTAGCACCTGAAGGTGTTGAAGAAGCAAAAGAAGGCGGCCGTAAAATTAAAGAAGCAGGCATCGAATTCGACGTTGCTTATACTTCTGTTTTAACTCGTGCCATCAAAACTTGTAACTATTTACTAGAATACTCAGATCAATTATGGGTACCTCAAATCAAATCTTGGCGCTTAAACGAACGTCATTATGGTAAATTACAAGGACTAAACAAAAAAGAAACTGCTGAAAAATACGGAGACGAACAAGTCCACATCTGGCGTCGTTCTTACGATACTCTTCCTCCATTAATGGAAGCAACAGATGAAGGTTCTGCAGCAAACGACCGTCGTTATGCAATGTTAGACCAACGCGATATTCCTGGTGGCGAAAACTTGAAAGTTACTTTGGAACGTGCATTACCATTCTGGCAAGATGAAATTGCGCCAGCTTTAAAAGACAACAAAACTGTCTTAGTAGCGGCTCATGGTAATTCATTACGTGCTTTAGCTAAACACATCGAAGGCATTTCTGATGAAGATATTATGGATCTTGAAATCCCAACAGGTAAACCATTAGTTTATGAATTAAATGATGATTTAACTGTGAAAGAAAAATACTACTTATAAGAACTTGTTTCTTATTAACAAAAGCGGTTTGCCAAGGCAAACCGCTTTTTTATGGATTAAATAAATTGACTTTCGGTTAAACAATCGTTATAAATCGCTACTATATCCGCTGCATCCAATGGTACATAAGCCTTTTCGGCAATTGAACTATGGGCCACAGCTTGTTGTGCCATTTCTTCAAATTTATCTGCTTCGATGCCAACTTCTGGTAATGTCATCGGAATGCCACAAGCCACAAAGTAATCATACAATGCTTGAATACCTTTTTTCGCTGCTACTTCCTCTTCTTGTTCGACTATTCCCCAAACATTTCGAGCAAACTGTGCAAACTTGCCTACGGTTTGTTCAGACAAAACGTAATTCATCCAACGAGGCGTTAAAATTGCTAAGCCAATCCCATGCGTAATGTCATAAAACGCACTTAATTCATGTTCCATTGGGTGACAAGACCAAACACCTTGTTTGCCGCGCCCTGTTAAACCATTTAAGGCTAAACTGCTTGCCCACATTAAATTAGCACGTGCATCATAATCTTCTGGATTTTCTAAAGCAATAGGACAATTTTTGATAACCGTTCGCATTAAGCCTTCTGACACAAAATCTTGGACGTCTGTGCCTGTCGAAATACTAAAATAGTTTTCAATCAAATGACTGAAAATATCCGCTGAGCCAGCTGCTGTTTGATTTTGAGGAACCGTAAAAGTATTCGTTGGATCCAAGAACGAAACTTTTGGAATCATATTCGGACCACCAAAGCCTAATTTTTGATTGGTTTCTAAGTTAGAAATGACAGCACCTGCGTTCATTTCACTACCTGTTGCTGCTAAAGTCAAGATGGTCACGATTGGTAAAGCAGGACCAGTATACCCTTTTCTGGCTGCAATGACTGTCCAGATATCTTCTTCCGAATAAAAGCCCGCAGCTATTGCTTTGGAACAGTCAATGGTTGAACCACCGCCAACTGCTAAAATAACATCGACTTGGTTTTCTTTACACAACTCAATTCCTTTTCTAACGGTTTCAATGCGCGGGTTTGGTTCGACACCGCTCAACTCAATCAGTGTATGCCCGTTTTTTGGGGCCAAATCAGTAATTTGTTGGTACAAGCCATTACGTTTGATACTACCGCCACCATAAACAAGTAAGACATTTTTGCCAAATTGATCTAACACAGCAGGTAATTCGTCTAAACGATCTTTCCCAAAACGGATGTCTGTTGGTACATAAAAATTAAAGTTTTCCATTCTTTCACCCTCCATTCAATGCTCTTACGCATTTATCATACTATTTTTTCAAAAATCCGCCAATAAAAAAGCCGAGCAAATGACAGTTGCTTTCACAACGACCAATTGACCCAGCTTTTGATTCTTTTTTATAACGAATCGCTTGTTTTGATTAACAAATAAAGAAAATAAGGCGCACCGATGATCGCAACAATAATCCCTGCAGGCATTTCTCCATTGCCAGGCAATAGCCGACCAATCGTATCACTAACCAATAAAAGTAAACTCCCAAACAACGCCGCCAATGGCAATACCTGTTTTTGTTGCGTAAAACCACATTTGCGAGCAATATGTGGCGCAAGTAAACCTAAAAAATTAATTCCCCCTGTAACGGAAATCGCTGAAGCCGCCAACATCACCGCTAACAGCAACGAAACGATTCGTTCTTTTTTCACAGCAATACCTACAGAAATAGCTGTTTCGTCCCCCAATTGTAAAATATCCAACAGACGATGACGCTTCATCGCAAAAAAGAACCCGATGACTAGCCAAGGCAACAAAGCGCCCACAAAGAACCAATTACTGCCCCAGATACTGCCTGCTTGCCACATTGTAACAAAACGGTACTTTTCAGTATCAATTTTTGATGTAATTAATAAGGTGAGTGCTGAAATACCCGTACTCAAAATGACACCCGCTAAGACCATTCGAACTGGCGTCAATCCTAAACGATGATGATACGCGATTACCAAAATCCCAACAGCCGCTAGCAAGCCGCCAACTAAGGCCACGAGCGGAAGTGCAAACGTCGTGATACTTGTCGTCTCAACAAAACTAATAAACAAAATCACTGCCAAACCCGCACCCGCATTAATGCCTAAAATCCCAGTATCTGCTAACGGATTCCGAGTAATCCCTTGAAGAATAGCGCCGCTTAAGCCTAAAGCTGCGCCCGCAAGGACCGCTAGCACAATCCGTGGTAACCGAAAATCCCAAACTAACAGTTGTTTGGCCTGACTTCCCTGTCCCAAAAGAAGGGCTTTTAAATCCATGACGGAAACAGATAATTCCCCTTGCGTTAAACTGATACAAGCAGTTAGGATAATCCCAACTATTAAGACAGCCACCCAACGGGACACTTTTTTCTGTGTCATCCTAATTGCCCTCCTTTACGAAATAAATAAAGAAAGAACGGGATGCCAATTAAGGCCGTGATAATCCCAAATGGTGTTTCAAAAGGCGGATTCACCATTCGAGCGATTAAATCTGCCACCAAAACAAGGAGCGCACCGCCTAACGCCGAAAACGGAATCAAGCGCCGGTAATTTTCTCCAGAAACTGTTCGCATCACATGAGGCACCACCAAACCAACAAAACTGACCGAGCCAACCAGCGCCACAGACAATCCTGATAAAAGCAAAATCGTTATACTGGCGAACAACCGAATACGCTGCGGATTTCGCCCCAAACCAATTGTTGCATCATCGCCAAACCGTAAAATAGTCACCGACGGACTAATCAGAATTGCTAATGCAAATGCACCCAGAAAGATCGGGACGACTATTTTTAATTGCGCCCAAGAAATAACGCTGACACCGCCAAGAAACCAAAACGTTAACTCTTGACTCAAATTGAACTGAATGGCTAAGAATTGACTAAATGATAAAAAAAGGGCACTAATACCAGCTCCCACCAAGGTCAGACGCATGGGGCTTGCTCCTCGAATTGAATGATTAGAAAGATAATAAATCAGTGCCACACTCACGCCGGCACCAAGAAAAGAAACAACTAAAAGCCACCAATAACTTGCCTGAGGGAGGAAAGCAAAAACAAGCGCTAAGCCCAAGCCAGCCCCAGCATTGATACCCAGCAAGCCAGAATCTGCCAATGGGTTTTGTGTAATCCCTTGCGCTAACGCCCCACTCACCGCTAAACTTGCTCCCACAAAAGCGGCCCCTAAAATCCGCGGCAACCGAACCGTTTGGATAACTTGATGCGCTTGATTAGTCGCATCGAAGTGCGTAAATGATTCAATAATCGTTTGAATCGAAACCGACGTCGCACCAAACATCAGCGACAGAAGCATTGTCCCCAGTAGCAAAAAAAGACAGACAAGTAACACTTGCCATTGGTGTCTATAAAATCCGCTTATGCCTTTCATCCATCCAGCTCCATTTCCATCAACTCATAAGAAAGCACTAGTGGCCGCTGTGTCTGACTATGATAACTAATTTCTGCTTGAATAGCGAAAACATCTGCTAAGCCAGTAACAGTAATCACCTCTTGCGGTGTTCCCTCATTGATAATCTTTCCCTCTTTCATCGCAATCACGCGATCAGAAAAACGAGAAGCTAAATTAATATCATGAATTGTCATCACGATAGTTTTCTGATGTTCTTGATTAATTCGTTTTAACACATTTAAAATTTCTAGCTGATGCGCTGGATCCAAATAGGTGGTCGGTTCATCTAAAATTAAAATATCTGTATCCTGCACTAGCGCCATAGCAATCCAAACCCGTTGACGTTGTCCACCTGATAAAATTGCCACAGACTCTCTAGCTAACTCAGTTAAGCCTGTTAATTCTAATGCCCATTGTATGTACTCTTGATCTTCTGTGGTGACGCTTTTCCAGCCCGATTGATAAGGATATCGCCCGAAAGAGACGAGGTCAAAAACAGATAAATCGATTGTATTTTCTGGCGTTTGTGATAAGATCGCTAGTTCTTGCGCCACTTCTTTTGAAGAAAAATGTTGAAGTTCTTGGTTCTTAATGAACACCTTGCCTTTCTCAGCTGGCAAAATACGCGCAAGTGTTTTTAACAAGGTCGATTTGCCACAACCATTTGGTCCAATAATACTTGTAATAGTTCCCGCTTCAAATGAACAGTTCAGCGCCTCACTAATCACTTGACGACCATATCCTGTAGTTAAGTCCTCTGCCTCTAAATAATTCATAACCATTCCTCTTTAATTTTTCTGTCGTTATTTTACATTTATTGAGAATCGTTCTCACTCATTGTTCCTTGATTATAAAAGACCCTTCCTTAAAAAGCAATGTTTCTTCCAATCAAAAAACGAATTATCTAAAAAATGCAACTTATTTGCTCAAAAAAGCAAGCGATGATTGACAAACAGTCGTTTTTAACTGATAATGAGAATCGTTATCAACTAAAAATAAAGGAGTTACACAATGAAACTTTTAAAAAAGACGGTCCTAATTGGTACCACCCTTCTTCTTGGTTCATTCTTACTCGCAGCTTGTGGTAATACGAATAAAGAAGCCAACAACGCTGACAAAACACATGAAGTAACAGATACCTTAGGCAATAAAGTAACCGTCCCCGCGAAACCCAAACGGATTATTGCGAGTTATTTAGAAGATTATCTAGTTGCATTAGGAGAAAAACCAGTGGCACAATGGACAGTTGGACAAGGCAGCATTCAAGATTATTTAGCGAAAGAATTGAAAGATGTCCCCACTATTTCCTATGACTTACCATATGAAGCGGTTCTAAAATTTGAACCTGACTTATTATTAATCAGTTCATCTGCTCTAGTTGAAGGCGGTAAATACAAAGAATACAGTAAAATTGCGCCAACTTATGTAGTCAAAAACGGCGAAAATGTCACTTGGCGTGATCAATTGGAAGATATTGCCACTGTTTTAGATAAAAAAGAACAAGCGAAAAAAGTGTTAGAAGATTATGATACCTTAACCAAAGGCGTCCAAGAAGACCTTGGCAAAAAAGATGCTGGCAAATCTGCGGCAGTCTTATGGGTAACCAACAACCAAGTCTTTATGGTTAGCGATAATCGCTCAAGCGGAACCGTGCTCTATCAGGACTTAGGCCTCCAAGTTCCAAAATTAGTGGAAGAAATTTCTAAAAATGCTACTGCGGATTGGAATCAAGTTTCTTTAGAAAAATTAGCTGAGCTTGACGCAGACCATATTTTCCTTGTAAATAGCGATGAATCAGCACCTCTTTTCCAAGAAGCAATTTGGAAGAACTTACCTGCTGTGAAAAATAACCAAGTTCATACCTATGATAAAAAAAGTAGTTGGTTATACAACGGACCTATTGCGAATACCCAAATTGTTGAAGATGTAAAAAAAGCGCTCTTAAATTAAAAAAATGCTTGGATGAAAACAATCATCCAAGCATTTTTTTAATTAGCAATTGCCGTTTCTAAACCAACTTCAATCATTTCATTAAACGTCGTTTGGCGTTCTTCTGCCGTTGTTTCTTCGCCTGTCACCAAGCTATCACTCACCGTCATAATCGCCAATGCTTCTACATCAAATTTTGCTGCTAAATAATATAACATTGCCGCTTCCATTTCAATCGCTAATACCCCGTATCGACCTAAACGAAAGACATCATCTAAGCTATCTTTGTAAAAAACATCATCTGACAATACGTTACCAACATGGGTAGTAAAGCCTTTTGCTTTAGCAATTTCGTAAGATTTGAGTAAAAGATCAAAGCTCGCAATTTGTGGAAAATCATATTTAGGAAAATCATTGCGAATCGCGGAAGAAGGCGTCGCTGCTGCTTGTGCGATAACTAATTCACGAACGTTGACTTTTTCTGAAATAGAACCACACGTACCAACACGAATTAACTTCTTCACATCGTAAGAGTTGATTAACTCATGGGCATAAATACCTGCTGAAGGCATCCCCATCCCTGTTCCTTGAACCGAAACACGCTGTCCCTTATACGTTCCTGTGTAACCTAACATCCCACGAACTTGATTATAGCAGACAGGATTCTCTAAAAAAGTTTCCGCAATATATTTTGCTCGGAGGGGATCCCCTGGTAGTAAAATTTTATCGGCAATTTCACCTGGTTTTGCTTCGATATGCACACTCATTCTGGTTTACTCCTTTTTTTATAAAGCTGCTAGTGTTGCTTTCACTAACTCTTTGAATTGTCCTTTAACGCGTTCAGTTGTTTCAACTACTTCTGCATGATTTAAGCTACTTTGCATACCAGCTGCTAAATTCGTAATACAAGAGATGCCTAGTACTTTCATGCCACTATGCACAGCTACAATGACCTCCGAAACAGTTGACATGCCAACTGCATCCGCACCCATCGTCCGTGACATCCGAATTTCTGCAGGCGTTTCATATGTCGGGCCAGAAAAGCCCATATACACGCCTTCTTTTAAATCAATATTTTGTTCCGCAGCCACTTTTTTTGCCACTTCCCGATATTCTTGCGTGTAAGCATGACTCATATCTGGAAAACGCGGCCCGATTTCTTCATCATTTTCACCAATTAACGGATTATCGCCTGTAAAATTAATGTGGTCATTGATTAACATCAAATTTCCCGGTGTATATGTTTCATTTACGCCACCAGCTGCGTTGGTTACAATCATTGAATGAATGCCTAAAGCAGCCATCACACGAACGGGATAAGTGACCGTTTGCATCGAATGTCCTTCATAATAATGAAAACGTCCTTGCATCGCCAAAACTTTTTTTCCAGAAAGCGTTCCGTAAACTAATTGTCCAGCATGTCCAACGACTGTTGAAACAGAAAAATGGGGAATTTCAGAGAAAGGAATAGCAATCGCATCGGTTATTTCATTAGCTAATTCACCTAACCCTGAACCTAAGATTAGACCGAAGTCTGCTTGTTGCACCCCTTTTTCTTTCAAAAACTCAGTTGTTTCGTTTAAATGATTCGTTAACGTTGTCATGTGTTGCCTCCTCGAATTATTGTAATTGATTTAAAAAGCTTTGACCGTTTTCCGTTGCAGGAACTTCAAAGTTTTCAGCAATCGTTGCTGAAATATCTGAATAAAATCCTTGTGGCAAGCTGCCTTGTTTTGTCATTTTTTTACTATAAGCCAATAAAGGCACATATTCACGTGTGTGGTCTGTTCCTGGGAAAGTTGGGTCATTCCCGTGATCTGCTGTAATTAAAAGCAAATCATCTTCGGCCATAGCTGCCATAATCTCTGGCAAACGACCATCAAAATCTTCGATGGCTTTTGCATAGCCCTTCACATCACGACGGTGGCCATACAGCGCATCGAAATCCACTAAGTTAGTAAAACTTAAGCCTGTGAAATCTTTGTTCATGACCGTTAATAATTGATCCACCCCATCCATATTGCTCTTCGTGCGGATAGCTTCAGTAATTCCTTGTCCATTAAAGATGTCGTTAATTTTCCCAACAGCGATCACATCATTGCCGTTTTCTTTTAACGAATCTAAAACAGTATGGCCAAAAGGATCTAGAGCATAGTCATGACGGTTACTGGTTCGAGTGAAATTACCTGGTTCACCAACATACGGGCGAGCGATAATCCGACCAATCATATAAGGTTCGTCTTTCGTAATGTCACGAACATATTGACAAATTTTATACAATTCTTCTAATGGAATAATGTCTTCATGCGCCGCAATTTGTAAAACAGGATCTGCTGAAGTATAAACGATTAGATCCCCTGTTTTCATTTGATGTTCGCCATAATCATCAATGACTGCTGTCCCGCTATATGGTTTGTTACAAACAACTTTTCGCCCAGAAAAATCTTCAATTTGTTTCAGCAATTCTTCAGGAAAGCCGTTTGGGAATACCCGAAAAGGTTTTTTGATGTTCAAGCCCATAATTTCCCAGTGACCGGTCATAGTATCTTTTCCAACAGAAATTTCTTCTAATTTGGTGACATAGCCATCGTGGTCTGCCACTGCTTTGACACCTGTTAAAGGAGCAATAGTTCCCAATCCAAGTTTTTCTAAATGAGGAATGGTTAGTCCCGCTTCTTTGGCAATATGACCCAGTGTATCACTGCCGACATCCCCAAATTTTTCAGCATCTGGTGCTTCACCAATACCGACTGAATCTAGTACGATTAAATGAACACGTTTAAACACACTTGCTTCCTCCTCTAAGGTCGTAAATACGTCAAGAATGACAATTATTTTACGCTAGCCTTTTAAATAGTCTCGAGAATCAAACAGAATAATCTATTTATTCTCAGCTCTTCAATTATACCATGAATCCGCTATTATTGCGTGTTTAAGACTGGCTTATATTTTAGAAAAAGCAACTTTTTCTAAAATATAAAGAAATAATTACACTAAAAAAGCCCCAGGCTGTTCCCTAGAGCATTGCTGAGATTCCTTCAATTTTCTTCTTAAAAATGAACGCATAAAATCCTTTTGTCATTGTAATATTCCTACAAGAACTGCTTCAAACTAATTGTTTGTCTTTGAAAGGCTTCTTTTACTTTGTTACCAAACTGTCCTTTAAGAGCCGTTCCTAGTTGTTGCTGCCTTGTCCCAAAACTTGTTGCTGCTTCGACGACTAGCTTGCGATGCCTTTGATTTGCCTGATTCTTCTCCTGAGCAACCCGTTGTTGCATTGCTACTCCTACAGAACGAACATTGGCTTTATCTGCACTTCTAGCTAACTCCTTTAACAACCGTTGAATCATTTCTTCCACTAAATTACCTCTTTTCATTGCTTCGTTTTTGATACTCACTTCGATAAGTTTGTTCTAAATTCTCTATTTTATGGTTTATTTTTCGTCGTTCTAACTGGATAGTTTCTTGAAACTGTTCAACCATCATTGAATGGTCTCTTTTGGCTCGATGTAAAGGTTCTCCGTCTAACGCCAAACTGTTTAAGGCACTTCTTAAACGCTGTTCAGTTTCCATTACCATTTGTTCTCCTCGCAACTGAGTCCGTCGTAACTCATCACCCTGTTCCTCTAAACCTTGTCGTTCTTTGCGATACTTTGTTTGTAATTCATCCAATGTCATCTTTACTCCTATCTAAATTGACTTGCCAGTTCGCTATCGCGGGTAACTATTTCAGCGAGTTTGGCAGTGATTTCTCGTTCTAAAGCATCAAAGGCTGCGCTTTTTTCTTTGGCTTGTTGGATACGTAGTTCATGGGTTTCTTTCGGTTGAAACACTTGACTTTGCTTGGTGACACCCACACTAGCTAAAGCTTCCATAATCTCCGCTTCAGTTAGCGTCTGAACAGCGTTTCTAGCTGAATGAAGGCCTGTTTCCCAATTTCTCTCTAAATTTCGAATAGCTTCCTGATGAACGCGAATCACTCGCTCCATCGCCTCTTTTGCATTACGAGCCGCCAGTTTAACCACCGCTCGGGCTTGAGCATCCTCTAAATAAATTTGTTGACTACTTGATAAACCGCCACCATTTTTCAGTAACTTTTTCTTTAAAACTTGTAAGTTGGCTAACTCACTGGAAAAAGCTGTCATGGCTTTTCGCTCTTGTCTTTGAAGGCTCGCTTCTAAATTGTGTTCATTCTCAGGAATTACCAAATAACCATCTGCATCAAAGCGCCAATTGGCTAAATCATGAGATTTTAAAGGATTCTGCAGCCTCATTTGCAAAGCAACTTTGATTTCTGCACCAGTGCCATTGCCCATTAAATTGCCTACAAAATCCGCCTGATTGCGGTAATTGGTTAACCAGCCAGGATTTGCAGCAACCCACTTTTTAGCAGCTGGTGTTAACACCTCATACGGGTCCGGCCCATTAAAACCGACATTTTTCCATTGATTTTCCGCGGCAATATACAACGCTAAATATTCCCCTAAAGAATGTCCGGTAGTAGAAAAAGTGGCCTCGCTGTATTCTTGTTTGACTGCCTCAGCAAAAGCCACCGCCGAACTCAGTTGCCCAGCCAAACGTTGCAGACTCCGTGCATTGGAAAAACCAGGAGATGCCGTTTTGTCCCAAAAACCACCAATCGTGCGCAAGTCCGTTTCCACATCTTTCCAATCACCAGGATTGGTGCCAGCATAACTAATCACAATTTGCGACAAATCAGGAACCCCTTGCTTATCTAAAGGAGCCACAGCCATCGCTTGCATCCCATCCGTCTGAGAATTCTCTTGGATTTTGAGGATTTGGAATTTTAAATTTCCAAATTTACGTATTCTTCCTTCTTTAATACTCGGTGTATATCTTTTATGCTTAGGGTCTAGCCAATAAACTCTATCACTTAATTGATTATAGTCTTGGTCAGTTATCATTAAATCAACTCCTCCTGCCCATTAGTGTATGTTACTTTTACTGAAGTAGTTGTGACTCCTTCTTTTTGTACCGCTTCATCTTCTACTCCATAATCTCCCAATTCATTCCTCTCTTTCCAAAATCCATAATCAAATTTTACAGAGTCGTTATTCTTATTAAACATTGTCACATACATTCCATACGACCCTGTCATTTCGTTTTTTCCTGCTTCATGGAATTTGACTTCCTTAATATCCGCAAAGGTATTTTTCAGTACTTTCACTGATTGTTTCTCTACTGCTAGTAAATCTTGTTCTTGTTGTTCTGCCCGTTTGTCCATAAATACTTTCCCTCCAATGCCAATTAGGATGATTCCTAAAATCAATAAAATACCTACTCTAATTCCTTTTTTATTCATAGCTCCTCCTTTTATTTATTCATAGTTAATTGCTTAACCTATGTATCTTCATCTGATATTTATGTTTGACACAACAGCCATCGCTTGCATCCCATCCGTCTGAGAATTCTCTTGGATTTTGAGAATTTGGAATTCAGTACCACCAAGGTTATGAACAACATTCTCTTTTAGTGTAGGAGAATATTTCTTATCTTTTGGATCCAACCAATAAACAGCACCACTTATTTTATTATAACCTTTGTCTGTTATATTCAAATTAACATCTCCTGCCCATTAGAAAATATCACTTTAACAACATTTTTGGTTATTCCTTTTTTCTGAACTTCTCTGTCGACCACTCCATAATCATCAAGTTCTTTACTATCCTTTACAAACCCATAATCAAAATAAGCAGTGCTACCAGTATTACTTCTCACCGTCACAACAATCCTGTACGACCCTGTCATTTCATTTTTAGCCGAACGCTCAAATTTGACTTCTGCTATATCCGCAAAGGTATTTTTCAGCACTTTAACAGATTGTTTTTCCACTGCTAGTAAATCTTGTTCTTTTTGTTCTGCCCGTTTGTCCATAAATACTTTTCCTCCAATGCCAATTAGGATGATTCCTAAAATCAATAAAATACCCATTCTAATTCCTTTTTTATTCATGACTCCTCCTTTCTTTATTTAGAATCGAGACTTTGATAGCGTTTTACTTTTTTAGTTTAACATAGCAAAAAGAAATGAATTTTCAATTTCTTGTACTTCACTAGAAAAAATTGAGAAAATAAGTACTAGGAAAAGCTCTCTCGCTAAAGTTGTTTGAAGAACAATCAAAAAAACTGCCCGTTATTTTACAACGGACAGTTTTAAATCTATTTCGTTTTGACGTAATTTTTCCCGTTCGCTTTTGGTCCCGATGATTTTCCGAAGAACACAACTAGGACTAAAATGGTCAATACGTATGGTGCTGCTTGTAGATAAACTTTTGGAATTTCTGAAATAATTGGTAGGTTTTCCCCAGCAATACTTAAGTTTTGTGCAAAGCCAAAGAATAAGGCTGCGCCCATTGCCCCAAGTGGATTCCATTTACCAAAGATCATTGCGGCCATTGAAATAAACCCTTGTCCTGCAATTGTGGTAATCCCAAAACGACCCGCAATACTTTGAGCAAAGACAGCTCCGCCCATACCGCCTAAGAAGCCGGATAGCAAGACGCCAGAATAACGCATTAAGTAGACATTAATTCCCAATGTATCTGCCGCTTGTGGATGTTCCCCCACAGAACGTAACCGTAAGCCAAAACGTGTTTTATAAATGACAAACCAAGCTAAAATCGCAATCAAAATTGCTACGAAAGCTGGCAAAGAGGTTTTTGCAAAGAATAGTTCACCAATTACTGGAATTTTTGACAATCCTGGGAAAGAAAAATAGCCAAATGATTGTGTAATCATATCTGTTTGTCCTTTTTGATAAATAACTTTTACTAGGAAAACCCCTAGCGCCGGTGCCATCAAGTTAATGACAGTACCACTGATAATATGATCTGCTCGTAAGTTAATAGTTGCAACGGCATGTAAGAGAGAAAAGACAATCCCGACAACGCCTCCTACTAAACAAGCAATCCATGGTGTCGCCGCGCCAAATGTATCAGCAAACGTCAAGTTAAAAACGACCGAACTGAAAGCGCCCATTACCATAATACCTTCCAAACCAACGTTAACCACACCACTTCGTTCTGAGAACGTTCCGCCTAATGCTGTCAAGATGAGCGGAGTTGCATACACTAATGTTTGCGTGATGATTGAGGAAATTGTTGCTAAATCCATTAGATGTCTCCCCCCTCTTGATTGTTTTTGTCTGGCGCCGCTTCAATTGTTTCTACAATCGCTACTTCTTTTTTACTACCAGACGCTTTTGCTAACAAGAAACGAATTAAATAACTAATTCCCACAAAGAAAATAATCGCTGCAATAACAACATCAACTAATTCTGTTGGTACACCAGCTATCAACGGCATTCCTTGTCCACCAAGTTTTAACATTCCAAACAGTAATGCGGAAAGTAAAATCCCGATTGAGCTACCTGCTCCTAATAGAGACACGGCCATACCATCGAACCCAATGCTCAACGATGTGTTTTGAATAAAGAAGTTTTGGAAAGTCCCCAATCCTTGGACCGCACCACCTAAACCAGCCAGCGTTCCTGAAATCATCATAGATAAAATAATTGTTCGCTTGCTGCTCATTCCAGCATATTCAGAAGCAAATGGGTTTAACCCCACCGACCGAATTTCAAAACCAAGCGTTGTTTTTTTCATCAAGAACCACACAAGAATAAGGAAAATGAAGGCCAAGAAAATGCCGATGTTCAAACGAGAGCCATCACTGATACTTGTTAAAAACGGTGAGCGTAATGATGCATTCGCACCAATCATTTTGGTAATCCCTTTATTCGCCATAATACTTGGTTTCATGACATTATTAGCAATATGATTTCCTGTGTATAATAAAATATAATTCAACATAATCGTAACAATAACTTCACTCGTCCCAAAATAGGCACGCAAGAAACCTGGGATGGCTGCTGCTAAAGCTCCTGCAACTGCCCCAACAATAATCGCCACCGGCAACGCAATCATCCGGGGTGCATCAGGCATGGATAAAGCGACCCAAATACTAGCCACCCAACCACATAAGGCTTGTCCAGAAAGCCCGATATTAAAGAATCCAGCCGAATTTGCCACCGAGAATCCTAAAGCGGTAAAAATCAACGGTGCTGCGGTGACAAAAATCTCACCAATACTTTTCTTTCCTTGGAAAGCTGTTTCAAACATCGCTTGATACCCAGCCACTGGGTCATAGCCAAAGATAACCATAATAATTGCCCCTAAGAGGAAACCCATAATAACAGATAACACAGGGACTAAAATATTTCTTATTTTTTCAGAACGATTATTCAACAGTTTCACCTGCCTCTACTTTTGATAATTCAGCACGGGCTTCTTCCAATGAGTAGCCAGCCATTAACAAGCCCAATTCATTTTCTGTCGTTTCTTTCGGATCAACAATTCCGACAATTTCCCCCGCATGAATAACAGCGATACGATCAGAAACGTTCAAAATTTCGTCTAATTCAAAACTTACTAATAAAACAGCTTTATTTTTATCTCTTTGTTCAATTAGTCGACGATGAATGTATTCAATAGCTCCGACATCTAAACCGCGTGTTGGTTGAGAAACAATCAACAAATCTGGATCGCGGTCAACTTCTCGGGCAATAATTGCTTTTTGCTGATTCCCACCTGAAAGCGCCCGAGCTGGTACTAATTCATTAGGAGTCCGTACATCATATTCTTCAATTAATTCACGGGCATGTTTGTTAATCATTCGATAGTTTAAAATACCTGTTGAACTGTATGGTTTTTGGTAATACGTTTGTAGGCCAATATTTTCAGCCAATGTCATCTCTAATACCAAGCCATATTTATGTCGGTCTTCAGGAACGTGGGCGACACCCATTTCCGTAATTTCCCGAGGTTTGCGATTAGTAATCTCTTTTTCATTCAAATGAATGGACCCGTTTTCGACTTTGGTTAATCCTGCTAAGGCTTGGATTAATTCTGTTTGTCCATTGCCATCAATCCCCGCAATTCCAACAACTTCCCCTGCTCGGACATCTAAGCTAAGATTTTTCACTGCATCTAAGCCGCGGCTTTCTTTCACTACTAAATCTTTAATTGATAAAATTGTTTCTTTCGGTTGCGCTGGTTTTTTCTCTGTTTTGAAAGAAACAGAACGGCCCACCATCATATCGGCTAACTGTTGCGAAGAAACGTCTTTCACATTGACGGTGCCAATACTTTGCCCCCGGCGAATGACCGTACAACGGTCCGCCACTTTTTTAATTTCATCTAACTTATGTGTAATTAAAATGATCGATTTGCCTTCATCGGTTAGTTCTTTCAAAATAATCATTAATTCATCAATTTCTTGTGGCGTTAATACTGCGGTTGGTTCGTCAAAAATTAAAACGTTCGCACCACGATATAAGGTCTTTAAAATTTCAACCCGTTGTTGCATACCCACAGAAATATCGCGAATATAGGCATTGGGATTTACATCCAACCCGTATTGCTTAGACACTTCTTCAATCTCTTTTTTCGCTTTTTTCCGGTCTAAAATACCGCCATGGGTAGGTTCACTACCTAAGATAATATTTTCAGTCACAGTAAAGGCTTCAACTAACATAAAATGCTGATGGACCATTCCGATTCCTAAACGATTGGCTGCAGTAGGACTGGTAATGTTGACTTTTTCGCCATTCATATAAATCTCACCTGAGGTCGGTTCCAATAGCCCTGATAAGATATTCATCAAGGTCGACTTGCCTGCACCATTTTCACCTAGCAGTGCGTGGATTTCACCAGGTTTTACTTGTAAATCAATTTGGTCGTTGGCTTTGAACGTCCCAAATTCTTTGGTGATTTTACGCATCTCAATTACGTTTTCTTCTTGAGACAAGGTCTATTCACTTCCTAACAAAATTATATTGGCAATACTTTAGAGGGTAATTTTGACCCTTAACTAAGTAGTTGAAGAACCTCAACTATTTAGTTAAAAATCCAAACATCATAAAGGGTTTCCTTGGCAGCCGTCGCTGCCAAGGACCACTTTATTTTTAGAAGGAACAATAATGAGCCCTTCTTTTTTTCATTTAGGAGCTTAAATTATTCTGGTTTTTCTGGGACTTTTACGTCACCTGAGATTACTTTATCTTTTGCTGTTTTAACAGCTTCTTTTGTTTTGTCGTTTAAATAGCCGTCTGTTAAGTCAACGCCACCATCTTTTAATCCATAAACTAAATGTTCGCCACCAGGGAATTTGTCTTCTAACGCACGGTTGGCAATATCTTGAACCGCTGTGCCGACACCTTTAAGCGTTGAAGTTAACGTGAAGTTGTCTTCTTTGCCGTCTTTTGTTTTGTACTTGCCATCAGCATCTTGATCGCGGTCAACACCGATTACCCAAACTTTGTCGCCAGAACCTGATTCATTCAAGTCTTTTGCTTCTTGGAAGACCCCTTGTCCAGTCGCACCAGAAGCATGGAAGATGATATCAACGCCATTTTGGTACATTGCAGCAGCTAAAGCTTTCCCTTTGGCAGGATCAGCAAATGAAGCCGCATATTTTGTATCAACAGTAATTTCTTTACCTAATTCTTTCGCAGCATCAGCCACACCTTTTTCAAAACCAGCTTGGAAACGGTCAATTACGACCCCTTCTTCACCACCAACAAAACCGACTTTGTTCGTTTTTGTTTCGTTTGCAGCAGCAACACCGGCTAAGTAAGCTGCTTCATTATCTCTAAATGTTGCAGAAACGACATTCTTTTTGCCATCGATTTGATCATCGATTAAAACAAAGTTTGTATCAGGGTTGGCATCTGCTGCAGAAGAAATTGCATCTTTTAGCAAGTAGCCAATACCAAAGATTGTGTTGAATTTACTTGATACCGCTTGGTCAATATTTGTTGTATAGTCAGCTGCATCATTCGATTGAATATATGCATACCCTTTTGAACCTTCTGGTAAATCATGTTCTTTACCCCAAGCTTGCAATCCTTCCCAAGAAGATTGGTTGAACGACTTGTCATCCACGCCACCTGTATCTGTAATGATTACAGCACTATGCGCTGCATCCCCTTTGCCACCGCCGCTTTCAGCGGTTTTGCCTTTGCCACCACATGCTGCAAGTGAAACTGATAAACCTAATGCAATCAAACTAAAACCGAATAATTTTGCTTTTTTCATTTCTGTAAAGCCTCCTAAAAATAGTTTAATGTATTTAAACAACTAAGTTGTTTCTAAGGTTGGTCTGGGACTTTTACGTCACCAGAGATGATTTGTTCTTTGGCTTCTTTAACTGCCGTTTTGGCTTGATCGCTTAGGGCTTCTGTTGTTAAATCAACACCGCCATCTTTCAATCCATAAGTTAAATGTTCGCCGCCAGGGAATTTATCTTCTAATGCAAGATCAGAGATTTTTTTCACAGCAATATTTACCCCTTTAATGGTTGAAGCTAACGTTAAGTTATCATCCTTGCCATCTTTGGTTGTATATTTACCGTCTTCGTTTTGGTCACGGTCAACACCAATCACCCAAACTTTATCTTTTGAACCTGTTTCATTTAGCGCTTTGGCTTCTTGGAAGATTCCTTGTCCTGTAGTCGCCGCTGCGTGATAAATAATGTCGGCACCTGCTTGATACATAGAAGAAGCTAAGGCCCGTCCTTTTGAAGCGTCTGCAAATGTCCCTGCATAAGTAGACGTAATTTGAATATCTTTGCCTAATTTTTTGCCAGCGTCTGCTACACCTTTTTCAAAACCAGCTTGGAAACGGCCAATAACAGGTCCTTCAACCCCGCCGATAAATCCTACTTTGTTGGTTTTCGTAGTGTTAGCTGCTGCCACACCTGCTAAATACGCAGATTCATTATCTCTAAATGTTGCAGAAGCGACGTTGTTTTTCCCATTAACTGTATCGTCGATTAGAACGAAATTCGTTTCTGGGTTGGCGTCCGCTGCATCTACTACTGCATTTTTTAGTAAATAGCCAATGCCAAAAATCGTTTTAAATTGACTTGAAATGGCTTGGTCAATGTTTGATGTATAATCAGATGCTTCATTTGATTGAATATACGCATACCCTTGAGGTCCTTCTGGAAGTTTGTGCTCTTTGCCCCACTCTTGCATTCCTTCCCACGCAGATTGGTTAAAAGATTTGTCATCAATGCCGGCTGTATCTGTGACCATTACGACACTATGTTGTGGATCACCTTTTGTGTTGGCGTTCTTTTTGCTATTGCCACCACATGCAGCTAACCCAATGGTTAAGGCAACTGCCGCCAATCCTAGACCTAAAAATTTTGCTTGTTTCACTTTCCGAAAAGCCCCCTACTATTTTATCTATTATTTCATTCGCATTTATGCTATTGAAATCTACTTTGAGCCCAACGAAACCTTATGTCCTTTTTTTAAAAATCTTTATCTGTAAATGAATAGGGCAATAATGCCTCAACTGTCATTGTTTTAGTCGCGCCATCTTTACCAACTAGCGTGACTGGCATTTGTGGATCAAAGAATTCAGCCATTACTTGACGACAAGCGCCACATGGAGAAATGGGTGCCTCTGTATTACCTGCTACAACTAAATGTTGGAAGGTCCGTTCATCTTCTGAAATGGCTTTAAAAATCGCCGTTCTTTCTGCACAATTTGTTAAACCAAAGGAGGCATTTTCAATGTTGACTCCTTGATACATTTTCCCGTCTGCAGTCACTAAGCAAGCGCCCACAGGAAAGTTAGAATACGGTACATAGGCGTGTGCCAATGCTTCTACGGCACAATCAAGCCATTCTTGTTTTACTGTCATCTTTTTCGCCACACCTTCGTTTAATTTGAAATACGAATTAATACCCTTCGCCAGTTGCGCCAGAAACAATTGCTACACCCGTACTTGCACCGATGCGTGTTGCCCCCGCTTCAATCATTGCTAACGCTTCTTCTGCATTATGCACGCCACCAGAAGCCTTAACGCCCATGTCAGGACCAACTGTCTCACGCATTAAACGAATGTCTGCTACTTTAGCGCCGCCTGTTGAGAAGCCAGTAGATGTTTTAACGAAATCGGCACCTGCTTCTTTGGCTAACTCACAAGCTTTAACTTTTTCTTCGTCTGTTAATAATGCTGTTTCAATAATCACTTTGACTAACGCTTTTCCTTTGGCTGCATCTACTACGCCTTGAATGTCTTGACGTACGTGATCGTATTGTTGTGATTTTAATGCACCAATATTAATCACCATATCCACTTCATTCGCACCATTTTTAATCGCATCAGCTGCTTCGTATGCTTTAACTTCTGGCGTATTTGCCCCCAAAGGAAAGCCAATAACGGTACACACAGCGACGTCGGTATCAGCTAATTGCTCGCTAGCAAAAGCGACCCAACAAGGAT
This sequence comes from Enterococcus sp. DIV1537a, assembly GCF_051712085.1. Taxonomy (NCBI): domain Bacteria; kingdom Bacillati; phylum Bacillota; class Bacilli; order Lactobacillales; family Enterococcaceae; genus Enterococcus; species Enterococcus sp. DIV1537a. The sequence goes on along the minus strand of NZ_JBIOOE010000001.1, from coordinate 132,484 downwards.
TGATACATACAGAGAAAAAGTTGTACTCCTTAGCTTCGTCAATAATTTTTTGGACAGCGGCTTCTGTCGCTTCTGGTTTCAAAATAGTGTGGTCAATCATGCGGTTTAATTCCATGATGAGAATTCCTCTTTTCTTTTTGTTTTATTCCGTAATAATATCGTGAATCAAAATAGGCTCTTCGCCGGTTGGTCCAATTTCAATGTTTTTATAAAGCAATTGTTCAACTTCTGTCACGTCTTCACGATTGGCGTAAATGGTCAATAATGATTCGCCTTTTTCAACTGGGCTCCCCACTTTTTTGTGAAGTTTCAAGCCAACTGCAAAATCAATCGTATCTTCTTTCGTAGCACGACCAGCGCCCAGCAACATTGCGGCAACGCCAATTTCATTGGCAACGATTTTTTGTACCACGCCTGTTTCTTTGGCAGGTAAATCAAATTGATAAGTCGCGGTTAATAATTTTTCTGGCTGGTCAACAACGGAACTGTCGCCGCCTTGATTTTCAATCATTTCTTTAAATTTTGCGAGCGCTCGACCGCTTGTTAAAGCTTCTTCCAATAAAGCCCGTGCTTCGTCTAACGTCTCGGCTTTTTTAGCTAAAACGACCATCTGACTTCCCAAGACATAGCACATCTCCACTAAATCTTCTGGTCCATTTCCTTGCAAGGTCTCGATTGCTTCAACGATTTCTAAACTGTTTCCGATGGCCTCCCCTAAAGGTTGTGACATGTCTGAAATTACTGCCATCGTTTGGCGATTTGCCAGTTTCCCAATGCGAACCATTGTTTCTGCTAATCGACGAGCACTTGCTAGGTCTTTCATAAAGGCCCCTTCACCAGTAGTCACGTCTAAGACAATCGCATCTGCCCCTGCGGCAATTTTTTTACTCATAATGGAACTTGCAATTAATGGAATTGAGTCAACAGTGGCGGTCACATCACGTAACGCATAAAGTTTTTTGTCTGCTGGTGCTAGATCACCTGACTGACCAATCACTGCCACTTTTGTATCGTTCACCAATTGAATAAAACGTTCTTCTGTCAATTCAACTTTAAAACCAGGAATCGCTTCTAATTTATCCAACGTACCGCCCGTGTAGCCTAAGCCACGACCAGACATTTTTGCTACATTGACCCCGACACTAGCAACTAATGGCGCTAAAATAAGCGTCGTAGTGTCGCCTACGCCACCTGTAGAATGCTTGTCGACTTTGATTCCTTCTATAGAAGAAAGATCCACAATTTCGCCTGAATGGACCATTGCTAACGTCATTTGTGTAATTTCTTCGTCTGTCATATCTTGGTAAAAAACAGCCATTAAAAAGGCACTTACCTGATAATCTGGAATTGAACCATCTGTGTATCCGTTGATAATAAATTGAATTTCTTCGCTTGTTAGTTGATGCCCGTCACGTTTCTTTTCAATAATGTCTACCATTCTCATGAATTCGTTCCCTCCGATTTCCCGATAATGTATTATACAACAAAATCGTTCAGCTTTAAACCATTTAGTAAACCAGTTTACTATTATTTTTTTCTTGTGAAAACGCAAACAACACGAACATTCTATTTCTAAGCTGTTTTTTAAATCGGTTTTGTGCTTTTTCTAGCAATAAACGTCGCATCGAAAACTTTATTCGGCACTTTCCCTGTTGGATCTGCAATAGCTTCCACCAAAAATTTTGCTGCATAATAGCCAATATCAAAACTCGGCTGATAGACGGTTGTTAAACTCGGCACCAAATATTCGGAAATTTCCAAGCCATCAAAACCAACCACCGAAATATCGTCAGGAATTTTCTTGCCCGCTTCTTCAATGGCTTGATAAGCTCCCATCGCCATTTCATCATTGCCACAAAAAATTGCTGTGATTTCTTCATTTTTCAAAACTTCTTTCGCCGCAGCATAGCCGCCATGCAAGTTCAATTCCCCAGCACAAACATAATGCGGACGAAAAGGTAAATTGTTGTCCTGTAACGCATGCTGATACGCCGTCACTCGTTCCGTCAAACGATAATAGCCGGCACTTTCACGCAACATGCCAATATGCTGATGCCCTTGTTGAATCAAATGATGGACCGCTTGATAAGCACCTTCGTACTCTTTAACGATTAATCGTCCACTATCTCGTGGATTAATCCCACGATCGACAAGAATGACAGGAATCGGATGTTCTCGTCGGTCTTTTAAAATATGATTTTCTGGCAAAACATTCGGCGTGGCAAAAATAATGCCATCCACCGACCGATGAATCAACTCGCTAACATATTGCATCGCTTGCTCGGAATCATGCTTTGAATTGCATAACAAAATCATGTAGCCTAACGAATTTAAATATGTTTCCACACCTTCAATCACTTTTGAGAAAAAGAAATCCGTCACATCTGGCACAATCATACCAATGGTTTTGGAATGACGGTTGATTACATTCGAAGCAAAGTAATCTGGCTTGTAATGATTTTCAGCGACTACCGCCAACACCTTGTTGCGGGTTTTTTCACTGAAACGACTCCCTTTATTATTCAGAATTTGTGAGACGGTTGTGACAGAAACACCAGCCATATCAGCAATTTCTTTAATCGTTAGTTTCATCGCGCCCCTCCCAACGTCTCCTTTTGCATTGACAGACATTTGTAGACGTGTTACAGTCTTCAAAATACTTATCGAATCTTTTACATTTTAACAAAAAAAAGACAAAAGAAATAGACTAAAAAGATTAAAAAACAAAAGAAAATGGAGGCTATTTTTTTCATGGAAGAATCCCGTGTCCGTCAATTACCAAAAATCGAGTTGCACTGTCACTTAGATGGGTCGATTCGACCAACCACTTTACGCACCATTGCTGAAAAACAAAACATTCCATTACCCCAAGACGAACAAGCCTTGAAAGAGTTAGTGGTTGCCCCTGAAAAATGCACCGATTTGAATGATTATTTAACTCGGTTCGACTTCGTGCTAACCTGTCTACAAACAGCTGAAGCTTTGCAAGCAGCGGCGTATGACGTGATTAGCCAAGCTGCCGAAGATGGCGTGGCTTACATAGAGGTGCGTTTTGCGCCTTCGCAACATACAGAAAAAGGCTTACGGTTACCTGAAATCGTGACCGCTGTTTTAACTGGCTTAAAACAAGGCGAAGAAGATTTTGGTGTAAAAAGCAATGCACTGTTATGCGGCATGCGGCATGACCAACAACAAGCCATAGAAAAAATCGTTCACTTAGCGCATGATTTCAGAGAGACAGGCGTTGTCGGCTTTGATTTAGCTGGCAATGAAGTCGATTTCCCTCCATACACATTTGAAGACGTATTAGCTTTAGCCAACCAATTGTCAATTCCATTAACACTCCACGCTGGGGAATGCGGCTGTGGCAAAAATGTCGCTGATGCTGTCACTTTAGGTGCCACTCGGATTGGGCACGGTATTGCTTTGAAAGATACACCCGAATATTTGGGGCTCTTAAAAGAAAAAAAGGTTCTTTTAGAAATGTGTCCAACTAGCAACTTCCAAACAGGCACCGTCAAAACATTGGCTGAATACCCTTTTCAACAATTTATAGAGGCTGGCTTAGCCGTCTGCATCAATACCGATAATCGCACTGTTTCAGATACTACGTTAACGAAAGAATTCATGAAATTGGCCACTTGGTATCAATTAAGTTATGACGAAATGAAGCAACTCACTAAAAATGCGCTTGCAGGTGCTTTTTTATCGCCAGACGAAAAAAAACTGTTGAACCAAAAAATTGATCAAGCATATCTATTCTAAAAAAGAACCTCCACTAAAGTGGAGGTTCTTTTTTACTCTGCTTCTTTAACACTTCGTAAAATATAATAGCCTTTGTCTTTTGTCACAATTTCAACATTGCCAAATACTTCAGCCATTTTCTTTTCTGCACTAGGTGCACCTTGTTTCTTTTGAATAACCACCGTTAGTGTGCCACCAACTTTCAACAACGGAAAAGCCCCTGTTAAAATGCCATGGACAACTTTTTTGCCTGAACGAATGGGCGGATTGCTAACAATAGCCGCGTAGGTCGTTTCGTTTAAGGTTTCATACACATTGGAAGAATGGATATCCACAGTAGTAATTTGGTTGCGTTGGGCGTTCATTTGAGCTAGCCCAACTGCCCGTTGGTTGACATCCACCATTTCCACCAGTCGACCAGTCGCCGCTGCTAAGGACAACCCAATTGGTCCATAGCCACAACCAACATCTAACAAACGGCCTGCTGGTAAATTTTCCCATTCAAAGGCATCAATCAACACACGAGAACCATAATCCACTGTTCCTCTTGAGAAGACCCCGCTATCGGTCGTAAACTGAAAGGTCCGACCACGTAATGGAAAAGACCAGCTTTCTAAATCATGTGCTAATTCTGGATTTTCTGTATAATAATGATTCGCCATTTTGTTCTTCCTATCTATGCTTGTTTTGGTTTTAGTCTACCTTTTATTTCTCGAACAATCAAGGCACCTAATAATTCATAGCCCACTTGTGAAAAATGCAAACCATCCGCTTGTAAAAATTCATCCGTTCCAGGATAAACAGTCATCGCTTTATACAAATCAATAACTGGCAAGTTATGTGCCGCTCCGACTTCTTGTGCAACCTTGACCAATTCCTTGATACGCGTTTGTGGACGTTCTGGACGTCTGCCACTATCCGCATATGGTGGTGTAATTAAAATCACCTTTTCTGAACCAATTTCGTGAATCATTGTTTCAAGGTTTTCTCTAAACGTGGCTACTGTTATATTTCGATCCAGTGACGCATCATTGGCGCCAAAGAAAATCACCACCTCATCAGGTTTCTCAATTAGTACTTCTTTATTTAATCGTTTTAAACCATCCTCTGTTGTATCGCCAGGCATTCCAGCATTAATAACGGCCACTTCTTCTAGACCCATCGCAGCAATATCCCGTTTCACTAAGTCAACAAGAACAGGTGAGACGGCTTCCTCTAAATAACCAGCAGTAATGCTATCACCAAATAATACAATTTTTCTCATGGCTTTTCCCCTCTTTTCTAACAGTTTTCTCTTTTCATGATACCATTTTCATCATAAATTGGCGAAGAAGGGAATTCTTTTGTAAAATCCTGTGTTTCCCTTGTGAAATTATGGTAAAATGTACAAAGATTGAACAGGGTTTGGTGGAGGAACAATGGACGATAAAATGAATTACTACCCAATTTCCAGAGAAGAATGGCATGGGTTTTATCATGACGGCAAAGCACCGTTAACCGAAGCAGAATTGGATAACATTAAAAGTGTGAACGACCAAATTTCACTAAAAGATGTACAAGAAATTTATGTACCCTTAACGCATCTTATTCATTTGTACATGAAAGAATTTGAATCGCTAACACTTAGCAAAGGATTATTCCTACATGAATATGTCTCTGTACCACCATTCATCATTGGAATTGCCGGCAGTGTCGCCGTTGGTAAAAGCACCACCGCTCGTCTTTTGCAAAGAATTCTGGCCCGAACGTTTAAACGAAGAAACGTTCAACTCATTACAACGGATGGATTTTTGTATCCCAATAAAGTGTTAGAAGAACAGGGAATTATGGACCGAAAAGGGTTTCCTGAAAGTTATGACATGGAGAAGCTAATTAATTTCTTAAACGAAGTCAAAAGCGGCAAAGACGAAATTAAAGCACCCGTCTATTCTCACAGTGTCTACGATGTTATCGAAGGCGAATATGAGTTGATTCAACAACCAGATATTTTGATTGTTGAAGGCATTAACACCTTACAGTTACCCGCCAATCAACAAATTTATGTGAGTGATTTTTTTGATTTTTCTATTTTTGTAGATGCCGATCCAGCCTTAATTGAAAAATGGTACCTAGAACGTTTTGGGGCCTTATTAGATACGGCTTTCTTAGATCCTAATAATTATTATTACCAATATGCAATTGGCAAACGAGAAGATGCTTTCGCCATGGCACGGAATGTTTGGAAAACCGTGAACTTGCCGAACTTGGAGGAATATATCTTGCCAACGCGCGGACGTGCGGACATTATTTTGCATAAAACGGAAAATCATTTGATTGACCAAATCTATCTACGTAAATATTAAGGGTTGACGAGCTAAGAAATATCCTGTATCTTTTGTAGAAATATCCTTGAAAATTTTCAGCAGAATGCATGACTTTCAAGGAGTAAAATGTTTTAATAAGTATAGCTAGACAAAGAAGAGTACGGAACAAAAGTGAACCACTTTTTAACCGCCTGATTCTCGGCTGTTTAAAAGTAGCCCCTGCGGAATTAAGCCAAAATTTTCTAAAAATCGTAAAACAATTTTTGAAAATCCTTTCTTAATTCTTGGTGCTGACCACTTTTTAACCGCCTTTTCTTTAGATAAATTTAAATGGATAAGGGGTAATAGACGTGACTAACGTTGCCGATTTAACATCTGTCGAAAAAATTATTGTTTTAGACTTTGGTAGTCAGTTTAACCAATTGATTACTCGTCGTATTCGTGAATTTGGCGTATTCTCTGAGTTATTAAGCCACCGAACTACGGCAGAAGAAATTCGCAAAATCGCGCCTAAAGGAATCATCTTCTCAGGTGGACCAAACAGCGTGTATGACAAAGATGCTTTTAGCATTGATCCAGAAATTTATGAGTTAGGAATTCCCATTCTTGGCATCTGCTACGGTATGCAATTAATGACTCATAACTTAGGCGGAAAAGTAGAACCTGCCGCAAACCGTGAATACGGAAAAGCAGAATTAGAAATCCTTGGTGATGCGACATTATTCCAAGGAACACCTGCGAAACAAACCGTTTGGATGAGCCACGGTGATTTAGTAACAGAAATCGCTCCTGGATTCGAAAAAGTTGGGACAAGCAACGATTGTCCAATCGCTTCTATCGAAGATGCCAACCGCAAATTCTACGGCGTACAATTTCACCCAGAAGTTCGGCATTCAGAATATGGTAACGACTTATTACGTCACTTTGCTTTTGATGTTTGTGGCTGTACTGGTGACTGGAGCATGGAAAACTTCATCGATATGGAAGTCGCTAAAATCCGTGAACAAGTAGGCGATAAAAAAGTCTTACTTGGTTTATCAGGTGGCGTTGACTCAAGTGTTGTCGGCGTGCTTTTACAAAAAGCCATTGGCGACCAATTAACTTGTATCTTCGTTGACCATGGATTATTACGTAAAGGTGAAGCAGAACAAGTAATGGAAAGTTTAGGCGGTAAATTTGGCTTAAACATTATTAAAGTAGATGCAAAAGAACGCTTCTTAAGCAAATTAGCAGGCGTTTCTGACCCTGAACAAAAACGTAAAATCATCGGTAACGAATTTGTGTATGTTTTTGATGACGAAGCAACTAAACTTGCTGGGGAAGAAGGCGTTTCATTCCTAGCACAAGGAACTCTTTACACAGACGTCATCGAATCTGGTACAGAAACTGCGCAAACAATTAAATCACATCACAACGTTGGTGGTCTTCCTGAAGACATGCAATTTGAATTAATTGAACCTTTAAATACATTATTCAAAGACGAAGTTCGTGCCTTAGGAACTGAACTTGGCATGCCTGATGCAATCGTTTGGCGCCAACCATTCCCAGGACCAGGATTAGGTATTCGTGTGCTTGGTGAAATTACAGAAGATAAATTACAAATCGTTCGTGATTCAGATGCTATCCTACGTGAAGAAATCGCAGCAGCTGGCTTAGATCGTGACATTTGGCAGTACTTTACTGTCTTACCTGGCATCCGCTCAGTAGGCGTTATGGGCGATGGCCGTACCTACGATTACACAGTCGGTATCCGTGCTGTGACTTCTATCGACGGCATGACCGCTGACTTTGCCCGTATCCCTTGGGATGTTTTACAAAAAATCTCTGTGCGCATCGTGAACGAAGTTGCACATGTAAACCGTATCGTGTACGATATTACTTCAAAACCACCTGCAACTGTGGAGTGGGAATAACAATCAACCCGCTAGAAAACCTATTTTATAGGTGTTTCTAGCGGGTTTTCTTTTGTGTTATCACACTTTGCTCCACCGCCCTCAAAGTCCTATAATTTAATCATAAGAATAGTGGCTATTAATAAAATTCATCAATTAAAAAGAAGCGATTTCAACATGTCAAAAAAAACTTTTCTTAAGTATGGTTTTGTTGTCCTCTTCATAGGAATTTTTTTACTTCGTGCCCAAAAATTTATTTCTGAGCCCCTTTCGTACCTTTTTTCGGGTATTCTTTTGCTTATTGTTGCGTATTTAATACTCGTGAAAAAAATGAACTTTTTCTCAAGTTTGCTCACAGTTACCGACCAGCCTTCTTCTACCCAACAACGATTAGGTCAACTTTCTGGTCTTGTCAGTTTATTGCTTGGTTTACTTCTGGTAATTCTTAGCTTCATTTTCTTTCTCCAACCTTGATTCCCCCTTGACTCTCCCTTCACTCTTGGCTATGATTACCTTAGCAAGTACAATGGTGTACTGTGAACAGTCGAGCAACGGCGCTCAAAAAGATTGGCTTTCGTGCATTCTTTTTGAGGGCTTTTTATTTTTAGAAAGTAGGGAAATTGAATGGAAAAAATGTACCGCAGTCCGTATGAAGCGTACCCGTATCTATCTTCTAAACCAGAAGATTTACGATGTGATTTTGAATTAATGACTGATGAATTGGCCTCGATGACAGGTCTTCTACGAGGATATGTGCAACAATTAGACGTCCCTGAACAGCCTGCACTAACAGAAGAACTAGCCAAAATTTGCGAGTTAATCTACCATGTCAATCCAACGACCCGAACAAAATTAACAGTCACAGAGGAAGAAATAGCCTGGCTTTTGGAACGTGTCAATACTATGAATGAACTGACATACGAAGAAAATCGTCCTTTTGTTTTACCGATGGGCACAATCTGTTCCTCTTATGCACACATTTTAAGAGCCAAAGCCAAAGATATTGTTCGTTTACTTTATCGCATGGACTATGGTGGTAAAAAAATTGATCCGCAGCTGTATGATGTAGTCAACTTACTCTCAGGTTACTTTTTCATGTTAGCTTTGTATCTAAATCAGCTCGAAAATGGTGAAGAAGTTCCCTTTGTTTCTCGCAACTATTCTATTTAAAAAGTACACCGACCGCTAACGACGAATTGCTAGCGGTCGGTGTACTTTTTATACAGGTAAGTACGCTTCCCCTTTTGCAAATAGTTTAGCAGTACCACCAATAATGACTCGATCTTCTTTCACTTCACAAGTTAAAAATCCGCCTCTTGGGGACACTTGATAGGCCGAAAGGGTCATTTGATTGAGCCGTTTTCCCCAATAAGGAATTAAATTGGCGTGCGCAGAACCACAAACTGGATCTTCGTTAATTCTTAGTTTCGGGAAAAAAGTTCGTGAAACAAAATCCACCGAGTCTCCTGATGCCGTTACAATGACTCCTACTCCTAAATCCAATGCTTTTAATGCAGAAAAATCTGGTGTGATTTTTGCCACTGTCTCTTCGTCTTTTAAGACAAAAAATAAATCGCGACCCAAATAAGCTTCATAAATTTTCGTGCCTAAAGCGGCTTCATACTCTGGCAAAATTGGAATCCTTTCCGGTAGGATATAAGGAAAATCTAGATAATAGTATTCCTCTTTTTTGGTCACTGCGAGCGGTCCACTTTGACTAGTAAAATGAAGCGTTTCTTCCGCAACGGAATAATAGTTAAATAACACAAAAGCCGTCGCTAATGTAGCATGTCCACAGAGATCGATTTCTCGTTCCGGCGTAAACCAGCGTAGGGCGTAACTTTGTCCCTCCTTGACCGTAAAAGCAGTCTCTGACAAATTATTTTCAATCGCAATGTTTTGCATCACCGCTTCTGGCAACCACTTTTCCAAAACATAAACAGCGGCGGGATTGCCTTTAAAAACTTCCTCCGCAAAAGCATCGACAATATAATAGTGATAACTCATTTTAATTCTCTCCTTGTATTTTTTGATAAATGTATTCCGCGCAACACAAATCCTCAACTGCTAAGCCAACCGCATCAAAAATCGTACGGCCTTTCTGCTCCGCCTTTAGTTTAACTTTGCCAGTCACTAATTCGCCGAGAGAACCTACAATTTTTTCAGCTGAAAAGGCACCTTCTGAAATCGGAATTAAAAGATCCCCGCTTTCTTTTAATGCAGCCGCGTACTCATCTACAAACACTTGACTGTTTTTAACAAGGTCGCTTGTTAATTCTCTGGAAGTCGGCGTGAATGTACCAATTGCATTAATATGGGCATTCGGCAAAACGTCTTTTTCTTCTAAAAATGCGTCCTGACTGGAAGTTAGTGTACAGATAATTTCTGCTTCCTGGACGGCTTCTTGGACAGAAGAACAACCAATAAAGGTACATGCGGGGTAATTGTGCTGTTGCTTAGCGATTAATTTTCGTGCACGTTCTGCTGTTCGGTCATATATAAAAACCTTTTCAATCGCCCGAACGCTTTGTAGCGCTGCGAGATGAGATGAAGCTTGTTGACCTGCACCAATCAAAGCGATACTTTTTGCCTTTGGAGCTGCTAAATAATCGGTTGCCAAAGCAGAAACAGCTGCTGTGCGAAGCCACGTAATCGCATTGGCGTCCATCATCGCGACTGGTCTTCCAGTAGAACTATCAAACAATAAAATTTGACCAAGATGCGAGGCCAAATTTTTTTGTGGATTTTCTGGAAAAGCTGTAATGATTTTTGCCCCAAAAAAGCGATTTTTTCCTAAGTAAGCAGGCATTAATGCAAAAAGATTCTGATTTTCCCCATCTGGTAAAACCTCTACATGGCGCTCACTTTGCGAAATTTTTCCTTTTTGCAACTCTGCAAAGCAACGTTTCATCACTTGAATTGCTTCGGAAAACGACAATTGTTGAATAACCCTCTCATAAGAAATAATGTCCATCTGAATTCCTCCCTTTGCGCTATCATAAACCAGACAAACAATACACTCAATGTTATAATTGTATGGAATACAATTTTATAGAAAGGTAGTTCCCCTCATGCCGATTAATTCCTATGAGAACTATGCGTTGTCATGGCGCCCTGTTAAAGAACGTTTAACAAGACCTTATTACCAATCATTGGTTCAACAATTAGAAGCGGATATCTTATCTGGTGCGCTTCAAAAAAATGTGAAATTGCCTTCGCAAAGAGAATTAGCTGATTACTTGGATCTGAATTTCACGACGATTGGTCAAGCTTATAAACACGCTATGGAAAAAGGCTTACTTTATACCAACATCGGTAGCGGCACCTTCGTTTCTCCCAACGCGTTTCACTCAATTACAATCTCTACCAACCAAGTAGCGGACCATCTAATTGATTTAGGGCTGGTTAGTTCCTTTGATATGTGTAATCAGCGGATTTTACCTTTTATTGAATCCGTTAGTAAAAATGCGGCCCTTAACAGTTTGCTAAATTATCGCGATCCTTTAGGTACGCACTTTCAACGAGCAACCGCTGCCGAATGGCTTCAGACACAAGGCGTTCGGACCAATGCCGAAGAAGTTGCCATTGTATCTGGTGTCCAGAATGGGCTGGCCGTGACGTTAGCCGCCGCTTTTTCTCCAGGTCAGCGGATTGCCGTAGATCGATACACGTATTCAAATTTTATTGAACTCGCCCAGCTTTATCATTTAGAAATCGTCCCGATTGGCTATGATTCCGAGGGGATGGACCCAGAGCATTTACTGCAAGAATGCAAAAAGAAAAAAATACACGGTATTTTCTTAATGCCCGCATGTAATAACCCGATTGGTTTCCAAATGTCTAGCGCCCGCCGAATGACTTTAGCTGAAATCATTCAGCAAGAACACTTATGGGTAATTGAAGATGACATTCATTCTTTTTTAACAACTTATGCACAGCAAGCAGTTTTACCAACGTTTCAAGAACTCTTACCTCAACAAACGATTTACTTAGCGGGGATGACAAAGTTTGTCTGTACAGGCTTACGCATTGCGTACCTTGTTTTCCCTCCGCTTCTTCGCCAAGAAATAGAGCGTGCGATTTTTAACATTAACGTTAAAACTTCTGGCTTTGATGCTGAAATTGTCACCCAAGTCTTACGCTCACCAGTTGCAGAAGAATTAGTGATAGAAAAATTGGCTTTAACAAAACAAGCCAATGACTTATTTGATACCATTTTTGGGTTAGCTAGACCTAGCAATCCTTTGCCGTACTACCGAACTATTCCCCTTTCTACCGAAAAAACGGCGCCGCAAATTGAACAAGAATTTCTCCAAAATGGGGTACGTCTTTTTCACTCGAGCCGCTTTACTGTGCAAAATCAGCCAGATGCTTTTTTACGAATTTCCTTGGCCTCCAATCAGCTTGAGGTATTGGCGAAAGGATTAACCATTATCCAAGAACTCTTACCGACATTAAACGAAAAGAAAGGACATTCCCTATGAATTCATTGCCAATACTTGAAAAAGCAGTGGGCGCGATCACCCTGCTTTCCGAAGAAAAACAAAATGCCGAATATGAAGGCTTTTTATGTCAAGTTAATGAATCGCAACAACTTATCCGCAGTCGCTTAGCCAAAAAAACGCCGAAAAAAGAAGGCTATTTTGTAGCCTTCTGGGAAAAAAATCAACAAAATCAGAACGAAGCCTTTGATGCTACGGAAGCCCCTGAAATGTTAGCAATTGTCATTGCTGATCAAGAAAAGCAAGGTCTCTTTCTTCTGCCGAAAGAATGTTTAATCCAACAAAAAATTCTCAAAACGCACCAACAAAAAGGCAAATTGGCGGCCCGTTTTTATCCTTCTTGGTGCCAAAATCTTAATCAAACCGCCAAAAAAACACAAAAATGGCAACTAGCTTACTTTACTGATTTATCTAAATACTAAAAACGTCAGCTGGCTTCAGAAGCCAGCTGACGTTTGTTTATTTTACTGTTTAGCCAATTGGTGGCGTACCTTCTGCGTTCCCAGCAATCGCTTCGATTTGAATCTGGGCACCTTTTGGTAAATCCGTCACACCAATCACTCTTCTGGCAGGCGTGCCTTCAGGGAAGTACGTTTGGTAGACGTCATCTACTGCCGCCAGCTCTTCAATCTCTTTCACAAAAATGTTCACTTTCACCAGATCAGCTAAGCTATGATCCACACTTTCAATAATCGCTTTGATGTTTTCTAAACATTGCGTCGTTTGTTCCTTGATTTCGCCAGCGACTAACGCATTTGTTTTAGGGTCTAATGGTAGCTGAGCTGATAGATGGTTGTAATGAGAAAAAGCAACAGTTTGTGTCGAAAATGGACACTTCGGTGCGTGATCTGTATTATTTGCTTCAATAATTAATCCATGTCGATCTTCAATCGCTTGTGGTGGCGTACCATCCCCATGAGAAACCACCGCTTCTACTTGCACCGCCGCGCCCATTGGTAAATCAGCAACAGCAATCACTGTTCGTGCTGGCATGTAATTGACCGTACGCGCAATTCCTGAATCTGGGAAAAAAGCGGCATATACTTGATTGACAGCTTCTAGCTTAGATAAATCTTTTAAATAAATATTGACCTTCACAATATCATCAAAAGGCACATCAATACTGGTTAAAATGGCTTTTATGTTCTTCAAACATTGTTTTGTTTGCGTTTTAACACAGCCAGCCACAACTCTGCCCGTTTGAGGATCTATAGGCAATTGTGCAGACAGATTGTTATAGTGAGAAAACGCGACCGTTTGACTGGCTAGAGCATCAATTGGTGCCTGAACAGTCTGATTTGTTAATTTAATTAAATCCCCGGCTTGAGGTGCATTAGGGATAGTTCCTTCCCCATTTGAAACAAGTGCCTCCATTTGAACAGAAGCGCCTAACGGCAAATCTGCGACGGCGATCACTGTTTTAGCTGGATAATAATGGGTAAAAAAGGCCGCATAGACCTCCTCAACTGCGGCAACATCCCGCATGTCTTTGACAAAAATGGTCATTCTGACAATGTCACTCATCACATGGTTGATACTTTCAACAACCGCTTGGATATTTTTCAAACATTGTGTCGCTTGGGCCCGAATGTCACCTTCTACCAATTGTCCAGAGGTTGGCTCAATAGGTAACTGTGCCGACAAATGATTATAGTGGGAAAATGCGACTGTTTGGGTTGTGAGAGGATGCTTTGGTGCACGCTCTGTATTTCTTGCTAAGACGATATTTTCATTACTCATAACTCTACTCCCTTTTTTAGCATTCCAACAAAAATGATTCCGCTTACATTTTCAAACATTAAACTTCCAACAAGATCCTTTTTATTTTCCTGCTTTTCTATTAATGGTGATAGCTTTCCACCACCACTTCTTTCAGTCTACAATAAGAACAGGAACATTTCAATAAGGCATTCCTAAATTGATTGTTGGCCCTCAAACAAATCTTCTTCAGTTAAAGAAGACTGGCACGAATCAAGCTTGATTCGTGCCAGTCTTTATAGATAACTCGTTAGCTTTAACTAGTTTTATTTAACCACCATATACTCACGATAATTTTCCGAGAACGTATCCATTAGCGTATAAATTCGTTCAAAATCATAGTCACGACTAGGGTCATCATACCAAACACATTGAATACTTCCAATAATTGGAAGATTTGGGCTACCTGCTGGCACATCTGTAAATGCTTTTTTCGACATATTTGCTAAAGCATCGTCATATTGATAAATGCCAGAATCAACATTGCCAGCTACCCAATACCACGCATCATTGGTATTAAAAATTTTGTGTCCTTTTTGAACAAAGTACTCAGGTTTGGCTACGTCATACCCACTCCAACCGGCTGTCCAATAAGAAATAATAATCTCTGGGTCAAATGTACCGAAAGAATCGTCGCTGTTGTAATAAATGCCATCATTGAAGCTCATTGGCTGCATGCCCGCATCTTTAATTATTTTAGCTAAATCATTCGCATAAGCGACAAAATCCTTGTAGCGCCCAGAAGATTGCAGTTTTGCCCAACCGCCTGTATCGACATCATTTGCATACTCATCGCCACCAAAATTGAAAATTTCACTATGCGCGGAAAAATAAGCCACGTACTTACTGATAATTGCCTTTGTGAAATTCACTGCCTTTTGGTTCCCTAAATCTACTGTTCGTTTTGAGCCATCAAAAGCGGGATTTTTAATCGCTAGTTTTTCCATGGCCACTAACAACGCATCCATATGTCCTGGACTGTTAATCACGGGAATGATGTTGATGTTGCGCGCTTTCGCAAAAGCCAACAACCGATCCATTTCTTTTTGTGTTAACGCGTTGCCATTAGGATCATTGTAATACGCGTTGTTGCCTCGTTGGATTGCTTTTGAAACCCGGTTGTGGTTGTATTTTTTACCATTCACATTGACCGACATATCATCCAAGATAAACCGTAAGCCATCATTTCCTAAAATTAATTGGACATCTGTGTACCCATTTTGACTGGCTTTGGCCACTAATTCTTCCAGTTGTTCCACGGAAAAATATTTTCTTCCCGCATCAATGGAGAAGACACTTTTTAAAGGTTGTGTTTGTTTCTCTTTTAAATTATCCAAAGCTGTTTGGACCTCCGTTTGCCAAGTAGTCACTTGCGCGGCTGTATACGTTTTTCCCGCAAGTTCTGTTGCGACTGTCTCTTTTGTTGTTTGTAGTGCTTGAATCGTTTCTGGTGTATAGCTTTCTGCCTTTTCAATGGCTGTAACTGCTTGATCCAACGCACGATATAAAGTGGTTAAGTCAATGGCTAACAGGCCTTTTTCTAATTCAGCATCATAGGTATTTGAAATCCCTTGGCCATAATCGCCACCTAAAATAGCTTTATTCACATCATAAAGCGTCGTTGCTTGTGTCACTGCTTCTGCGGCTTTATTTTGTGCTTCAAGGTCTGTGTTGGCGTAGCTAATTCGTTTTAAATAGTGTTGCGCAGCCGCTTTCATCTCTGCAAGAGAAACGCCTTTACTCTCTGCAATGGCCGTTTTTGTCCAAAGTAAATTAGAAGGTTTTATCTGATTTAAATCGTCTTCATTATAGGTGCGACCATCGCGATCTAAGGCATAGAGGAACATGCCCCCTAAATTATTTTCATAAGAATAACGAGCTACTTTATACATGTTACTTTCCATATACGGCTCTTTTGTGTCATACCAGCGGTTGCGATCTTGCTCTTCTGGGAAAGTTAATCCTGGAACAAATCGTTCCCCATTGAGAACCGGACTTAAATTATTTAATGCTCGTTGCGTGCGTTGGTCATCGCTGCCATACTGTTGATACGCGAGAAAATCGAAACAGTCACTGACATCTTGTAAAGGTGGTAAATATTCTGCATTGGTATCATACAAAAATGGACGATCCGTTCCCGACTTCGGTCCAATGTATTTTGATAATGCACGAATGACACCATTAGATAGAACAATATCTTTTTCACTTGGACGAGTTTCCATGTCAATATCTAACCCATCAATTCCTAAATCATCGACAAATTTGGTTAACAACTCTTTCGCATAAGCATCAAATTCTGCTTCTGTAGGCGTTGTTCCTGCGTAAGGAACTTTTAATAGCTCGTTGTAATCAATCCCACGAACTAAACGAACACCTCGTGCATGCAGTGCTGGCGCATACTCATTTTTTAACGTATCATAAAATGGCTGTGCAAGTGCTTCTTGTCCTTTTGGCACATAACTAAAGACATTCACAATGTCAATACCATAAGGAATATCGTGCATCGTTAGCCAATTTCCATCTGGCAATGTTGTATTAACTCCTTGCATCGTTTTGTCACGCCAAGCCCGATAATAAACCATAAAATGTTTCTCTTGGGTCGGCTCATTGGCTTGGCTGATCATTGGTTGATGAAACAGACTAAATAAGATAAACGCCAAGCCAACCAATAACGAAAGACCCAGCCAACTGACAATTGTTTCTCTGTTTTCTCCTTTTCTTGTCGATAAATTGTTCCCCACTTTGAACACCATTCCTTTCTGCACTCCGTTCATTTTTGTGTATCCGCCAAAAAAGAAAGCGCATACACAACCATCAATAGAATAACAAAAAATAACGAATTTGCAAAATAGAAACTGGAAAAATGAGGATTTTCTATAAAAATCTTTTCCCGCCTAAAATCACTTTCGTTAGGCGGCGTTTAAATGTAAATTTTGAGACTTGCAAGAAAAACAGGCCTATTTTTCTTGCAAGTCTCCTTTACTTAGTCGTGATCAACATCGGCGATTTTCACAACAATTTTCCCTTGTGCTCGTCCTGTCAGTGAATAATCCACCGCTTCTTGAATTTGGCTAAAAGGTACGACTCGGTCAATTATCGGCTGTAATTTCCCCTGTTCAATGAACTCAGTGAGTAAAGCTAATTGCTCGCCATCGGGACGCATAAACAAAAAATGATAACTAACATCTGTGTCTTGCTCCAATCGATGAATCTTGCGGGTAGCTATTTTAAAGGCCCATTGTTTCCAAAGCGGCAAGCCATACTCTTTAGCAAAACGTTCGTTGGGAATGCCTGACAATGTAACAACTTTTCCCTGAGGTTTAACCACTGAGAAAGCTTTTTCTAAGATTGTCCCCCCCATTGTATCAAACACATAATCATAGTCGGATAAAACTTCTTCAAAATTTTGTGTCCGATAGTCAATCACTTCATCTGCTCCCAACGCTTGAACCCATTCTTTATTTTTACTACTCGTTGTGGTGGCAACGTAAGCGCCCGCTAGTTTTGCTAATTGAATCGCAATGGTTCCAATCCCTCCTGAACCTGCTTGAATCAGGACTTTCTGGCCTGGCTGTACATTCATAATATCATGTAGCGCTTGATAACTTGTCAAACCGACTAACGGAATGGCCGCAGCTTCTTCAAACGTTAAATTTTTCGGCTTCATAGCTACAGCCGCTTGATCCACAGCAATATATTCAGCAAAAGTTCCCACGCGATTTTTGGGTACTCGTCCGTAAACTGCATCGCCCAGCCTAAAATTTTGAACATTTTTTCCAACAGAGACAACAATCCCAGCAAAATCACTGCCTAAAATCAGTGGCATTTGATAATTTAAAAGCATCTTTACTTTGCCATCTTTTGTTTTTAAATCAATCGGGTTGATACTGGCAGCGATAATTTTGACCAAAACATCATTGTCATGAATGGTGGGTAAGGGCACCTCCTCGATTGCTAATTCTTTTTGTCCGTATTTATGAATTAAAGCGGCTTTCATCATTGAATCTTTCCTCTCTTTCTATCCCTTTTATTGGTTTAAAAGTTTAAACCATTAATCAATTAGTATCTTAACGAAAAATGGAATCCACGTCAAGTTTCAGCCCTTAGCGTATTTCATTGACAAAAAACACGAAAAATGGTTTAATCGTTTAAAAATGCGAACCAAAGGGGCGAAAGAATATGAAAGAATTAGAAGAAATTCAAACAGAATTTACTGCGCTTAGTGATTTTTTAATCGCATTGGGTGATGAAAAACGCCAAGCAATTATTATTGCACTGTTAGAAGACCAGGCCTGTGTTGGCCGTCGTGTCACTGAGTTAACAGAGGCGACACAACTCTCACGTCCCGCTGTTTCTCACCACTTAAAAATTTTGAAACAAGCCAAATTAATTGATTGTCGCAGTGAAGGAACTAAAAATTATTACTCACTTTCTCACGATACCACCAAAATTGAGCAACTCCAACAACTATTGACCCACATTACGTCGATTATGCCAGGGAGGAAGCAAGCATGAAAAAAATTCTCGTGGTCCTCACAAACGTTTCCCGTTATCACGGCACCGAAGAACCAACGGGCCTCTGGCTAGGTGAAGCCACGGAGTTCGTGGAAGAAGTAACCAAAGCAGTATTTTCAGTTGACTATGTTAGTCCCCAAGGAGGCTATGTCCCTTTGGATCCCCGGAGTATGAAATATGTAGATTCATCCATTATGGCAGTTTATGAAAGTGCTGATTTTCAAGAACGAGCGCTAGCACATTCCCTCTCTCTTGAAGAAATTGAGCCAGATGAATACGCAGCAATTTACTTTACAGGAGGCCATGGCGTTATGTGGGACTTTCCTGATAATCCTCAGTTGCAAGCAATCACTCGTAGCCTTTACGAACAGGGCAAGTACCTAACTTCTGTTTGTCACGGAATTGCTGGCCTTTTAAATGTCAAAGATGCGTCAGGAAATTATTTGATTGCAGATAAAACCATTACTGGCTTCACTACTGCAGAAGAAATTTTAGCCATGAAAAAAGCAGTTGTTCCTTTCTTAAACGAAACAATTGCCAAAGAACATGGTGCTACTTTTGCGAAAAAGCGTCCCTATAAAGAATTTGCGTATCAAGATGGCCGTATAATCACTGGGCAAAATCCTTTTTCTGTCCGCGCTGTCGCAAGATTGTTAATTCAACAACTATCAAAATGAAACAACAGCGACTACTTTTAGGTAGTCGCTGTTGTTTCATTGCTTCTTCTTTTTTCCGAAAGCCGAAGCCCTAACATAAAAAATTTTTGATTAGCTAAAGAGTAACATCGCGCCAATTAAGATAATTAGGTTAATTAAGCCTAAGACAATCATTGGTTTGGCCATGAATTTTGTCCAAGTGGCATATTGAACTTTGGAAATTTCCAAACCACCCATTACGACACCAGATGTTGGCGTGATCAAATTAATCAAGCCACAACCTGAAGCAAAAATCATAACCATCACTTCTGGACTTAAACCAATGTTTTTAGCTAACGCACCCATTACAGGAATAGAAACGTACGCTAAACCAGAAGTTGAAGGAATTAGGAAAGATAAACCTAAGTATAAAACAAAGGCACCGATGACAAATAAGACTGGGGAGAGTCCTTGTAATAAGCCTGCCGCTTTATCAAGGATAAATGAATCTAAATACGTTTTAGACATCAAAACAGATGCCCCGCGAGCAACTACAATGATTAAAACAACGGATAACATATCTTTGGCACCGTCGATAAATGCTTCAATGGTTTCTTTTTCAGTAAAGCGACCAATCAAGGCAGCAATGATACCTAAAAGGAAGAACCACATCGCTAAGTCGCCAAAGTACCAGTCACCGAAACTGTTGCCTGTTAAAACAGACGTCCAGCCTTTGAAAATCGTCACTCCAAAGTCGTTCCATGGAATTAAGGAAACAATCATAATGACAAAACAGAAAGCGAATACCATTAAGATTTTTTTATGACGATTCGTAAATGGCATTTCTTTCGACGCTGCTTGTCCATACGTTTTTTCCATATCCTCTTGTTCTTGTAAAGATAAAATTGTTGAACCTTTGTCAGCCTTCACTTTTTTCGCATAACGCATCACAATGAAAATAGAATAGCTAGTAGAGGCCGCCCACAAAATAGCACCGACAATTAAAATAATTCCTGTATTCGGCTGAATGCCAATACCTCGCAACGCATCCATCGCTACCCCTGTGGAGAAAGGGTTAACCGTTGAACCGATAACACCTGATCCTGCACCCAATAACACAGTACCCACTGCGACAAACGTATCAAAACCAGCGGCGACCATGGTGGCACTCAATAAACCATAAAAAGGAATTGTTTCTTCTGCCATTCCATAAGTCGAACCACCAATAGAAAATAAAATCATTAAAATCGGAATGATTTTCAATTCGTTCCCTTTTAACTTTTTAACGACTGATTGAATCCCTGCTTCAAGAGCCCCAGTTTGCGTCACAATATTTAAAAAGCCACCGAGTACTAAAATAAAAATATTAATTTCAATGGCATCTTTAAACCCATTGAATGGAGCCATGATAATATCCGATAATTTGGCCCCTACCACGTGGTCAACCATTTTGCCATCAATTTCTCTTGGGGTAAATGGCTGGCCATTTAGCAAGACCGTTACGATACCTAAAACAATTAAAATAATAAATAAAATACTAAAAGACGAAAGCTGTTTTTTGTTTTTCTTCTTTTTTTCTGCCATATCCTTTTATACAGGAACCTACTTTCCTGTATCTCCCTTCTCTATGATTAATTACTCAATCGATCAATAAAGAATGGCGTATCTAGAAAAGTTAAGAATTTATGACTGTAGCTAATACGGTTCATTTGGACTAATTTTTTCATAACACTGCTTGCTGTTTCCCGCGTAGTTCCACTCATTCGTGCAATGTCATTAATGGTAATTGGACAAGTAATTGCAACGCGTTCTCTGTTGTCAATTCGTTCTCCTAAATCATTTAATAACATCGCCAGTGATGTCACAATCCGTTCACATGCATCATTGGTTGTTCCTTTTTGGATTTTGATCATGCTTTCTTTTAAAAGGACCGATTGTTCTTGAATCCAATGAATCAATTGCTGGGGATTATTTTGGAGAAAACGCTCAAACAGTTTAACTGGCACAAACACAACCTCAATATCCGTATAGGCAATCGCGGAGTCGTAATGAACCTCATCTTGAAACAGTCCGATTCTCGGAAAAAGAGCCTGCTTTTTCATAAAATGCAGATAGGAAAAATTACCACTGCGATCATTTTTTTCAATTTTAATGACACCTGAAACCAATAAAATCAAATGATTTCTCGGATCACCTGGATAAAAAAGGACTTGGCCTTTTTTATAGGAGCGAACGAAACTCTCGTTGCGCAATTCTGTTAGTTCTGATTCAGAAAAGTATTGAAAATCTTGATTATTTTTAGTGATTATTTTCTCTATCATCATCTTAATTCTCCTAAATACTATACTTTATTTTGTCACAACCGTTCCTACGATTTCATCGCCGCTCATACTTCCTAAGTTTTCCAAAGAAGTGATAATTGCTTGTTTATTGGGTTGGCTTTCTACAAACTGAATGGCGGCTTCAATTTTCGGTAACATACTACCTGGTGCAAAATGACCCGCTTGTTTGTATTCTTCCAACTCTGCTACAGTGACATTGGTTAATTGTTTTTCATCTGGTTTGCCATAATTAATACACACATAATCCACGCCAGTTAAAATAACTAGTGCATCCGCATCCACTAATTCTGCCAGTTTTTCAGAAGCAAAATCTTTATCGATTACTGCTTCGACACCTTTTAATTCTTGTCCTACGACAGGGATGCCACCACCACCACATGAAATGGTAATTATATCATTTTTTATTAAGGTATTAATAGTCTCAGCCTCGTGGATGTCAATTGGCTTAGGACTTGGAACGACTTTGCGCCAGCCACGTCCTGCATCTTCTTTAAAAATAGCACCTGCTTGCATTGCTTCTTTGGCTTCAGCTTCTGTTAAAAATGGACCGATCGGTTTTGTTGGATTTTTGAATGCCTCATCTTCTGGATCCACCACCACCTGTGTTAAAACAGTAGCCACTTGTTTCTTGATTCCTGCTTTGTTTAATTCTTGATTAAGCGCATTGGACAACCAGTAGCCGATACTTCCTTGTGTCATAGCAACACACGTATCTAGCGGCATCGCTGGATTTTTTTCAGAATCAGCTGCTTGTTGTTGCAATAATAGATTTCCGACTTGTGGACCATTGCCATGTGAAACAATCAACCGATGCCCTTGTTTAATTAAATGAACTAAATAGGCAGATGTTTGAACTAATGCTTGCTGTTGTGCATGTGCGCTAGCATCATTTGAAAGGATGGCATTTCCGCCTAGTGCAACGACCATTTTTTTCCCCATTACAAATCCTTCTTTCCTATCATAATAAAGAATAGGCCGCCCTTCAAAAGAAACTCTTAAAGGGCGAAACAACTATTCTTTTTTCAATGTTTTTTCAGTTGCTTCCTACACACGAGGAATGAATAAGTTGCCTAAAGTAGCTGCCATGATTGCTTTAATGGAATGCATTCTGTTTTCTGCTTCTTCAAATTGACGACCATATTTACTGCGGAAGACTTCATCCGTAATTTCCATTTCAGTAATGCCAAATTTTTCAGCAACCATTTCTCCGTATTGTGTTTTCGTATCATGAAAGGCTGGTAAACAGTGTAATACGATTAAATCGCCATCCATGTTTTCGGTTTTTTCTAACATAGCCATATTAATTTGATAAGGTTTCAACAGATTGACACGTTCTTCAAATTTATCTTCTTCACCCATGGACACCCAAACGTCTGTATATAACACGTTGGCTCCTTTAACACCTTTAGCAACGTCGTCTGTAATCATTAATTCTGCACCAGATTCTTTCGCAAATTCTTTTGCATAATTAACGACTTCATCAGAAGGGAACAATTCTTTTGGTGCACAAATGCGAACATTTACGCCTAAAATAGCACCTGTCACTAACAAGCTGTTTGCCATGTTGTTACGGCCATCGCCGACATATACTAAAGTGATTCCTTCTAAACGACCAAAGTTTTCTTTCACTGTCATAAAGTCCGCAATCATTTGTGTTGGATGCCATTGATCCGTTAAACCATTCCAAACAGGAACACCAGAATATTTCGCTAAATCTTCCACTACTTCTTGACTAAACCCACGGAACTCAATCCCGTCAAACATACTACCTAAAACAATCGCTGTATCTTCAACAGATTCTTTTTTACCTAATTGAATATCGTTGGCGCCTAAATACTCAGGATGTGCCCCTAAATCAATCGCTGCTGTAGTAAATGCAGAACGTGTCCGTGTCGAAGTTTTTTCAAATAAAAGAGCGATATTTTTTCCTTCTAAATAGTGATGTGGAATCCCTTTTTTCTTCAATTCTTTTAAGTGAATACTGAAGTCTACCAAATACTCTAATTCTGCTCTTGTAAAATCTTTTTCTGCTAATAAACTACGTCCTTGAAATACTGAATTCATGATGATTCCTCCTATTTTTGGGTGTTTTTTAAAGATCTTCACGGTAAAGTGGCATGCTCATACAACGAGGGCCACCACGGCCACGTACTAGTTCACTTCCTGGAATGTAATTCAATTTCACGCCTGCTTCTTCTAGCGCTTTATTCGTAATCGTATTCCGATCGTAAACAACAACTTCCCCAGGGGCAATTGCTAATGTATTTGAACCGTCGTTCCATTGTTCACGGGCTGCTGCTGTTAAATTTCCAGCGCCGCAACGGATTAATTGAACATTGTCTAAATGCAAGTATTTGCATAAAATGTTATCTAATGTATCTTTTTCTTTTGTAATTTGGATGTCTCCATCTGCTTTTTCAGTGATCGAGTAAACAACCAAACCACCTTCGATTTCTGGATGAATCGTAAATTTATCATAGTCAATCATGGTAAAAACGGTATCTAAATGCATGAATTTACGATGTTCACCGATATCAAAAGCCAAGATATTTTTGAACCCTAATTTTTGTTCAAAAATATTTCTCGCAATTTTTTCAATTGACGCGGCATCCGTTCTTTGAGAAATCCCAATGGCCACTACTTCTTTTGAAAGAATTAATTCATCGCCACCTTCAATTCTGGTTGATTCTGAACGATCATAGACTCTAGGAACCTCTTTTCCAGCAAAACGAGGATGATAATCAAAAATGTATTGCCCAAAAATGGTTTCCCGTTGTCGAGTTACTGAATACATATGATTTAAAGAAATCCCGTGGCCCATTGTCGCAAAGTTATCACGTGTGAAGTATAAGTTAGGCATTGGATCAATAATGAATGGATAATCCGCTTCAACCATATCTGTTAAAAATTCTTGCTCATATTTAGGTAATTCTTGTTTTTGAATGCCTGCAATCGCTTTTTGAATCAGTTCTTCGTTGTCGTCAATTTCTAACATTAACTCTCTAACTTTTTCTTTTGCTGATTCACTGCGAATATTGGCTTCTTCTAAGAATTGGTCAATAAATTGTCGGCGGACCTCTTCATTAATCAACGCTTCAGCAGCTAAGTCCTCTAAATAGACCACTTCGATATCTTTTGATCGTAACAACTCTGCAAATGCATCATGTTCTGCTTGTGCTTTTTCTAAAAACGGAATATCATCAAACAACAGTCTCTCCAGATAATCTGGCATTAAATTTTCTAATTCCTTACCTGGACGATGCAACATCACTGTTTTCAATTTCCCGATTTCAGAAAATACATTAATTGGATGACTCATGTGAAATAACCTCCTCAACTTAATTACAAACACAGAATAACAGACCTGATTAACCTAGGACGTGAGCCATTTGCCAAACAAAATACCAAATATACAACGGTATTCTTTCTTATGCATATTTCCAGCCTAAAAGAATGCGCTTTCATAGATATTCTAAAAAAATAATGCATAATTAAATAAAAAAAAATGCATTTATTCAAAAAAAAATTATTTCTCCATACACTTCATAAAGTTATAATCTTATAGAGGTAAAAGGAAGTGAGCCAGAAGTCAAAACGACTTCTGGCTCACTTCCTTTTATGCGTTACTTTTTGACAAAGGTGTTGGCTGAATAAATTGTTGAAAATACTGCTCTAGTTCTTGTGCTTTTTCCTCGGATGATGAAACAATAATAACAGTGTCGAAGCCAGCGACAGAACATTTCTTTTCACACAAAGACACTTCATCAAGTACAGCTGAAAACAATGTTGCGTTGTCTGGTAATGTATGAACCACTAGTAAAAAGGCGACACGTTCAACTTTGGTCACTACCTCACGAATTGCTTGTATCAACTGTTCTTTTTTTCGTTCTTCTAAAGAAGTGAATTGTTCAAAAATCGTTAACCGCATCTCGCCAGACTCATCTAATGCTTTGACGACTTTTAATTCCCATAAATCCCGTGAAATCGTTGCTTGTGCGACATTTATCTCGCGCTTTTTTAATTCTCTTAACAACTCATTTTGACTATGAATTACGGTTGTTTGAATGATTTCTTTAATCAAACTTTGGCGTGTTTGCTTATTCACAAATAACACCCTTCCTCCAGACATTTACAAAGCAATACTAGCAGAATCTCTCTAATTAGAATAGAAAAAGGGTCGTTTAGCTAAAAGGTTCTCATTGATTTTGTCGGATATTTCTCATTTAAAAAAGTGAGACTTGCACAATTTAGTAAAACGTTGTACAGTGATTTTAGGGAATTACTGGCACCGTTTTAAATAACAGCAATGATGTTTTTTTGCATGATTAACTGAACTGGAGGAAAGTAATGAACCGATTAAAACGCCAAACGATGATTAAGCGATTGGTCACAGAAAATGAAATCCATACACAAAGTGAATTACTAGCATTATTGGAGAAAGAAAATATTCACACCACACAAGCAACTATTTCTCGTGACATTCGTGAGCTGAATTTAAACAAAGTAGACAATGGTCAAGGAGAAGCCTATTACCGTATCTTGAATAATTCTGCCCTTCGTCCAAAATATAAAACAGATGAAGAACGTCTTGTTGACATTATTATTGAAACTGGTGTTTCTTTAACACAAATAGAGTTCACAAATCTTTTAACCGTCTTACCTGGCAACGGGCAAGCCATTGGGGTTTTAATTGATCGCATACGTATCCACAACCCTCATATCTTAGGCTGCATCGCTGGGGATGATACCATCTTAATTCTTTCAAAAAATAAAGAAGATGCCCTTGAAGTTAACAACTATTTCCAGCAGTATTTGTACCACCCATAATTCGTCACTTAGTGAAATCGACTATTTTTTGACATCATTGCTATTTTTGTTAAAGATAAATAAAAAAAGGCGTCTCAGTGAAAGCTGAGGCGTTTTCTCATGAGTTTTTCTTTTGAACACCTTCTTTTTTTTGTATAATAATCAAAAAGCAAAGAAAGGGTTTCTTATGACTGAACAATTCATACTCACTTCAAACGATCAACAAACTCAGCTCAATGTATGTCATTGGCCCTGTCCTTCACCCAAAGCCGTAGTTCAATTGATTCACGGCATGGCAGAGCATATCCAACGTTATGATGAATTTGCTCGTTTTTTAAATCAATTAGGGTTTGCCGTAATTGGTCATGATCATCTAGGTCATGGCGAATCTGTACAACCAAGCGCACCGATCTATGGTTTTTTTGGAGAACAAGGGCCTGAAAATGTCGTTACAGATATTCATCAAGTGAAACAATGGGCTGTGAATCGCTATCCACAATTGCCCTATTTTATGATGGGTCACAGCATGGGGTCTTTCGCCTTGCGCAACTATCTGCAAGACTATCCTGTGACTATGCAAGGAGTCATTTTCATGGGCACTGGAACAAGTCCGTTACCTTTAACCGCAGCATTGCCTTTTATTAAAAAAATGGCCGAGAAACAGCCGAAAAAAACAGCTCCGTTCATTGATAAGCTGGCATTTGGTTCTTTTAGCAAAAAATTTCCTGAAGCAGGTTCCTTTAATTGGCTTTCTAAAAATCAAGCCAATGTGGCTGACTATGAAAATGATCCATTAATGGGTTTCGTATTTACCAATAATGGTTTTGCTACCCTTTTTTCGCTTGTTAAACGAGCCAACCAAAGGAATTGGTACCAATCGATCCCAAAAGAATTGCCTATTTTAATCATTAGTGGCGCTGAAGACCCAGTTGGTGATTTCAGCAAGGGGCCAGCGAAAATTCAAAAGCAATTAAAGCATGCAGGTTTTCAGCACGTGACGTTACGACTATTTCCCACATTGCGTCATGAAATTTTATTAGAAACGGAAAAAGCTACAGTTTTTCAAGAAATTGGGCATTGGTTAACGGATTTAACGAATTAAAAAAGAAGGTTGATGTTGTGACATCAACCTTCTTTTTTAATCTATTTTCGTTAAACCGCCCATATAAGGACGTAGAACTTCTGGAATCGTTACGGTGCCATCTTCATTTTGATAATTTTCCAAAATGGCCGCCACTGTTCGACCAACAGCAAGTCCTGACCCATTAAGTGTGTGGGCATATTGAACTTGACCCGTTTTATCACGATAACGAATCAACGCCCGACGTGCTTGGAAGTCTTCACAGTTTGAACAAGAACTAATTTCTCGATACGTTTTCTGTGCCGGAATCCAAACTTCTAAATCATAGGTTTTCGCTGCCGAGAAGCCCATGTCACCTGTCGAAAGAGTAATCACTCTATAAGGGAGGCCCAATTTTTCTAAAATGTCTCCAGCATTGTTGGTCATTTTTTCTAATTCTTCATAGGAGTGTTCTGCATCACTAAATTTAACCATTTCTACTTTATGGAACTGGTGTAAACGAATTAATCCTCGGGTATCACGGCCTGCGCTACCCGCTTCCGAACGAAAAGAAGGACTTAAAGCAGTAAAATAAATCGGTAACTCTTGCGCCTCTAAAATTTCGTTATTATAGTAGTTAGTTAACGGGACTTCCGCTGTGGGGATCAGCGTCAAATCACTTTCTGCAACTTGGAAGACATCTTCTTTGAACTTAGGAAACTGACCGGTGCCAAACATTGCTTTGCTATTGACCAAATAAGGAGGAATCACCTCGGTATACCCATGTTCATTAACATGTTGATCTAACATAAAATTATAGACCGCTCGTTCTAAACGAGCCCCTAAGCCTTTGTAATAAAGAAAACGGCTACCAGATACTTTCGCGCCTCTTTCAAAATCTAAAATTCCTAAGGCTTCACCGATTTCCCAATGTGGTTTCGGTTCAAATGAAAAAGTTTTCGACGTACTCCACCGCCGAACTTCTACGTTGGCGGCTTCGTCTGCGCCAACAGGCACGCTCTCATGAGGTAAGTTAGGCAGACGTTCTGCAATTGCTGTGCATTGTTCTTGCAAATGAACAACTTCTTGGTCTAAAACTTTAATTTGCTCGCTAACTTCTTGCATATTTAGCAATTGTTGTGAAGCATCTTTTTGTGCACGCTTTAATTGTGCAATTTCTCCTGACACCTGATTACGGTGTTTTTTCAGTTCTTCAACTTTAACAAGTAACGCTCTCCGTTCTTCATCTAAAGCCAAAAAGCGTAATAAAACTTCCTCGTCCACACCACGTGTTTTTAACTTTTTCTGCACTACTTCTACATTTTGGCGAATTTTTTTCATATCCAGCATCTTATTTCCCTCTTCATGATTAAATTTTAAACAATGGTGAATTTTACTTTTTCAAAAATTTCATTCTTCATTCGTTGGCCAGTCGCTGTGCCAGCTAAGCCACCTAAACCCGTTTCTCTCAATTCTCGTGGTAATTGACGGCCAACTTTATTCATGGCTTCCACCACTTCATCTGCTGGTATTTTATTTACAATTCCAGCTAAAGCCATATCTGCAGCGATTAACGCATTGCCTGCACCTACTGTATTTCGTTTGACACAAGGAATTTCGACTAACCCAGCCACTGGGTCACAAACTAAACCTAATAAATTCCCTAAAGCCATAGCAAAAGCTTCAGAAGATTGGCGTGGTGTTCCGCCAGCCGCTTCAACAGCTGCAGCGGCGGCCATCGCTGAAGCACTGCCTACCTCGGCTTGACATCCACCAACAGCACCAGCAATCATCGCATTGTTGGCTGTGACCATTCCAAATAAAGAACTGGTAAACAAGAAACGAATTTGTTGATCACGCGTTAAATTCAAGGTGTTTTTAATCGCTGTTAAAACCCCTGGTAAGGTGCCACTTGCACCAGCGGTTGGCGTTGCGCAAACAACGCCCATTGCTGCATTGACTTCATTAGTACCTAGTGCGGCTTGAACTGCAGACATCATTAAATCACCTGATAACGTTTTGCCAGCTGCGCGGTATTTTTTTAAACGCGACGCATCACCGCCCGTTAACCCAGTAGGAGAAAAAACGCCTGCTCCTTCTTGCGAGCGTTTGACAGCAGCATCCATGACATCCAAATTTTGACCCATCTGTGTCCAAATTTCTTCATAGCTTTTTTGGCTACGCTCCATTTCTTGCTCAATCATCAAATCAGAGATTTTTTTTCCTGTTTTTTCAGCTTTATCGATAAATTCTTCAATCGAAAGGTACATATGTCAAACTCCTATCATAATAAGATTATTTTCGATGTGTCATCTAGTGAAAACAGTTGTTCTTTCACCGAGGAAATTGGTGCCGAATCTAAGTCAAAGATGAATAAAATTTGATTCCCTTCCACATAACGAGACACCGCATTCACTTGAATATTATTTTTTTGTAACGTATCTTTAAAAGCTTGCATCGCCTGCTCGTCTTGATTAATGACTAACAAAATAGGTAAAGGACCATGTAGTTGGACATTGAAACCATCTAATTCAATATATTTCACCTCGATAGTGCCGCCACCTACAGAAATTCCTGTTAAATGAATTTCGTGCGTTGCATCACTGAGTGTCACACATGCTGTATTAGCATGCTTCACTGGACTTTCTTCACTCATTTCTAAAAATTGAATCTCGATCCCTTGTTCTTCCGCAAGTTCAATGGATTGTGTTACGTTGGCATCATCTGCTGCTAGTCCAAGAATTCCACCAATAATTGCAAAGTCAGTCCCATGTCCTTTATGCGTGTCTGCAAAAGATTCATAATATTTAATCACAATTTTTTCTGGCGTTCCGCCGAATAACTTTCTTGCCGCTAAGCCAATTGCTAAGGCCCCAGCTGTATGCGAACTAGAAGGACCAATCATAATAGGACCGATAATGTCAAAACAACTTTTGTAGTTCATTACTTTGTTCACTTTTTTAGGTTTATTGATGGCCATAGCTGTGTTCATACGTAACTCCTCCTTTGGTTTTTACTGCTTCTTTTTCTTTTTCACTGGTTACTTCCGTCGTTCCTTCAAATTCTGGTGTATTATCCACCGCTTCAATTCTGTAACGTTTAAAGACCAGCGCACCTAAAAATCCAAACATCAGACTGACCACTGTGATAATCGCTACTGCTAGTAAAGTCGTTTGAATGGCATTGTTACCTAATGTCACAAGTAAACCAGCCCACGGCGTTGCCATTCCTGTCACAGGTACTTTTAAGCCAAAGAAAGTCACTACAATACCACTAACCATTCCTGAAAATAAATTCGTTGCGTAAATAGGAATTGGATTGGAGCTGATGATATCGACTTGTGTTAATGGCTCAATTGCCACAGCTAACGGGGTTGAAGCTGTGCCTAGTTTTAACTTTTTAAATAGCGCCGCATTGACAATGGAACTGCCGTAACAAGTCAACGCACCGACAGCCATTGGTACACCAGTC
The DNA here is from genome assembly GCF_051712085.1 of Enterococcus sp. DIV1537a. Lineage (NCBI taxonomy): Bacteria > Bacillati > Bacillota > Bacilli > Lactobacillales > Enterococcaceae > Enterococcus > Enterococcus sp. DIV1537a. The sequence continues at coordinate 101,456 of NZ_JBIOOE010000001.1, read as the reverse complement.
AAACCAATCAAGGCAGTTAAAACCATTGAACTTAACGGTGTCATACCAACAATCGGGATAATAGCACCTAAAATTGCGCCCATCACATATGGATTGCCATCTACTGCACTTAAAATCGTGCCCCCAATAACTTCTAGGACACCTAATACAACAGGTTGAATAAAACCAGCAACTAACGAGGCTGCGACTGGAATGACTAAAATAACGACTAATAAGTCAATCCCTTCTGGAATACGTTTTTGCATCTGCTCAACAACAAAAGATAAAAGATATGCGGTAATAAAGGCTGGTAACAAGCTGACTTTAATCAATGACAGACCTAAAATAATTGAAAAAACTGGACTAATCCCGAAAGCGAGCGGCACAAGAGCTCCAGCTGCTAAACCACCTAGACTACCCATAGTTTCACCAATTTGCGACACATAATCTAAATGAAAAACGCCGCCTACTGCATACCGCAAAAACGCCTCTGGTAGAAAGGTGGCACAAGCTGCACCAGACAAAGCACTTAAAGATTTTTTCCCTCGCGGTGCTTTAAAAGAGAATAGGGACATGCCACATAAAACTAAGACTAACATCAAGATTCCTGATAACGTTTTCATTTTTTTGCCTCCAACTATATTTTTTTATAACGGATGGTACTCCTGAATAAAATTTTTATTGCTCAACAAGTGAAAGAATGAGCGAGCATTCCGATGAACTAAAGTACAATGAGTAACAAAAATTTCATTCCACATTCAGAGTATACGACTAAACAAAAGTTTAGTCAATGTATTTTTTTAACGTAAAGAATCTTATTGCTTTTCCATTAAAAAAGTATTACACTAAAATTAATTTCAGTGTAGGGGAGGATATCACTTGGAGTCATATTTACGTTTAAGTGAAGTAGATAAACAAATCTTACATTCACATGCCTTAATGCTTGATGGATTAGGGAACTTCTTTGGTAGTACCCATGAAGTCATTCTCCATAGTTTAGAAAATTTGGAAAGTTCAGCTATCAAAGTCATCAATGGCCATTTCAGTAACCGCAAGGAAGGTGCCCCCATTACTGATATGGCGTTAAAAATGTTAAGTCAAGTAGAGTCGGAACATGATTACGCTGTGAAACCCTACTACAATAAAAATCAAAAAGGGGTTATTTTAAAATCTTCCACCATTCCAGTTATCGGTGAAAATGATCGTATTATTGGATTAATCTGTATCAATATGCATTTAGAAATGCCATTAATTGATTACTTGCAAGACTTATTACCTTCAGGACAACAAAATGATATGTCCCAAGAGCTTAAAAATTCTGAACATTTTTCTGACAATATTGACGAATTAATCACTACTTCACTGACAAAAGTAAAACAAGCAGTAGAAAGCGATCCAAATGTATCACATTTGAATCAAAATAAAGAAATTGTTATTCGTTTATATGATCAAGGAATTTTTAATCTCAAAGATTCTGTCATAAAGATTGCCGATCGATTAGGTATTTCAAAAAATACCATCTATTTACATATCCGCAATCATAAAAAAGAAGAAGCTTAAACCATCAAAGCCACCAACGCTAGTTAGCGTTGGTGGCTTTGATCACTTCTCTTCTATTTTAATTTGGTAAATCAAACAAGTAAGGTGTCCCTATTTCTCCATTTAACGTAACATCTAAGCGATTTTTTGTGCCGGGAACTAAATTACTGGCTGTGAAATTCCCTTGGGCATCCGCAGTAAAACTTGCTAAAATCACCCGCGCATCATTTGCACGCGACACTAAAATAGTTGCATTCGGTGCTGTTTTACCAGAAATTGTCCCTTGTTTCGGATCAATCGTAATATTGCTAAAAGAAAGCGCTGCTTCTTGTCCTGAACTTGGAATATCAATTTGGACAGGTGCACTATTCCGTTGATCAACGGTTGCGATTAATTGAGTAGTCGCTCCCGCTCTGGGACTAATTACTGTAAAATTGCCATTGGCATCCGCATAAAAAACACCTGCTTGTGCAGAAGCATCACCGACTACCGTTGCTGTAATGGTTGCATTAGGTAATGTAGTACCATTAATTTCATTTCTTTCAGGATTGAAAACAACATTGGTAATTGTAATGTTTGTATCAGGTGCTTGGTTTTGAGGGACTTCATTCGTTTCATCAGTTCCTGCAGAAGGCTGCGTGACATTTTCTGACGGATTTTCCCCTGCCACATTAGAATTTTGACCCGCGACAGACGAATGACTATTTTTCATTTCTTGTTGGCTAGAGGATTTCTGCGTGGCTTTCTTTGTTTCTTGCTTTGGATTAGAATCATTTGTGCTTGCTGTTTTTTTGTTTCCACATCCTGCTAGACTTAAAGACAATACACTGAACGTTAACATACTGAACAAAGCCATTTTTTTCATTTTTCGTTACCTCCAGAAATCTTTTTGTAACATTAATGTAACATTGTTTTAAAAATCTAGCAATAATTTTTCAACCGTTTTCCTTTTTGTTTAAAAAGAAAAAACCTGCACAAAGGCGTTTAGCCTTTGTGCAGGCTTTTATCTGCTAAATGGATTTAATGTTTGCGATAGCTTAAATAGTAAAAGCCAGAAACAAAAATGGCGCCACCAATGATATTACCTAAATAAACAAAAATAAAATTACGGAAAAAGTCTCCCCACTGAACGCCGCCTTCGAAAATTGCGGCTGGAATGATGAATGCATTCGCCACACTATGCTGAAAGCCAATTGCAACAAAAATCATTACTGGAAACCAGATGCCTAATAGTTTCCCCGCTGCATCTTTCGCACCATAACAAAGCCATAAGGCCAGACCTACGAACCAGTTACAGCCAATACCTGAAATAATTGCTTGAAGCCAAGTTGCTGCAACTTTATGTTCTGCAAGAGAAAGAACCTGATTTAAATAGGCGCCGCTACTGGTTAAACCTAAATAATGGCCAAAAAAATAGGCAACAAATAGGGCGCCAACCATATTTGCCAATGTAATTGTGACCCAGTTCACGATCAATTCTCTGAAAGAAACCTTTTTAGCAAACCAAGCCGTACTCACCGCCATCATGTTTCCTGTGATTAACTCACCACCAGCCATTAAAATAACAATTAGACCAATTGGGAAAACCGCAGCTCCCACTAAAGCTTGAACACTGGCTAAATCTGCTGGAATAGAGGCGGAAACACGCACATAAGCCAAATAGCCGAGGGAAATCATAGCCCCGCCGATAAATCCTAAAATGAGTTTTGCTACCAAAGGCTTTTGAATTTTTTTCTGACCATTTTCAATACTGATACTTAAAATTTCATCTGGTGTATACAAACATTTCACTTCCTTTGTTTTTTGTCCTCCTTTACTTTACCCTTATATCACAGAAATTCAAGTACTTTTGTGTATTTTTTCACTAAAAACTGTAGTTCTTTTAATTTTATATAAAAACATCCTGAAACAAGTCCCATTTCTTGTTTCAGGATGTTTACTTATCCGTTTTTAAAGAGTTATCTTTTCACTTTAAAACAATAGGTTGCTATGGCTAACGATAAAAAGCTCAGGCCTAGGAAGCTCCCAACTGCTGAAGATTGTTCCCCTGTTTTGGGGAATTTTTTCTTGGCAATTTTGGTCGTATTATCCGCTTTTTTGACTGTTCCTGACGATTCTTGATTCGTCTGTATCTGTCTAGTTGTTTGGTTTTCTGCTGCAGATTCCTTTTTTTGACTAGCCTTGACAGAGAGCTTTGAATTACTTTGAGCGTCATTAGGATCTTGATTCGACTCTTCCGCGTAAATGACAGAATTCTGGCCTTTGTTTTGGCTGCTTTCGTTTACAGTGCTTGGGGTGCTACTCTCACTTGTACTACTTGTTTTACTGGTTTCGCTGGTTGTGCTTGAGGTGCTGCTTTCGCTTGTGTTACTAGTTGTCTCTGTTGATTTTTCAACTAACAGAAGTAACGCCGTTTTTATGGTTTGTGTTAATTGATTAATACGCTTTTGTGCATCTGCAGGCGTTTTAAAGTCACCAAGTGTTGGCTCCAATAATTCTTCATCTGACCAAGCAAGCAATTTTTTTAACTGTTTAGGACTTTCTTCGCCAGTTGTTGTATCTATTAAGGTTTCTTGCATGGCTTGCCAAGAGTCTGTGGTATATACAGATTCGTCTAATTTATGGACGATTGCCAGTTTAGTTTCTGCTTCTGCACGCTCTAGCGTGATATCGGCTTTTTTGACTAATACTTTCATTGCAGATTGCAAATTAGCTGTTAACTGATCCACTTGTTCTTGGGTTTTGTCCCCACTCTCCTGACCTTCTGCTAACAATTGTGTCGCCTGCTGATAATAGGAAGGAACAATCGTTTTAGGCCCAATGGCAGTGAATAACTGCCAAGAGTAGACCGTATATTGGTTTGCTTCACCAATCGAAGCATAAACGGTTTGTAGTTGGGACAAATCAAGCTTTTTTGCCGGGGCCTCTACCGTCACCGGTACGTTCACTGTTACCAATGAACCTGTTTCATAAGTTAATTGAACAGTCACTTTTTGTTGGCCGATTTCATTTAAGACCTCTGGATTGACGATTTTAGCAGTTGGGACTGCTTCATCCGCGTCATTTGTATTAGCAACCAGTTGCTGCGGATCGATTGATTGTCCTTGCACAATCGTTGTAGCCACAGGGGTTGCTAAAGTATTTCTAACCGGAATTGGCGTATTTTTATATTGCTCATAAAGCGTTGGTGAAATTAATGATTCCCATGTTGCTGGCATTAAGCGATAGTCCGCCTCTGTCCAATTTTCTACCAATAATTGGCCGTTTTTAAGGCCATCATCTCGAGTATTGTCTTTCACAAAACTCGTTTCTGGTCGGAACCCACCGCCACTAGCGATTAACAATTCCCGACGTCGGTTTTGCGGAATATTATGGTAGTTAACAAACTGATTGTTGATAAATACGCCATTGAACACATTGTTATTTCCTGTATGTCGATTGTATTCCATCCCAATTGCATATTGATTGTCCCAATACTTCCAATCAAAAATGTTATTAGCCACTAACCAGTTAGAGAGTTCTGAAATAGCCCCCTCTGCTTGCGTTTCTGCCAAACCGATCTCTGGTGTTCCATACATAATGAGACCTGTATTTCGCAAATAATTATTCATAATCGTAATATTACGGCCTGATTTAAACTTAAATCCGCCAGCTGGACCATTTTGTAGTCCGCGTAAATGATTCCCCACCACCGTGATGTTTTGAGCACCACGGAAATAAATTGCATGATCTCCCACCAGACCATTCAAGTCTTCATTATCATAAGGTGAATAGAAAAAATTATGTTGAACAGTTACATCCTTCAGCATATTAAAAGAATTAACCCCGGTGGATAGATAGTTTTGTTCATTAGGTACTGAAATAGCACCGACTTCAATGGCTGTTTGCAAACGTGTAATAGTCGCTGCTAAGTCTGAACGACTGGTACTTTTAATCGCATCTAATTCTGTCACTTTTAAACCAAATAGATTGTCCACGATGTCTACATCTGACATATACTGGAAGCGACTTGGCGTTGAATAACCACCAATGTAAATCGCTCGGTTAAAATCACCTCCCGATTGCATATGTGCCGTGTCTCGCATGAAAATATTGCCTGAAATCTTAACGCCAATGTCTGCATTTAAATTGACCACGAATCCTTTTAATGGATTATAAAAGATATTGTTTGCTAGCGTTAATTGATTCGTCAATTTTAAGGTCACATTGATGCCGTCAAAAGCAATATTTTGAAGTCGTACATTGGTTTTCGTCCCGTACGTTGTGTCTGTTAGCTGAATCGGTGCACCTGTAGCATTATGTAAAATAGTGGCTCCTGTTGTATCGCCAATTAATTGATAATTTGAAGAAATCGCAATATCTTTTGACAGAGCATAACTTCCCTGTGGTAAAAATAATGCCCGTCCTTCCTTTGCTGTCTGACTCAGCAACGTCTGTAACTTATCTGTTTGATCCTCTGTGCTATTAGGCACCATCGCTTGCGCACCAAAAATCGTTGTATCTGTTGCGTTAACTGGTTCAACCGCTTCGGTCACCATTGGCAGACCAACCACTGTCAATAAACCAAATAGAAGAATGAGCATTGTTTTCTTCATGTGTTTCCCTCTTTTCATTCCGTTACTTCCAACGGCTTATTTTGTAAAAGTTGATACAGCGTAATAACACGACTGTCTTCGTATGCATAAATTTTTTTGAATTTTGGATTCATATGTAAGATACTTGTTACCTTTAACAAGTTTTGATTTGTGACTTCTAATTCTAAGGCCTCAACCAATTCCTTTAAGCGAACACCGGCACTATTTTCTTCACAACTTAAGATTTCTTCAATTTGTTCCATCCGTTTTTTCATCTTATCCCTCCTTCCTTCCCTTGCTCTTTCTATTATATAGAAAAATTCTTGTGAGAAACCTCAATATTTTTTAACTACCTGTTAAAAAAAGTAACAGTTCCTTTACTATCAATAGCTAACCATCTATTATTTACGATAAAAAAAGCACCTTTTTGACATAACTTTCAGAAGAATTGACGCAGTATTTATTAAAAAATAGCGAGAAAACGTCAATAAGTAGGTGTTGATCACCTACTTATTGACGTTTTCTTCTTGTCTTTTTTTACTTTTTAGAAAAATTTTTTTACAATTTATCAGATATGTGCATCAAAATAGCCTATTTTTTTATTAAAGTGACGTGGTTCTTTTCTCGTTAATTTTTACTATTTTTTGGTTCAAACGATTATATTGCTCAAACGTTAACTCACTTGAAAGTAAAAAGATCTCTGGATGGCCCGTTTCCACATCTGCCAAAGAAGTCACTAATAGTAAATCAATATTTTGCCATTCTTCTTTGCTTGCTTCACTGTATCGTAAAACTTCCAATGCATAAAACCGACGAAAATTATTTTCAATCGAAAGTTTCACCCGTTCTTCTTCCAGTACTGGCAAGCCTGATTTTAACCCTAAAACAATTTTTTGTTCGCGATGAATTAAATCATTGGAAAGCGCCAAAACACTAGAATAACGCAAAGCCAAAAATTCTTTATTTGTAAATAATTCATTGCCTGTTTGTTCGTAAAGTTGATTTAAACCTTGAATTAACTCTGCTAAAAGAACCGGATATTTTTCTTTGATTTTATTCCAAAAGACATTGTACATTTTCACATTTTGGACATAGTAAAGTTCGGCAAATAAATGTGTAGCAAACAAATAATAAAAAATTTGCGGACGAATTTTCTCCAATTGCGGCGTCATGTGTATTTCTTCTAATAAGAAATGTTGGACTAAATGAGTCAACATGTAAACAGGCGCTTCAGACTCATCAAAATGCGCTAAAATAGCTTGTGCAGTGGCTTCGTCTTGATAAAATTGGTCATTGGCCAACAAGAAAAAGTACACAAAGGTCAAGTCGTTTTTATTAAGGAAAAGGGTTGTAGCTGTCATCTCTTCTATAAAAGCTTGGTAATGTTTATTACCTTCTAAATAAGTTTCTTGCTCGGCTGAAGGTCGATATTCGGCGCCTTGCGCACTCCGGACTTTTGAGATAGCGACCATATATTTAACTCGGCGTATCACCGTTTCCGCAACTTCTACGTTGAAAAAAGCCATCATTTTTTGGACAGTTTGTGCGACTTCCGTTTCTTGTATATAGTCAAAAGGCCAAGTATCACGGATTAAGTCCATAAAAATAGTGTAAGCAAAATGGCGCAAATACGCTTCATTGCCTTCAATTTTCCAGGTGCTTTTATTAATCACTAACCCCAATGGCGCTAAAATTTCTGTAAACCCTTTAAGCAAGCGCCGAATCGTGGCATCACTGGTATGATATTTTGCTGTCGCTGGCACAATTCCATTAAATCGACCCCAGAATAAATCTTCCATTACTTGATAAGTTAAACTATCCCGAAAAATTGCTGTATAAAGTTTCTGGAACGCTTGGCTAGACGCCAAGTTCAAGCGATAGCCATGCCCCTTTTCAAAAGCCAAAGAAGCATCATTATCCACAGCATAATACGTAATGTCATCTTTTAGAAGTTCTACGTATTTTTTGACTGATTTTTTGTTTAATTGTAATTCTTCTGCTAACTCATTGATGTCAATCCAGCCTTCATTAATTGGCAAGTTTCTTAAAATAATAATTTTAGAAACGACATCTGTATCGAATATATCAACATATTCATCCCATTTCACTGTTCACTCAACTGCCTCTCTTCTGTTCTATTGTACACAAAATGAGAAATCTATTCCACGAAAAAATAACAGTTGTTTCTTTTATTCTTTCGTAGATGTGGAAGTTTCAGGAACAAACACGTTGAGTCCCCCAGCTTCCACCGTTACTTTAATCGGTAAATCATCGGTAGGGTCGCCATCTGTTCGTGTTTGGACTTTCTTGTCTTTTTCGCCACTAATTTTAAATTGACTCCCAGAGAAATACACGACACCAGGAATTTCATTTAATTGTCCTCTGATAATTTTAGGTAAATAATAGACAAACTTGTAAAAAACTAACTTAGGTAAAATGATAATGTGGACTTCGCCGTCATCTGGCGTGGCATTGGCATCGAAATTGGTAAAGCCGCCAGCAGAATTCGTCATGGTCATCGTTAACAATTGGGCTTTGCCATGCCAACGTCTTTCATCGCCATCAATTTTTAGTTTGTATTTTTTCTTTTTCATTAATAAGCGGAAAAATTGCTTTGTAAAGGCTAAAGGACCATATTTTTGTTTCTCCTGTTGGGTCACATTTGCTGCTGTATCTGCTAATAGTCCAATCGTTAAGGTCGAAATCATCACATCTTGATTTACCATCCCAAAGTCAACTGGCGTGGTCTGTCCTGCCAAAATGGTCTCAAAGGCGTCTTCTTCTTTCAAAGGAATACTTAACACACGTGCAAAATTATTGACTGTTCCACCTGGAATAATCCCTATTTGATAGTCACGAATGGTGTCTTTAAAATTTTGAACGGCATGATGAATGGTCCCGTCACCACCAATGACGACCAAGACACCCACTTGATTTTCCTTGGCATTTTTCCGCATTTCTTCAGGATCAATGTCTGGATTGGAAGGTTGCAAAATAACCGCTTCCCCTTTCGCTTCTGCAGCTTTTTTAAAGCGTTCTGCAATCTCTTTACTTTCACTACTTCCTGAAGTTTCGTTGTATAAAACCATCATCTTTTTCATCATTCTATCCTCATATCTCTAACTAAATTTCTTGCACATGTAAAGTGTACAATATTTTAGCCAAAATACCTAAAGATAGCATCGAAAAACAACGGCTGAGGCACAAGCGGTTATCTCCAAGAATCCAGTAAGTTCTGTTCAAAGGCTAAACTGAGATGAAGGGATACCTGAGAATGTCAATAAGAAGGAGCTACTTTTGTTCAGTTGATTAGCTTAAGATGAAAAAACAGGCCATCCGTCGAAAGGACGGATGGCCTGTTTTTTTATAGCTTTTGCTTATTTCTTGCTCTTTTTATAGAAGAGCCAACTTGCCAAACCGACCAACAGGAGGCCGATAAAGACAAAGAAGTAATTGACTTGTGTGTTGGTTTTCGGTAAACCAAGCCAACCTGTCTCTCTAGCTGCATGTTTCGTTGTTGGCTGATTTGGTTTTGTTTTTTTGGATACAGGTTGTTTCTCGTTAACAAACGTGCCCGCATCCACGAGTTCAGGTTTGTCTTTCGCTGTTGCCGCAATAGTGAATGCGACTGCTTGCTTAGACAGTTGGTAACCATCCGGTGCTTTTGTTTCCACAAAGGTATATTTTCCTGGTTGTAAGTGGTTCACTTGAACTAACCCTTGGTTGTCAGAACGTAATGAACGAGCGACAGTTTGCCCTGTCTCTACATCTGTCACTTTAAATTCAGCACCTGCTAAGGCATTCTTTTGCTGGTCAATTTTCACCAGCTTGGCAGCACCTTGGTAATTAATAAAAGGTGCTTTAAGTACCACAGTGGCTGGTTTGCCTTGGTTGTCTTTCACAATCGTAAAGCTTGCGCTTGGCGTTTCATTAAGAAGATAGCCAGTTGGCGCTTGTGTCTCCACAAAACGATACGTTCCCGGTGCTAAGTTTTTCGCAATGACTTTGCCTTGCTTGTCAGACATCAGATTGGTTTGTCCAGCTACGGTTTGCCCTGTTTCATCAATGACCTTAAACACCGCACCTGCCAATGCTTCACCTGTTTCGTTTTCTTTGGTTAATTGAGCAGTTCCTTGATAATTGATAAGATCGCCTAAAGCAATTGGCTGCTCTTTTCCTAATTGGGCGGTTACATCAAATGGATGTGGCGTTGTGTCTAACAGATAGCCTGTTGGTGCTTTCGTTTCCACTAAAACGTAATGCCCTTCATTTAGCCCTTTAGCGTAAATTTCGCCAGTCTTGTCCGTTGTTATTTCAGAAACTTTCTCTCCTGCACGATTCAAGAATGTTATTGGTGAACCTTGTGGCTGATTCTGATTATCGGCGTTGTAAATTGCAAAAACTGCACCCGCTAAGGTTTGATCTTGCTCGTTGACTTTACGTCCCGTTACTTCCGCTTGATAATTTACAAACTCTAACTCATCTAGTGGTTGTTTATCATTTGAATTCTTTTTCACTACAAAATAAATGGGTTGTTTATTGACGATATAGCCATCCGTTGCATCCAGTTCATCTAATTCATAGCTACCAGCGCCTAAATCGTCCATAGCCAATGAACCATCTTTTTCAGCAGTTACTTCTCTTTCAAAGATTTTTCCCCCGTTTTCGATTCGATACAATTTAAAAATTGTTCCTGGAAGTGGATTCGCATTGGCATCAATTTTCTTAAAGACGGCGCGTCCTTTGAAATTGGCGAAGGCTCCTAATTGGAAGATCTCCGGATCACCTTTGAAATCACCACGAATTTCTACTTTTACTAATTCAGGATAAATAATATAATCTGCGCCATCTGGTAATTTTGGTGCTTTGATTTCTTTATAATAATAGGTACCTGGCGCCAAGTCTCTAAAGATAATTTTGCCATCTTTGCCACTCGTTGCTGTAATCCCTAATGATTGTTTATTGTGATCATATAGTTCAAAAACAGCACCTGCTAATGGTTGGTTTGCGCTATTCGTTTTCACGATTTGGAAAGCCCCTTTGTAATTCACAAAGTTGTCACTAGCAACCACGACCGCTGGTTTACCAGCATTTTTCTCAGCAATTTCAAATGGGACTGGCGTGGTATTTAACAAATAGCCTGTTGGCGCTTTGGTCTCTACAAAGCGATATTTACCTGGGGCTAAGTGCTCTGCAACAATTTCCCCTTGATTATTTGTCGTCAAGCCTGCCTGAATCGTTTCTCCCTTCGCGTCGAGCACTTTAAATGTCGCACCACTCAACAAGTGTCCCTTCACATCTTTTTTGATTAATTTAGCTGCACCTTGATAGTTAACAAAGTTAGCCGTTGCTATAACTGTTGCTGGTTTGCCCCGATCGCTTGCTGCAATCGTGAAAGCACTTGGTTCAGTGTTCAAAAGGTACCCTGCTGGCGCTTTAGTTTCCACAAATTGATATTTGCCTGGGGCTAAATCCGTTACTGTGACTTTTCCGTCTGCATCCGAAACTAAGTGTTTTCGAACCACTTTTCCTGTGTCATCAAGGACCGAAAATTCAGCCCCTGCCAATGGATTACCTGCTTGATCTTTTTTAATTAGCTCAGCAGACCCTTGGTAATTCAGCATTTTGACATGAACATCATGAATTTGTCCACTCGAATTTTGTGTCACAATGAATCGTTTGGGTGTCGTGTCTAAAAGATAGCCTGTCGGTGCTTCGATTTCTGTGAACTGATAAAGCCCTGGTTTTAAACTATCCACCTCTAACTGGCCATTTGCGTTGGTTCGATCCGGCGCAAGGGGAACTTCTTCCCAATGAGTAAACGGCGTGGTTACGGCATGCTCTAATTTAAAGCGTGCATTGACTAATTTTTTGCCCTTCTCATCTGTTTTTTCTAAAATTACTTTACTGACATCATTTTTGATGATGGTTGGTTGTGCTCCTTCGGCTGAGGTTTCTTCATTGATGGTGATGGTTTGGCCTTTAGCTAGTTCGTCCGAAACTGTATAACCTTCGGGCGCTTTCGTTTCCACCAAAATGTATTCCCCTTGTGGGAGGCCGCCAAATGTAATCACACCTGTGGCATCCACCGTGCCTTCACGAAGAACTTGCGTCCGTTCTTTGTTCCAAAGTTGGAAATGGGCACCAGCTAAAATGGTTGTGCCATCCATCGCTGTTTTTTTCAACTGAATTTTACCTTTGGTTCCGCTAGCGTGACCGCCGCTGTGATCAATGTCAACGACCACATCCCCGTTATCATCTCCATGAATAATTTTTGAACCGTTCCCTGTAATATCCACTTGGTTGGACACAGTATCCGTGCTCCCTGCAGCCGAAGAGGTGACTAAACTGCGATATTCTAAATAATACGGTACTTCAATGTGAGCCATTTTCACAACGATTTGTTGTTGTCCTGTTTCATTATCTGTTGTAACGTCTAAGGTGTAATCTTTTCCTTCTTCTAAAATCACTGATTTATCTGGCGTAATGGTGCCATCTTCGCTAACTTTCGTTCCGTAAATCACAATTGATGCCTGGTCAACGACTTGGTTTGGCGAAGGCGTATCGGTCACTACTACATCATCTAAAACGGATTGTGAACCATTGATTGTTACATGCCAATCGACATAGTTAGGATCAGCAGGATCAACTTCCCCAGTTTTAGCGACCGTTTCACCGCCATGGTTAATGGAAACTTTACCAGTCACATCACGACTTTGGCCATTATTGGTGTACGAAGCGATGTTGTCATACTTTTGAGCCTCTTCAATCACCATGTCATCAATGGACGTTTTGAATTCAACTATATAGGTTTTGGTATCTCTTGGTGTTGCTCGATTTGGAAAAGCAACGTCCACTGTATTCTGATTGCTCTCACTTGGTTCAATCACATGAGTCATTTGGTCGTTCACTGGTTGATTCGGATTGACTTTCGCAACAGTTCCGTCTGCTAAGGTTTCTCCTTCGTAAACGTTCAAACTACCACCAACGTACTGTTGATTCTCTAAAATTGGATCCGTTAAAGTCGCATTAATCAGCGGGTTATTACTTAAGTTCACAGCAATGGTCCAAGTAATTTCTTTCGTTACTGCATTATAAACACCACTTTTTTGGGCATTTAGCGCGTAGGGCGGTAATGGTTTAAATGGCTTGGTATCATCAGAATGATGCGAATCACCATTTGCATCTGTCCAATCAATGGAGGCACTATTGGTAAATTGATTTGGTCCTCCTTCATTGCCATCTGAATCAAGTTGTGTGACATCAAAGTTCGTTAAGTATTCGATATGAAATTTATCTGATGTATCTGCATATTGCCCTTTAAACGTAAGTGTAAAGCCCGTTTCAGCGCCTGCAGCATTTTGTTCAACATGTAAATCAAAGTCCCGACCTAACACTAAGGTTGCCCCTGTCGTTTGATCCGTAATTACTAAGGTACTCGCAATTAATGTTAAGCCTGGTACCGGACTAAATTCATCCTTAATGACTTCATTAATCATTTGATACCCGTTGTTATTGACATCCAATGTCCACCCAATCGTTGAGTTATTATAGTCTGGCTTGCCAATACCTTTAATAATATTTTGTTGACTAGCCGTGCCATCGCCTTCTGAATGCTGGCCAGTGCCGACATCCACACGATTATTCACGGCGACATCGCCCTCAACAATTCCAGCAACTTTAGTTTTATAATCAATCTTGACTGCGCCAGTCACATCATGCAAAAAGTCAATTTCAAAGGAGCCATCTCCGCTGACAACCACTTTGTAATCTTTTCCTTCCACAAGTTCTGCCCCAACGACTTCATTTCCTTTATCATCAAACGTCACTGAATATAAATGTAAAGAGTCTGGCTCAAAGGTTAAATTATCGCCCATTGTGTCTGTAATGACTGCTTGGTCTTTTGGAATGTTTTGTTCGCCATAATTGTAGTTAATTTCCCAAGAAAATTCTTAGTTGGCTTCATCGTAATCTACATTGCGCTTGTCTAGCATTTTGCCATAAGTTGCCGTAACAGTTGCTTCAGCATCTAACCCACTTGGATTATTATCACTTGTCAACGTTGCGTGGTTTTTAAAAGGCACATCGCCGCCGCCATCTGGAATAACCGCCTCGTCAATCGTGGTTTGATACTCAAGACGGTACGCTTTGTTAGTGTCTCCTTTAATGGTCACATTGCCATTTTTATCGACGGTATACTCATCTGGGCTAAGTTCACGACCAACTTTTTCAACCGTGCCATCAAGGTTCATGACTAATTCATAGACTTTCACAGACTTAAAAGTATTTCCCGCTGGCCACGTTTCTGTCACCGTTGGATTTGTTTGATCTTTCATTGCTTGATTGATATCCACCGTCCAAGTAATACTACTAGGATTGGGTGTGCGATCAAAATGGCCTTGTTTATCAATCTGATCTTCCGTATTGGGTCTCACAGGAATGACAACAGGCGGTTGATGGTCATTGGTAGGAAAATCAATCACCCAATCACCAGGGCCACGACCATCTGAATCATCCAGATGCGTGTCTAAAGCAAAGTCGCCATGAATCTCACTTTCAGAAGTCACTCGCTCATTAAAGGTAAAACGCACAGTGCCATCTTCATTAATCGTATACGTTCCATAAACATTGCCTTCCGCATCAACTAAATCACCAGAACCTGGTTTATTAGGTTTCAAATTTCCAGGTAATTGAAACTCGAAGTAATCGCCCGCTTTCATTTGGTCCCGCACATCTTCGGGAATTGACCAGTTAAAGTTCCAATGAATGGTCACATCTTCTTTGTACGGTGGGGTTGCCGGTGTCCCATCAGGGTTTAAATAAATCGGGTCTTCAAAATTATCGATAATCGTTGTTTCATCACCTGTAAAATAGTCACTGATATCTGTTGGTCCTGCTACGCGCGGTTTGACAGTCGTCGATTCAGTTGTTTTACTTTCTATCGCTTTTGTCGTGCTGGCGACAGTTTCTTCGGACGAACGAGGAACAGAGGAGTTTGTAGATGCTTCTTCTGTTGAACCTTCATTCGCTGATGCGGCTGGCGAACTCGTGATTGCCGTTGATTCTGTCGGATCAGTACCGGTATTTAACGTCAACGCTCGTTGTTGTTGTCCATAAGAAAACGTCACATCTTCTGTAGCTGTAGGGTTCAACGTTAAGACTAACGTATCTGCTAACGCTTGCTGATTCAATTCAATTTGAATCTGTTTCTTCTGGTCATCCACTTGAATCTTGCGCGTATTATTGGGTGCTGCCCAATGTGCAGCTTTGAGTGACACATTGGCACTATAATGCACTACAACCTCTTGTGTTGCTGGTTGTGCTTTTCCTTGAAGCGCTAAGGTCATTTCTTGCTGGCTGGTTTGCTTCACTTCTCCTAACGTTAACTGGCCATCGCTGTTAACATCTTCCGCCAAAGCCATGAGTGGTGTGCCATAATTTAGAACAAGTAACAAACACATCAACCCGTAGAGCCAACGGTTTACCATTGGACCATTCTTTCTCATTTCTTTCATCCTTCCTCTACTAACGACACATAGAAGAGAACGTTCACTTCGTACCAATTTTTTATTTTAAACCAAATAAGTGAGTGCTCTTCTGTTGTCTTTCTTCCTTGCTAAAACAGACAGCCAACACACCTTTTCTTTTTATCTCCTCAAAACGCACTCTTGCTTCGAATGCGGATTCATTTTCTGCTTATTCCTATAGACCCTTCTATAAGAATAAGAAGAGTATAACGGGATTTTTCAGCAAAAATTATCAACAACTTCTCCTCCAAATAGAAAAAGTTGATGAAATCCCAGAAACCCTTTTCATCTTTATGAAAACACGTCCTTATCCTTTCTTATTTTTACTATTCCTTCTTCCACTATACCGTTTTTTAAAATTTTTTTCATAAGAACTAACCAGACAAAAAAGCCTATTTGTATAAGCTATTTAAGCTAAAAAATCAACAGACTCAAATTGTCATTTTTGTTATTTAAATGTTTTATATAAACCATTTGTTTTTCTTAATAATTTTTTGCTCTATCATTTTTTATCCGCATTTTCTTCTATTTAACACATTTAGTTCTTCTTGATTTTTAAGAATAGATACAGTAGCATAAGAACAACTAGTTCTTTCACTGGCAATTGTCAATGTCGCTTAGAAAAGAATGTTTTATCTGTATTATCTGAAAAATCAAACAAGCGTAACCAATTAGAAAGGTGGTTATTATGCATAACTTATTAACCAAACAGGAAATTCAGTTACTTTCCCTAATTGAATACTTGTATGACAGTAAAGAAAAAGTCCCCATGCAAGTACTCCGGCGAAAATATGAATTTTCCCATTACAATATCAACAATTTATTGAATCAATTAACTTTATTAATTTCTCGAGTCAATACACATGAAAATGTACATATTCGCATTATTAATAATCAACAGTCCATAGAATTAGTCGCCGATGAAAATATCCCGATTGAGTTAATGAAAGAAGCCGTAGTTCGCGGGTCATTAACTTATATGTTAGCCTTAGATTTACTTTTAAAACGCTATACTTCAGCCAAAGATTTTTGTGAAGAGCATTTCATTAACTTTTCTATTTTCAAACAAGTCAGTGACCGTTTAAACAATTATCTAGCTAGATTTAATTGTTATTTAAATTTAAAAAGGCGAGAAAAAATTTGTGGCAAAGAGAAAGATTTTCGTAGTTTCTTTTACTCCTTATTTTTCATTTCAGGAACTTCTCTCGTTCCTTTTTTATCTAAAACCAATCAAGCGCAATTGCAGAATTTTATTGAAATCATCAAAAACCGTTATCCTTACTTTACATATACCGATTTACGCAAATTAAAATTAATTATGTCCATAGGTTTACTCCGTTACCAATCTGATTTTACAATCAGCGATTATCCTGAAATTGCTACTATCAATTTAGCCTTTCCTTATTCAGAATTTCAATTATTAGTGAATGATTGTTTTATTAATGAACAAAAAGAACCCGACACATGGCGGGCTGAAATTCGTTTCTACTATGATTTTTTCAGTACATTAACGATGTATTCACTTGAACAAATAGAAACGGTCAACTTTGCCAACTTAGCGATTATGGGCATGGATGAAAGTCCCCATGTCACCTGGATTTTTGAAAAATGTACGCAATTACAGTTGGATTTAAGCGCAATAGAAGTGGTCTTTTTGTTGGTTAATTTATCCAATGCCAGTGAACGACTGATTCATTTCCCTGTGGAAGAGGAATTGAGCTATGAGGTTGCTAATGTCTCTTTGTATGAAAAACAATACCCAAACGTTTCACGAACAACCAACTATTTCTTAAAACGTTTGCCTTTTGACAAAAAGCACCCACTAGATGCATTATTTAAAGAAACCATTTTTTTAATTATTCGGAGTGTTTTATTAAACAAACAAATTCCTGTTAAAATTTTGCTTCATTCATCTATTAATCAGATACAAGAAAACTGGTTAGCAAAGGAAATCAATAATTATTGTGATGTTCCTTTGAAATTCGTCAATCATATTCAAGAAGTGCCTGACTTAGTCATTACTGACAAAAATAATCCGCTTTTTCACGCCAGTAAAACTTTTTATTGGCATCCCGTTCCTTATTTAGACGAATACTATAACCTAAAACAAGTAGTTCGCAAAATTTATTTTGCCAAATTGCGTGGGGAAAACAGTTTGGAGGGAATCGGATGTTAACAGGGTTACTTGATGTACCTTATCGTAAAAGTTTTGCTCTTTTAGAAGAGTTACTCGAACGTCGTGAAGCAGAAGAACAAACATTGGCGATTTCTACTTTAGCGACTCAATTAAAAATGCAACAAAATACCATTCTACAATCTGTAGCTTTGCTCCAAGCAGAAATTGAAAAGAACGATTGGGAAAACTTATTTTCTTTGTCGGCAAACGCCAAAGAAATCACATTTTGGTTTGCACCCTATTTCCAACTATCGTTCTTGATGCCCTACTTTGTCAAAAAAAGTTTCGCGTATCAAGTACTGACCTATGCCTTTAACCATAATGCAATTGATAGCAAACATTTTGAAAAAGTCCTAGAAATTTCTTCATCAACCTTTACGCGAAAAATTGGACAATTAAACCAATGGCTCCAAAAATATCAGATTGAAATCAATTTAAAACGTACCAATGTGTTGGTGGGCAAAGAAAAAGATATCCGAATTTTCTTTATGATGCTTTTTTGGAACAATTACTCTGAAGGGGATTGGCCGTTGCACACGATCACTAAAAAAGAGGTCCATAGTCTCTTTCGACGTTTAAAACATTCTGTTTCCTTCAATACAACACAAGATTTTACAAAAGACTTGATTTTTTCTGCTGTGATTTTAGCGCGTTGGAAAGAGGGCTTTTTTATCAAAGAAACTTTCTTGGAGGAAGAAGCGATTGTTAATCCCTTTGTTAATCTGAGTGAATTTGAATTGTTTTTTAAAGAAGAAGCCTTACACCAAGTTCCAACAAAATTTATACAAAAAGAAGGACTTTTTGCCTTTTTCTTATTAACGATTAGTGTCAGCTACGCCACACAAGAGGTCTTGGAAATTCCAGCAGCTCGGATGCATATGGTCCAGCTGTTAGGCTCGCCCATTAAAGAGATTATTTATCAACTGACGTCTTTTTATCAAATTAAATTGACATTTCACGAGTATCTTTATCTATATACTTCTATCCAAAATTTAAGTGTCTTTTTTAAGACCTTTGTTACGATTGCCAATCCATTTGTGCAAGAAAGCTTTTTAAAAGAAGCACTTCAAAAAAATCCGAGTCTCTACAAAGATGTGAAGCGACTTACACTTGAAATGCTTCCAACATTGATGGGCAATGAAAAATTGTTAGTTGACTGCTTGTTCATTCTTTTCTGTACACTGAAAACGAAATCTTTACCACCGATTCGTGTCTTAGTACGGACCAACCAAAGTAACTTAATTTTAGATACCCTTTATGAAAAGCTAAGTAAAGCCGTGGATAAAAAATTAATTTTTGTCGCTTCACCAGAAAAGCCTTTCGATGTAATTATTACAAATATCTTTTCAGAAATTAGTGTCAAATCAACGATTCCTACTTATTATGTTGACTTTTCCGCTAGCATTGGTGAACTAGCGCAGAGCTTAGAAAACTTAAATACACAAATTGTCACCAAACAAAGTCCACGCCACTTTTAAAAGTTTTCACGTGAAACATTTTAAGTGATAAAAATTACAAAAAACGCCAAAAGGTAGCAGAAAAACTGCTACCTTTTGGCGTTTTTTACGAAAATTTTCAATGTTCCACTCTAGTGATACCGAAACGTAGAACATTCATTTACTAACTACTCACTTTACATGACGTTGTTATTTTCTGTCACCAATTCTAGCTCTTGCAAGTAATGATCCAAAGTCGCGTGATGTTGATCGACATCGGCTAACTCTGTTTCAATTTTAGCTAAACGCGTGTTCATGCGTTGAATTTCCGTTAGTGTTTGTTGTAAAACATTTAAAATCCGTTCATCGTTAGGCATTGAAATCACTCCTTGTCCATTTATAGTTCTGAGCCGTGTTCAATCTCTTCAATCGTTTCAAGAGACAAATCTTTGGCATCATTTTTAGCTTTGTGGAAGACCATATATAAAATGGTACAAACGATTGGGATACAGCCTGCTAAGAAGTACATTTGTTGGAATGACATAAAGTTACGTAATTCACCTAAAACGTACGGACCAACCCCTAATCCAAGGTCTAAACCGATGAAATAAGTCGATAAAGCAATCCCGATACGGTGAGGACTTGGGCTTTCTTGAAGACAAACCGCTTGGCCATTTGACATGAAGGTACCATAACCTAAGCCAATTAACCCACCTGAGACTAATAACATCCAACCAGACGTAGTCATACTTAATAAGAACAAGCCTAGTGTTAAGAAAATGTAGCTCGGATACATGACGTAGCGTTCCCCTTTGACATCGAAAATCCGACCTGTCGATGGACGTGTTAAGGTAATCACGACCGCATAGACGATAAAGAAGAAGGTGCTGACGTCAACTAAATCGATTACTTTGACATAAGAAGATAAGAAAGATAAGACACTTGAATAAGCAAGCCCCATTAAAAAGGCGATAAATGTAATAAATAAAACTTTCTTTTCAACAAAACTATCAAAATTCCATTTAGATAAAGCTTCACGATGTTCAGGTGTTAACTCAATATTTTTCACTGGGAAAATGAAGCAAGCAATGGTTGTTAACAAAATTAAAATAATTGAAAAGTTAATAATGACATGGAAGTTGGAAACATTTAACAATAACATCCCAATAAATGGCCCAATGCCGGCTGCCAAACTAGTACTCAAACCATAATAATTGATCCCTTCCCCTTTTTTGTTTTTAGGGATATAGGCGGTAACAATTGCGTTGGTCGCTGTCGAAACGGTTCCGTAACCAAACCCATTTAAAAAACGGACCAGATAAAGAATGCCCATACTTGGCATATACATATACGCAACAGTCGTTAAAAGATAAAACAAAGCCCCATAACGTAAGACTTGTTTGCGCCCAATCAGTTCAAGGAGTTTCCCCATGAAAAGTCGTGCAAGCAATGTCCCGATGATGTAAATTCCTGAGGCCAAACCCGCTTGACCTAAAGTAGCGTGTAAGCTATCTTGCGCAATCACCGCAATAATAACCATTAATAAATAATAAACAAGATAGACAATGAAATTAATCACTGTAATACTGATAAAGCCTTTATTCAAAAGCTTTGTTGGTGTTTGTTCTGTCATAATTCTTTGGATTCCTCTCTCTTTTGTTCTGTTTATTTTGTGTTGCTATTTTTCAATAAAAGACCACTATCCCCTCACTTTGATGACTTATCAAAAAATTTTCTGAAATTCATTTGCAGTTATTACTATACGAGATATCCGTTACAAAAAAATGTAAATTTGTGAATGATAAACGTTATCTACAAATAACTTCAACAAATGTTGTTGATTTTTGTTGAAGAAAGAGTCCTCAACTATTCTCAAAATATCGAATGGTTGAGGACTCTTTCTTTTAATTAAAAATAAGTTCACATCTATTACAAACTGTCTATAGTTTGACTCTGTATGTCTAAGACATCGGTTACTTTTTTACCAAATTGTCCTTGGACCGACTTTTCTAAGCCAGTATTTGCATTTTCTATTGAGCGTTTGGCTTGTCCTAAAGCATTTTTTTCCCTTCGCTTGCTTTTCTGTACTTTTTTACTCTGTTGTTGTAACAGCGATAAACCGAGAGACTGCGCTGTTACTTTTTGCAGATTCTTTTGGTATTCTTTCCATAATTTCTCCAATAACTCCATGAACATCCTCCTTCGTTAACTTTCCCGCTGTGCATTTAATTTTCTATACTTTATTTCTAACTCTTCCCTCTGACGGTAAAGTTTTCTCTTAGCATGACTTACTTCTTCTGAAAAGTCATATTCTAATCGGCCAAGCGCTTGTCTCGCTTGTTGTAGTGGTTGCTGATTTTCGGCAATCATTCGAATAGCAGACTGAATGTTATAATAGGTTTCTTCAGCGAGTTGGTGGCTTTTTCTCTGATAAGAAGCTAAGAGCATTTCTTGCTCATCTAACTCCCGCAATTGTCTGCGGCATCTTTCTAGCTCATCGGCTGTCGTCATGTTAAGGCTCCTTTCAGTTGGTTCGCTAATTCTTGATCTCTCTGAACCAATTCATTTATTTTAGCGGTAATTTGTTGGGTTAATTGAACAAATGAAGTTCTAATACGATTGATTTTGCTGAATTTTTTCTGGAAATATTCCAGATCTTGGTCAACCATCGTTTGTTTCGTACATTGGACTTGATCCATCGCCTCTCTCATTTCTGCATACGAAAGTTCTGGTGTATGTCGTTGAATGAGTTGCAATCCGTTTTCCCAATCTTCTTGTAATTCTTGCATCACTTTTTTGTAAATATGTAGGCACTCTTCCATCGCTACATCAAATTGTGATGCGGCGACTTTAACAACCGCTAAGGCTTGACTATCTTCTAAATAAATCCGTTCATTACTAGATAATCCGCCACCGCTCGCCGTTAAAGAAACACGTAATTCATTCAACTGATTAAATTGTTTCAGTTGTTCTTGAAGCCATTTGTTTTCTTTTTTTAAACGGTTGATTTCTGCCAATGTCTCAGGATTCGTGCCGTCGTAAGTCTCCAGCCCACGGATTCTATTTTTATTTTCTAAAATCTGCTGCGCCAGGATGGTTTGCTCGATTGCGACGCCACCATGCCCATCTGAATAGACAGCAATGTCGCCCCATTTATCAATATAATTTCCGTCATCATCAGTTTTAAACATATCCAAATCATGGCCGAACGTCTTTTTAACCCAGCCGACAATTACGCCACTATAATTATCAACTCCAAAACTATAAAAAGGAATTTTCCCTTGTCCACCTGTTACAAAACTGCTGGTGACCGCATCTGAAGTATCATAGAAATTAATAATTTGACCTTTGTAGTTTTTAATTTGTTCGTCTGTCAATCCTGAACCAGCCGCACCATACGTGATGGCATTGTAGCCTTTCAAAACCGCAACGTAAATTGCTTCGGCACCACCAAGAGAATGGCCTGTCGTGTTAATTGTATAGCCAGCTCCAGGAGAATATTGGCGCTCAATCTGACTGGCATATGTTAAAGCAGATTGGAACGCTCCAGCTTGGTGTTTGTCATTAAAACCAATTTCTCGAAAATTGGTTTTCCAATCTTGCCATGATTTGGTACCAGCGTAGACAATGGTTAGATTTTGGTTGATTACGGATTGGGGATAGCCTGGTACATTTTTTAAATCAACCTCTTCTTTACCCTTGTATTCATCTTTGAGTTCTGCTACTGTCATGGCTTGCATGCTGTTACTTCTTGGTTCATGTTCGTATCCGAGGGTATCTTTATCAGTATCGATGGTATTGATTACAAGGTACTTCGCCCCTTTGTATTTAATAACATCTCCTGAATTTGTTGTTTCTTTCTGCACTCCATATACTGTTTCAGAAAATTTCCGATAGTTATCCATTACTTTATCCCTCCTTCATAATACATAATTTTATTCTTGGACATTGTTACAGAAGTTGGCTGTTCTTTTTCTTCTAAAACATAATTATTTCTCGTATTTCCTGGATCCAAACTATAGCGAAATTTTCCTGTTTCTGCTGAGATAGTACTTAATGTTGTATTATCTTCATACACATCGTTAATAATAAATTCGACCTCTAAACCTTTCATTGGTCCTATTGAAAAACTTGTAAATTCTATTTTGGTAATGTCGGAGTATTCTCTTAACGCACTTAATTTATTAAAATACTCCTCTTCTGAAATACTTCCTTTTCCCTTATTAAACTCTTGATAAATCTCTTCGACTTTTTTTTGATTTCTCGTATAAATCCGATAGTTATTATACAAATAGTTCGCTAAGTCTGTTTGGATTTCGTGTAGTTTTGCTTTTTCTTGTTCGTCCATGTACCATTTCCCTCCAATTCCTATGATTAAAATAATGAGTAATCCGATTAACCATTGCTTCCTATGTTTCACTGATTCACCTCCTTGTTCTTTATGTACGATAGTTATCCATTACTTTATCCCTCCTTCATAATACACAATTTTATTCTTGGGCATTGTTACAGAAGTTGGCTGTTCTTTTTCTTCTAAAACATAATTATTTCTCGTATTTCCTGGATCCAAACTATAGCGAAATTTTCCTGTTTCTGCTGAGATAGTACTTAATGTTGTATTATCTTCATACACATCGTTAATAATAAATTCGACCTCTAAACCTTTCATTGGCCCTACTGCAAAACTGGTAAATTCTACTTTTTTAATATCGCTGTATTCTTTTAATTCATCTGATTTTTTTAGAAATTCTTCCGTAGTTAAACTACCTTCCCCTCTGTTGTATTCCTTATTTAGCTGTTCATCCTTTGCTTCATCTACTGTGTAAAGCCGGTAGTTATTATACAAATAGTTTGCTAAATCTGTTTGGATTTCGTGTAGTTTCGCTTTTTCTTGTTCGTCCATGTACCATTTCCCTCCAATTCCGATGATTAAGATAATGAGTAATCCGATTAACCATTGCTTCCTATGTTTCACTGATTCACCTCCTTTTTGCCACGCAACGACTTTTTAATTAAATTTTAACAAAACCACCTATCAAAGGAAAGTTATATTTAATCCAATTTTAATAAACTGAATG
The DNA here is from genome assembly GCF_051712085.1 of Enterococcus sp. DIV1537a. Lineage (NCBI taxonomy): Bacteria > Bacillati > Bacillota > Bacilli > Lactobacillales > Enterococcaceae > Enterococcus > Enterococcus sp. DIV1537a. The sequence goes on along the minus strand of NZ_JBIOOE010000001.1, from coordinate 77,147 downwards.
ATATTAAAGAATATAAAAAAAAGAGTTTGGACAATCGCCCAAACTCTTCTGAAAAATCTTCTCTATTTTCGTCCTAAAATCCATGAAACGATGGCAACTAAAATCACTGCCCCGATAATCGATGGCACAATAGCCATCCCAGCTAAGCTTGGTCCCCATGTGCCTAAAATGGCTTGACCAATTGTTGAACCAACTAACCCTGCAATGATATTGGCAATAATGCCCATCGATGATCCTTTTTTAGTAATTGCTCCAGCGATTGCCCCAATGACACCACCGACAATTAATGCCCAAATAAAGCCCATGATTGTTTCCTCCCTTTAACCGTTTATTCTACACGTGGTTCCATATTTTCTTTGACTTGTTCTGTTCCTTTATTCACAGCTTTTTTTGCTTTTTCTGTTTGTTCAGAAGCAAATTCACCGGTACTTTTGGCAGCGCCTGTGACTTTATCTTGAACCGTTTCGCTATCTTCTTCGTATTCTTCTTTTGATTTGATATCAACTACGTTAACATTCACTTCAATCACATCTAAGTGGGTCATTTTTTTCACTTCACGGCTGATTAATTCTTTCATTTTTTCGTAAATGTCTTGAATATCTTTGCCGTATTCTACCACGATATCCATATCAACAGCGACTTGTTTTTTACCAACTTCGGTATCAATACCCGCTGTGACGTTATCTGTGTTTACTAATTTTTCAGCAATATTTGAGAAAAAGCCGCCATCGACTGTTAATAGACCATCGACATTTTCTAAGGCTAAACCGATAATTTTTTGAACGACTTTATCTTCAAATGTTAATTCACCTTTGATTGCATGATCTTCTGGTGTGTGTGGTCCGTTTCCTGCTGGTTTTGGTACATTATTGAATTTTTCGTTACTCATGGTTCATTCCTCCTAGTTTCTTCTATTATTGCTTTATTTTTAATAAAATAATAACCAATTATTGAACACGAGGTGCCGTATTTTCTTTGACTTTTGTCTTACCTTTAGTTACCGCATGTTTGGCTTTGTTGGTTTGTTTTGACATAAAACTACCTGTCGCTTCAGCGGCGTTGCCAAGTTTATCTTGGACCGTTTCACTTTCTTCTTGGTACTCTGCTTGTGTTTTGATATCTACTACATTGACATTGACTTCGATTACTTCCAAGTGAGTCATTTGTTGGACTTCACGAGTAATAACCTCTTTCATTTGATCATAAATGGTCTCGATATCTTTCCCATATTCGGCTACAATGTCCATATCCACTGCGACTTGTTTTTTGCCGACCTCGGTGTGAATGCCTGTTGTAACATCTTCACTATTAATCATTTTATCTCGTAAATTCGAGAAAAAACCACCGTCCACAGTTAACAAACCGTCGACTTCTTCCAAAGCAATGCCAATAATTTTTTGGATTACTTTATCCTCAAACGTCAACTCACCTTTAACAATCGATACATTTGCATTTTCCATAGCCAAAACCTCCTATTTATGATGAAAATAATTTTTGACAATGCCTGTCTGTTCCAAATACAAACCTAGCCAAATACCTAGTCCTGTCAGGAGTACTACTAACAATGTTTTAAAGAAGCCGATTGACAGAAACAAGATTGCAAAAACCAAGCCGACTAGGCCACCAATTAACGGAACGGCATATTGTTTTATCCATTCAACCATTGTACATCCCTCCTACTCCACACGTGCTTGTGTTTGCTGTTGTTGTGGTCGTTTCATTGATTGAATATCTTCAAAATGAACATCAATCGTAATCTTGTGACCAGTTCCCACCAAACGAGCAAGCCGTTCTTCCATTGTTTTTGACCAAGCTTCTGTTTGTCCAATTAAATCTGCCGTTCGTTTCAGTGTGCCTTTGACATTGACCTTAATGCGCCGTTTTGTCGCCTTTACACGAATGGTTGGTGCTTCCAGAAAGTCACTGTCTTGCAAGCTAGAGCGTACAAATCCTTCGATGGCTTTACGGTGTAACACTAACTTTCCTTGCTCTTCTTTTAATTCAAACGTGCCTTTTCTTCTTGGGAATAAAAGAATGAATAAAAAGAGAAAGAGCATAATTCCTAGTAAAACCAGCGCTACCCAAAAGATTGCTTGACGTGCGTACTCGTTGTCTTGCAAGAACCATTGGACATTATCTGGTGGTTGCCAAGCTGTATCGGCTGACCAAGTGGTGATGGCCACCGCGCCAAATAATGCCATTAAAATCAGTGAACCTAGAAGCAAAAGTATTTTAACAACTTTATTCACGGAACATCCCTCCTAAAGATTAATTGCTTCTCCACCAGTTACGCCATAAACTTGAGCCGTAACATAACTTGCATCATTGGACGCCAAGAAAACATAAACAGGGGCTAATTCAGCAGGCTGACCCGCACGTTCCAGTAAAGAATGTTGCCCAAATTCTGGCAACTCTTCAATTGGTTGTCCATGATCTAACTGTAACGGTGTCCAGATTGGTCCTGGAGCCACGCCATTTACCCGAATGCCTTTTGGTGCCAGTTGTTTTGCTAAACCAACGGTAAAGTTGGCAATTGATGCCTTCGTTGCTGCATAATCCAACAAATGCTCACTGGGATTAAAGGCTTGGACGGAAGTAGTTGTCACAATGCTACTTCCGGCAGGCAAGTGAGGCACTGCTGCTTTGACAATGCCAAACATCGCAATAATATTGACATGGAAAGTGTCTATCACTTGTTCCATTGGCAATTCTTCAATAGCGGCACAGGAAATTTGTTGGGCTGCATTTAAAACGAGGGTATCCAAGCCGCCTAATGCTTCATGAGCTTGTGCAACCAATTTTTCAGGTGCCTGTTTATCTCTTAAATCTGCTGGCAAAAGAATGACTTTTCGGCCAGCTTCTCGTATATAGTGCGCCACTTCTTCGGCGTCTTTTTCTTCACCTGGGAAAAAATGTAAGGCGATATCTGCGCCTTCGCGAGCAAAAGCAATCGCCGCCGCTCGTCCAATCCCAGAATCACCGCCTGTAATTAATACCCGACGATTTTCTAATTTGTGATTTCCGACATAGCTGTCTTCCCCACAATCTGGTTTAGGGACCATTTTGTCCTGTAATGCGGGAGTTTCTTGATCTTGTTGCGGAAATCCATCACTATAAAATAACTTTCTTTGGTCTTTTAAGTTTGGTTCTGTCATTAAATCTCCTCCCTTTCTACTATTACCTTAATACAATTTTTTCTTTTTGAAAAATATTTGAGCACATAAAATAAAAAAAATATTTTTAATACTCATTAAGCGAAATTTTTGGCAAAATTATCTAAAAGCTGATTTTATTTTTCAAAATAGCGTTTAATTGACCTTTTTTATCAACATTTGTTATTGACATATGATGTCCAATTCGCTTAAATAAGAAAGAAGCCCAACAGGCAAAAACAAAAATATTTAGAGATAATTGAGGAGTTACCGCCAATGAGAAATGTTTTACAAGACTACTTAGATGAACATTCCTTTCGAGTCGTTGTAAAAAAGAAGAAAAATTATTTAACTTATGAAGGACTGCAAGATCGTTATGCCTATATTTTAAAAAGTGGCATCATCAAAACTAGCGTTATTTCCAAAGACGGTCGTGAATTTAATTTACGTTATATCAACAATTCGGAAATTGTTTCATTGCTACGTGATGAATATTCAGAGTTTATTGATGCACCTTTTAATATTCGCATCGAATCTCCACAAGCAGAACTTTACCAAATCGACCGTGTTCAATTTTGGCGGGATATCAATAATAGTAAAGACTTGCAAATGTATGTCAAAGAATACTATCGGGACCGTTTAATGCATTCCATGAAAAAGATGCAGCAAATGTTGATGAATGGCAAATTTGGGGCCGTTTGTACACAAATCTATGAAATGTACGATTCATTTGGCGTAGAAACAGAGGAAGGTATTTTAATTGATTTCGTGGTGACCAATGAAGAAATTGCGCATTTTTGTGGGATAACTTCTGCTAGTAGCGTTAACCGGATGATGCAGCAACTAAAAGAGTTAGGGGCAATTGAACTACGTAACCGCAAAATTTTGATTAAAGATTTAGATATGATTAGAGATAACATTATTGTTTAACATCAGCACCCCCGCAAGTTTGACCTTGCGGGGGGCGCTTTTTATTTTTCAGTGACAATATTCACAGGAAATTGTCCATAATCTAAATTAAATGTCCGACCAGCCGTCAGCTGAAGCATTTCTTTTTTCATGCCTTCCGCCAAACGTGCATCCCCAAAACTTTCAATCATATCAATAACGGTGATTACTTCTTTATAATATCTCATTTTGCCAGTGTACAGATAATACGTAAGATTTTTTAAATAACGTAAGTTAAAATGAATATAGTAGATTTCGGCAGGAATCGTGGTAACACTCATTAGCGCTAAATACTCCCGAGCTTTCGCATAATTTTTCTTATAAAGTTCCCCAGTAATGATATTTAGGTAAAAACCATAGGCAACATTTAGTGTTTGGGTATCACGTAATTCAGCATCTTTGACAGGAAACATCTGCTCAAGAATCTGAAGGTCTTCGTTTTCAGAAAATAACGCCCCTGTATTAGTCACCATTTGATAATCGTAATATGTATAGTAGCTTTTGCTAGAGATAAGTGCGAGAATTGCCATTCGATCAGTTTCATCAAATTCTGGAATTTCCTCCCAATCATTACTGAAAGTTAGCTTAATATCTGTATAAATAGACATCTCTACTGCGTTTTTGTGGGGATTGCGCTCTAATTGATAAAAGTAATGAATCAGGTTCTTTTTTTCACTTGTATTGTTCACTCCCATTTGACAACATTCAATTTGATGCATAATTTTAGATGAAGCCGTACTTCTTGTTTCAGAGACCATATGAAAAAATTCATTAAAGGTAATCCCTAGTGACTGTAATGCTGTCATTAAATCCTCGTAACTTAGCTTGGCTTCACCAATTTCGATTCTTCGATAGGTTTGTTTCCCTTTTTTTGGTAAAACATCTTTCTGAGCAATTTTTTTCTTTTTTCTAAAATACTTTAATGCCTCTAACACATCCATAATATGCTCCTTTCTATTAATAAGTTAATATTAAGTATTATTTTTTTATTAACTAAAATATAATATTTTCTAAAAAATTATTTCTATAAACTTTAATATTATCAAATAATCGAATAATATATTTGTTTGAATTATTTTTTTGCACATTATAATTGTTAGACGTCAACAAATTTAAAAAAAACTTTTCTAATTCGTTCTTGAAGAAACTAAGATATCTGTCTTATAATGAAATTCAATATAACTTAGAGCAGGAGGTGTCGCAATGTTTGGTTTCAATATTAGTTTATTTCTTATTACTCGGTTCCGTTAAACCCACTCTTCATTAACCATTGTACAATCAATCCCATTGAATATCTATTTCATTTTTATTAAATAACACTTTTAATAAAAGTACATATCTTTTTATTTTTAGATATTCACTTTAATTAAATGAAATATATTTATTTAAACAAATAAATTACATTTAATTAAATCAGAGGGGAAGAGATTGTAGCAAGTGAAGAAAAAAACAGCTCTTGAGTGATATTTTCTCAAGAGCTGTTTTTCTATTTTATCTCAAAAGCGGTTTGCGTTGTGGGGTTATTACTTAATAAGGTGTTTTTATACAATAAATAGTACGCTGCTGCTGACCAACTAAAGTTTTTCGTACTTAAGCCCTTCCCTGTCAGTGGATCATAATTTTCATGAATAGGGCCTTCTCCCATCAATCCTTCGGCATGTAAGAAGAATTTTTGTGTCATTTCTTTTGCTTCTTTTGTATAGTCATAGTTTTGAAGAGCTTCTACACCAAACAAGGCTTGGTCAAGCCAAACTGGTCCCCGCCAATATTTCGTTGCAGCAAATTTTTCATTGTCTTTGGATGCCGTTGGGAATGGCATAAAGGTATTAAACATTTCTTGATTCATCATGTTTTTCTTAACTGCCGCCGCCTGTTCTTTGGTCGCTACTTTTGCCCAAAGCGGCAACCAGCCTTCTGTTCCTTTGCCACGATTGACTAACAATTTTGTTTTCGAGCCGTCTTCATTTATTTGTAAGTCATAGAAGAAGCCCGTTTTTTCATCAAACATATTTTCTTGAATATATTTTTTTAGTTTCTTCGCTTCTTTTTGATAGTTCTTATAGTCCTCTTTTTTGCCTAGTTCTTCTGCTATCGAAGCTAAATAGCCCTTTTCAGCGTAGAGATACGCATTCAAATCCACTGATTCTTGATTAATCGAATACCCCACTACTTTTCCTTTATTTTTATTTTCAAAAACTTTAACTCCGTCATCGCCTTTGCCCACACCTTCTTTGTCAAACCGTGTAGCGTTATCCATACCACTTTCCCACGCGGCTGCTTCAATAACAGCATCATCGTCCACTTTAGGTTGGCCATTTTTATCTTTAATGATTTGATCCTTGTCGTCTTTTTGCCAGTGGGCATCACTGACCATGCTTCCATATTCTGCTATCCCATTTTTATTGTGGTCTCGGTTGGTATACCACCAATTGTGATAAGCTACAAGTTTGGGGTACATTTCTTTTAAAAATTCCTTATCTTTGGTTTCTTGATAAATATGCCAAACTGCCCATGCAGCCAATGGTGGTTTAGAATTTCGTTCATTCCAGTTGCCACCTTCACCACCACGCGCACTGTCTTGATTGTAAAAGACAGCATCAATGATCGCTCCTGCATCTTGTGGACGTACGGTATCATCTTTTTGAATTTGATAATCAAACAAGGCCCGCATATTATTTTTAGCTAACTCAGGATTAAAATCAGCCGTTGCTACATCCGCTTTCCACGAATCCCAAGCCCACATACCAATAAACCATTTATAAGACATGGACGGAACAATCCCGTCATGCTTAAAGGCACCTGCCGCACTTCGCCAATTGGTATTAATCGTTTCAATCGATTTGACTAGCGCATTTTGATATTCAGGAAATTCTGCTGTTTTCTTTTGATCAAACGTTTTATCTAGATATCCTTGCCATCTTTGCTTGTTCTCTTTGAAATAGCGTGCCGCATTTTTGGTATATTCGGGTGCTTGTTGTTGTTCCTTTGCCTCTTCTTCTTTTGTAAAAGTATAGCTTTCTGTCGTATAGGTGTTGTACGTTTGTTTAGGCTTCAATTCAATAGGTTCAGCGGTCGCTGTATAATTCCGATTATCAATTTTTGTTGAAACTTTATCCGCGTGATGAATCGTATATTTTGTGTCTTTCGTAGCAAAATAATTCCACGTTTCTCTGACTTCACCAAAATTCACTTGAATATCATTGTCTTTAGCAGTTAAACGAGTGCCAATATCTAAGGTTTCCGTTCCCTCTTGAATTTTATCAAAGACCGCACCTGTCCAGCTTGCTTCAAGTGACAAGGGCTCTTCACCAGTGTTTTCAAGTGTCGTTTGGATAAGCGCCGTTCGATTGCTGACAAAAATTAAAGCTAAATGAATCGTTAGATCGTCTAATTCATAGGTTTGCTCTAGGCGCCCAGGATAATAAGACAGGTCCATGCGGTTGCTTTGGCTTAAATCATAGGTTTCTCCCGTTTTTTTATTTTTGACCGTTAATTTGTTTAAACTTGCCGCCAAGTTTACCGGATATTCTTCCGCAATAATCAATGGCCCCGCAAAACCACCCAGTAGCTCTTTATTGCTTTTTTCAGGTAAATAGTAGCCATGCCATGCACCTAAATCAGAAAAATTATTAAAATAATTGGTATCGTATACGCCATTCGTCCGTTCGGTTGGTGATGCACTCACATCTAAAACATTTGCAAATTCATCAACTTTTGTTCTTTCAACACTTGCTTGCACTTCCCCGCTTAACGCAAAACAGCTGACTACGGTGATTCCTAACGCTAACCAAGTAGACACCCGTTTCTTTTTTGATAAACCCTTCATAAAACCCCTCCTATAAAAATGATAGCGCTTTATACACTGATTTATTATCAGCAAGGACTATGCCAAACGGAGTGTATCCCTTTTCATTATTGAAAGATTCAGCTTTCTCTAGAAAAAAAGCGACCGTATCGAAGTGTATTTATCAAAAAACAACGAGTGTATCGATAGTGTATTTAGTTTATGCTTGATTCTGTTTTATTTTCGTAGCTTCTACAAATTTTTCAGTAATTTTTTGCGGTCGTGTAATAACAGATCCCACCACCACGCTATAAGCACCTAGCTCCAGAACACGTTGGACTTTTGCTGGCGTATCAATCATTCCTTCTGCAATGATTGGTGTAGTAAAATGCTTCTTTGCTTCTCTTAACAGTTCAAAATCATTTTGTTCAATCCGCTGATTTTCACTTTGCGGCGTATAGCCGACTAACGTTGTGCCAATATAATCAAAACCTAACTCCGCCGCTTCAATCATCTCTTCCAGCGTGGAACAATCTGCCATCCATTCTTGGTTAGGATACTTTTCTTTTATTCTTTTGAAAAATGTGGCTAACGTTTCGCCATTTGGTCGTTTCGAATGGGCTGCATCGAGAGCGATAATTTCTGGCTGAACAGCCATTAATTCATCTACCTCACGCATAGTTGCGGTAATATATACTTCTGCGCCAGGATAATCTCGTTTAATAATCCCAATGATTGGTAAATCAACCTCTTTCCGGATTGCTCGAATGTCTACCACAGAATTTGCTCGAATACCTTTAGCCCCTCCTTGTTTAGCGGCTAAAGCCATCTTGGACATGATAAAAGAACTATGCAACGGTTCGTCTGCCAACGCTTGGCAAGAAACAATTAATGCCCCTTTGATTTCTTTATTCAACATTGATCCCTCCAATTTAAAAGCGATTACAAACACAGTATACCTACAACAGCTGAAATATGCCACTCTTCTAAATAAGAACAAACGTTTCACGTGAAACAAAAGAAAGCAAACGGTTAAGGCTTGCTTTCTTTTGACTTATTTTTAATTTTTACGACCCTCTAAATAATCATACCCAAAATGTGCATACGCAAATGGCGTTGCAATTCGTCCTCGCGGTGTTCGTTTAATGAAACCTTTTTGAATAAGATAGGGTTCATACATATCTTCCACCGTTTCGGTTTCTTCACCGATATTTACAGACAAGGTACTTAAACCAACCGGACCGCCGCCGTATAAATCAATCATTGTTTTCAACAATTTTTGATCGACATAATCCAAGCCTTGATGGTCCACTTGCAGTAAGGTTAACGCTTTGTCTGCAATCGCTCGGTCGATTTTGCCATCTGATTGAACTTGGGCAAAATCACGGACACGTTTTAACAAACGGTTAGCAATTCGGGGGGTTCCTCTTGAGCGGCGCGCAATTTCAAAGGCACCTTCCTCAAAAATCTCCGTTTGAAAAATATCCGCGGAACGAAGAACGATTTCTTTTAAATCCTGCTCTTGATAATACTCCATGTGAGAAATAATCCCAAAACGATCTCGTAATGGCGCTGAAAGCATCCCTGCCCGTGTGGTCGCGCCCACTAAAGTAAAAGGCGGTAATGGAAAATGAACGGGATGTGCCGTGGTTCCTTGACCAACCATGATATCAATGTAAAAATCTTCCATTGCGGAATACAGCATTTCTTCCACAACTCGCGGCAAACGATGAATTTCATCGATAAATAACACATCACCAGGCTCTAATTCGTTCAAAATAGCGACTAAATCTCCCGCCCGTTCGATGGCTGGTCCACTTGTGGTACGAATGTTCACATTCATTTCATTGGCGATGACCATCGCCATTGTCGTTTTCCCTAAACCTGGCGGACCATAAAGAAGGGTATGATCCAACGCTTCATTCCGATTTTTCGCCGCTTCAATATAAATCGTTAGTTCTTGTTTTACTTTGTCTTGACCAATATATTGTGCTAAAAATTGTGGACGTAACGATTTTTCAATTGAAGCTTCTGCTTCTTGACTTGCAGCTGAAAGCAACCGTTCTTCTTCTGTCATCGTTATTCCTCCTTAGCGTTTCATCATGAATTTTAACGCATTGCTCAAATAAACATCTGTCGTTGTCTCACCTAACGCTTCCAATTGCTTAGTGATACGCTTAATCTCTCGGTCACTGTAGCCTAGGGCACTTAATGCTTCTAACGCTTCTGCCAATGCTTGATTGCTTGTTGTCACCACTTCGGTTGCGGTCATGGCCGCCACCGCTGCTTCGGAAGACTCTAATTCGCCTAATTTTCCTTTTAAATCTAAAATCATTTGTTGGGCTGTTTTCTTGCCAACACCTGGGAACTTCGTTAAATATGTAACATCTTCCCCTTCAATTGCATTGATTAAACCACCATGATCAGCCACAGAAGCCATGATAGCTAAGCCACTTTTAGGGCCAATTCCAGAGACACTGATTAATTTTAAGAACAATTGTTTTTCTTCTAAACTGCCAAAACCAAATAAAAGTTGTGCATCTTCCCGCACGACTTGGTGAAGATATAGTTTAATATCCGTATCCATTTTTCCTGAATAGCGATACGGGTTATCGACTGAAATCTGATAGCCAATGCCATTTGTTTCAACGACAATATAGTATGGGCTAACAAACGTTACTTTTCCAATAATATATTCGTACATGTTGTCACCTTTCCAATTGCTGATTGCGTACATATGTTCCATTTTAACACAAAGCATCAAAAAGCCATAGCGGAGAATTTTTTATCATCGACCTTGGCTACATCTATTTGTTACTTTTCGCTCACTAGGGAATTAAAAAGTGCGTACTGTTTTTTTTGACATGCTTGCGTAATAATAGCGGTAGCTTCAAAAAAATAACCAAAAAGGAGACTACATACATGAAATTAAGTATCTTAGATCAATTAACGGTTCCTAAAAATCAATCAGCAAGCGACACATTACAAGAAGCCAAAGAGCTCGCTCAATTAGCGGAAAAACTTGGTTACACAAGAATTTGGTATGCCGAACATCACGGTTCAGACGCCTTTGCCAGTGCAACGCCAGAAATTTTAGTTGCACATATTGCTAGTGCCACCGAAAAAATTCGTGTTGGCGCGGGTGGCATCATGACCATGCATTATGCGCCATTTAAAGTCGCAGAAACGTTTAAAACGTTAGCAGCTTTATATCCTGATCGAATCGATTTAGGCATGGGCCGCTCGCCTGGTGGCAGCCCTTTAACTACGTTGGCGTTAAATAATGGTCAGCCACCACAGCTAGACCAATTTGATAAATTACCTGAAATTTTACTCTTTTTAAGAGAGGAATTTCCTGAAGATCATTTATATTCTAAAATTTCAGCTGTTCCGCGGGAAGTTCTATTACCACAACCTTGGTTACTAGGTGCTAGCAAAGAAAGCGCACGTTCAGCTGGTGAATATGGCATTAATTTTTCCTTTGCTCAGTTTATTCATGGACATTTGCCCAAAGAAGTATTGTCAGCATATTACAAGCATTTCCGACCAGTAATTGAACAACAAGAGCCGCAAGTGAGCGCTGCGTATTTCACTTTTGCCGCCGACACGAAAGAAGAAGCAGAATACCATGCGGCTAGTTTCGAGCATTATATCTTTGCCACCGAACATGGGCTTCCAAATAAATTTTTATCGCCAGAAGAAGCCCTAGCTTTCCCTTACAGTGAAATGGACAAACTGGTTTTAGAACAAAATAAACAACGCTTTGTCATTGGCAGTAGCCAAGAAGTTGCGGAGTTTTTCCACCAACAAGAAGAACTAGGGTTGACAGAAGCGATGCTAATCACCCCAGGTTATGACAAACAAACGCGCTTTCAATCATTTGAACGCCTAGCAAAAGAATTATTATAGAAAGGAAATGAGAAATGTTAGAGGTTTTAAAAAGAATTAATACGCTTGCACAAAAAGAGCGTGAACAAGGTTTAACATCTGAAGAACAAGCTCTTCGTGTCGATTTGCGACAAGAATATTTGCGGACCATTCGTGAACAATTCAATAAAACATTAATGGGCGTCACTATTTATGATCCTACTGGTGAAGATGTAACCCCAGAAAAATTAAAAGAAGAACAGCAGAAATATTTTGATTAAAAGAGACACAGAACAGTCGATTTGACTATTCTGTGTCTCTTTTAACTACTCTTCTGTTACATATGTCCACTTATAATCATATTGTGCGCCAGCACCATGGGCAACGACGCCTTTCACTTCTTTACTGCGTAGATGGGCAGTCGCCTTTTGATAAAGTGGTGCTAAAGCGGTCTCTTCACCAATCAATAACTTCTCAGCCTTAACCATATCTTCCCAACGTTTTTCAGGATCTGAAGCATCTCTTGTGGCTGAAGCCTCGATCAACTCATCGTAGGCTTTACTTGAAAAACGCCCGCGATTATAGTTATTACCAGTAACAAAAAGGTCTAAGAAACTACTGGGATCTGCGTAATCCGCAGCCCAACCACCTAAGATTGTCTCAAAATCGCCGCGACTACCTCGATCAATTCGAACTGAAAACGGCACTGGGCTCACTGTTACATCAATGCCCTCTAAAGTATCCTTTAACGTACCTTGAATATATTCCGCTAACTTTTTCGTAGAATCGACATCATCGGCAACAATATCCATTTTGAGTGTTGTTATGCCCAATTCTTTCTTCGCTTTTGCCCAATATTCTTTTGCTTTTTCTGGGCTATATTCAACAATTTTTTTATTTTCATCAGCAAAATCTTTGTCATCTGTCGGCGAATAAGACATCCCTTCTGGAATTAAGCCGGTAGCGACTACTGAGCCGTCACCTAAAATTTTATCTACTAATGCGTTGCGATCAATCGCTGCTGAAATTGCTTTGCGTAAATTCACATTATTATACGGTGAATTTTTATCTCGCTGATTAAATTCCAAATAGCTGGTTCGTGCTTCTTTTTCGATAACCAATTCTGGATCCTTCGCCATTTGCTGGGCCAATTCGCCGCTTAAAATAACATCGTCTGCCTGGCCATCTTGGAATAAGTTCAAGGCAGTTGGCGCCTCCTTGACAACATCAAAATTGATTTTATCTAATTTGACATTGTCTTTATCCCAATAGTTTTCATTTTTTTCCAAAGTCCAATTGGTATCTGAGCCAGCCCCTTCAAAGTTAGCTAAGACAAACGGACCATTATAGACTGCTTTTTCACTGGAAGCAGCGTAATCTTTGCCATATTTCTCTACGGTTGCTTGATGTTGCGGGAAAAATAGTGGAAAGGCCAGTAAATAATCAAAATATGGTGTTGGTTTTGCCAGTTTAATTTCTAGCTCGTAATCTCCGTTTGCTTTAATGCCTAATTCAGAAACTGGTTTCTTACCAGCTACAATGTCTGCACCGTTTTCAATCATTTCTAGAAAATAAGCATACTCAGCGCCAGTCTGAGGATCTGCTGTACGTTGCCAACTAAAAACATAATCGGCAGCTGTGACAGGATCACCATTGGACCATTTTGCTTCTTCTCTTAGTTTCACTGTGTACGTCAGACCATCATCACTGACTTGCACTTTTTCTTTAGCCCCTGCTGGTTGCGGCTTGCTTTTATCATCTAAACGATAAATTCCTTCATACGCATTATTCAGTGCCGTAAAACTAATTGTATCTGTTCCTAAAGATAAATCTGCAGAAGGCATTTCTTGTTGAACTACTACTTTAAATTCTTGTTTAGCGGCAGTTTTCTCTGATCCGCCCTTTGCTTTTTCGGCGCCAGCTCCCCCATCACCACCACAAGCAGCTAAAACTAACAGCGTTGTTAAACTTAACCCGATAAGTCCTTTTATACGTTTACTTTTCATGCCTTTCTCCCTTCACAGAAAAAACTCTTCAATTTTTAATTTTTAGAATATTCTTATAATACTAAAATTAAAAACAAATGGCAAGCATTAAAATAAAAAAAGAACCAATCCCGAAGGACGGTTCTTAAAAAATGACTAACTAGCTTTGTTACGTCGTTTATAAATATACCAGCCAGAAGAAGAAAGTCCAACGAACAGTAAACCATATAACGCAAGCGCTTCTGTTTCTGTACCTGTTTTAGGTAAAAAGCCGCCATACTTTTTCTTCTGTGTTACGGATGGATTGCTCTGTCTTGCTCCCGCTTGGTTTTGTTTATTGGTTGCTACTGGTGTTTCTGGTGTTGGTGTTGGATCTGGTGTTGGATCTGGTTTCGGATCTGGTGTTGGCGTCTCTCCTCCACCGATTAACTCTTTGTAAGCTTCTTCCGAAATAGAAACAATTCGTTCGCCTGGGAATGGTTCTTTATATTGTGCTAAATCAATCGTCGTTGCTGCACGATACAACCGCAAGCTGGTTGCACTTTTCAAGTATTCAATTAAGACAGCATCTAGTGAAATCCCTTCTTCTCGTTCACCACCTAGCATATCGTAACCATCACCACCAGCAGCTAAGAAATCATTGGTAGCCATCCGGTATTGTTTCTTCTCATCCAATGGTTCAAACTTTTGCGTTTGCCGATTTTTAATTTCTATTACTAATACGCGACTACCGACAATCGTTTGTCCTGTTTCATTGCCTTCGTCACTAGCCAAGCGAGTACCTGGTTTTGTGGAATCATAGTGGATACGAATGGAGCTTGAAACATGTAGGAAACCACCATTTGCGCCAAGTTTTGGTTGGCCAGCATCATCTAGTAAAATTGTGCCATTCTCATCTTTTTGTGGAATCGAACGAACAGACATTTCAAACATTTCTTTAACTTGAGCACCGGTTACTTGAATTTGCGCAATGCTATTGCCAAAAGGTAACACAGCAATGACATCCCCAACTTTAATCGGTCCTTGCTTAATATCAGCGCGAATGCCGCCACCATTAGTTACTGCAAAATCAGCAGGTTGACTAAACGCGTCTTGGCCATATGACATAATCGCATCACCAATCAAATTCCCTAAGTTGGTCTCTCGTGTGCGCACATTTTCCCGTTGTCCATCCAATGTGAATGGAATATAATCGACAATTACTTTTTCATTTTCAGCGTTAAAATTCGTTCGTGCTTCATCAACGATGGCTTTAACTGCCGGGTTTTCTGGCAATCCTAGCAACTCTTCTGCTGGAATCAATTTTGCTGTTTTCTTAGTTGGTTCATTCTCTGGTGCTGTGACAATTCCAACATTATTTAAATAATTACCTGTTTGAGCATAGATCACTTTGCCATAACGTTTGCCACTTTCGACGGCTGTATGCGAATGTCCATCAATCACATTAATATCTAACTCAGGATATGTTTGACTAAGGGTTTCTGCTAGCGTATCACCACGCCAGATATGCGGCGTCGTTTCATCTACGCCTAAATGCCCAGTAACCACGAAAGCTTGAATATCCGCGTACTTCTCTTTAATTTCCTTAATCACCGCTTCTACTTCTGGAATCGGGTCTTTAAATGTCACCTTCTCCACGTTTTTCGGGTGTGTTTTCGTTGCTGTTTCTGGGGTCGTCACACCTACAATGGCAAACTTTTTCCCGGCTTTTTCTACGATTGTATACGGATCAAAAACCCTTCCACTGCCATCTTTGTAATACGTATTACTAGATAAAATCGGAAAATTCAGTTGGTCTTTATAACCTAGTGCAATCTCTAAACCAAAATCAAACTCGTGATTTCCCACCGCCATGGCATCATAACCAACTTCATTCATTGCTTTGGCCATATCCGCGCCTTTGGAGAAATTGGAGATTGGTAATCCTTGGAAAACATCCCCTGCATCCACCATCAAGGTTGGGTTTTCTTGGTCTTTAAAAGTTTTTAGACGCGCCATACCTAATTCGCCTTTCCCTGCTTCTAGTCGTCCATGAACGTCATTTGTGTGCATAATGGTATATGCATTATCTAAATCAAAGCCCGCATTACGGACATCTTGTTTCGTAATAGCGGCGGCGTTTGGTGTACGTCCATCAGGAGAAGTCGGAATTTGAAGAGTGCCGTCATTCACTAATTCGATTGCTTTGGCACGCCATTTTTCATCAAAATTTGTCCCAATAATTGACCAATTTCGTTCGATTTCTTGTTCTGGATTAAGCGTTCCTTTTTTCTTAATATAATCAACAATCATTCCTCGTAAGGTTTCTGGATCAGAATTTTTAATAGGTTCCCCTACTTGAATCCCTTGGCTAGCTAAACCGCCGTAACGATAATTATTCATAGCAAGCGTATATTCTTTGGCAGGATCCAACGGTTGGCCGTCAATTTTCGCATCTACAATTCGTTCACCCACTGGTTTTGAAATGTCAATCTTGTAGTCCACTCCAGAAATCATGTCATAGTTATATACACGAATGTTTGGATTAAAACTAATGGTCAAATCATCTGGCTGTGTTTGGTTATAGTACGCCCCTTGTTTTTCTAAATACTTCAGTAAGTTTTCACCGTTAATGGGAACACTCACTAAGGTATTCGGGTATTTGTAGATATCAAAAATCGTGGCATAGGAAATCTTCCCCGCAGGTAATTTACTGTCGTATTTAAACAGCGCTGCCGCACTTAATTGTGCACCTGTCACTTCTTTTTGAACGTTATTAATTAAAGAAATCATCGCTGTTGGTTGTAATTGTGCTTCGGGAATTCCTTTAATTTCTTGTTTTGGTAAAAAATCAGCTGTTGCTGTGCCGATCTCCTCCTGAATAAACGCTCGCGTTTGCTCATGGTATTCTTTTGTCGCTGCCTTAACTGCTTCATCTGCTGGAACATTCGTTGTTGGTACAATCGTTGCTGTACCTTCTTGCACTTCCCACTTATCGGCATTTTTAGCAACTGAAAGATCAATTTTGACAACCTCTGTCCCCGTATCTTTCGATCCCCCTACCGGTACAGTTTTTCCATTCGGCGCTGCTCCTTGCTTGGTAAAAGAAAGGTGGTCATGACCCAGAATATACGCATCAATCCCCGCGATATTTTCAATTACTTGGTCGGCGCTGGCAGCCGGATCACTATTTTGTTGTCCCGCATGAATCGAGGCAACAATAATGTCAGCCTGATCGTTAGCTTTCAACTCAGTAACTGCTTTTTCTGCTTCTTCTTTCAAAGGTAAAAAATTAAGCGAAGTAACACGAGGGCCATCCCACAAAGGAATGTGCGGAATTGTTAAGCCGATAATCCCAACTTTTAAATCTGGCTGCCCATCTTGATTAAAATCAAGTTCCTTCGTGGTAGTCCCTTCAACAAAACGAAGACCATCTTCCTTATTGTAGGTATTCGCAGACAAGATTGGAAAAGTGGCTTCTTGTTGAATTTTTTTGATTAACGGTAAACCAAAATTAAACTCATGATTTCCCAAAACCATTGCATCATACTTCATCACATTCATGGCGGTGATCATTGGATGGGTCTTTTCATTCACTAAAGGCGCTTTATTATACAAGTCATCTGTTAAAATAGTGCCTTGAATATTGTCGCCATTATCAATTAAAACGGTGCCTGCTGGGTTTTGTGCCCGGACTTGGTTGACGACTGTACTTACTTGGGACAAACCAACTGGTAATTCTTTATCATCTTCATAAGACCAATTCCATAATTGACCATGAACATCTGACGTACCTAAAATTGTTATTTTTTGCGGCGTGCTCGTTTCTTCTTTTTCAGCGATTGACGTTTCTAAATTCGTCGTCTCTGTTGGTGCTGTGGTTTCTTGTGACTGCTTGACACTGTCACTCGTAGCCTGATTTGGTGCTTCTTGTTTGATGTCTGTTGTTTCCTGTGTAATGACTGGTTCTTGTTTTCTACTTGAATCGGTGGTACTTGTTACTGCTTCTGAACTTTGTTGACTCGTTGTTTCTACTGCATATGCCGTACTAGTAACGCTTGGCGCTATCAACGCAACAGCCATTAAAAAATGCATGCCCCACTTCACTTTTTTAAAGCTCAACTTTTTCACAAATTTCCTCCTTGTGTTTCAACCCATTTGCAACAAACAATTGTCAAAGTAACAAACAACAAAAAGAGCCTTCCCCCATCACGCTGCTCTTCTTTTCCTATCATAATATATCCGTTAAATAAAAAACAGTAAATTCCGTTAAAATAAGATGTTTTTCCTGTAAATTGTTTTTATTTTTGGACAATATAGCGGATTTGTTTGTGAAAAAAATAGTAATTTTGACCAAAACACGAACTTTATAAAAAAGAAAGTCTTTTTATATTGGAAAAGCGGAACAAAAACTATTTTTTTGAAAAAAATAACTAAAAATACCGAATAAACAGCATTGGTCTAGTCCTTGAATACCTCTAAACAAATATTAGCAGCAATTGGTCTAGTCTTTAAGAAGGAGGAAAAAGAACGCTCTTTTGCTTAAGCAAAAGAGCGTTCTTTTTTATTTGAGGTTAATCCTTCATATAAGGTAACTTTTTAGCATAGCCTTCTTTATTCACTTGACGTGCCCGGGCAATCGCCAAATCTTCTGAAGGGACATCTTCTGTGATGGTTGAACCAGCAGCAGTCACCGCATGATCACCAATCGTGACTGGCGCAACAATGTTCGTTGCAGAGCCAATAAACGCGTGATCACCCACGACTGTTTGGTGTTTATTTTTGCCATCATAATTAACAAAAACAACGCCGCAACCGACATTAATATCTTTGCCTAATGTAGCATCACCAACGTATGTTAAATGGCCCACTTTTGTGCCTTCATCGATTGTTGCATTTTTTACTTCCACGAAGTTACCAATGTGTACGTTTGCCCCCACATCTGCTTTAGGACGTAAATGTGCATACGGACCCACATCGGCCCCCTCGCGAACCACACTTTCTTCAATCACAGACTGTTTAACAACCACTTGATTGCCGATGTGACTATCAACGATTTCTGAATGTGCGCCAATCAAGCAATCTTCGCCAATCACTGTTTTTCCTTTGATAGTGACTCCCGCTTCAATGACTGTGTCTGAACCAATTACCACGCCTTCATCAATATACGTTGTATCTGGATCAATAAATGTAACACCATTTCGCATATGCATTTCATTTAAACGACGATGCATAATTTTATTAGCAGTGGATAAAGCGACACGATCATTTACACCCATTGCTTCGTCAAAGTCTGCCATTTGATAAGCAGCGACAGCTTTGCCTTCTTTTTTCAAAATTTCAATGATATCTGTTAAATAGTATTCCCCTTGTGTGTTGTTTGTATCTGTTTTCGCTAACGCTTCAAACAATGATTCATTATCAAAACAGAAGGTTCCTGTATTAATTTCTTGAACACGTGCTTCTTCTTCACTGGCATCTTTTTGTTCCACGATTCGTTCAACAATGCCCACATGGTCACGAATAATTCGCCCATAGCCTGTTGGGTCTTCCGCATGCGCTGTTAAAATAGTCGCACTTGCATTCTTACCTTGATGGTAATCGAATAAGTTTTTCAAGGTTTCTGCAGTTAATAACGGCGTATCCCCTGTAATAACTAATGTTGTTCCTTGTTTACCACCTAATAACTCTTGTGCTTGCATGACTGCATGCCCAGTTCCCAATTGTTCAGCTTGTAAGGCATATTGACTACGTTCGCCTAAATGGCTTTTAATCATTTCCGCCCCATGTCCAACGATTGTCACGATTTCTGTTGGTTCTGTTTGTTCTACTTGATCTAAAATATGTTCGACCATTGGTTTACCAGCAACTGGATGCAATACTTTATAAAGTTTAGATTTCATGCGTGTTCCTTTACCAGCTGCTAAAATAATTGCGTATCTATTTTCCACGTTTGCCACCTCAAATTAACTAAATTGTTTGATTTTCTTCTAAATCGTCCTCATTATACCTTTTCTAGTTTATCTTACTCTTTTGTCTTTTTCAACAAAATAAGGCATTTAAAAGGTAGACCAATTTATTTTCTCATCTTTTTTTAAAGGAATAAAACAGAAAAAAAGAACCTGAAAATAGAATGGACCATTTTCAGGTTCTTTTTCAAATTATTTCTCTGTGAAATAGTTTCCTGGGACTACGCTAATCGTTTTTGTTTGTGTATCCACATCTTCCACATATAATAGCGAAGTGTAGTCATCGATTGCACGACGGCCATTGAATTTTGACTCAGCAAAAACGGTAATGCCCACAAGTTCTGCTTCAAATTCTTCAATCATACTCTTCATACCATTGACGGTGCCGCCGCCTTTCATGAAGTCATCCACGACTAAAACTTTTGAGCCGCGTTTTAAGCTGCGTTTTGAAAGTTCCATTTTTTCGATACGTTCTGAAGACCCTGATACATAGTTCACGCTCACCGTTGAACCTTCAGTAATCTTAGAATCGCGACGAACAATCACAAACGGAACATTTAAGTAATAAGACACTGCTTGCGCAATTGGTACTCCTTTGGTCGCAACGGTCATTACCGCATCAATTTGTTTGCCTAAATATTTAGAAGCAATAATCCGGCCCACTTGTCTTAATAAATTCGGTTCCCCAAGTAAATCTGAAAGATAAACATAGCCCCCAGGTAATAAGCGATCTTGTTCTGACAAACGATCACATAAATCCATAATCAACTGCTCCGCTTCCTCATAAGGAATTTCAGGGATAAAGCGGACACCGCCTGCAGCGCCTGGAATCGTTTCTAAAATACCTGTTCCACGTTCTTTAAATGTTTTTTTAACAATTGCTAAATCTTCACTAATGGAAGACTTGGCAGATTGGTATCGGTCAGCAAAATATGTCAAAGAAACCAATGTATGGGGATGATCTAAAAGATATTGGGTCATATCGATTAATCGTTCACTTCTCCGAATTTTCAAATTCGTCACTCCTTTTCATTCTATCGTTCCTTATTATAAGGGGTTTAACCGAAAAATTCGAGGATTTTTTTCAAATAACTGAAAATAGTTCGCCATTTCTTTTAAAAAAAATAAATAAAGGAGAAAAACTTTCGTTTTTCTCCTTAGTTTCTTTGCATTTTTTGTTTTCGTTGGACCATAACAACCACTCGGCGATAAATATTGACTAATAAGAATAAACCAATAAAAATTAGGGTAATACTTGCACTCGGTGGTGTTTCCAAATAATACGAGCTAGTCAACCCTGTTAGCATGCCAATCAAGCCCATAAACACACTGATAATAATCACCGTGTTAAAGCCTTTACCAATTCGCATACCTATCGCAGCTGGTAAGACCATAATTGCTGAAATTAACAAGGCTCCCGCGATCGGAATCATCACAGCAATCGCCACACCAGTAATTACATTAAAAAGCATCGACATCCAATGAATAGGTAGCCCGTCAACATGAGCAGTATCTTCATCAAATGTTAAAACATACATCGGGCGTTTAAATAACATAAACAATAGAACTAAAACTACGAATAAAATTGCCAACATAACCACTTGATCCCACGTAATCGTGACGATGGAACCAAATAAATACGATTGAATACTAGCAGCTGAATTGCCTCCTGTTAAATTCATCAAAACTAACGCCAAAGCCAAACCGCCTGACATTAAAATAGCAATCGAAATTTCTGAATAGGTGCTATAAATCATTCGTAAATATTCTAGAATGATTGCAGCCACAATCACGACAATTAAGGTCATTAAATTAGGATTCCAATTAAAAAAGAAGCCTAGTGCCACACCGGCTAATGACACATGTGAAAGGGTATCTGCCATTAAAGATTGTCGGCGAATAACTAGAAAGACGCCGAGCATTGGGGCAATCACTGAGATAAACAGTGCTGCTAAAAAGGCCTTTTGCATAAATGCATAAGAAAGCATTTCTGCCATACGATTCACTCCTTACCGCTAAAATGAACACTACCATTGTAGCGACGTTTAAGCGAATTAATTTTTTAATTCCTGCTTATTTTTTAAATTTTTCCAACATTTCTTTAAGCCGTTCCTTGGCTTTCGTTATGATCGAGCCAGATAACGTTTTATTGGAAAATTTACGTATACGATTCTTCACTCATATGGAAGCAACGCCATTTCGAATCTTCTTTGCGGACAAGACGAATTTGACGATCTACATAGGTTTTGATATCTTCATGATCATGCGTAATCATCAAAATAGCTTTTCCATGTTCATGCGCACTGTGTTGCAACAATTGATAAAATTCGTTTCGCGATTGTTCATCCATACCTGTTGTTGGCTCATCTAAAATAAACAAATCTGGATCGGTCGCAAACACTCGTGCTAAACTAATTCGTTGCTTTTGCCCTCCAGAAAGCTCGCCAATTCGTTTGTGGCGCATTTCCCACATGTCCACTGATTTCAAAGCTTTTTCCACATGAAGATGATCTTTTTTCGTCAACGGTTTGAACCAACGATTTCTGGGAAAGCGACCTGAACGTACTAATTCAATGACGGTGCTAGGAAAGCCCGCATTGAAAGAAGCGACTTGTTGTGGAATGTAGCCAATGCTGATTTTTTCACCAGCACTATTTTTTTTAGCGACCGTAATTTTGCCACTTGTTGGTTTTAATAACCCTAAGGTACTTTTGATCAGCGTTGACTTGGCAGCGCCATTTTCTCCTGTTAAAATAACGAATTCCCCTGGATCAACATAATAAGAAACATCTTCTAAAACAGGTTCATCATCATAATAGAAGGTTAAATTTTCGACTTCAATATAATGCATAAGTTGGCTCCTTTCTGTTGCCAGATTAATGAATGCTTTTTTGTAAAGCAGCGAGGTTTTCTTTCATGACAGACACGTAGTTCTCGCCTGCTTCTTGTTCTTTTTGAGTTAAACTCTCTAAAGGATTCAATACAGCTAATTCGACGCCTGTCTCATCTGCCAATGTTTTGGCTACTTTTGTAGAAGCCGATGCTTCAAAATAGATCACAGAAACATTGTTTGTTTTAATATATTTTTTTAATTCGGCTAAACGACTTGGCGAAGGTTCTTGGTCTGGAGAAATCCCAGCAATCGGTTCTTGGATCAAACCATATTGTTTTGCCAAATAGCCAAATGCAGCATGTTGCGTCACAAAGGTCCGATTTTTAGCGCCTGCAAATGCAGCTTGGTATTCCTTATCTAACGCAGTCAATTTTTCCAAATAAGCAGCGGTATTTTTTTCAAATACGGCTTTTTTCTCAGGATATTTTTTGATAAGCGCATCCCGAATCGCTGTCACTTCTTTTTGCGCTAACACGGGATCTAACCAGACATGCGGATCCAGTTCGTGGGAATGGTTATGGCCTTCATGACCTTCTTCGCCAGATTCTTCCTCTTCTGTTCCTTGCATCAATTGAATGGATTGACTGGCTTCCACGATTGAAACTTTTTTCGTGTCCAAGTTTTCAATAACATTCGGAACCCAAGTTTCTAGCTCTTTACTATTATAAACAAAGACATCCGCATCAGTAATTTTCGCTAAGTCTTTTGCGCTTGGTTCATAATCGTGTGGTTCCGTTCCAGCTGGAATCAACAGCTCAACCTCTCCCTCATCACCAACGACTTGTTTTGCGAAATCGTACATCGGATAAAAAGTAGTCATTACCGTGAGCTCTTTCTTCTCTTTTGGCGATTGTGTGGTTTGCCCACAGCTAGCTAAAAGAAAAGCACTGATTGCTAAAGTAACGCCGATTATCAAACGGCGGTAGATTTTCGTCATGTTCTGTCCTCTTTTCGATTTACCTATTATAAACCGTAATATTTACGATTTGCCAGGAATAATGTACCAAATGGATCACGGGACGTCAAGGAATAAATTTAAAAAAACAACAGAGCGTGGGACAAAAATCACTTTGGGTTTTTGCTCCACGCTCTGTTGTTTTTATTTATTTCAATGTCCGAACCAAATAAACTTCTTCACAAAAGCCTTTAAGTCCATTATAAATCCGTTGTGCTCGTGTTTTCTTTTCACATAAAGCAAAGACTGTCGGTCCACTGCCGCTCATCAACGCTGCATCAGCGCCGTACTTCAGCATGCGATCCTTGATTTGTTGCACGATCGGATGTCTGGCAATCGTGACACTTTCCAACGCATTGCCGACCGTTTGGGTCATCCCAGTATAATCACCATTTTCAATAGCTATTCTTAGTCCAGCAATATCTGGATGGTGCAATTCATCTACCGCTAAATCATTAAAAACGGTACTAGTGGATACACTAATTCTTGGTTTAACTAACACAATCCAACATTGAGGCATGGTCGGTAATGCTTCAATTTTCTCCCCACGTCCGTTTGCAAAGGCTGTTCCGCCCCTTAAACAATAAGGAACATCCATACCAATTTGGCTGCCAATTTCACAGAGTTCGTCCATCGTCAACCCCAGATTCCACAGCTTGTTCAAGCCTCGTAATGCTGCGGCACAGTCACTGCTACCACCTGCTAAACCAGCTGCCACGGGGATACGTTTTTCAATATATATTTTAATTCCTTTATGAATATTATAGGTACGCTTTAATAAGTCAACTGCTTGATAGACATGATTCCGTCGATCCACGGGTAAAAAAGAGCTGTCCGTTTCAATACGAATGATGTCTTCTTCTAGATTTTCAAAAGTTAAATGATCGGCTAAATCTACACTTGCAAAAATAGATTCAACTTCATGATAGCCATCCACACGTTTATGCAGAACATCTAACCCAAGATTAATTTTCGCAGGAGCTCGTTCGATTATTTCCATCGGTTCCCTGATTCACCTTCCTTAATCTTTTGTCTACCAACATTTTAATCTTTTAGATTCTATCATATGTCCATGAAGAAGTACACCGAAGATTGCTCTTTCTCTGACGACAGATGGCTGAAATTAAAAAGAGCTTAGGAACGAAGGGCTCTTCCTTCACTCCTAAGCGGACTTTCTAAATTATACGGCTTGACCGATGAATTCGATTTCAACGGTGCGTGTTAAAACATCTGAATAGCTGTAAGATACACGTTCAAATGAGTTCTCGTCTGGATCCAAGTCAACAACAAAAACAGATGGATAAGTCTCCGTTAAGATTCCTTTACGTTCTGTTTGGCGCTTTCTTCCAGTCTGAGCAACTAACATAATTTCACTGCCGATACGGCCTTCCAAATCTTTCTTAATTGACGATAACGTTGTTGGCATTGCATTCACCTCGAGAAACATTATATCACTTTTTTTAAAAAATTTCAAGTTTATCATACTAGAAGTCTGTTTGCAACTACTTTTGCTCGACAAACCGGCTGTTTTGTCGGATTTTTATTCATTTTCTAATGTATATTTCATTTTTGCTTTGGCACGATCATAGGCACTTCGGACAGCTGAAAAAGTTCCCCCACGTACTTTAGCGATTTCTTCTAACGTGTAGCCTTTTAAGTATGCGTTTAAAATTTGTTGTTCCAACGAGGAAAGACGTGTCGGAAAAGCTGCCAATTTTTCTTGAATCATTAATTGACCTAATGGGTCGGTAGCCGCTGTCCCTAAATAGTCCACTAACTCTTCACCAGCGCTTTCTAATCGTTGTTCCAGAGAAATAGACAAGGTATCTGTTCGCCGCTTATAGGCGCATTGATGGCGAATTAAGCTATGTACGTGATTTTCAAAATTTCGTTTAAAAAACTTTCCTAATGATGCTTGTTTTTCTGAATCAAATCGTTCTAACGTCCGAAAGAAGACAATTCGTCCTTCTTGAAGCCAGTCTTCAGTATCATAATCTTTTAAATAGTATTTTTTCATGCACTTATAAATCACTGGCTGATATTGCCCATATAAGGCTTGAAATTGTTCTTGGTCTCCTGCTAATGCTTGTTGAATCTGTTCTAACATAAAAAGCCCTCCTTTTCGATAAACGTATCGAATGATTTAGGAGAGCATAGCATGTTAGAAATTTATGACTTAAGCGAACATTTGTTTAATCTTTTTTTTGAGACAATTCTTCTAGCTTCTCAGAAAGTTTTGATAACTGCTCCACGTTCCATGGAGAATTTCGACGAAATTGCTGGAAATGGATATCCGTTGCATGAATGGCAATCGTCTTTTCTGTTTTCTGGACAGCTTTGTAAAGTTCATTGGCCGAAGTCCGCAATGCACCTTGTGAAAAGACCACCCATTGTTCAGCCAAATCACTCGTTGCGACTGTTACTTGCGTTAAACGATCATTTTTTTCACCAGCTAGACGTTCAATATAACTATCTGCTGTTTCATCTTCTTTGGTGAAAACCACGGTCAAAAGGTACTTTTTGTACGTTTGCTGAATACCTGGGACTAATTGGGCATCAAAGACCACAATGATTTCCAACCCTTCATATTTGGCATAATTGGACAGACGACTAAGAAGCAGTTCACGCGCATCCTCTAAACGCTCTTGCTTTTTCAACTGGACCAATTCTGGCCAAGCACCAATCATATTATAGCCATCAACGATTAACAATTGTTTTTTCATACAATCGCCTTCTTCTATAATGGGTTGCGGCCACGATAGACTTCATACATTAGCAAGCCTGCAGCCACACCAGCGTTTAAGCTTTGAACTTGTCCAGTCATTGGAATCGTTAATAATTCATCCACTTCTTTATGAAGACCTTGACTCATGCCACGACCTTCATTTCCGATGATTAAGGCAATTGCGCCTTGTGTATTCCAGCGACGATAATCCGTCCCAGACATATCTGTACCAAAAATCCAAAATTGATTCTCTTTTAGCGTTGCAATACTTTGCGCTAGATTCGTTACACGAGCCACTGGAATATGTTCCACGGCCCCTGTTGATGCTTTGGTTACGGTTGGTGTAATTCCCACTGCACGATGTTTCGGAATGATAATACCGTCCACGCCTGTCGCATCAGCAGTTCGCAAAATTGAGCCAAAGTTATGTGGGTCCTCTAGACTGTCTAAAATTAGGAAAAATGGTGTTTCTGTCTTTTCTTTTGTTTGTTCCAATAATTCTTCTAAAGTTAAATATTGATACGCCGTGATTGCTAAAACCATGCCTTGATGCACGCCGTGATCACTCATCGTATCTAATTTTGCTTTAGGCACCCATTTAACTGGAACAGCCTGTTCTTTCGCTGCTTGTTTTAATTGCTCAATTTTCTCGCCACGAGCATCTTCTTGTAAAAACAATTTATTCCCGCGTCCTTGCTGCAACGCCTCAACAGTGGCATGGAAACCAAAGACAAAGTTATCTGCTAGCTCTTCTGAGGTTCCATCAGCACCTGCTGTCGCTGGTCGTGGGTTCCGTTCTTTTGAACGCTTATCTGAACGTTCTGGACGTTTCTTACCTTTTTTAAAAGGACGAGATTTTTCATTTTTCATTGGTTTCACCTACTTTCTTGATACACCAGTTAATTAATTCTTCTAAACGTTCTTTTTGTTGTGTTAAATGTAAATAACCCATCAAGGATTCGAAACCGGTCGCTACCCGATAGGTCGTCACATCAGCATTTTTGGCAAAGGTGTGACTTTTAGCATTCCGACCGCGTTTGTACATCACTTCTTCTTCCTCCGTTAGCATTTCTCCCGCTAACATCGCTTGCATTAAGCTTGCTTGGGCTTTTGCTGACACGTAATGTGTCGCCATGCGATGCAAAACATTCGGTTTCGTTTGTCCCAAGGAAACTAAATAATCACGAATGTAAATTTCATAAATCGCATCGCCAACATAGGCCAAAGCTAAACCGTTTAATTGTTTGTAATCTCTCATTCACTTCTTCTCCATCTCGTCCCTTGCGGAGTATCTTCTAAAACAATGCCTTGTTCTTTTAATAAATCGCGGATTTCATCACTTCGGGCAAAATCACGGTCTTTCCGTGCTTGGTTCCGTTCTTCAATTAACGCATCGACTTGTGCATCCACTAATTCTTCGTTTTTAAAGAATAAACCAAAAATAGCTAACCAGCCACTGAAAAGCTTATCCATCGCCACTAGAACTGGTTCCGAAACTGTCGCTTGTTCACTATACTGATTCATCATCTTCGCTAATTCATAAACGACCGTAATCCCGTTAGCTGCATTGAAATCATCGTCCATTTCCATAATAAAACGTTGTTCTAATTCGTTTAATTGAGCCAAATAGTGTTCATCCTCTGGCAAACTTGCGACCGCATCTGCTTGTCTAAAACGTAAATTTTCAAACGCATTTTTCAATTTTTGATAATTGGCTGCTGCCTCTTTTAGAGTGCTTTCGCTATAACGAATCGGGCGACGGTACTGGGTGGTGGACATAAAGAAACGTAAAATTTGCGGATCCACTTTTTGAATCATTTCATGAACAGTAATGAAGTTGCCTAGGGATTTACTCATTTTTTCATCGTCTTCACCAATTGTGACATAGCCGTTATGCATCCAGTAATTGGCAAAGGTATGGCCTGTTTTGGCTTCGCTCTGTGCAATTTCATTCTCATGATGTGGAAATTCTAAATCTTGTCCACCACCATGAATATCAATCGTCTCTCCCAAGTGTTTTGTCGCCATGACAGAGCATTCAATATGCCAGCCGGGACGTCCTTTCCCCCAAGGAGAATCCCAAGAAATTTCATCTTCTTTGGCACTTTTCCAAAGAGCAAAATCCAATGGGTCTTCTTTTAATTGTTGTTCAACGCCAGTTCGTTGACTTGCCCCCACTTCTAATTCATCAATCGATTGATGGCTTAATTTACCATAATTAGGGAATTTACGGGTGCGATAATACACATCACCTGCGACCTCATAAGCAAAACCTTTTTCAATTAAAACTTCGATGAAAGCTAAGATATCAGGCATGTGGTCCATCACCCGAGGATGTAACGTTGCTGGTTGGACATTCAATGCTTGCGTGTCTTCTTCAAAGGCTTTGATAAAACGCTCCGCCACTTCCGGCGCAGTAATTTTCAATTCTTTAGCTGCCTTGATAATTTTATCATCGACATCTGTAAAGTTCGAGACATAATTCACTTCATACCCACGATATTCAAAATAACGACGAATCGTATCAAAGGCGATCGCACTGCGCGCATTACCGATATGGATATAGTTATACACGGTTGGTCCGCAGACGTACATCCGAACTTTATGCGCCTCAATTGGCGTAAATACTTCTTTTTCTCTGGTCAATGTATTATAAATTTTAATCATGCCCTTTTTCCACCTTTCTTCCATTTAGACGAACGACTTTCGCAGGCACACCCACAGCTGTAGCATCTGCTGGGATGTCTGAAATAACAACAGCACCCGCCCCAATTTTTGAACGTTCACCAATCACAACTGGCCCTAAAATTTGAGCTCGTGCCGAAATCATCGCTCCTTTTTTCACTGTTGGATGGCGTTTACCCGTATCACGACCGGTCCCACCTAACGTCACTCCGTGAAACAAAACAACATCTTCTTCTATTTCCGCGGTTTCCCCAATCACAATGCCCATGCCGTGATCGATAAAAACCCCCGCACCAATTGTGGCTCCTGGATGAATTTCTACGCCCGTTATGAAACGCCAAAATTGTGCATGAATCTTCGCCAACAAAAACAACTGATGCCTATATAAGAAATGAGACAAGCGATGCCAAAACAGGGCGTGCAAGCCAGGATACGTTAAAAGAACTTCTAGTGTAGTCCGCGCTGCAGGATCGTTTCTTTTAACAGCTGCGACGCTACGTTTCAACCAACTCATAGGGTGAACTCCTTTCTATTATACAAAAATAAAAAACGTCTTTTAAGCAACAAAAAAACGTTGCTTAAAAGACGCCCATGCGTGGTTCCACTTTTCTTCACAAGAACTAGCTCTTGCCTCGATACAGTTAACGCCTGCCGACGTCTTCGGTTACTTTTTTCACCGAAGCCACTCATAGATGCATTTCGACAAAAGATGCTCGCTGTTCTCACCACCCACAGCGTCTCTGAAATCCATCTGATTGTCTACTTCTTCTATTCTTTGTGTTTTTATAACACTTTATTTAAATGATCTAATGCTTTTTCTTTGCCTAATAACTCGATGGTTTCGCCTAATTCAGGACCATGCATTTGTCCAGAAACAGCAATTCGAATTGGCATAAACAAGTTTTTGCCTTTAACGCCGGTTTCTTTTTGGACGGCTTTAATCGCTGCTTTAATACTTGGCACATCGAAAACGTCCAAGGCTTCTAATTGTTCTTTAAACGCCTGTAACACAGTTGGCACTGTTTCTCCTTGCAAGAATTCTTTTGCAGCATCATCTAAAACTGGATGTTCATTAAAGAACAAGTTTGATAGTTCCACAATTTCAGCTGCATAACTCATTTGTGGTTGATACAAGCTAACTAATTGTTTTAACCATTCGATTTTTTCAGGAGATGGATTTTCTTCAACACGACCGTCAGCGACTAAATAAGGAATACACATATCTGTTAGTTCACTTAAGTCCATTTGTTTCATGTATTGATTGTTAATCCATTCTAATTTTTTCGCATCAAAGGCCGCTGGTGACTTGCTTAAGCGTTGTTCATCAAACAATTTAATCAAGTCTTCTTGTGAGAAGATTTCTTCTTCGCCAACAGGAGACCATCCTAGTAAAGCAATAAAGTTGAACATGGCTTCTGGTAAGTAACCTAATTCACGGTATTGTTCAATAAATTGTAAAATTGTTTCATCACGTTTGCTCAATTTTTTGCCAGTTTCTGAATTAATGATTAAGGTCATATGGCCAAAGACAGGTGGTGTCCATTCAAACGCTTCGTAAATCATTAATTGTTTTGGTGTGTTCGCAATGTGATCATCGCCACGTAAAACGTGAGAAATTTTCATTAAGTGATCATCTACTGCAACGGCAAAGTTATACGTTGGCATCCCATCGCGTTTTTGGATGACAAAATCGCCACCAATGTTATCTGACTCAAAAGTAATTTCACCTTTCACGATGTCATCAAATTTGTATTCTGTATTACGTGGCACACGGAAGCGAATCACTGGTTCTAGACCAGCCGCTTCTTTGGCTGCTTGTTCAGAAGGTGTTAAATTCGCACAAGTGCCTGCGTAGTGAGGCATTTCCCCACGAGCTTGTTGTGCTTCACGTTCTGCTTCTAATTCTTCTGGCGTACAATAACACTTATACGCACGATTGCTACTTAATAATTGATCAATCAATGGTTGGTAAATTTCTTTACGTTCTGATTGACGATATGGACCATATTCTCCCGGATGAGCAGGTGATTCATCCCATTCCATCCCTAACCATGCTAAGTTTTCCAACTGACTTTTCTCGCCGTCTTCGATGTTCCGTTTTTGGTCGGTATCCTCGATACGAATGATAAATTCTCCGTCATTGTGGCGGGCAAATAAGTAGTTAAATAATGCTGTTCTTGCATTCCCAATGTGCAAGTGTCCAGTTGGACTTGGTGCATAACGCACACGAACTTTCGTCATGTTCATTCCTCTTTCCATTTTTAAAAACAGACGGTTTAACGTCGTTTTCAGTTATTTTTCCAATAAAGCAACGGCAATTGCGCCGATTCCTTCTTTTTTACCAACAAAGCCCATCGTTTCCATGGTCGTTGCCTTAATGTTCACTTGTGTGACCGCTAAGTGGCAACTCGCGGCTAGATTCTTTTTCATCTCTGCCAAGTATGGGCTCATCTTTGGCTCTTCCGCTAAAATTGTACAATCAATATTGCCAATAGTAAAGCCCGACCGCCCAACTTTTTCATTTACTTTTTTTAATAAGTTTACAGAATTCGCATTTTTGAACTGCGGATCGGTTTCGGGAAACAGTTGTCCAATATCACCCAGACCAGCGGCACCAAGGATTGCATCAATAATTGCATGTGTTAAAACATCGGCATCTGAGTGACCTAACAGACCTTTTTCATAAGGAAGAGTAACCCCACCAATAATTAAAGGTCGTTGCGGAACTAATTGATGAACATCAAAACCTTGACCGATTCGAATCATACTAAGTCCTCACTTTGCTTAATTTTTATCGTTTTTAGGATGGTTATCCTTGCGATCATTAATCCCGCGACCCGCGTGCGCCGGTTTGGCAAAAATCATACGCCCAGCTGCGGTTTGTAAAGCACTTGTAACAACCACTTCGATTTGCTCATTCATGTAATGCTGGCCATCTTCTACCACAACCATTGTGCCATCATCTAAGTAAGCGACCCCTTGTTGACGCTCTGTTCCGGCTTTTACAACCATCACATTCATCGTTTCACCTGGAATCACCACTGGTTTCACAGCATTAGCTAAAGCATTAATGTTTAAAACAGGCACATTTTGAAATTCAGAGACTTTATTTAAGTTGTAGTCATTGGTCACAACCACGCCATCTAATAATTTTGCTAATTTGATTAATTTACTGTCTACTTCAGAGATATCCTCGAAATCTCCGTCATACATCTCAACGGAGATACCTTCTTCTTTTTGTAAAGCATTTAAAATATCTAAGCCACGACGACCTCTCACCCGTTTTAAACTGTCTCCAGAATCAGCAATGTATTGTAATTCATATAAAACAAAGTTAGGGATGAGCAAAACACCTTCTAAAAAGCCTGTTTTCGCGATATCGTAGATTCTGCCATCAATGATGACACTGGTGTCTAAAATTTTGTATTTATGGAAGTTGTCTTCCACTTTACGTTCCAACATTTGTCCTTCGGTGTCTTCCGTATTTGCTTTCTTTTGGCGAGGTGTAAAAACTTTTTTCCACTCCTCAATCCGTGTTGTTCCCATTCGGAAACCTAAGTAACCCAGAATAATCATAACTAGAATTGGTAGTAAACTATTCACGACAGGAATTTGTAAGTTGTACATTGGAATGGAAATAATGACACCAATTGTTAAACCAATGATGGCACCAATACTTCCAAATAATAAATAGGTTAAACTCATTTCATTTAAAGCTGCTTCGATTTTTTTGACAGCGGAAACAATATACTTTGCTAACCCTAAAGATAAAATAAAGAAAATAATTGCACCGATTAATCCGTTCGTAAAGTTATTGTTTAACCAACTGTTATTGCCTTGCTTAGCCATTTCCCAAGCCATTGGGAAAAGAGAAATTCCTAAACTTGCACCAGCAATGATCATCAGCAACGTGATGATTCGTTTTTGCATATAGCCATCCTCCTCGTTTATTTAATAAAGACGTCTAGTGTTGTGGGGCGTACAAAAATCATACGCCACCAACAACCTAAACGGATTATTTCTACTTTTTTCATTATTTAAAAACTTTTCTTAACGTTTCACCAATTGTTGAAACGCCAATAATTTCAATCCCTTCAGGCGCTTCCCAGCCACCAAGGTTATTTTTAGGGACATAGACTTTTGTAAAGCCTAGTTTTTGCGCTTCACGCACTCGTTGTTCAATACTATTCACGCGGCGAATTTCACCAGTTAAACCAATCTCACCAATGAAACATTCCGAAGATGAGGTTCCTTTTTCTTTATAGCTAGAAGCAATACTGATTGCTAACGCTAAATCAATAGCTGGTTCATTAATTTTGACTCCACCAGCCGCTTTTAGATACGCATCCTGGTTTTGTAACAAAAGGCCTGCCCGTTTTTCTAAAACCGCCATGATTAAAGAAACGCGATTAAAGTCCAACCCGGTGGTCGTTCGCTTGGCATTGCCAAACATCGTTGGGGTAACTAACGCTTGGATTTCCACCAAAATGGGGCGTGAACCTTCCATTGCTACCACAATTGAAGATCCGGTGGCTCCTTCTAAACGTTCTTCTAAAAAGACCTGAGAAGGATTCATAACTTCAACCAATCCATGTGTCTGCATTTCAAAAATACCAATCTCATTCGTTGAGCCAAACCGATTTTTGACAGCCCGTAAGATTCTAAAGGTGTGATGCTTATCTCCTTCAAAATAAAGAACCGTGTCTACCATATGTTCCAACATCCGTGGCCCTGCGATAGACCCTTCCTTCGTTACGTGTCCGACAATAAAAATGGCAATCCCATTCGTTTTTGCCAGTTTCAATAATTCGGCAGTTGTTTCTCGGACTTGACTGACACTACCAGCAACGCTGGTAACATCTGGCTGCGTCATTGTTTGAATCGAGTCAATAATGACATAGTCTGGTTCTAATTTTTCAATGGCTCGTGATATTTCGTGCATATCTGTTTCTGCGTATAAGTAAAATGTCTCGTTGACGGTGCCTAAACGCTCCGCTCGTAATTTAATTTGCTCAGCACTTTCTTCACCAGAAACATATAAAACCGTGCCACCTGTGGCTGCTAATTGTTGCGATACTTGTAAGAGCAATGTTGACTTACCTATTCCGGGATCGCCACCGATTAAAACTAATGAACCTGGAACAACGCCACCACCTAAAACCCGATTCAGCTCCACTAATTCAGTTTTTACACGAGGCTCTTTTTTAGGTACGACTTCAGATAACCGTTGTGGTTGTGTCTTTTTACCAGTCAAACTTACTCTAGCACGACGATCAGAAGTATCTTGAATAACCTCTTCCACCATCGAATTCCATTGTCCGCAATTAGGACAGCGGCCGAGATATTTTGGAGACACATACCCACAGCTTTGACATTCAAATTGAACTTTTGCTTTTTTTGCCATGTAGAATCTCCTTATCTGTTGTTTATTTTAACATTTATTAAATGGTTTGAATAACGTTGCCTACTGAAAAAATGGGCTTTATTTTTGTCCAGACGAACCAAAACCGCCCGTTCTTTCTGCATCGACTTGGTCATCATCCGCTAATAAAAACGGCTTAAAAATCCCTTGGCCAATTCGTTCACCTTTTTCAATGACAACATCTTCATATCCAAAGTTTAAAAATTGGAACATGATATGTCCTTCGTTATTCTCGTTATTATAATAATCACTGTCAATGACTCCGACACCATTCGCTAAAAGTAGGAACCGTTTTAGCGGGTTCGAAGAACGACTTACCAATTCTAAATATTCAGAATCAGGCATATACGCCTTAATTCCTGTTTTAACTAAAATTGGTTTGGGATTTTCTCCAGCTTGTTGTAACTTCCAAAGACTTGGTACAACGACCGTTTCGGCTGCTTGAAAATCATACCCCGCGGCACCTTTTGTTGCTCGTTGTGGGACACTCAAGCCCTCTTCTTGATACTTAGAAATAATCTCAAAACCACGTTGTTTCATATTCATTCTCCCCTACTGTCTAAACTACTCCTATTTTACCATAATCTCTGATACTCTGGTTGTTTTTAGTAAGTTTCTCATTTCTAAAAGCCCAGTTAATCTAGACTACGCAAAAAAGAGGAGAATTTTTGTTTATTTTCCTTCTTTTAGTCTATCATCTTCTCTTAAAATAAACAGACCAAATCCCAAAAAGTCCCAAGATTCCCTCAAAAAGTTCACACTTTCATTAAACTTTCTTTACTATTCATTATTTAGCACTTTCTAGTAGCCGCTGATTTTGTTATAATGAGTGTCAAATTTTACTGTAAAAAGAAACGAGGCACTTATGAGAAACAAACTCCAACAGGCCAAACGAATTGTGATCAAAGTCGGAACCAGTTCTCTGATTTATCCCAATGGCAATATTAACTTAAAAGCAATTGATCAATTAGCCTTTACTTTGAGTGATTTAAGCAACCAAGGCAAAGAAATTATTTTAGTTTCTTCTGGCGCAATTGGTGTCGGACTGAATAAATTAAATCTATCTGTGCGTCCAACGACAATTCCAGAACAACAGGCAGTCGCTGCAGTCGGACAAGCAGAATTAATGAACATTTATAATCAGCGGTTTTCAACCTATAGCCAACAAATGGCACAAGTTTTATTAACACGTGATGTTATTGAATATCCTGAAAGTCGCAATAATGTTACCAATACTTTTGAACAACTGTTAAAAATGAATATTATTCCTATCGTCAATGAAAATGATACTGTCGCAATTGAAGAATTGGATCACTTAACCAAGTTCGGGGATAACGATCAATTATCTGCCATTGTCTGCCAAATTGTTCAAGCTGACTTGTTAGTTATGTTATCAGATATTGATGGTTTCTTTTCAGATAACCCTACTGTCAACAAAGAAGCCACGTTATTCTCTGAAATCAATGAAATTAATGAAGACTTGTTCCAATTAGCCGGTGGTAAGGGGAGCCGCTTTGGCACTGGTGGGATGTCTAGTAAATTAAAAGCCGCTGAACGTGTGTTAGCTAATCAACAGGCGATGATTTTAGCAAACGGAAAGCAGCCAAAAATCATCTTTGAAATTTTAGAAGGAAAAGATATCGGTACGTTATTTATTAAAGGAGGGCATGAAAGTGACTGATTTAAAGCAACTAGGGCAACAAGCTAAAGAAGCCTCTTATACGCTAGGCTTGATGGATACTCGTCAAAAAAATACTTTGTTAAACAAAATGGCCGCAGCCATTGAAGCCAATGCGCCCCGCATTTTACAAGCAAACGCATTAGATTTAGAGCAAGCCGCTACCCACGGAATTTCTGAAACAATGCAAGACCGCTTACGTTTAACAGAAGAACGGATCACAGCGATGGCCGAGGGCATACGTCAAGTCGCTACTCTACCCGATCCAATTGGGGAAGTAGATAAAATGTGGCGCAATGAAGCGGGGCTGTTAATTGGGCAACAACGCGTGCCTTTAGGTGTTATTGGAATCATTTATGAATCGCGGCCAAACGTGACAACAGATGCCGCTAGCCTTTGTTTCAAATCAGGAAATGCTGTTATTCTTCGAGGCGGAAAAGAAGCGTTTCACTCCAATCAGATATTGGTGACAATTTTACAAGAAGCGCTAATCCAAGAAGCCGTTTCTCCCCATCTCATTCAATTTGTTGATGATACTTCTAGAGAAACAGCCCAACAACTTATGCGCTTAAATGACTACTTGGATGTCCTCATTCCACGTGGCGGCGCCAACTTAATCAAAACTGTTTTGACGACGGCCACTGTTCCTGTTATTGAAACAGGAACAGGCAATTGTCATATTTACGTGGACAAAGACGCCCAGTTAACAATGGCAACTGAAATTATTGTCAATGCCAAATGTCAACGTCCTTCTGTCTGTAACGCCGCCGAAACGTTATTAATTCATCAAGAGGTGGCTGAAGCCTTTTTACCAACAATTGAAAAAGCCTTGAAGGAGTTTCACGTGGAACTTCGGGCAGATGAATGTGCGTTAGCAATTTTTGAAGAAGCCATGCCAGCGACTGAACAAGATTGGGAAACGGAATTTCTCGACTTTATCTTAGCAGTGAAAGTCGTTGATTCTTTGGACGAAGCCATCCAGCATATTAATCGCTACAATACAAAACATTCTGAAAGTATTATTAGTGATAATTACTTTGCCACACAACAATTTTTACAACAAGTGGATGCAGCCGCTGTTTATGCGAATGCTTCAACTCGTTTCACGGACGGTTTTGAATTTGGATTTGGCGCCGAAATCGGCATTAGTACGCAAAAATTACATGCCCGTGGACCTATGGGCTTAGCAGAGCTTACTTCGACAAAATATGTTATTTATGGAAATGGGCAAGCACGTTCTTAGAAAGAAAAACCCTTGATTTAAAAATCAAGGGTTTTTCTTTCTCCTCTCCAATGTGCATTTTTACACATGAGATTGTTCACGGTTCCACAATCTATTCTTGATATTTTTTTTGAATCCTCATTATACTTTCTACATACGCTTGTTTCACTTGGACTGGCTCTAAAATTGTCACTTCTTCACCAAAGCCCATAAAATAGTTGGCTAAAAATTGTGTTTCTGTTGGATGAATCTGTCCAACTAAAAAACACTGCGTGGGCGTTTCTTCCAACTGAATATTGTCAAAGCGATGTTTATAAAAAAATTCTTTGCCTTTTTCTGTAATGATTGCTTTAAATGGAATCGTACGTGCCGTCGTTTGTTGATGGCGATACGATTCTTTCAGTTCTTCAGTCGTAAAATCCAGTGTTTGGTTTAACTGCTGAATAGCCTCCATAAAATCACAGCGGTAAGTACGCCAAGCCTTTTTAGTCACATCATAGCCTGAACAATACCAATATCCTTCTAAAATAGTTAACCGGGTTGGTAAGATTTTTTTCGTTGTTGCTTCATATCTGGTATAGTTAAACTGAATTACTTGTTGCGCCAAAATACAATGAAACAGCTGCTCTAAATTGCCTGGTGCTTCTACTTGTTCAATCCCTTCGTAATAGACGACCTTACTCATTTGACTGATTTTAAATTGGGTTGGTTCATCTAAAGAATGCAATAATTTTTGCTGAATTTGCTGATAGGAATGACCAAACGGTGACTCTGCGACTAATTTCAGTAATTGTAACGAAAAAAAGATCGCTAACACTTCATTTTCGTTAAAATAAATCGGCGGCAACAACGGTTTGTTTAAAACTCGATAGCCACCATAACGACCATTCTCCACATATAGCGGCACGCCTAAATTTTCCAAAGCTTCAATATCCCGCAAAGCTGTGCTTTTAGAAATCCCAAAAGTTTTCATTAACTGATTTAAATTAAACTGAGGATGGGTTCTCAAGAAAAAAAGTTCCTGATTTAAACGTTCTGATTTTTTCATTTTCCCCTCCATCGGTGTCACTTTTTGACACCTTTTATTGTTATGCTTATCTTATCAATCTTAGGAGGTTCAAACAATGAAAAACACACAATTTGCCCTTTTTATGGTCTTAAACGGACGAGCAACGGAAGCCTTGACGTTTTACCAAGAAGCCTTTGCTGGTGATATTCTTTTTAAAATTACTAATCAAGAATTTAAAGAGCGTTTAAATCCTTCTTTGACCATTCCCGCTGGCGAAGAACACTGGCTTTCTCACTCGATTTTACAAATGGACACTTTTCAATTACAACTAGCTGATAATCCTTTGTTTGCAGGAATGAATACCACGCCCACAGAACAATTGACCCTCAGCTTAACCGTCAATAGCCGTCACTCTGCCAAAACAATTTTTGAAAAACTCACGCGCCATCCCGAATCCTGTATTATCCAAGAACCAATTGAAAATGAATTTGCAACATTTTATGCGATTGTGAAAGATCCTTTTGGTTTAGTCACTCAAATTACTCAAGAAAAACAAGCAGATCCTACCAAGAAAGGACGTTAGCCGAAGAATGCGAACCTATGAATCAAAAGAAGCCTTGATTGAGGCCATTCAAATAGCTTCACAAAAATATTCAGCTGAATTTGCAGAAATTCCTGAAACACTTAAAGATCACCGAATTGAAACAGTAGCTAAAACACCTTCAGAGAACTTAGCCTATCAATTAGGCTGGCTCAACTTGCTGCTTTCTTGGGAAGAACAAGAACAACGTGGTCTGACCGTTCAAACGCCAGCTGAAGGCTATAAATGGAATCAACTGGGCGCTCTCTATCAATCATTTTATCAAACCTATGGACAAATGAGTTTAGAAAGTCAGCTGATTGCGTTGCAAGACATCTTAGAAAAATTACTTCATTGGATTGACTCGCTTTCCGAAGACGAATTATTTTTACCTCAACAACGGGCTTGGGCGACTACCAAAGCACAATGGCCTCTTTGGAAATGGATTCACATTAATAGCGTTGCCCCTTTTACTAGTTTCCGAACGCAAATTCGCAAATGGAAAAAAGTGTGTCTTTAAAAAGTTATCCACATTTTTTCAAAAAAAGCTTGACAAGCATTTTTAAATTCTCCACAGAAAACTTTGTGGATGAAATTTCTTGTTTTTTCCAAAAAACTTTTCCACAGTGCTTATTTGTTCGACATTAAATCTTTGTAAATTCTAGAGAAAAGAAGATGAAAATGTTGTTTTAATAACGTTTTCATCTTCTTTCAACTTTAGGGGCTCCTTTACTTTTAGCAAGCAGCCCTTCTGAACTTGCGTCTATTTTTTTTAGCAACTCGAAAACTTATCCTTGTGGATAAACCGAGATAAAAAGCTTTTTTGTGGTTTTCAACAGAGTTATGCACAAAGTTATCCACAGGGTGTTTTCAGCAATTTTTCGGAGAATATTCGTTGTTTGATGTGGTGATTGGAAAATCGACTTCATATAACCGTTTGAGAGTCTTTTAATCCCTCGCTAGAAGCTAGCTTGAGTGTAGGAAAATCGTTTCCCCCCACCCTTAGGATCCTAATAAAATTTTAAAGTTTTTCTTCTATTGGTACATCAAATAAAGAGTATGATAAACTATAGGTACTTTCGAAAAATCAGGTGAGGTTATTTATGAAAAATAAAAGTAGGCAGTTTTTAAAAAACAACTGGCCTTATATGTTAGCCAGTTTCTTCATTCCTTTTTTAATTATGGCAATTATCTATTTGAGTATTGGGATTTATCCAGGAAGTAGTCGCAGTGTTTTAGCCAGCGATGCCTTTTCTCAATTTTCAAATTTTCACGCAAGCTTTAACAATGTTCTTCATGGAAAACAAAGTCTTTTCTATACGTGGAATGCTTCTTTGGGACTAAACTACTTGTCCTTAATTTCCTATTATCTTGGTGGCTTATTTACGCCGCTTGTCTTTTTCTTTAACAATCAAAACATGCCTGATGCGCTCTATTTCCTAACGTTGTTGAAAATTGGGAGTGCTGGCTTGAGTTTTTGGTTCTTGGCAAAACAAACCTTTAAGATTCCTAAATGGTCCCATGTGACTTTAAGTGTGTCTTATGCGCTAATGTCCTTTATTGTGGCCCATTCAGAATTAATTATGTGGCTGGATGCCTTTATTTATCTGCCACTCGTAATTTTAGGAATTCATCGTTTAATGGACCAACGAAAACCGACATTATTGTTTGTCAGTTATTTCTTGCTTTTCATTACAAATTATTATTTTGGCTTTATGATTGGGTTGTTTTCCTTCCTGTACTATTTTGCACGAACGTTTACAGACTGGCAACGATATAAATCTCGAATCGTTGCGTATTTTACTACTTCTCTTTTAGCTGGTGGAGCATCCATGATTATGGTCTTACCTGCTGTCTTAGATTTACGAACCAATGGTGAAACTCTTTCTGAAATTACAACCTTTAAAACAGAAGCGACTGCCTTTTTAGATATTATTATAAAAAATATGATTGGCGTTTACGATACAACCAAATATGGGTCCATTCCTTTTATTTACATTGGGTTGTTGCCTTTGATTTTTTGTCTCTTCTATTTCGTTACGAAAGAAGTTCCATTGAAAAACAAACTACTTTTTGGCAGTTTGTTTGTCCTATTGATTGCTAGCTTTTACATCACGCCCTTAAATTTATTCTGGCACGGCATGCATGCGCCGAACATGTTTCTTTTTCGCTATAGTTTCCTCTTTTCATTCCTAGTTATTTTGCTTGCTGGTTATGGTTGGGAGAAATTTGAAAAGGATGATCTCGGCGTCTTAAGCGGCTTGATTTTGATTCTTTTAGCAATTTTTGCTCTTGCAATGGGCACAAAAGGTGCTACTAGTTATACGTATGTGACTTTAACCTCTTTCGTATTAACGGCAACTTTTTTGCTATTATACTTTTTCGGGATTGCTTTTTATCAATTGAAAAAAGCGCCTATGCAATACTTAGTGATTTTGTTATTGCTGCTCGTTTCTGGTGAAGCAATCATTAATACACGGGCGATGGTCACTGGTATTTTAGATGATTGGAACTACGCATCACGAAGCTTGTATTCTGAGCCTTATCCTGACTTAAAAAATCTAGTCGATCAAACAAAAAAAGAAAATGATACCTTTTACCGCTTGGAAAATTTAAATGGTGTTTCGGCCAATGACGGCATTAACTATGGCTACAGTGGCATTAGCATGTTTTCTTCCGTACGGAACCGACATTCTTCAACATACCTAAACGCCTTAGGTTTCCGCTCACGAGGCACGAATTTAAATATTCGTTACCAAAATAATACCTTGTTAATGGATGCTTTGATGGGCATTAAATACAATATTGCTGAAAATAATCCAATGAAATTCGGCTTTGAGCGACAAGCTGCTGCTGGTAAATATCAGCTTTATCGTAACGAAAATGCTTTGCCGTTAGGATTTTTAGCAGACAAAGAGATTTACAATGTCCGGCAACCTCTCAATGATAATTTAGGTAGTCAAACAAATTTACTAAATGCTTTAGCCAATACTAATGAACGGTATTTTACCTTTTATCAACCAACGATGACGCTTCAAAATAACGTGACAATTACGCAAAATACAGCTGGCGTAACTTTTACGGAGAAACAACATAACGTAGCCAAAGAGATTTCTTATACAGTCAATGTGCCCGCCAATACGCAAGCTTATTTGAGTTTATTCCCAACAGATTTTGCTCAATTGGAAAGTTCCACTGCGACGGTCACCGTGAACGGCTCAA
This sequence comes from Enterococcus sp. DIV1537a, assembly GCF_051712085.1. Lineage (NCBI taxonomy): Bacteria > Bacillati > Bacillota > Bacilli > Lactobacillales > Enterococcaceae > Enterococcus > Enterococcus sp. DIV1537a. The sequence goes on along the minus strand of NZ_JBIOOE010000001.1, from coordinate 35,072 downwards.
GTCAGCAATCACAAATTGGCATTACTGGCCAATATTATAATTTAGGCTACTATCCAAAAGATACAACTGTTAACTTCAAAGTAAGTTTTTATGGAACCAAAGCAGTAAGTTTTGTTCAGCCGCAAGTGGTTGGTTTAAATACCAATGCATTTGAAAAAGCCATTTCCGCCGTGCAAGAAAAAGGCGTTGATTTAACCACTGGCAAATGCTCTGCTTCAGGTACCTTTACCGCCGACAAAGATCAAGTACTCGTCACTACAATTCCTTATGACAAAGGTTGGCGTGTCAAAATTGATGGCAAAAAAGTTACCCCAAAAGCCTTTAAAGATGCCTTTCTAAGCGTTCCTGTCAGCGCTGGAACCCATACTATTCAGTTCTCTTATTTACCAGAAGGATTGATTCCTGGCATCGTGTTATTCGTTCTATGTACTGGTGGTTTCGTTGCCTACGTAACCTTGATTCCTGCTAGACGAAACCGTAAAAAAGAAGACAAATAAAAAATCACGCGATGGCTAAGTCATCGCGTGATTTTTTTAAATTTCAGTCATTGCTTCTTCCACAAGCGAAACACTTTGATGTCTTCCTTTCGTAATCAATAAGGAGAGTTGCACAAAAGCAAAGAGTACACTGGTCCGCTTAGGATAAGCAAAATAACGAGGTTGCCAACTAGTGACATATTGTTCTTTGCGCTTGCGTGTATCTTGAAACGCATAAATTTGATAACTATACTTGTAAAAAATATTAACAAAGCGTTCTTTTAAGAAAGAGTACTTGCTCTCCCCTACGTTAGCCAACGGCGCCATCCCAATATCAATTAATTGATAGCCCTGCTGTTGATAGGTTTCAATAAAATGAGTGAACAAATATTCTCTAGTAAAAGCAGGTGCGTCTGAACGAATACGTAACAAATCATAAGAAATACTTTTGCCTTTTTCCATTTCTTTTCCAGTAATGAAACCGATGACCGTTTGTTTCTGTCTCACCAAGCCCACGCTACTGCATTTCAAGTACTCGGGATCCAACCGTCCACCAATAAAGTAGCGCTCTTTTTGATTCCGTGACCAGTCCGCAGAAACTCGTTCTAACTCTTGATATAAGGCATCACTAATCGTTTCAGGATAAAATTCAAACTGAAAATCCGCTGCTTCTGCTGCTATTTTTTCAGTCACTGTTTCCGTCCTGGCTGTTTGATTCACTGTTGACGGCTCATCAAATTGAATCAAGCCTTCTTCCCCAACTTTCATAAATTCAAAGCCGCAATCGTGAAGATTCATAACATATTCTTCCGAGATACGATAAAAAACTAATTGATAACCTAACAAATCAGCTTGATCCATAAACGCCAGTGTCGCCGCTGTCCATTTCTCTCGTTGCCCAATCGGATCCGCCAAGACAAAGCATTTATTAAACTTCATTTGAAACCCAAAAAGTACTTGATCTTCGCCTTCTTCTTGGTAGTAAAAATGACCATAATCCTTTAAATATAAAAATTGACTGCCTTCGTTGCCACCAAATTTTTCCAAAAAGTGTGTCAACCGCGCTTCCTCAAACCCCTCACCTAAAGTAACAGTTGTTTCGGCTAAATATTGATACAAAAAGAATAAACCAATCAAGGAAATACTTAAACCAATCAATCCGTTAAACCAAACATCATCTGACGGAAACAACAAAAAGTGATTGATAACTTGATTGCCACCAGCTGGTCGTGCGGCGTAATAGCCAGCAACCGCATAACCGATAAACAAGCAGCCAAACAAAATACTATCTACCGTTAAAGCGCCCCATGAATAAACAAACTTTTCACGATAAAATTCTTTACGAGCCAAAATAACCGCCAATAAAATAACGGCATAAACAGCAATTAACTGCCACGAAGTCGTTCGTGCCACCGTATTTACAATACAAAATCCTAGTAAAATAATTGTAGGCCAATAAGCTTTTTTCACTTTCATAGAAATGCCTCGAGCTAAACCTAATAACAAGAATCCTACAAATAAATTCAATGTTTGATCTAAAAAATTAAAAGAAAAGGGAAGTAACACTTGGAATAAACGACTGACATTCGACAAATTCGTCACAGTCGACAATAGAACCATCATAATCCCTGCAAAATATAACGCCGCCACCAAAATAAAATGCGCCACTTTTTGTGAAAATAACCGAGGTAAATTATCAAAAAATTGATTGACTTTCATGCCTGCTTGTTGCAAGAACAAAATAACTCCTGTCATAAAAGGCGTCACATAATAAAACAAACGATAATACAACAACCAGACGACCGCTTGTGATCGATCAATCCCTAATTGTGACAAGCCCAAAATCATTAAGACATCAAACGTTCCCATACCACCAGGAACCATGGTCAACATCCCGATTAACGTAGCGATAACAAACATTGGGTAAACAGAAACCATCGAAACTGGCACCTGCATCAAGCGACCTATCATCAAGAAAGCAAACATCCCACCTAGCCATTGACCTAATGAAGCGCCGAATAATAGGAGCACTGCTTTTGGAAAAAATGTTTTAAACAATGTTCGCCGTTTTAAATACGTGAAAAACCAGAGCGCTGGCGCAATCAGGCTGCCCAATAATAACCAAACCCAATATTCACGAAAAACATTTTGGGTTCGAATAAAAAATAAATCAACAAACGCCACAAAAGATAAAATAGATAACCCTGAAATCAAGAACAGAGCAACTTTTGAGACCGTTGCTACAACCTTGCCCCGTGGTACATCTTTTCCGTAAAAATTAATCCGTAGCGTTGCCCCAACCACACCGCCAAAACCCGCTAAGTTATTAATGGTATTGGTGACCCAAGCCGAAGTTAACCAATCCATTCGTTTCATTGGTGGCTTACCTTCTTTTTCCAATAACTTAACGACTACATAGTCATAAAGGAGCATTGGAATAACCCCTAACAGTCCTGCCAAGACCATGCCAATTAAACGCCCCGTACTTTGTTGTTCCATCGTGGAAAAAATATCCGCCCAGGTCATGCCTTGAGCGATATGTGTCACTTGGTTAGCCACGAAAACTAATACAGAACCAAGAAAAATTAGTTTCAATAATAAACTGTGTTCTTTCAACCACTGCGTTAGTTGGCTAATATTTTTTTTCATCTTATAGCCTCTTTCATATCTCTTTTCTATTCATTTAACTTTCGTTTTATCGATTTTCTTCCATGGTAGCCTATTTGCTGAAAATTTTCCAGCACGGCTAGACATTTTGGCTGAATCGTATTGTTTTATTGAAAAAAAGAGTGAGAAAAAAATCTAAGACGATTTTTTTCTCACTCTTTTATCTGTATTTTTACGCCACTACTTCTGCGATAATCTCAATCTCCACCAACACATCCATCGGTAATTTAGAGATTTCAATCGTTGTGCGTGCAGGATATTCCGCACTAAAATACTCAGCATAGACTTCATTGAATGCCGTGAAATCTGCCATATTTTGTAAATAGCATGTCGTTTTGACTACATGAGCAAAATCACTACCAGCTTCTGTTAAAATTCCTTGAATATTTTTCAGTACTTGATTGGTTTGTTCTTTAATCGTTGTACCAACCACCTTGCCTGTTTCAGGATCCAGTGGAATCTGACCAGAAGTAATCAATAAACCATTCACAATTTTTGCTTGTGAATATGGCCCAATTGCTTGTGGTGCTTGCTTTGTTTTAATTGTTTTCATTTCTTTTCCCCCAGTAAATGACAAGTTGTTACTTTTTGTTATTTTATTTGTTTCTATTTTTCCATTGTACTGCAACCATTTTCGGAATGCTATCTTTTCTCAATTATTCCCAAGCGCTGATGTTGTGCCATCCTTTTGTAAAACAGCTTCAAAACCTTGGCGCATCCTTTCAAGTCCCTCGTGTAGTTTTGCTTGCGAACAGCCAATATTTAACCGTAAAAATCGCTGTCCATTACCGCCATAAATCGAGCCGTCCATAATGGCGACTTTCCCCACAGAAACTAAAGCCTCTTGTAAGCGGGCCACATCTGGAACTGCCGCTGATACGTCCAACCACATTAAGTAAGTGGCTTCCAGCTCCGTCACTTTAATTTTTGGCAAATATGTCTGTAAAAAATCTTTCACGTAACGTTGGTTCTCCGCTAAATAATCATTCAACTCGTCAACCCAAGTACCACATTTTTGATAGGCCGTCATGGTTGCTAGCATTCCCAAAATACTTGTTGATGATAAACCATCGGCATTTTTTAATTTGAGCTGAAAAGCGTCACGTAATTCGTTATCTGGAATTAGGGCGTAAGCAAAAATCAGCCCTGGAAAATTAAAGGTTTTCGTGCCACTGGTAATAATGGCAGATTTTTTATAACCAAATTGCGTAATTGGTCGATGAACTTGGCCTTTATTAACGATATCCATATGAATTTCATCAGAAAGTAAAAACACATCATACTGTTGGCACAATGAAACCATTCGCTCTAATTCCCATTGCTCCCAAGCACGTCCTGTTGGATTATGCGGGGAACATAAAAGCAAACAGCGATTTTCTGGTTGCGCTAGTTTTTTTTCTAAATCAATAAAATCAATGCTGTAGCGCTTCTCTTGATAAAGCAGTTCATTCGCCACTACTTGCCGCTTATTTTCCTGAATAACTTTAAAAAATGCATCATAGGCAGGTGTTTGTAAAATAATGCCCTCCCCTTCGTTAGTCAATAATTGAATCAAAGCAGAAATACCATAGATAACAGTCGGGGTATACATAATCCAGTGTTCTTCAATCTTCGTCTGGAATCTTGTCTGGTACCACGTTTGAATTGCTTCTTTTAATTGCGGATGGTTCCACCTCGTATAGCCAAATACGGGATGTTTCAAACGCTCCTGTAATGTTGCCAGAACTGCCTCTGGCACAGCAAAATCCGTATCGGAAATAGTGAAGGGAAGCAAGTCCGCTTCCCCAAATCGGTCTTCTACAAAATCCCACTGTGTACAATACGTTCCTCGTCGATCAATTGCTTTATCAAACGACACACTCTTCACCTTCTGTCTTTTTTCTAACCTAAAATCATCTCTAATTGATTACGGACCGTTGTCACTTTGGTTCCGATAATCACTTGTACATTCTGCGCATCTAAATGTACAACGCCTAAAGCCCCTAATTGCTTTAATTTGTCATCATCTACTTTATTAGCATCTGCTAACACTAAACGTAAACGCGTAATACAATTATCAATAGCTTGAATATTCTCTTGCCCACCCAAAGCCGCTAAAATCCCAGGCGCATCATAGCCACCCGTTTTCTTATATTGAACTTCTTGATCGGTATATTCAGTCTCATCTAAGACCTTGTCTCGTCCAGGTGTTTTTAAATCAAAGGTTACAATGACTGTTTTAAAGACGAAATAATAAACAACAAACCAGATAGCGCCGACAATGAGAACCCACCACCATTTTGTATAAGTTCCTTGTAACAAGCCAAAAATAACAAAGTCCAGTAGCCCGTCATCAGTGTTCCCAATCACAACACCTAATAAAGCCATTACCATGAAACCTAGACCAGTCATAATGACATGAAACAGCCATAATAATGGACTAATAAATAAGAATAAAAATTCAATTGGTTCTGTAATGCCAGTGATAGCCGTAGCAATTACACCCGAAAGGAGTAAGCCTTTAATCTTATGTCGATTCGCCGGAGCTGCAGTATGATACATCGCAAGTGCCGCCGCTGGTAAGCCAAAAATAAAGGTCGGCATTTTCCCTTGTGACAAGAAAGCTGTTGCGCTTGGTGAAATCGGTAAATTATTTTGCAATTCTGCATAGAAAATATTTAACGCACCAAACACTTCTTTGCCAGCCACCACCGCTGAACCCCCTGCTTCAGTAAAACGAATCATGGAAACCAAAATATGATGCAACCCAAACGGTAACAGTAGACGTTCCCCTGACCCAAACAGAAAAGGCCCAAAAATACCAGAACGTTGGATAAGTTGGCCAATCGCCATAATCATTAGCGCGAAAAGTGGCCAAACTAACGGAATTACTAAGCCCACGAATGCCATCACTAATGAAGTAATAATTGGTACAAACCGTGCGCCAGAAAAGAAGGCAAAACTATCTGGTAGTTGTACCGTATAAAATCGATTATGCAACTTATATACAATAAGCCCAGCGATAATTCCACCAAGAACGCCCATTTCAATCGTTTGAATCCCAAAAACCATTCCTTGGCCGGCTTCCCGCAACTGTTCAGGATCCACAAGGCGATTCGTCTGCACTAAATAGAAATTAATCGCTAAATTCATCACCGTATAGCCTACGAAACCTGAAAACGCAGCAATTCCTTTTTCTTTCCGAACTAACCCCAACGGAATGGCCATTGCAAACATGACAGGTAAATAGGCAAACGCAAAACCACCAATTGTCGACATAAATTGGAAAATAATTTTTACTGCGGGCTTTCCTAAAAACGGGATCGTTTCAATCATGGATTCACTGGAAAAAGAACTTCCTAATCCCAACAAAATCCCCATAAAAGCTAATAAAGCCACTGGCAACATAAACGTTTTACCTAATCCTTGGAAAAACTCCCAGAAAGTCGCTTTCTTTTTCTTTACTGCCATTTCTTAACTCCTCCATTCATTCTTTACAAAACTAAAAATGATTGCGTTTACATTCATTACCCTCATTATAACTAGCCCAAAACAAAGAAAAAAGAGGCTACACTCTTTATGTATCCCCTTACATCATTTAGTATGGTGTTGCATAAAATTACCGCGGCTGCTTTGCCTCTGCATACATTAATAAAACCGTATCGAACAAACAAATGACAGCAATTCTTGAACTTAAATCCACGCGCTGATGATAACGTGTCGTCCCTTTGGCAAATAACGTCGTCGTCGACAATTTTTCCAAGGTGCTTCCTTTAGTCGAAATCAAACTAATCATCGGCACTTGCTGTTCCTGCGCTACACGTGCATACGCTAAAATCCCCTTAGTTTCTCCTGTATAACTGACAAAAATGGCTAAATCCTGTCCATCCAGATTCTTAACTGCTGCCGCTTGTTCATCCCAATCAGATCGTGCATAGGCTTTTTTTCCTAAAAATGTTAGCTTTCGTGCAAAATCAGTACAAATAGGAAAACTGCCACCAACACCGAACACTTCAATCGTATTCGCACGCTCAATCATTTTAAGCATTTCCGCGACTTTGGCTTCATCCATTTGTTGAAAACTGTCTTGCACATTGGCGATCAACTGTTGTGTAATGGCTTGAAAACTACGACTATCGCTTTCTGTGCTCTCGCTCTGCACCGATTGGACGATCGCGTATTTTAATTCTTGGAAGCCTCGATAACCTAAGTGTTTTGCTGTTCGAGAAATAGTGGCTGTTGAGACAAACAACGCCTGCGCCACCTCATAAATGGTTTGTGAACTAATTTCCGTCATATGCGTCAAAATATAATCCAGTACTTGATTTTCAATTTTACTTAAATGATTTCGTTTCTTTTCTAACAAAGCGATTAATCCCTCAGTCGACATCCAATCCCTCACTTTAAATCCTTTTTTATAATTATACACCAGAATATTCTGATTATTTCAATAAGAAAGTCCAAAATAACCAACAGCGGCTCCATCATTCGCCAGAGAAAAAAATCAGCCTTCCGATGGAGGTGTTTGTTGCGCTTTCTTGCTATACTCTGTATATAGAAAACAGGAAAAATTTGGAGGTAGTACGTATGAATAATCAACGACCAATGTTTATAAATATTCTTTTAGTGGTCCTTTTATTTTTAGTTGTCGGTTCACTCTTTAGTGCCGTTGTCGGTATCGTGGGAAGCTTATTGTGGCTAGCAGTAAAAATTTTAGTTCCCGTAGCGATTATCGTGTGGCTTGTTCGAACAATTTCGGGAAATAATGGCAACTGCCGCCGTCGTTATTAAAAAAAAAAACAGGTTTTCCTTTTCGGAAAACCTGTTTTTTTACTTCTTTTATCTAAAAGCATATACAATATTGCTAATACCAAACATCATAAAGTAGAAGCCAACTAAGAAGCTTAGAGTTAATGCTGAAGACAATGGATTAAATAATAACATTACACCTAAGATAATCCCTAAAACGTCAACAATTAATGTGAACCAGAAGTAACCTGTGCTTACTCGTTTAGCAAAATCTAAAGTAAATAAGCCGAAAATTGAGTCGAATAAAAACCAAATTGCAAAAACAAATGGTAACACAGCGACACCAATATTTAAGTTAAACAATAAGTAAACACCAATTAGGATATCAATAATCCCTAAGATGATTGGTGCATAAGCTTTGTAGCCTAGCAATTCTTTCATACGATTACGTACAAAAATTTCGAAAATCCCTTTAATAATAGCAAAAATCGCAAAAACCATCACAATGGCAATTAAATTACCGGCAGGATTTTGGAAAGAAATTAATGCAGTCAGAACAAATAGAATTCCTAATACTAATGAACCCCAGTCCATTCCATGATGTTGTCGTTGTTCCATGACACTCACTCCTCTATAAAATAATTTATTACACTTATTATGTTACTACTATTTTACAAGGTGTCAAATATTTTCATCGTGCTTTCTGAAAACCATTTCAATGATAACTCCATTAAAAACAACGTATCACTTGATTGTCTCTTTTTTGGTGCACAATTGTGCCTTTTTTGTATAAATAAGTCCATCGTTTTCCCACAAAAAAACCGCTACTTTTTCATCTAGTTTATAAAAAAGTAACAGTTATAAATTATTTTTTCTTTTTCCCAATCGAGAGAATCCCTCTTTTTATGACATCAAAGAAACTCAAAGATTGGACCATATGATCTGGGTCAACATATTCACGAATAGCTCGTAACACTCGCTTCGGCTCTTTTGAAGCAAACGTATACGTCCCATTTTTCTTGGTTTGAATCGCATAACGAGGAATCCATTTTCCTTTGAACATTACTGAAGCCAACACGTAATCGACTTCTTCCCACGGAATTTGGATAAACTTACGTGGATCTTTGGCATGGTAAAATTCAAACCCGCGGTCACCTATCATAATTTGTCCATAATCTGTTAATCCTGTAAATGCCGTCGCATCTATAACTAAATCAACTTTTGTGTTTAATGATTGTACCATGTTATCTGCTCCATTTCATTCGACTAATTCCACTTTATTATACGTTTCTTTCCTGATCGAAACAAACAAAATTACATCTTTGTTTAAAAAAGCGGAAGAAAAGTTTCTCGACTTCTCTTCCGCTTTTTTTGATTAGAAGTAATAAACTTACCTCGTCATTCTTATAATAAGCCGATTAAGTGGCCGACTACGCCGACTACGAATAAACCAAGAATGATAACGATTGGGCTAACTTTTTTCTTCAATAACCACATACATAAGAATGTAAGTAGTAATGGTGCTAGACCTGGAATCAATTGATCTAAGTTATCTTGTAAAGTAGTAACTTTCGTTGGTGAAAGCGCCAAGCCTTGGTTCACTTGTTCAAAGGCTTTATGCATTCCTTCACCGCCAGCAGGAAGTTTATCCCACTCGATATAAGCACCTTTGTCTAACTTAACTTGTGAGACAATTGGTAAGAACTTAATCGATACCCAACGTTGAACTAATGCGGCCAGTACGAACATCCCTAAAATAGAAGCACCTTTTGTAATATCTTGTAGTAAACCACCTGAAAGGTCATCAGTAATTTTAGAACCTGCTTTGTAACCAAACTCTTGTGTATACCACATGAATGACCAACGAATTAAGTTCCAAGCAACGAAGAATAAGATTGGGCCTAAGATGTTACCACCCATTGCTAAGGAAGCACCTAAAGCTCCTAACATTGGACGAACAGTAAACCAGAAAACTGGGTCACCGACACCGGCTAAAGGACCCATCATCCCAACTTTAACCCCTTGAATCGCTACGTCATCAACTGGTGCGCCATTGGCACGTTCTTCTTCCAAAGCTAATGTTACACCAAGAATTGGTGAGGCAATGTATGGGTGTGTATTAAAGAACTCTAAGTGACGTTTTAACGCCGCTGAACGTTCTTCTTTCGTTTTATATAATTTTTTGATTGCTGGAATCATTGAGAATGCCCAGCCGCCGTTTTGCATACGTTCATAGTTCCAAGAACCTTGGATAAATGTTGAACGCCAAGCCACAGCTAAACGATCTTTTTTAGTTAATTGAATTTTTTCTGCCATTTTCTTTGCTCCTCCTTCAGAATTAGTAGTCGTTTAAAATATCGCCTAATGGGTCGCCAGAGTTGCCTCCGCCATTTGAGTTAGAAGAACCGCCCATTTTAGATAAGTTCAAGTAAATAAGAGCTAAAGCGACACCTAAAGCACCTAATGCGATTAATGTTAATTGAGAAATCGCTGCGACTACGAAACCGATAATGAAGAATGGCCATACTTCTTTTGTTGCCATCATGTTGATTACTAATGCATAACCTACGGCAACGACCATACCACCACCGATAGCCATACCATCAGTTAACCAAGCTGGCATTGATTCTAAGAAATTACGAACAGTGTCAGCAGGAATGAATAGTAAAGCACCTGCTGGAATCGCAATACGAATACCTTGTAAACATACAGCGAAAATGTGTAACATTTCAACTTGTTTAATGTTGCCTTTTTCAGCAGCCGCATCCATCATGTGAACGATTGGAACCGCAACTGTCCGAACGATCATTGTTAAGAACAAACCTGCAACCGCTAAAGGAACTGCGATGGCAATCGCTGAAGGAACACCTTTAACACCTTGGCCACCTAAAACTAAAATAATTGCTGAGGCAACAGATGCTAAAGCGGCATCCGGTGCAACGGCAGCCCCGATGTTCGCCCAACCTAACGCGATCATTTGTAAAGTACCACCTAAAACAATTCCGGCTTCTAAATTACCAGTAACTAATCCGATTAATGTACATGCTACTAACGGTTGGTGGAATTGGAACTCATCCAAAATCCCTTCCATACCAGCTAGAAAGGCAACGAGTAAAACTAAAATAATTGATATAACAGACATGATAAGCCTCCTATTTTGATTTGTATTTGGCGAGTTACGCGTTTGCTAACTCATTTTTTGCTTTTTTCAAAATTTCGTCCATATTCGCTTTTGAATCATTTGGCACTTTACGCACATCAAATTTGATGCCTTTGGCTTTTAATTCATCAAACGTATCAACGTCTTCTTGACCCATTGATAATACTTTACTTACAACGACTTTTCCAACAGAGTGAGCCATTGAACCAACGTTTACTTCTGGGATTTCTACGCCGCCTTCAACCACTTTTAAGACGTCTTCAGGATTTTCAAATAATAATAATGCTTTTGTATTGCCAAAACGTGGATCTTTCGCTACTTCAATCATTTTACTGATTGGAATAACATTGGCTTTTACTCCTGGAGGAGCTGCTTGTTCGATTAATTTCTTACGTAAGTCATCTTTTGCAACGGCATCAGAAACAACAATAATTCTGTTTGGTTGTGTTGCTTTTGTCCAAGCTGTTGCTACTTGACCATGTAATAAACGTGAATCAATACGTGCTAGCACAAATTTAATTTTGCCATCGCCAACAACTGTACCTGGTGGTAACGAACCTTTTGGCTGTGCATCTTCTGTCGCAGCAGCTTTTGGTGCTTCTGCTGGTTGTAACTCTTCTGGTTTAACTTTGACACCATCTTTTGCTGTTTCAAGAATATGTGTCGCAATTTCTTGTGCTGATTCCATAGAGAAACGAGAAGCATATGCTTCAATAACCATTGGTAAATTCATACCTGCAACGATTGCCCATTTGTCTTTATGATCTTCTAACAATGAGTTCGCTTGGTTAAATGGTGTTCCTCCCCATAGGTCAACTAAAAATAGTACTTCGTCTTGATTGTCAAACGATGCAATGGCTTCTTGCATTTTTGCTTTTACATCATCGGGACCTTCGCTAGGCATTAACGTAACTGCTTTTACATTTTCTTGTTCGCCAAAGATCATTGCACCAGATTGCAAGATCCCTTCAGCAAATTCACCGTGACTTGCTAGGATAATTCCTACCATTTTTATACCTCCTGTATAATTGATGTTTTTTTTCATGGTTGTACTGCTAAACGCTTTCACTTTTTGAAAAAAATCAGATAAATCAGATTCTGACAAAAATAAATGAAAAAATTTCAATAGTTCTTGATTTTTTTCAACATCAGCACTTGCCTTTATCAATACAGTTCATGAAGCAATGATGTTGGTCCTAGGCCACCACATCCTTTCAATGTCTTTCGTCTGTAAAAATTAACGTCAGCTGGCGTTATTTTCTTTGCTACGCTCTTTTTTCAGTAAATCCATCAAATTCACTTGGCTGTCTGCTGCGACTTTTCGAATTTCCAATTCAATACCTTGTTCATTTAAAAACAGAAATGCTTTTAAATCGTTGGCATCCACTGCGACTGCATTCGTAATCATTCGCTTGCCTGTGCTGAAACTCATTCCGCCAATATTCACAGAAGTTAGTTGTACACCGCCTTCGACCACTCGTTTCACGTCCAAAGGATTAGTGAATAACAACATGGCTCGAAACGAATCAAAACGAGGATCAGGGTAAACATCAATCATTTTTTGAACAGTGATGACATTTACTTTGACACCAGGTGGAGCAGCTTGAACCAACAAGGCTTTTCTCAAATTGTCATGAGCAACGGAATCACTAACCACTAAAATGCGATTAATGTTCGTCAATTTTGCCCAAACAGTTGCTACTTGGCCATGAATTAATCGATCATCAATTCGAGCTAAACGAATATCCATTACCATCGGGAATGCTCCTTTAAATTCATTTTTAAAGGTTAGGACCTTTGTCTTTTTACTTAAAAATTTTAGGTAAAAAGGGACACCTTATTATAAGCAAGTTTCGTGCCAACTTTAGTGTATCGGTTCGAAACCTAGAAAATTATAGGTTTTTTTAAGAAAATCAAAAAATCGATACACTAATAAATAGTGTATCGATTTTTCTGTATTAATCTAGTGTATCAATTTCGGTGATTTTATCTTCGATACACTGGGCATTTTTGACTAACTGTGCGATAAAATAAACTTCTTCCGCTGGAACATCCATATTAAGAGCTTCTTCCATAGTCTCAATTGAGGCCACAATCACTGGATAAATTGGTTCTTGAACCAATCGACCAAGTTCCTTTTCTGAAACCGTCAGTGTATCATTCCGTAAAATACGCTCCAACATGCCCGATGTGTGCATAATCAAATTGATGTAAAATGTGTACTCTTCTGGCATCGCTAATTGGGTTTGGATATTTTTAGCGAATGACCACAACAGATCAATGATTTTTTTTCCATTAATAAAAGTGAAACTTTGCTCCATATATTTTAGACAAATTTCTTTTGCTGCCGCTTCGTCCAACGGCTTATTCATTACTTCTTCTTTCCGCTCTGCTAGTAATTGCTGAATAATTTTTTCTGCTTCACCGGAAAAGAAATTTTCCATGGAAATATAAGGAACACCAATTTTGGGATTGGTAATCCCAGTTGTCGCAATAATTTCATAGTCTTCTTGAATTTTAGGCAAGACTTCTTTCATATTTACAATGGACAAAGGAATCACTTCTAAATGCCAGTCTATTTGTGGCAAGACAGCTTCCTCAATAAGCTCTTTCATTCGGCGCGCAGTTCCTTCTCCAGAAGCGCAGATAGCAATAATTGCTCTTGTTTTCCAATTTTCAATGATTTGTTTCGTTTCACTTTGGCGAATATCGGCATAGCCATGAAAGTTTTTTAAAGACTCGTGAAGTGTTTCCAATTGCGTATCAATTAATGCGGTTTTGCGGGCCGCTTCAAGAACAATTGGCGTGGTCACCATGTCTACTGTTCGCACATCAATGCCTGTCTGGCGTACAATTTCTTCTGAAAACGTGCTTAATGAACCCATATCCACTAATAATAGTACGCCATTTTCTTCATTCACTTCACCAACTGCTTCAACGATTTTACGCAAAGCTTCTTTCGGTGGCATATCTAACGGCATATCCACAGCCTTCAAATTATCAACATTTAACAATTGAGAAACCACTTGTACCATACTGCTAGCGGTACTATTTCCGTGCGCAGCCACGACAATGCCAATCCGGCCAGCCTCAGGATTTTCTCTTAAAGAAATGAGCAAAACAGCTAAATAGTAACTTTCAGATTCAGGAATCTCCATCTGATAACTACTTTCAATAATATTTTTAATTTCTTTCGCTGTTTCAAACTCTGTTGGATAATCTAAAACCATATTTCGAATACTTTCATTTAAAGGATGCTTAGGATCTTTGCCTAATTGGATGCGTTTCAAGAAAGAACTAATGTGTAAACTCATTGCATAAATAAAATTGGGTTGAAACGAATACGATAACCGCTTCGCTGCAAAATTATAAATTTTCTTAGTGACATCAATAATTCGTTGGTCCACAATTTCGGCCAATTTATTTTCTGTATCAAAGGTGAATCCATAATCTTTGTAGAAAGATTTTAAATGAACATTGATATCCGTTGTAATAAAATTATTAATTAGTTCTTGGTCCAAGCCGTCTGCTTTTAAGAGAGCCGCTTTATCTCCAATAATCTCATATAGATTGTAAGGCAATTCATAGGCATCTGACTGAATAGCTACTAAAGATTCATTTGGTGATACCACTAATTGCGGTTCCAGATATTTCGATAACTCCGACAATACTTCTCGATTACTGGCAAGTTGCATAATGCCTTCTTTAATATTGTCCGTTAATTCGTCCATCGTAATCATTAATTCCTCTTGTTCCATCTGATTAAGGAACCCTCGCGCAGTCACAAGTTGCACATTCGATTTTAGCTGACCGACATTTCCATAAGAAACACTTCCAATTAACGCTTTGACCACATCTTCTGACAAAGAGATTCGCCGTTGAATCCGCGCTGCTTCCATTGAAACCATCACTTTTAGGAGGTCAATTTTTTCTTTTGCAGGACGGTCACTAAAGTTCGGTAATTGAATGATAATCGGAATGCGTCGCACAAAAGTATTCAATAAAGAAGAAGTAGGATTCTCCGTCGTAGCACAAATAATCCGAACATCCGCATGATGTGATTTCACTGTTTCACCTAAACGCGCGTACACGCCGTGATCCATAAAATAAAAAATCATTTCTTGTCCTTCGGGTGGTAACCGATGTACTTCATCTAAAAACAGAATGCTGCCATCTGCTTCATCAATAATCCCTTCTTTCGCTTTCGTAGCGCCTGTGAAGGCCCCTTCTACATACCCAAATAAATGCGACATCAAAAGTTCTGGATTATGCGCATAGTCTGCACAGTTAAACACCACAAACTCTTTTTCTTTGGCCACAATTTGGTTCAGCTTCGCAAATTGAAACATGGCATGAGCAAAATAAGTTTTCCCAGAACCTGTTGGTCCAGTAATTAAACAATTCAAGCCTTTTGGCGGATATAAAATCGCTGCTTTGGCTTGTTCAACCGGCGTTTTCATGCTTCCAGCTGAACCGATAATTTTTTTGAAAATATCTTCAACTTCTGGGGTTTTGCTGGTCGTGACTACTGGTTCAACCAATGGTTCGATAAAAGTTTTTGTGGAGTGATCCATTGATTTTTCCCGATAACTTTTAACTGGCTTGGTTAATGGTCGATGCTGAAACGCCACCTGCGCGACATATTTTACTGGTCGACCAGATAATTTTTTCAAGCGCCCTTCACGAACGAGTTGATTCAAATCTTTACTAGCATTGGTCCGCTGAATGTTTAAACGTTCTGAAATTTCTTGTGTCGTGACTCCCGCATCACTTGTTAAGGTCATTGGCGTTAAATTCTTCGTTTGCTCTTTAACATATTGATAGATTTTTTCAATCCGCTTCATTTTTGATGGCTCCTTTAATCGATACACTAATTAATTTACATGATACAGTGTATCATTAAAAAAATACACTAAAAACCCTTTCATGAAAAAAAATTCTGTTTCACATGAAACATTTTAAAAAAACGCCTTTTTTTCTATAAAAAACCCACCTTTTTATTCGTTTCTGTAAAAAGATTGAAACTCCTTGAAAAAAGGTTCTGTAGCCGATATAATGCAGAGAGGTTCAAGAATATATTAAAAGCGAGGAAAACAATTGATTACTGTTAATGATGTAAGTTTACAATTTCCAGATCGTAAACTTTTTGAAGAAGTGAATATTAAATTTACTCCTGGCAACTGTTACGGCTTAATCGGCGCAAACGGTGCAGGAAAATCAACGTTTCTTAAAATTTTATCAGGTGAGATTCAACCGACAACTGGCGTGGTTTCAATGGGTCCTAATGAGCGACTAGCGACGCTGAAACAAAATCACTTTGACTACGAAGACTACACTGTTTTAGAAACTGTAATTATGGGACATAAACGTCTTTACGAAGTAATGAAAGAAAAAGATGCTATCTATATGAAAGAAGATTTTTCAGATGAAGATGGGATTCGTGCCGCAGAACTAGAAGGCGAATTTGCTGAACTTGACGGTTGGGAAGCAGAACCTGAAGCAGCTGTTTTACTCCAAGGGCTAAACATTCCAGAAGAATTACATGATCAAAAAATGAGCGAATTAACAGCTGGTCAAAAAGTCAAAGTATTATTAGCTCAATCTCTTTTTGGTAAACCAGATGTCTTACTATTAGACGAGCCGACAAATGGTTTAGATACCCGCTCAATCAATTGGTTAGAAGAATTTTTAATCAACTTTGAAAATACCGTTATCGTGGTTTCCCATGACCGTCATTTCCTAAACAAAGTCTGCACTCACATGGCAGATTTAGACTTTAGTAAAATCAAACTTTACGTTGGTAACTATGATTTCTGGTTGGAATCAAGCCAACTAGCGACAAAATTGCAAGCACAATCTAATGCCAAAAAAGAAGAACAAATCAAAGAATTACAAGACTTTATCGCTCGTTTTAGCGCCAATGCCTCAAAATCAAAACAAGCAACGTCTCGTAAAAAAATGTTAGATAAAATTACCTTAGATGACATTCAACCTTCCTCTCGTCGTTATCCATTCGTTGGTTTTACACCAGAACGTGAAATCGGCAATGACTTATTACAAGTTGAAAATGTCTCTGTAACGATTGATGGCAAAAAAATCTTAGATAATATCTCGTTCAACTTAACAAAAGATGATAAAGTGGCATTCATCGCTGACTCAGATATTACAACGACTACGTTATTCAAAGTGATTATGGGCGAAATTACTCCCGATACAGGTTCTGTTCGTTGGGGCGTTACAACTAGCCAAGCTTATTTACCAAAAGACAACAGCAAAGACTTTGAAGAGCCATTAACCATTTTAGATTGGTTACGTCAATTTGCTGGTAAAGAAGAAGATGACAATACGTTCTTACGTAGTTTCTTAGGTCGGATGTTATTCTCTGGTGAAGAGGTACTAAAACCAGTCAATGTTCTTTCCGGAGGCGAAAAAGTGCGTGTCATGCTTTCAAAATTAATGCTTTCCAAAGCCAATGTCTTAGTTTTAGATGATCCAACGAACCACTTAGACTTAGAATCAATCACTGCATTAAATGATGGGTTGATGGCTTTCACTGGTTCAATTCTTTTTGCTTCACATGACCACCAATTTATCCAAACATTAGCGAACCGAATTATTGCTGTTTCTGATAAAGGGGTCATTGATCGGGCAGAAACAACCTATGATGAATTCTTGGAAAACCCAGAAATTCAAAAACAAATGGACGTTTTATTCAGTTCAGATTATTAAAAAAATAGAGAAGTCATTAAAAAATGACTTCTCTATTTTTTATTTTCTTTTTTCACCAAAAGAAAACACAGCAATACAACCTATTCCAGTATGACTAGTAATGGTGGGTCCTAGAGGATAAATCAGTATCTCATTAACCTCTATTTCTTTTTCAATTAATTCTTTGACTTTTTCCGCGTCATCTTTCGTTCCCGCATATGCAATCAACAGTGTTTGTTTCATTGGCTCTACAATGCCTTGAATCGTTTCTTGCGCAATCTTTTGCAAGGACTTGTTTCGTCCACGAGTTTTACCAACGGATGCTAGTTTGCCTGCCGCATCCACGCGAATAATTGGTTTAATGTTCATTAAGCCACCAAGTGCTGCCGCTGTTTTAGAAATCCGTCCGCCACGTTCTAAATGTTTTAAATCATCTACCGTTACCCACGAGTGAAGTTTCATTTTTTGCTCTTCAAGATAGGCAACAACTTCTCCTAATGAATGACCATCTGTTTGTAATCGAATGGCTTCTCGGACTAACATCCCTTGACCTAAGCTAGCTGCTTTTGTGTCAATAATATGAATTTCTACATTATCGTACTCTTCTTTTAACATCTCTACTGATTGCAACGCACTTTGATAAGAGCCACTTAACCCAGATGAAAAAGCTAAATAAATCACCGGTAACCCTTGCTCCACAAAAGGACGGAAAAATTCATTGTAGCGTCCCACATTAACTTGAGAGGTAGTGGGCATACTTCCATTTTTAATGGCCGTTAAGAAGTTCTGATAATCAAACGTTTCGCCTAAATCATCGCGATATTCTTTCCCGTCAATTTGAATATTCATGCTAATAAAAGGTACTTGGTTTTCTTTTAAGTATGTATACGGCAAGTCACAACAAGAATCTGTCACTAATTGATAATTCACGGACAATTGCCCCCTTCATGTTTTCTTTTATTTTACCATAGTTTTTCATTTTTATATAAAATTAAAAAAGAACGTAAAGGCTGAACTGGCATAAGCCATCCTTTACGTTCCCTTAAAAATCTGCTTAAATTTGTGCCCAAACGCTTTCTAAAACGTTCGTTTGGTTACGGTCTGGACCTACAGAGAATGTTGAAATGCGCACACCAACTAATTCTGAAATCCGATGCACATAGTTACGAGCATTAGCTGGTAAATCAGCTAAAGTTTTGCAACCAGTGATATCTTCAGACCAACCTGGTAATTCTTCATAAACTGGTTTACAGCGGCTTAATTCTTTCAAGCTTGCTGGGTAATGATAAATTAATTCACCATCAAGTTCATAAGCTGTACAAATTTTCACCGTTTCTAAACCACTTAACACGTCAATCGAGTTTAATGACAAGTTCGTAATCCCTGATACACGTTTTGAATGACGCATAACTACTGAATCAAACCAACCGACACGACGCGGACGTCCTGTTGTTGTTCCGTATTCTTTACCGACACGACGAATGGTTTCTCCTGTTTCATCAAATAATTCTGTTGGGAATGGGCCGTCACCGACACGTGAAGTGTACGCTTTGCAGACACCAACCACTTTATTAATTTTTGATGGACCAACGCCACTACCGATAGTTACGCCACCAGCTACTGGATTAGAGGAAGTAACAAATGGATAGGTTCCTTGATCGATATCCAACATGACACCTTGTGCCCCTTCAAATAAAACCCGTTTTCCAGCATCTAATGCATCATTTAAAATAACCGAAGTATCTGTAACATATTGTTTAATTTGTTGTCCGTATTCATAGTATTCTTCAAAAATATCATCAAATTCAATGGCTTCGCTATCAAACATTTTAACGAATTGACGATTTTTTTCTTCTAAGTTAATTTTCAAACGTTCCGCAAAAATTTCTTTATCCAATAAATCAGCGATACGGATTCCCACCCGTGCTGCTTTATCCATGTAGGCTGGGCCAATTCCTTTAATCGTTGTCCCAATCTTGTTTTCACCTTTCGCATCTTCTTGCAATTGATCCAATTTAATATGATACGGCAAGATGACATGGGCACGATCTGAAATACGTAAATTATCAGTGGCAACATTATTTTCTTTTAAATAAGCTAATTCTTTTACTAAAGATTTTGGATTCACAACTACGCCGTTACCAATTACACTAATTTTTTCTTTATAGAAAATCCCTGAAGGAATTAAATGTAATTTATACGTTACGCCGTCGAATTTAATGGTATGTCCGGCGTTATCTCCGCCTTGGTAACGAGCGATCACTTCTGCGTTTTCACTTAGAAAGTCTGTAATTTTTCCTTTACCTTCGTCGCCCCATTGCGTTCCAACAACTACTACTGATGACATTCGAACACCTCGTTCATAATTTTTTTGTCCTGAATCATTGTACCAGTAAAACCAGTCCCTTTCAAGGGTAAAAATCGAATATTCTTTCACAATCAAAAGCGTTTCTGTCAAAAATACGAACATTTTTAGCTATGTTTTTGTAAAATAATAAAATATACGAATATTGTTCGTGTTTTACTCTCTGATTTTAATCCCTTAATAAGCAAAAAAACGAACTCAAAAAATGAGTTCGTTTTTTAAAATTCTGTCCTCGGCGAAAGCGAAGAAAATTTATTATATTCTTTAATGAAAAGTAATTCGACCGTTCCACGCGCACCACTACGGTTTTTCTCAATGATGACTTCTACAACATTGTCAACTTCTGGTGGCTCATGATCGCCGTCTTCTCCTTCACCACGATCATAGTAATCATCACGATAAAGAAAGGCAACGATATCGGCATCTTGCTCAATGGAACCTGACTCACGAATATCACTTAACACAGGACGTTTATCTTGACGTTGTTCCACGCCACGAGAAAGCTGTGACAAAGCGATAACCGGGACTTTTAATTCTTTCGCTAATTTTTTTAATTGACGTGAAATATCAGAAACCTCCTGTTGGCGGTTCTCTTTTCCAGTTCCTTCAATCAATTGTAGGTAGTCGATCAAAATTAGACCTAAGTTGCCCTTTTCTTGTGCTAATTTACGACATTTCGCACGAATTTCGGTAATTTTAATCCCTGGTGTGTCATCAATATAGATATTCGCACGGGACAAACTACCCATCGCAATAATTAAGTTTTGCCATTCTTCTTCAGATAATTGCCCTGTTCTTAAATGGCTGGCCTCAATGGATCCTTCTGCACAAAGCATCCGGTTCACTAATGATTCTGCCCCCATTTCTAAACTAAAAATAGCGACAGCTTTATCTGTTTTGGTGCCGACATTTTGGGCAATATTTAATGCAAAAGCGGTTTTCCCTACCGCTGGACGGGCCGCTAAAATAATTAGCTCTTCCGCTTGCAAGCCGGCAGTCATTTTATCCAATGCTTGATAGCCTGTAGGTAAACCAGTAATCTCTTCATCATTTTGGTATAATTGGTCAATATTCGCAATAGTTGTATTTAGAACATCTGAAATTGATAAAAAGCCACTACGATTCCGCTTTTCGGAGACTTCTAAAATGCTTCGTTCTGCATCATCCAAAATAGATTCAACATCTTCACCTTGCTCAAAGCCTTTAGTTACAATCTCTGTAGCGGTTTGGATTAAGTTGCGCAGCAACGATTTTTGTTCAACAATTTTTGCATAATAAATGACATTGGCAGCTGTCGGTACAGCTAAAGCTAAATCTGACAGATAACTTAGTCCACCAACATCTTCTAACAAATTCTCTTGTTCTAGGCGATCTTTGATTGTTACCACATCAATCGCTTCATTTCGGTCGCTTAAGGTCATCATCGTTTGGAAAATCAACTGATGACTACGACGATAGAAATCTTTAGGTTCCACATATTCCATCGCTTCTATTAGCACATCTGCATCTAAGAAAATAGAACCTAAAACGGCTTGTTCCGCTTCAATATTTTGTGGCGGTACCCTATCTTGCAATAATTCATTCATTTTGTTCTCTCCCACGATGTCTTACTTTCTGGTTCATTTAGTCTATCCATTTTAACACAATTTCATTAAAAAAAGTACATTTTTTCTCTGCTGATTTCTCTATTTTTAGTTCACTTTCCAATTTTAAAAAATACACAATTAATAAAAATATAATTTTTTTATTAATTTGAAATGTTGTGCATTTGATTTCTAAACTTCATAAAAATAATTACAGTAATTTATTTTGTATAAAAAAGAAGCCGGAGAAATCGGCTTCTTTTTTATCAATTGTATTATTCCGCTACGACATGAACCTTAATTTTCGCTGTAACTTCATGATGTAGTTTGACTGGTACGTTAGTGTAACCTAGAGAACGAATTGGGTTGGCTAATTCGATTTTGCGTTTATCCAATTTTACATTGTATTGTTTATTTAAGGCTTCTGCAATTTGTTTTGAAGGAATTGAGCCAAATAACCGGCTGTCTTCTCCAGCTTTTGCCTTGATCTCTACAACAGTCTTTTCATCTTCTAAAAAGGCTTGCATTTCTTTTGCTTGTGCTAAAACTTCTGCTTCATGTTTTTCTTGGGCTTTCTTTTGACCCGCTAACGCACTCATGCTCCCTTTATTGGCTTCTTTCGCATAACCATTTTTAATTAAAAAGTTTTGGGCGTAACCAGTTGGCACTTCTTTTACGTCCCCTTTTTTTCCTTTTCCTTTAACGTCTTGTAAAAAAATGACTTTCATTTCCTTCACTCCTGTTCATACATTTCATTAATATTTTGACGAATTACATCAAGTAGTTGCTCTTTTACTTCTGCTACTGTTACGTTTGATAATTGTACTGCCGCATTAGTAAAGTGACCGCCACCACCTAAATTTTCCATAATGATTTGGACATTAATTGAACCATTACTCCGAGCACTAATGCCAATCTGTTGATCCGTCCGCTTGGTAATGACAAATGCTGCATTAATCCCTGCCATAGAAAGTAATGTGTCCGCTGTTTTGGCAGCTGTGACACTATCATATTCTTTGTCTTCACTCCCGGCAACAACGACGGTATCTTTTGTGACATATTCGCTTTTAGAGATTAAATTGTTCATTTCCAGATAGCTTGTAAGATCAGAACTTAATAGATATTGTACTAAAGATGAGTCTGCTCCACAAGTTCGTAAATAACTAGCCACATCAAATGTTCGCGCCGTCGTTCGTGTATTGAAACTTTTCGTATCAACCACAATTCCCGCCAACATCATGGTTGCTTCAAAGGCCTGCAGTTTATTTGCGCTATTACTTTGGTATTCGATCAATTCTGTGACTAATTCTGAAGCAGAAGAGGCAGAAGATTCAATATAAGAAAGCAAGGGTTTTGCTGGAAATTCGTCTCCTCGTCGATGGTGATCAATGATTACCACTTTATCAAAACGCTCATAGAGCTCTTGTGAGATCGATAGAGACGGTTTATGGTAATCTACCATAACTAATAAGCTACTTTCTTTCTTGCGCTTCACGGCCTCTTTAGGACTAATAATGCGCTCTTCTAATTCTGGGTACTCTTTAATCGCCTCTAACACTCTTTTGACATCGGGAATGATTTCATTTTCATCTAAAACAATCCACGCTTTTCGATTATTAAACGAGGCTAAACGAGCAACACCAAATGCTGAACCTAACGCATCCATATCTGGATAACGATGGCCCATAATATAGATGTCAGCAGATTCCGCAATAATTCCCTTAATTGCCATGCTCATTGCGCGAGAACGTACTTGGGAACGTTTCGTCGTTACTGCCGTTTTTCCACCAAAAAATAACGGCTTCGCTTCATCTTTGGCTTCTTTTACAACCACTTGATCGCCGCCACGTACTAAAGCTGTATCTAGGTTTGTTTGAGCCGTGGTCCCGGTTTGATCTAAGGTTGGCCCCCCATAAGCAATCCCCATGCTTAACGTAATGGCTACTTCATGGTTAGCTGATTCCTTACGGATCGTATCCAAAATAGAAAATTTTTCGTCCATCATTTTTTGAATATCTTCCCATTGGGCAATGAAAAAATAACGTTCTGCGTTGATTCGCTTATAAAAAACTTTGTATTGGTCCATCCAATCAGAAACCATCGTCGTAATGAAACTATTCAAATAAGAAATTTCTTTCTCATCCATTGTATCGGTGACATCATCATAATTATCGACAGACACAATGCCAATAGCCGTTTGCATTTCGACTTTTTCTTGATACAAATTACTTTCTTTAGTGATATCTTCAAAAGTAATTGTATGTTGTTCTTTATTGACGCTAAAGCGATAGGTATTTTCGTCAATCGTAAAAATATCTTGGTTTCGTTCTGCTAATTCTAAATAAGACGTAACTTGGCTAGCGGTTAACGTTAGCTGATTGTCTTTATTAAAAATAGAAGCAGCATAAGGATTAAGCCATTCTACCGCGCGTGTTTCCCCGTTATACGTAATAATTCCCACAGGTACTTCATTTACAACATAATCCAACGATTGTTCAGCAATGGAACTTGCTTCTTGAATCTTTTCTACGTTTGTAATTTCTACATCTCTAATCAACAGCCGAATAACCACTAAGAGAAAGATATCTAATGCGATAATTACCGCCAATAGCAGCCATTTATTTGTTAGTAAGAAATAGAGGAGAAATTCTACTAAGAGAAGACCCACAACAATTAAGAAACCGTTTTTTTGAATTCTCTTCTTTTGCATTTTTTTGCCTCCAATCTTTCTGCAGACCTTTGAGGCGACTTGTTCCAACGAGCATATTGCTCTGGTGATTCACTAGTTATTTCATCCTTTATTTTATCACAAAACACTTCATTCTGCGAACCTTGTTATGTTTCACGTGAAACACTAGTCAAGATAAAAAAGAACCAAAGAGCAAGCTCTTTGGTTCTGGAAATTGTCATAAAATTATTGTTCGTCACTAACGAATGGTAATAATCCCATGATACGTGCGCGTTTAATAGCAATCGTTAATTTACGTTGGTTTTTAGCGCCAGTACCTGTAACACGACGTGGTAAAATTTTGCCACGTTCTGAAATGAATCGTTTTAACAATTCAGTATCTTTATAGTCGATGTATTCGATGTGGTTTGCTGCGATATAGTCGACTTTCCGACGTTTACGTCCGCCTCTTCTTTGTTGTGCCATTCTTGTTCCCTCCTATCAAATTCGTTTAGAATGGTAAATCATCATCTGAAATGTCGATAGATGAACCTGAGCCACCAAATGGATCAGAATCTTTATCGAAATCAGGCATACCGTTATTGTTTTGCGACTGAGAAGATGATGGATTGAAACTATTGTTGTTGTTATTAAATCCAGAACCGGCATTGTTATTACCAAAGCTACGATTTTGTGATTGATAACCATTTTCGTTGTTATTAAAGCTACC
Source organism: Enterococcus sp. DIV1537a (assembly GCF_051712085.1). NCBI lineage: Bacteria > Bacillati > Bacillota > Bacilli > Lactobacillales > Enterococcaceae > Enterococcus > Enterococcus sp. DIV1537a. The sequence continues at coordinate 9,987 of NZ_JBIOOE010000001.1, read as the reverse complement.
GCCGCCAGTTCCTCTTTGTTCTGAAGCAGAACGAGATTCTAACAATTGGAAGTTTTCACAAACCACTTCAGTTACGTAGACACGTTGACCTTGTTGGTTCTCGTAGTTACGAGTTTGAATTCTTCCGACAACACCTAATAATGTACCTTTACGGGCATAATTAGCCATTGTTTCTGCGGGTTTACGCCAAATCACACAGTTGATAAAGTCTGCTTCACGGTCACCATTTTGATTCGTAAAGTTACGGTTTACAGCAAGTGTAAAGGTCGCAACAGCTGAACCACTAGCGGTGTAACGTAAGTCAGGATCTTTTGTCAATCTTCCGACTAATACAACGTTATTAATCATTCAAAACATCTCCTTTCGTCAATAAATGTTTCATGTGAAACAAATTATGCTTCTACCTTCACGATCATATGACGGATAATATCGTCATTGATTTTTGCTAAACGATCAAACTCGTTGATTGCGCCAGCTGTTGATGGAGAAGTAACGTTAACGATATGATAGATGCCTTCACGGAATCCGTTCATTTCATATGCTAAGCGGCGTTTTTCCCAATCTTTAGATTCGATAACTTCTGCTCCGTTATCTTTTAAGATTGTGTCGAAACGTTCTACTAAAGCAGTTTTTGCTTCTTCATCAATGTTCGGACGAATAATGTACATGATTTCGTACTTCGTATCTTGACTCATTGATTTTCACCTCCCTATGGACTTCAAGGCTCTTAGTTGGCTAAGAGCAAGGAGAACATACCTAAAAAGGTAGTTCACAATCTCTAATTATATGCTAATTGATGGACAAAAGCAAGAAATAGTTTTGAAAAGCCCCAATAAAAAAGTTTCGCCAACTGGCGAAACTTTTTTATGTTATTCTTCTGTTTCTGATGTTGTTTCGTTTTCTGTTGTTTCTACAACTTCAACGATTTCTTCTTCCACTTCTTCTGGTTCTACAACAGCCATTGTTACCACTTTGGCACCATCTTCCATTCTCATTAAACGAACCCCTAATGTTGCGCGTCCTGTTTGAGAAACAGAATCAACGTTAAAGCGGATAATGACGCCTTTGTTCGTAATCAATAAGATATCTTCATCCCCATTGACCGTGGTTAAACCAGCTAATGGACCATTTTTCTCAGTGATATTTGCTGTCTTAATCCCTTTACCGCCACGTCCTTTAACTGGATATTCAGAAGCTTTTGTACGCTTACCATAACCATTTTCAGTAATGACTAGGACTTCTTTATTTTCATCCAGAATCGCTGCGCCGACCACATAATCATTTTCGCGGAGACGGATTCCCCGAACACCTGATGCTGTCCGGCCCATATCACGTACAGTATTTTCATCAAATGTGACAGAGTATCCTGCATGTGTTCCGATAATCATCTTCTGATTGCCATTAGTCGTTACCACGTTAACTAACTCATCATCTTCTTTTAAGCTAATGGCGATTAATCCATTACTACGGATATTAGAAAAGGCTGTTACGGCTGTCCGTTTGACGGTTCCTTTTAAGGTTGTGAAGAACAAGTATTTACCTGCTTCCGCTTTGCCCTCAACAGAAATAATCGCTTGAATTTTTTCTGCAGAATCAATTCCCAGTAAGTTGATCACTGGAATTCCTTTTGCTGTTCTACCGTACTCAGGGATTTCGTAACCTTTTGCTCGGTAAACTTTCCCAGTGTTCGTAAAGAATAATAACGTGTCGTGTGTTGAACAAGAAACTAGGTTTTTCACGAAATCATCATCATGAACGCCCATCCCTTGGACACCACGTCCGCCACGGCGTTGCGCCCGGAATTCAGAGTTTGCCATCCGCTTAATGTAGCCGTTATTGGTTAACGTAATCACGACTTCTTCTTCTTCGATTAAATCTTCATCTTCAAGACTTAAGACTTCACCTACTAATAATTCTGTGCGTCGTGCATCACCAAATTTTGTACGAACGTCATTTAACTCTGTTTTAATGATTTCAATGACGCGTTCTGGACGGGCTAAAATGTCCTCTAAGTCCGCAATGAATTTCAATAGCTCTTGATATTCATTTTCAATTTTGTCGCGTTCTAAGCCTGTTAAACGGCGTAAACGCATATCTAAAATCGCTTGCGCTTGACGATCTGAAAATTCAAAGCGTTCAATTAACGTTGCTTTTGCTTCGTCATCTGATTGTGATCCACGGATAATGGCAATGATTTCATCGATATGATCTAAGGCAATTCGGAGACCTTCTAAAATATGTGCCCGTGCTTCTGCTTTGTTTTTGTCAAAAATCGTCCGGCGAGTAATGACTTCTTTTTGATGCTCGACGTAGTTTTCTAAAATACGTTTCAAGCTTAAAATTTTCGGTACACCTTTTTCAATGGCTAACATGTTAAAACCAAAAGATGTTTGTAAGGCAGTCATTTTGTACAAGTTGTTTAACACAACAGAGGCACTCACATCTCGACGAACATCGATGACAATCCGCATGCCTTCACGAGAAGATTCATCCCGCAAATCGGTAATTCCTTCAATTCGTTTATCTCTGTGTAATTCAGAAATTCGTTCGATTAATTTGGCTTTATTCACCATATAAGGCAATTCAGTTACTAAAATACGTTCTTTTCCATTCGGCATTTCAGTCAATTCAACTTTTGCACGAACTGTAATCGAACCTTTCCCCGTTTCATATGCTCGGCGAATCCCTGATTTCCCCATCACTAAACCGCCTGTTGGAAAATCTGGTCCAGGTAACACTTCCATCAATTCATTCGTCGTTACATCAGGATTGTCCATCAATAAACTTGTTGCATCAATCACTTCACTTAAATTGTGTGGTGGAATATTTGTTGCCATCCCCACCGCAATCCCCGTTGTTCCGTTAACTAGTAAGTTTGGAAAACGAGCAGGTAAAACTACTGGTTCTTGTTCTGAATCATCATAGTTTCCTTGGAAATCGACTGTATTTTTGTTAATATCTCGTAGCATTTCTAAAGCAATTTTACTCATACGTGCTTCGGTATAACGCATAGCGGCAGCGCCGTCACCATCGACAGAACCGAAGTTTCCGTGGCCGTCAACTAACATAGCCCGATAACTAAAAGGTTGTGCCATCCGCACCATTGATTCGTAAATCGCACTGTCCCCATGGGGGTGATATTTACCCATAACATCCCCAACAATCCGGGCTGATTTTTTGTGTGGTTTATCAGGGGTTACCCCTAATTCGTTCATTCCATATAAGATTCGGCGATGAACAGGTTTTAAACCGTCACGAACATCAGGTAACGCGCGGGCTACGATAACACTCATTGCGTAGTCAATGAAAGATTCTTTCATTTCGCTGGTCAGATTGACGTCTTGAATGTTTTCTTTAATTTCTTCACTCATGAATTTTTTCCCCTCTAAATATATGTTCTAGCGTCTCTTACAACGTTGCGACACATTAAATATCCAAGTTTTTCACGTAATGGGCATTTTCTTCGATAAACGCACGACGTGGTTCTACACGATCGCCCATTAGCATTTCAAAAATTTGGTCAGCTTCAATGGCATCATCGACACTCACTCGCGCCATTAATCGTTTTTCTGGGTCCATTGTTGTTTCCCAAAGTTGGTGATCATCCATTTCACCCAACCCTTTGTAACGTTGAACACTTGGTTTTGGTGAAGCAGGTAATTCTTCTAACACTTTTGCTAGTTCCTCTTCAGCATGTTTGCCCGGTTGGACGTAGGTGATGTTTTTCCCTTGTTTCACACCATATAGTGGTGGTTGGGCAATATACACATAACCAGCTTCAACAATTGGCCGCATGAAGCGATAGAACAAGGTTAATAACAACGTTCGAATATGCGCACCATCGACATCGGCATCGGTCATAATCACTAGTTTGTGATAACGTGCTTTAGAAACATCGAAATCTTCGCCGAAGCCTGTTCCCATAGCTGTAAATAATGACCGAATTTCTTCATTGGCTAAAATTTTATCCATGCTGGCTTTCTCGACATTCAAGATTTTCCCACGAATTGGTAAAATGGCTTGGAATTCACGGCTACGGCCTTGTTTTGCTGAACCGCCGGCCGAGTCTCCTTCGACGATAAATAATTCGCATTTTTCCGGATCTTTACTTGAGCAATCAGCCAGCTTCCCTGGCAAGTTGCTAATTTCTAAAGCGCCTTTACGACGAGTGACTTCACGGGCTCTTTTAGCGGCTAAACGAGCTTTTGAGGCCAACATGCCTTTTTCGACAATTTGTTTACCGACTGTTGGATTTTCCATCAAGAATTTTGTAAAGTATTCTGAGAATAAACGATCCGTGACGGTCCGTACTTCTGAGTTTCCTAATTTCGTTTTGGTTTGTCCTTCAAATTGAGGATCTGGGTGTTTGATGGAAACCACTGCGGTTAAGCCTTCACGAACATCTTCCCCAGTTAATTTTTCATCGTTTTCTTTCATCAATTTTTGTTTACGTGCATAGTCATTAATCACACGTGTTAAAGAAGTTTTAAAACCAGATTCATGCGTTCCGCCTTCATAAGTATGAATATTGTTGGCAAAACTTAAAATATTTGAGTGGTAGCCATCTGTATACTGCATTGACACTTCCACTGTAATATCTTGTTGCTCTCCTTCAATGAAGATTGGCTCTGGGAAAATAACGTCTTTATTGGCATTTAAATGCTCAACATAACTCTTAATCCCGCCTTCATAGTGATACTCTTTTTTATCTTCTTGTCCTTCACGACGGTCTTCAATTGAAATGTGTAAGCCTCGATTTAAAAAGGCTAATTCACGAACCCGTGTTGCTAATTTATCAAAATCATAAACGGTTGTTTCTGTAAAAATTTCAGGATCTGGAATAAAGTGAACAGTGGTTCCGTGGCGATCCGTTTCTTCGATAACTTTTAGGTCATCAACAACCGCACCACGACGATATTCTTGGTAGTACACTTTGCCATCTTTATAAACACGAACATCTAAACTGGTCGATAAAGCATTAACAACAGAGGAACCAACACCGTGCAAGCCACCTGATACTTTATAGCCGCCACCGCCAAATTTCCCGCCGGCATGTAGCACTGTAAACACTGTTTCCACAGCTGGGCGACCTGTTTTGGCTTGAATCCCGACTGGAATTCCACGACCATCATCGATAACAGTAATACTATCGTCTGGTTCGATAATTACTTGAATTGATTTAGCAAATCCTGCTAAGGCTTCGTCGATAGAGTTGTCAACGATTTCCCATACTAAGTGGTGTAACCCTTCGCCACTAGTAGAACCTATGTACATACCAGGACGTTTCCGGACAGCTTCTAAGCCCTCCAAAACTTGAATCTGACTAGCGTCATATTCTTGCGCACGTTCTCTCATGTTTTTTTCTTCTTCTGTCATGTCGCTGAATTCCTTTCTATCTTGCCTTGTTGAACATAAAAAATATCTGGTTCAACTGTTAGCTTGTCTTTTATGTGATCTAAACTAGTTGTCGTTAAGAACGTTTGAACTTTGCCTTCAATCGTTTCTAACAAGTGAATTTGACGTTCATTATCTAATTCACTCATGACATCATCTAGTAATAACACAGGATATTCTCCTGTTTCTGAATGCATCAAATCAATCTCTGCCAATTTAATACTTAAAGCTGTCGTTCGCTGTTGGCCTTGTGAGCCATACGTTTGAACATTTTGACCATTGACAATAAATAGCAAATCGTCACGATGAGGGCCTAAAAAAGTATTCGCTTTAAACAATTCACGCTTACGATTGTTCATTAATTGTTGGAGCAATTGATTTTGAAGTGCTTCTAAGGAAAGATCCGTGTTGTCAATTGGGATGCTTGATGCGTAGTCAATGGTGAGCGTTTCGCGTCCATGACTAATTTTTTGATGGAGTAAGTTTGCCCAGTGTTCTAATTTTTTAAGAAAACCTAACCGAGCGTATAGAACTTTCCCGCCAAATTCAGCTAGCTGCTCTGTCAAAATATCCAGATAAACAGTATCTGTTTGTTTCTTTTCAGCTAGTTGTTTTAGGTATTGGTTCCGTTGCTTTAAAACAGACTGATATTGGACAAGATCATAAAGATAAATAGGACTCACTTGTCCGAGTTCCATGTCAATAAATTTCCGGCGGACTTGAGGTGAGCCTTTCACCAAAGATAAATCTTCTGGGGCAAATAAAATAACATTCAGTTGCCCAATGTACGCACTGAGCCTTTTTTGCTCAATGTGGTTAACCTTGGTTTTACGTCCTTTGTTGGAAATTAAAATTTCCAACGGCACGGTGCCTGTCTTTTTTTCAACCACGCCGCTAATTTTAGCTGCTGCTTGTTCCCAGCCAATTAATTCTTTTTCATTGCTGGTTCGATGACTTCGTGTCATTGCTAGAACATAAATGCTTTCTAACAAGTTGGTTTTTCCTTGGGCGTTTTCGCCTAAAAAAAGATTTAACGTTTTTGGAAAATCTAAGCTGACTGTTTCATAATTACGATAATGCTGAAGTGTCAGCTCATTCAGCCGCATCGTCGGACTCGTTTCCGTTTTTCACCATAAAAAAAGTACCTTCTTCAGGTATCTCAATCATCATGCCCGCATAAAGTTTCCGTCCGCGACGATTTTCCAACTCGCCATCAACAAACACGCTATTATCTGCCAAATACCATTTGGCTTGGCCGCCACTACCAATGACGTTGATTTCTTTAAGAAACTGACCAAGCGTTATATACTCAGTTGCTAAAACAAACGTTTTTTTCAATGTGCATCCCTCTTTTTTCTAATACGTTCTCATATATATTATACCCTTTTTCATAAGAGAAAACAAATTTATCTGTCTAATTTTCATTCTAAGCAATTTTAATTCTAAATGACCGAAAATATTATTAGGATAAAAAAACTCTTAAAAAGCATTTTAAAACGGAAATTGATATTTTCTTGAGAAAAAAGGGGCCTGATTTGGCAGAAATGACGAGTAGCGTTTAACTAAAAAACAATTTGGGGTAACTCAAAGACAAACGAAGAGGGCATGCATTGAAGAAAAGTAGCTTGTAGAGGTCTGAGCGTCGTTTTAAGCAACGTAAACTTCTTTCACTAGGAAATGTTCATAAAAAAATGAACAGCTCTTAAACGAAAAATTAAAGGGCTTTTTTCTTTATCCATGAAAAAAAAAGCTGAATTTATTCGTCAAACGATAGTTCAAACATTCACAATCATATTAGCGTAAAAGCTATTCCAGTTTTAAAAAGCTTATCTAGCAGCGTTTATCGGCTTTAAACAGACGACAAAAAAGAACCTTCGGCGATCATAGTGATTTTCCGAAGGTCTTTTTTAAACATGATTAATTTGTACGAACCGGTGTAATTAGTTGAATGAAATCTAGTTCTGTTTCGGTTGGCTCCAATGTAAACGGACGAATTGGGGAAAGGAATTTCACGGTAATATTCATATCGCCAAACGCTCGCAATGCATCTTTCATATAATCTGGGTTGAAAGAAATATCCAACGCTTCACCAGAAACATTTTCATAGTTTAACGCTTCTTCGACTTTTCCAATTTCAGGTGAATTTCCATATAAAACAACAGAATCTGGTGAAATTGAAAGGCGAACAATATTGTTACGTCCTTCATGAGAAAGTAAAGAGGCACGTTCGATTGCTGAAAGCAATTCTGGTACATAAAATTCAATTTGCGTGTTATGGCTAGTTGGAATTAAACGGTTGGTATCAGGATAATTTCCTTCTAACAAACGAGAATAGAAGTACATTGTTTCTGTTTTAAATAGCACTTGGTTTTCCATAATGCTGATTTCAACCATTTCTTCTTCATTGGTTAATGAACGAGAAAGTTCAGTTAAACTTTTTCCTGGAATTACAATGTTAAAGTCTTCTACTGCTTGTTCTGTCGGGATCACACGTTGACTTAAACGATGTGAATCTGTCGCAACGGCAAGTAATTTTTGATTTTCTAAAATAAAGTGGACCCCAGTTAAAATTGGACGACTTTCGTGCATCGAGACAGCAAAACCTGTTTCACTAATAATTTTTGTCAATAAATGAACAGGTAATTTCATTTGGTTTTGAGTATCAATTACTGGTAAGTGCGGATAATTGTCAGCATCTAATCCATTAACCGTAAAATCAGCTTTTCCTGAAGTAATTGCAACTTGATTGTTATCTAGAACTTCCATTGTGAACATATCTTCTGGTAATTTACGAATAATTTCGCCAAAGAAACGAGATTGTAAAACGATGCTACCTGTGCGTTCAATCGTCATTTGAGCTTTTTCATCATCTTTACTTAAAAAACTTTCAATTGAAATATCCGCGTTACTCCCAGTAAGTGATAAGCCATCTTCTGATAACACAATTTTAACACCTGTTAAGATTGGAATCGTTGTTTTAGAAGAAATTGCTCGTTGAACAGTTTGTAATTCTTGTAAAAAGACACTTCGTTTGACCGTTAATTTCATAATGTAAACTCCTTTTTAAGTATTTTCAATACGTTCTAATTTTGTACGCCACTGTTTTGTATATTATATATAAATAAATAATAAAAGTAATAGGGCATGTTGATTCTGTGGAAAAGTCAAAAGAGCATTGATTTTACTAAGTTATCCACTTGTGTATAAGTTGTGGATAACTTTGTTCTTTTTTGTTTAGTTTTCCACATCCTAAGAGTTCAATAAATTTTTAATTTCACTGACTTCTTTTTGAATCGCTGGATCTTTTTCCAATAATTGCTGAATCTTTTCGTGCGCATGAATCACCGTTGTATGATCTTTGCCGCCAAATTCGGCACCAATTTTTGGCAAGGAATTGTCGGTCATTTCTCTAGCAAGATACATTGAGATTTGACGAGGAACCACAATTGTTTTCACCCGTTTTTTCCCTTTTAAATCTTTAAGAGGCACATGATAATATTTGGATACTTCTTCTTGAATTTGTAAAATGGACAATTGATTTTTACTACCAACTGATTTTAGAGATTTCAAGGCGTCCGCCGCTAAACTAGTGGTAATATCTTCTCCATTAATAGTTGCAAAGGCTTGAACACGGACCAAAGCACCCTCTAATTCACGGATGTTGGAATCAATTTGACCAGCGATATAACTTAGTGTATCATCCGGAATTTCTAAACGCTCGGCATCTGCTTTTTTGCGCAAAATTGCAATCCGTGTTTCTAAATCAGGCGGGGTGATATCGACAGACAAACCCCAAGCAAAGCGAGAAACTAATCGTTCAGGTAATTTTGGAATATCATTCGGCGGGCGATCACTTGTTAAAACAATTTGTTTATTTTCATTGTAAAGATCGTTGAAGGTATGGAAAAATTCTTCCAATGTCGCTTCTTTTTCCGCCAAAAATTGAATATCATCGACTAATAATAAGTCAACATTGCGATATTCTTTCCGAAATTGTTCGGATGTTTTTGTTTGAATTGAGTTGATAAATTCATTCGTAAACGTTTCGCTACTAACATATTTGACTTTGGCATCTGGTTGATTCACTAACATTTGATGACCAATAGCATGCATCAAATGGGTTTTCCCTAACCCTACACCACCATAGAAGAAAAGGGGATTGTAAATCGAACCCGGATCCTCGGCAACAACAAGCGCTGCAGCGTGCGCCATTTGGTTTCCTTTACCAATAACGAAGGTGTCGAAAGTGTACTTAGGATTAAGCATCGCTTTTTTACTTTGTTCACTAAAAACAATTTCTTCTTCGGCAGGTTCTTCGAGTTCTTGTGCCAGTGCTGCGTCTTTTTCATCGGCAACAACAAAATGGGGCATCACTTCTGCACCGGTCAATTTAAATCCAGTTTCGACAATTTTTGCCGAAAGATTTTTTTCCCAGTAATCACGATGAACTGCAGAAGGGACTTCTAGCCACAATTGATTGTTGTCTAATTTCAAAGGGCGTGTGGTTTTAATCCAAGCATCAAAACTTGGCGCCGACAAAATCGCTTGATAGGCTTCTTCAAGGCTATGCCAAAAACTTTCCACGTCGGGCAT